>NZ_CP017563.2:0-600000 GCF_001865575.2 Paraburkholderia sprentiae WSM5005
ATGGCCGCGGACAATCCGGAAGAGGGCAGGTCGAAAGCGACGTCACGCCAGATGGCGCTCGCGCTCTTCGAAGACATGTTCGATCAGGGGCTGCGCATCAATGAGGCCAATCGCGAGATCGGTTATCAGCGCAACGATTTCTTCACCGAAATTGTCAACATGGGGCTGCCGGCGCGGCGCTTTCTCGATGCCGCATACTTCATCGTCGCGCAGGAGACCGAGCAGCGCGATCAGTACGACGTCGAGCTGAACTACTTCAAGTGGCTGATGCGTTATGACAGCCGCAATCTCAAGCATTTGCGCACGATCGCCGACGAAGCGCAGAACGCTAAGGTCCGCGTGACGAATACGCCTGCGAACCGCGATCCCAATGAAGACGATCTGTGGGTGCAAGTCCAGCTGATCGGTATGGTCGGTTTTCATCGCGGACGTATGCGTTTCGACGTCCATCCGCGGCTGGTGCCGCATATCCGCGATCCCCAGAAATCGCACTGGCTGAGCTTGCGCATTTCCACCGCGTTCACGCGCAGTCTCGCGCGTGCGATTTATGACAAGGTCTTGCCGCATGTGCCAGCGGGACGCACGGACTGGATCCAGCTCGAGGAAATGCGCAACTGGCCCGGCAAAATGGGCGCGAACGCCGCGATCTTCAAATACTTCAAGCGCGATTGGCTCGAGCCAGCGGTGCGCGAAATCAACGAAGTGTCGGACGTCGAGTTGTCGTACGAGACGCGCACTGCATCGACGACGTCGAAGAAAATCGACCGCATCCGGTTCCTGCTCAAGCGCAAGGACACGGCCGACGCGGTACTCGCCAGCCTCGCGGACGCGAGCCATCTGTACAAGATTCTCACCGACGAATTCGGGCTGTCGACCAACCAGTTCAGCGAGATTTCGGAGAACCGCGAGCTCTGGACCGACGAACGCATCCAGCAGGCCGTCGAATACACGCGTTTCAGGATCAAGCGCGGCCAGGTCAAGAAGAGCCCCGCGGGTTATCTGATGCGTGCGCTACGCGACAACTGGAAGATCTCGGACGCCGAGCGCACGATGGTCGACGTGCAGGCCAAACTGCTCGCCGACGAAGCGCAGGAACAGGCGGTCAAGACCGAAACGAGAAAGACCGTGGCGCACAGCATCGCGACGCGCGAGGAAGAAGTGCGCGCGCGCATGAACGAGGATTCGCGCAAGGGCCGTGACCATTTCAATGCCGCCGATGCAAAGACGCGCAAGGAACTGATGCACGCGTGGACGACATCGCGCGAAGGCAAGCTGATGCTACGTCGAATGAAGCTCGAACCGTCGACCGTCACCGAAGATGCGATCTTCGCGAATACCGAGCTGGTCTGGTATCTGGGGCAGTTCGTGTTCGGCCGGATGAACGCGGCCCGCGCGGCGGCGTGAAGCGAGCCGGAAGAGACCTGGGCACCAAGCACGCTCAGAACGAACCGACTAGCGAGCCCAGCACGATTACCACCACCAGCGCGAGAAGCGCGCCGAGAATCGCGACGATCACGATGTCGCGATAGCTTTCGCGGTGCGTCGAGCCGCATACCGCAAGCAGCGTCACCACTGCGCCGTTATGCGGCAGGCTGTCGAGCGTGCCGGAGGAAATCACGGCGACCCGATGCAGCAGCGCGGGGTCGATGCCGTATTGCGCGGCCAGTTGCAGATAGGTGCTGCCGAGCGCATCGAGCGCGATGGTGAGACCGCCGGAGGCCGACCCGGTCAAGCCCGCGAGCAGATTAGTGGCGACCGCGAGCGATACGAGCGGACCACCGCCGACGCCGAGCACCCATTCGCGCACCAGCGCGAACGCGGGTAGGGCGGCGATCACCGCGCCATAGCCGACCAGACTGGCGACGCTCAGCACCGGCAGCACCGATGCATTCGCGCCCGCATCGATCGTCTCGCGCAGCGCCGGCAGCCGACGCCGATTGAGCAGCACGAGTACGACGATGGCAACGGTGAGCGCCACGCACACCCCCCACACACCGCCGACCGCCGCAAGCGACGTCTCACCCCAACGGACATCGGCCAGGTAGTCCGCGTCGATACGCGGCAGCACGATCACGTTCATCACGAAGTTCATCAGCACGACGAGCACGAGCGGCGTGAGCGCAACAACGAACGGCGGCAGATCCTCGCTGAGACGGCCGCGCTTCGCTTCCTCCGGATCGAAACTCTGCGATACGCTTGCGCGCTCGCGCACGAGGTTTTCGCTGGCCGGCGCCCTGGCGGATATCGCCGCCGCGCCCAATCCGTCGAACCCTTCGTTAGCCGCCCTCGCGCGCGATTGCTGCAAGGACAACCACCAAAGCCCGAACGCGACCATCACGATGCTCGCGATGATGCCGAGCCCGGGAGCCGCGAACGGCGTGGTACCAAAGAACGGCATCGGGATCGCGTTCTGGATCGCCGGTGTGCCGGGCAGCGCGGACATCGTGAACGTCGATGTGCCGAGCGCGATCGCGGCCGGCATCAGACGGCGCGGCACATTCGCGGCCTGGAAGAGGGCGGTGGCCATCGGCGCGAGTACGAAGAACGCGACGAAGAGGCTGACACCGCCATAGGTGACGAGCGCGCCACCGATCACGACCGCGAGAATCGCGCGATGGGCGCCAAGCTTTTGCGTCATATAGCTGGCGATCGCCTTCACGGAGCCGCTGTCTTCCATCAGCTTGCCGAATAGCGCGCCGAGCAGGAACAACGGAAAGAACTGCGCGAGAAAGCGCGCGGCGCTGAGCATGAACGTCTGCGTCCAGTGCGCCAGAATCGGTTCGCCCGAAATAGCGGCGGCCAGCATCGCAGCGAACGGCGCAAGCAGCAGCACCGTCCAGCCGCGATACGCGAAACCGATCAGCAGCGCGAGACTGGCGAGCATGCCAAAGAGCCCGAGACCGATCGCGAGCGGTGACAGGGCGATGACGTCCATGGTCAGACTCCGTCGAGCAATGTGTCGAGATCGAGCGAGGAGCGCACGCCGATCGACTCGCCGTGCTCGGTGAGGAACGTGTCCGCGGCACGTCGGCCTTCGTCGCGCAGCATCGTCAGAAAACTCCACTCGGCGTTCAGCTTCGACGAGTAACCGAGCTCGGTCATCATCTCGCTGGAAATCCGATGGATGCGCATCGCCGCCCAATGGCGGCCTTCATCGCTGCCGGCATCCGCCGCGCGTCGCAGCAGCGCGATCATCCGCAGCTCTTTGAGCAGCGGCGAGTTGAAGGCGACTTCGTTCAGGCGGCTGATGATGTCGCGTGCGGTGCGCGGCGTTTCCTTGCGCTCGACGGGATTGACCTGGATCAGCAGCGTATCGCTCGATGTGCATTCGCGCACCAGCGGCGTGATGGTCGGATTACCGACATAGCCGCCGTCCCAGTAGTCTTCACCGTCGATCTTCACGGCCTGGAACAGCGTGGGCAGGCAGCCAGAGGCGAGCAGCACGTCGGGCGTCAGGTCGGCATTGCGAAACACGCGCGCCTGGCCCGTGCGCACTCGCGTCGCAGTGATGAACAGCTTGATCGGCGAGTCGCGCAGATGCGCGAAGTCGATCGAGTCCTGCAGGATCTTCGCCAGCGGATGCACGCCGCGCGGATTCAGGTCGTATGGAGAAAACAGGCGCGCCGCGAGGTCCATCGCAATGAAGAGCGGCGAGAAGTCGAGAGTCCAGCGGCCCATCATCACGTCGAGTGGGCTGCGGCGAAACGGGCTCAACACCGACGCTTCGAACACGCGTCGCCAGAACGCTTCGAGCGCGGCGCGCGCGCCGGCCGCGCCGTCGACCTGATAGCCGCTCACCAGCACCGCGGCGTTCATCGCGCCGGCCGACGTACCCGATATGCCTTCGATCTGCAGCCACGACTCCTCGAGCAAACGGTCGAGGACGCCCCATGTAAAAGCACCGTGCGAACCGCCGCCTTGCAACGCGAGGTCGATGCGGATGGGTTCGCGGCGCGCGGGTTGGGTTTTCGTTGCAGCCAAGACGACTCCCGTAGTGAGGAGTGCTCCATCTTGCGAGCTGACGCCGCATGCACGGCGGACGAATGAACTGCTGCTGGCCGATGCTTTGAACTACCGAATGACGTGCAGCGCGTTTCAACTGCGAAACATCGCACTGCACCATGGGTATTGGAAGTGGGCAGTGGTTAAAAGTCAAGCGTATTCAACGTGATTCACTGACCTTGCGCCAATCAACGGAATAAGGACGTCGCTTGTCATGCCAAGGTAAAAAACAGCGCGTAGCAGGCCGGACACGACAATGCATGCAGCATGAATCAACCTGTGTTATCCGTTCGCGCGTGCCGCTTGAATGCCAATTCGCGTGTTTGTCTTCGCTGTTTCGGCTTGCGCTAATCGCCACGGGCTGATTGCAATGTAATGTATCGTCTCGGCGGCCGGATACATTACGACATAATTCGACCGATGAACCGGACTATAAAGCAGGCATCGCCAAATCACGGAGAGCACCATGAGCGCCGAGTTGCTGCAAGGGTCCTGTCACTGCGGGGCCGTCAAGTTCGAAGTTCGCACCGAAATCGTTCCGGCCGGCCGTTGCAACTGCAGCCTGTGCCGCCGCAAGGGCGCGCTGATGACGCCGCGCTTCCCCGCCAGTCAGTTGAAGATCCTGACTGGTGAGGATGCGCTGACGCTTTATCAGTTCAACACCCAGGTCGCGAAGCACTACTTCTGCAAGCATTGTGGCATCTATCCTTTTCATCAGACGCGCACGGATCCGCAGCAATGGCGCGTCAATATCGGCTGCCTCGACGGGGTCGATCCTTATGCGCTCGAAGCCGGCGTGGCCGACGGCGCGAGTCTTTCCCTGCTGGAGGATGCATGAAACGCCTCTTTGCCGTCGTTCTGTTCGTTGCAGGCGGCTTCGCTGCCGAACTTGCGTATCCGTTGCAGTGTTCATTGATCCAATCGAGCGGCGTGCAACTCAAACGCCGCAGCGGATAATCCGTCGATGGAAACTTCCGACCACGTACTGATCGTCGACGACGATCGCGGCATCCGCGAACTGCTCGCGGGATACCTCGAGAAAAACGGCGTGCGCATCTCGCTCGCGGCCAATGGGCGCCAGATGCGCGCCGCGCTCGAGAACGGCGCACCCGACCTGATCGTGCTCGACCTGATGCTGCCCGGCGAAGACGGCCTCGCGCTGTGCCGCGAACTGCGCTCGGGCAAGTTCCGCACCGTACCGATCCTGATGCTGACCGCGCGCAGCGAGGAAGCGGACCGGATCGTCGGCCTCGAAATGGGCGCCGACGATTACCTGACCAAACCGTTCGCCGCGCGTGAGCTACTCGCGCGAATCCGCTCGGTGCTGCGCCGCGCGCGCATGCTGCCGCCCGGGATGGAAGTGACCGAATCGGCGCCGATGCTGTGCTTCGGCGACTGGCGGCTCGATACGACCGCGCGTCATCTGCTCGACGCGGACGGCACCGAGGTCGCGTTGAGCGGCGCGGAGTATCGTCTCTTGCGCGTGTTTCTCGATCATCCGCAGCGCGTGCTCACGCGCGACCAGCTGCTGAACCTCACCCAAGGTCGCCAGGCCGATCCGTTCGACCGCTCGATCGATCTGATGGTGAGCCGCCTGCGGCAACGCCTGCGGGACGGCGCGCGCGAGCCGCGCTACATCAAGACGCTGCGCAGCGAGGGTTATGTGTTTTCGGCGGCCGTGACCGCCACCGGAGATCCGGCGTGAACGCATCTCCATCGGCGTCCCCGGTGCGCTGGCCACATTGGCCGCGCACGCTGTTCGCGCGGCTCGCGGTGATTCTGTTCGTCGGGCTCGCGCTCGCGCAGGCGCTGTCGGTCTGGCTCACGATGACCGAGCGCGACCAGACGATGACCAACATCATGATGGGCTACATCGAGCGTGAGGTGGCGAGCTCGGTCGCGCTGCTCGATCATCTGCCGGCTGACGAGCGCGCCCAGTGGCTGCCGCGCCTCGCGCGGCGCAGCTACGAGTTCATGCTGGGCCCGGGCGTGCCCGGCGCGCCAGTCGACGCGAGCGTATCGGCGCGCGTCGCGCGATCGATCGGCGACGCCATCGGCACGCGTTATCCGTTGACCGTCAACGCGGTGCCCGGCGCTCGCGAGCATCTGCAAGTGCACCTGAAACTGAGCGACGGCACGCCGCTCACGATCGATCTGCGGCCAATGGCCGGCGCACCGTTGTCGCGTTGGCTGCCGCTCGTCTTGACGCTGCAGTTGCTCGTGCTCGCCGGCTGCTGCTGGCTCGCCGTGCGGCTCGCGACGCGTCCGCTCAATCAGCTTGCAGTCGCAGCCGACACGCTCGGCCCGGACCTGAAGGCCGCGCGTCTGCCCGAAGCCGGTCCATCCGAAGTGGCGCGCGCCGCGCGCGCGTTCAATGCGATGCAGGACCGGATCGCCACCTACATGACCGAGCGCATGCAGATTCTCGCGGCGATTTCGCACGACCTGCAGACGCCGATAACGCGCATGCGCCTGCGCGTCGACACGATGGACCACGAGAGCGAAGCCGCGAAGCTGCGTCAGGACCTGCAGGAAATGGAAGCGCTGGTCAAAGAAGGGGTGACATATGCGCGCACGATGCATGGCACGACCGAGGTGCCGCGTCGCATCGATCCCGATGCGCTGTTCGACAGCCTCGTCTGCGATTACGTCGACGCGGGTCAGCCAGTGTCACTGCAGGGTCGCTTCGGCCAGTCGTTGACGATGCGTCCGCAGGCATTGAAGCGCATCGTCGGCAATCTGGTCGATAACGCGCTGAAGTTCGGCGGCGCCGCGCAGATCGAGATCGGTGCGTTGCACGATGGCGAGCTCACCGTGTCGGTGCTCGATCGCGGTCCCGGGATTCCGGCGGAATCGCTGGAGACGGTGTTCGAGCCGTTCGTTCGACTCGAAGGGTCGCGCAATCGCCAAACGGGCGGCACCGGTCTTGGGCTCGCGATCGCGCGTCAACTCGCGCTCGCGATGGACGCGACGCTCACGCTGCACAACCGGGTCGGCGGTGGTCTTGAGGCGCGGCTGACGCTGAGGAAGCTGAGCGAGTCATAGTTGAGTCGCGATCGCGTCAGAAAAATTCACAAAGACGCCGTTACGAGATCGCCATTCTGATATTTCTCAGTATTTCTGAACGACCAACGGTTCAGCTCCCTTTTAGCGATTCGCCATCGTTTGAAAAACCACGGCCTTGCGATTAATTGACAAACGCCAACGGACAGCCCATTCTTTTCGTGTGGTGAATGCAGAGTAACGCGGCCGATCAGCGCAAGATTGGCCGAGAGACACGTTTCGTTCGAATCTGATTAAGACCCTTGTTAAAAAGGTAACTAAAAAGGAATCCGAATGGCGTCCACTCCACAAAAAATGTCAAAAATGCAACTCACCGGAATGGTGGTGGGTGGCATGGTCGGAGCCGGGATCTTTTCCTTGCCGCGTACTTTCGCCAATGCGACGGGTCCGTTAGGTGCCGTGATTGCCTGGCTGATTGCGGGCACCGGGATGTATATGCTGGCGCGCGTGTTTCAGGCGCTGGCGGAACGCAAGCCCGAACTGGACGCCGGCGTGTTTGCGTATGCGAAAGCAGGGTTTGGCGACTATCCGGGCTTTCTCTCCGCATTTGGCTACTGGATCGGTAGCTGTATCGGCAACGTTTCGTACTGGGTGCTGATCAAGTCGACACTCGGCGCGTTTTTTCCCGCATTCGGCGACGGCAATACGGTGGTCGCGATCGTCGTTGCATCGATCGGCATCTGGCTATTTCATTTCATGATCCTCAAGGGCGTGCAGCAGGCGGCCTTCATCAACAGTATCGTCACGGTCGCCAAGATCATTCCGATTCTGGTGTTCATCCTGATCCTGATCTTCGGCTTCCGGATGGATCTGTTCCAGGCCAACCTTTACGGCGGAGGACTCGAAGGCAATATCCTCGAGCAGGTGCGAGCCACGATGCTGGTCACGGTATTCGTATTCATCGGTATCGAAGGGGCGAGCGTTTATTCCCGTTATGCGAAGAAGCGCTCCGATGTCGGCCAGGCGACGATTCTCGGCTTCGTCCTCGTGACCGCGCTGATGGTACTCGTGACGATGCTGCCTTACGCGGTGCTGCAGCGCGCGGACGTCGCGGCCATGCGACAGCCGTCGATGGCGGCGGTGCTCGAAGCGGTGGTCGGTCATTGGGGCGCGGTTTTCGTCAGCATAGGCCTGCTGATTTCCGTGCTGGGCGCTTATCTCGCCTGGTCGCTGATCTGCGCCGAAGTGTTGTTCACGGCGGCACGGACCGAAGACATGCCCGCCGTATTCGCGAGAGAAAACGCTAACAAGGTACCTGCCAATGCATTGTGGCTGACCAACATCGTGGTGCAGTTGCTCGTCATCAGCACATACTTCTCGCGAGATGCATTCGCGCTGATGCTGAATCTGACTAGCGCGATGTCGTTGATTCCGTACCTGTTCGTCGCGGTGTACGGATGCATGACCGCGAATCGCGGTGACGGTTACGACGTGCGTCCCGAAGAGCGCCGGCGCGATCTGATCATGGCCGCAATCGCCTCGATCTATACGGTCTTCATGATCTGGGCGGGCGGCCTGAAATTCATACTGCTTTCCGCCGTGCTGTACGCGCCAGGCACGGCGCTCTATATCTGGGCTCGGCGCGAGCGGAGCAAGAACGTCTTCGTCGCTTCTGACTGGATCATTTTTATCGTTGCGGTCATTGGCGCGATCATCGGCATCCATGGCCTCGTCACCGGAAGGATCGCGCTTTAGCTTTAATGAAATCCGATTGAATGGAGCGGGCCAACACTGGTACTCAGGAGATCATCATGGCGAACACGGACGCGAAAGCGGGTGAATTGGGTGTCTACTCGGAAGTCGGGCAACTGCGCAAAGTGATGGTCTGCGCACCGGGGCTCGCGCATCAGCGTCTTACTCCGAGCAATTGCGATGAACTGCTGTTCGACGACGTGCTATGGGTCGAGAACGCGAAGCGCGACCACTTCGACTTCGTCACGAAAATGCGCGACCGCGGCGTCGAAGTCGTGGAAATGCATAATCTGCTCGCCGAAACCGTCGCGGTGCCCGAAGGCAAGAAGTGGATTCTCGACAACCAGGTGGTGCCGAATCAGGTCGGCCTCGGCTTTATCGATGAACTGAGAAGCTATCTGGAGGGGCTCGACAATCGCAAGCTGGCCGAAACGCTGATCGGCGGACTATCCACTCACGACTTTCCGGAAGCGCACGGCGGCAAGGCGCTGGAGGTCGCGAAAGAAGCGGCGGGCGGCACCGAATATCTGCTGCCGCCGCTGCCGAACACGCTGTATACGCGTGACACGACCTGCTGGATCTATGGCGGGGTCACGCTGAACGCACTGTACTGGCCGGCTCGCCACGAGGAGACGATCCTCACCACGGCGATCTACAAGTTCCACCCGGACTTCGCGGGCAAGGTCAACGTATGGTGGGGCGACCCGACTCGGGACCACGGTCTCGCCACGCTGGAAGGCGGCGACGTGATGCCGATCGGCAAGGGCGTCGTGCTGATCGGCATGAGCGAGCGCACGTCGCGTCAGGCCATTAGTCAACTGGCGGCAACGCTGTTCAAGAAGGGCGCGGCCGAGCGCGTGATCGTCGCGGCGATGCCGAAGATTCGCGCGGCGATGCACCTCGATACCGTGTTCACGTTCGCCGATCGCGACTGCGTGCTGGTCGCCCCGGACTTCATGGCGAAGACGCGCACCTATTCGTATCGGCCGAGCAGTCATCCGAGCGGCGTGGAATTGCACGCCGATAACAAACCGTTCACCGACGTCGTCGCCGAGGCGCTCGGGCTGAAGCAGCTGCGCGTGGTCGAGGCGGGCGGCAGCGACTATCAACGCGAGCGCACGCAGTGGGATAGCGGTGCGAACCTCGTATGCGCGTCGCCGGGCGTCGTCTATGCATACGACCGCAACACGTACACGAACACGCTGTTGCGCAAGCAGGGCATCGAGGTGATTACGATCGTCGGCGCCGAGCTGGGCCGTGGACGTGGCGGCGGTCACTGCATGACCTGCCCGATCATCCGCGATGCGGTCGACTATTGATCGGTCAAGCGAATCGAGCTGGGGGTGACTGGCGAAGTGCCCTCCAAGTCGTTGACCCGGCGAGCTGTTAATCGCCGGGTCAACGCACGCGCTAACCGTGGGCAGCTCCGGCTTGAAGTCGAACTCGCTTTTACTATACTTTTTAACGACTTCGAGTCACGGCCGAATTATCGAACTTTTATATCTCGCGATTTGCAAAAATGCGATTCGCTTACCCAGCGATCGCTGCAATGAAGTTCCAGTTAATGAATCTGCGACTAGCTGGACGATCACTTTCACGTCGATCACGTGAATGCCCGGAGGTTTCTTCCATCGCACGGAGGTTCGAACATGAATAATCGCATTGTTGTGCAACTCGTCGCTTTGTCGTTTGCCGGTATGTCCGCGCTCGCGATTGCGGCGGGGCCGCCGCAGGGCGAGGGCGGCGGCCAGATGGCCGGTATGGGGCGCCAGCAGGTGATGCCGTCGATTCCGCATCGTGACTGGCATAAAGGCCAACGTGTGCCGGCCGAATACCGCCATTACAATTTCATCATGGACGACTGGCGCGGACACGGCCTTAATGCACCGCCGCGCGGGCATAAATGGCTCGGTGTCAATGGCGACTATGTGCTCGTAACGACGAACAACTGGACCATTTCCAACATCGTCGCCGGAACGGAGTAATGCTTCATCGTGGTGCCCAGGCTATCCGGCGACCGGTTTTAGCGCCGGAACCTGGGCAATCCATCAACACGACCTGATTTCGTCATTTGCGCCATCGATTCAACGCTGCGTGTCGTATAGCCGATCCGGAATGAACAATGCAGTCACGCCGCTCAAAAAGAACACTGCGCCGACTACCAGAAAGCCGAGACCGATCGAGAACTGCGTGGCGATATAACCGATGATGATCGGCGCCGCCCCCGAACAGAAGCGCCCGAGATTATACGAGCCGCCCACCGCGGTGCCCCGCACCGACGTTGCAAAGCTCTCCGACATAAACGTACCGATCGTGCCGAGCGGCACACCGTACAGAAAGCCGAAGAAAAGCATCAGCGTGGAGATATTGTCGCGGGTGTGCCAGAAAATGATCACGGGCAGAAAGAGCGCCGCACCGATGCAGCCGAGCACGTACACGCCGCGTCGGCTCCAGCGGTCGCCGAGCCAGCCCGCGAAGATCTTGCCGATGAAGGCAACCACGTACGTGCCGATCATATAGCCGGTCAGCGAGCTGAACTTGATGTGCAGTTCCTTTTCGAGGTACGTCGGCAGCCAGTTGTTCAGGCCGTAAAAGCCGGACAGCACGAAGATCGAAGCGAACGTCCACAGGATGAACATCGTGCGCGTCTGCCGGTCGCGGAAAATCTGCGCATAGCGATTGTCGACGAGCCGCGCTGTATTGTTGCGGTCGGCGGCCCGGCTCGCGACCCATGCCGCCGGTTCGGGCACCGCGAACTTGATCGCGAAGGCGAGCACCACCGGCACCGCCGACACGTAGTAAAGCGTGCGCCAGCCGTACTGCGGCAAGATCCAGTTGCTCAGTGCGATCACGACGATATAGCCGGCCGAAATGCCGGTTTGCAGCATGCCGAGCACCAGCGAGCGCCGCTCGGTCGGCACGTATTCGGCCACGAGCGTGGTGACTAGCACCATGCAGCCGATGCCGAGCGAACTGATAAAGCGCACCGCCGCGAATTCGACGAAGCTGTGCGTGAACCCGAGCATCCCGGCGCCGAGCGAGAACAGGGCGAGCGCCCACGCGACGACGCGCACACGGCCGAGCCGATCGCTCGCCCAGCCGCCGACAATGCCGCCGATCGCCATGCCGAGCAAGGTCAGGCTGCCGAGCGCGCCCGCTTCGACATTGGTCAGCCCGAAATCGTCCTTGATACGCGACAGTGTGAGGCCGTACATCATCACGTCGGCGCCATCGGCGATCAGCGCGAGGTAGCCGAGTACGAAGACCAGCAGCCAGCGGCCTTGCGAGACGGTGGGATGGGTTGCAGCCTGATAGGGCTGCACATCGGATGGTGTTTTCATGAACGGACGGCGCAAGCGGAGGATGCCGCATTCTGCTTGAGCAGAGCGGGGACAAGAAAGGCGCCGATCAGCAGGCCGATGCTTTCGTGACGGCTCGTGTACCAGCCTTCCTCGTGCGTCAGGTTCATCGTACCGATGCACACGCCGTCATAGGCGATCGGAATGTTCAGGATCGAGCCGAGACCCAGACCGGTCATGACCGCATGATCGTCGAAGGCCTCGCGAATGCCTTGCGATGTGGCGGCACGAAACGGCTTCAGATCATGAAGAATCTGCCGCGCCCACGCGGTGCCTTGCTTCTGCTTGCGGCCGCCCAATGGGTAGACGTCCGGCATGTTCGTATAGACACGTTCGACCTCGTGACGCTGCGCATCGTAGGACATGATTGTGAACAGGCTGAGGCCGATCGTCTTCTCCGCCGCCGCGTGAACCGCGCGGAACAGCTGGAGCGGCTGGTCTTTAACGCGCATCGCCAGCGCGAGACGCTCGAGGTCCGCGCTATCCAGCATCTGCGTATCGTGCGCTGCCGGTTCGGTCAGGTTGCCTTGCATCGTTTGCCTCGCGTTTGCACCGGGAAGTGTGAAAGATCGCAGACCGTTCAGCCATGCATGCGGGTTGACCGCAGTTCGCCACCGGCATCGCGCGCCGGTTCGAGTTCGCTCGCCTCGATATCTTCGAGCGAGCGGTTGCGCGTTTCGATGCCGAGAAAGAAGACCACGCATGCGCCGATGACCAGCACCGTCGTGGTCATCGCGAACACACCGAGGAAGCCGAACAGCGGATAGATGAGGCCGACCAGGATCGGCGCGCTGACCGAGCCGATGCGGCCGAACGATGACGACGATCCGGTGCCCGTCGTGCGCACCGCGGTGGGAAACACTTCCGGCGTGTACGCATAGACGCCGGCGAACGCGCCGTTCATGAAGAACGACAGCGCGATGCCCGCGGTCATGATCTGTATGCCGGTGTGGGAAAACGCGAGCGTGATCGCGGCGATGCCGCCGAGCAACATGTAGGAAGCGACCACCGCCTTGCGGCCGATCTTCTCGTTGAGCCACGCCGCCGAGAAGTAACCGGGAATCTGCGCGCCATAGATCGCGATCGAATAGCCGAAGCTCTTGGTCATCGTCAGTCCTTCCTTGACGAGCAGGCTCGGGATCCACGAGAAGAACGAGTAGTACGCGAACGCGACCGAAAACCACATCAGCCAGCTGACCGCGGTCGTGCGCGCGAGGCGCGGCGACCACAGCGCGAGCACGTTGCGCCACGCGTTGCCGCGCGTCGGCGCCTGCGCCGGCGCGGGCACTGCGTGGAACGCGTCGCTCCCACTCACGGGCGTAAGCGCAATGCCGCGCTCGACGAACGCCGCTTCGATGCGGCCGACGATGCCGTTCGCCTCGGCCACGCGTCCCTGGCTTTCGAGCCAGCGCGGCGATTCGGGCAGCGTCCGGCGCCACCACAACAGCATCACGACCGGCAGCGACGTGATCACCGCCAGATAGCGCCAACCGTCGGCGAAGTTGCGCACCACCGCGAAGCCGAGAATCGACGAGCTCAGATAGCCGAACGACATGAAGCCGACCAGTGCGCCGCAGAACATGCCGCGATAGCGGCGCGGCACGAACTCGGCGAGAAACGGCGCGATCACGACGGTCTCCGCGCCCGAGCCGAAGCCCGCGACGATGCGCAGCGCGAAGAACGTGTGCCAGTTCTGTGCGCTCGCGCTCGCGAGCGAGGCGACGCAATAAATGGCAAGCGCGCTCATCATGATGCGGCGGCGGCCGATCACGTCGGCGAGCACGCCCGACAGGAACGCGCCGAAAAAATAGCCGATATACGTGCTGCTCGCGACGAGCCCGGTTTGAGCGCTCGTCAATTGCCACAGCTTGCTGATGACCGGCAGCAGGAACGCGAGTGACGACGAATCGAGTCCGTCGAACATATACCCCAGCCCGCCGATCAGCAGCAGTCTGCGATGAAAGCTCGACAACGGAAGTCTTTCAAGACGGGCGGCGACGGCGGACACGGCAACTACTCCTGAAGGAAATGGCGCGGCGAGGCCACGCGTTCTGCGCAGATGACTGCTTCGCGCCGCTTATCGGCCGATCGCATAGGCCTGCATCTGACGCGGCGTGGCCGCGCCTCGCAGCAGACCGTTGCGGATACCGACCGCGCATACGCGGCCGAGCGCCCACGGCTCCGCGACGGTCAGATCGTGGCCGCGAGCGCGCAGTTCGGCGAGTGTGCTGTCCGGAAAGCGCGATTCGGCCGACATCTTGCCGAGCTGCATCGCGCGCGGATAGAACGAGCCGGGGAAGTGGGCAGTCTGGAACGACGGCGCATCGGCGGCGGCCTGCAAGTTCATGCCGCCGTGCACGTGCTTGAGGAACAGTTGCAGCGACCACTGATCCTGCTGGTCGCCCCCCGGCGTGCCGAAGGCCGCGTATGGCTTGCCGTCTCGCGTGACCAGCGTCGGCGACAGCGTGGTGCGCGGCCGGCGGCCCGGCCCGAGTGACGAAGGCAAACCTTCTTCCATCCAGAACATCTGCGCGCGCGTGGTGACGTTAAAGCCAAGACCCGGCACCGCCGGCGACGCCTGCAGCCAGCCGCCCGACGGCGTGGCCGATACCATGTTGCCCCAGCGGTCGACCACGTCGAGATGCACGGTATCACCGCGCAATTCGGGCAGCGGCGCAAAGGTCGGCTCACCCTGGCCGAAGCCGCCGGCCTGCTCGCGCCCGGCATTCGCGACGATCCGTGCGGCGCGCTGCTCGCTGTCGCCGAGCCGCCCGGGGCGGAATTCCAACGACGCGCGGCGCGGATCGATCAGGCGGCGCCGCTCGTCGTTGTACGCGTCGCTGAGCAGCACGTCCATCGGCACATGCGAAAACGCCGGGTCGCCGTAGAACACTTCGCGATCGGCGAACGCGAGCTTCGAGCACTCGATCACCGTGTGCACGAAATCGGGGCCGAGCGGGTCCATCGCGCCGAGATCGAAACCTTTCAGCAGCGCGAGCTGTTGCAGAAACATCGGGCCTTGGCCCCACGGGCCGGTTTTGTGCACGCGCATACCCGCGTAGTCGTACGACACGGGGTCTTCGTAGCTCGGCTCCCAGCGCGCGAGATCGCCGGCATCGAGCAGGCCGCTGTTGCGCAGGCCGGAGGTATCGAGCACGGCGGTCGAGCGGAAGTATTGGTCGATCGCGTCGGCGACGAAGCCGCGATAGAAAACATCACGCGCGCGTTCGCACTGCTCGGCGCGATCGCTGCGCGTATTGACCTCGCGCAAGATGCGCTTGTAGGTTTCGGCGATCGCGGGATTCGCGAACAGCTGGTTCGGCATCGGCGCTTCGCCGTTGCGCAGCCATTGCTCGGCCGAGGTCGTCCATTCGGTACGAAAGAAGTCCTGAATCGCGAGAATCGACGACGCCATGCGCGGCAGCACCGGATAGCCGTTTTCGGCGTAACCGATCGCATAGCTCAGCACGTCGTCGAGCGGCAGTTGGCCGTAGTCGCGCAGCAGCGCCATCCACGCGCCGAACGCGCCCGGCACGACCGCGGGCAGCAGGCCCGTGCCCGGCACCACGTCGAGTCCCATCTTGCGCATCCGCTCGATGGTCATGCGCGCGGGCGTCACGCCCTGTCCGCACAGCACGCGCACGCGTTGTTCGCGTGCGGTATAGAACACCACCGGCAGCTCGCCGCCCGGACCGTTCAGATGCGGCTCGACGATCTGCAAGACGAAGCCGGCCGCGGCAGCCGCGTCGAACGCATTGCCGCCTTTTTCGAGGACCGCCATCGCCGATGCGCTCGCGAGCCAGTGCGTCGAGGCCACCATGCCGAAGGTGCCGATCAGTTCCGGGCGGGTTGTAAACGACATGCGCGACTCCTTGGCGACGACGCGTCCGAATGGGGAACCAATACTAAATGGTTCGGATAATGAAACTGAAAGCGTAAGACTAACGAAGTCAGGTTTCACCCGGTGTTAACCCGCTATTTCGACGCAGTATAACGAATCAAAAATCGCCGGGGGCCACTGTGCCATGCCGCCGTGATTCTGCTATCGTTAGAACCAATACGGATTGGTTCACTGAACGACATGGAAAAACCGGTACAGGATGCGCTGCTCGACTACATCGCCGAGCATCAGTTGAAGGACGGAGACGCGCTGCCGCCCGAAAGAAAGCTCGCCGAAGAACTGGACGTGAGCCGCCGCGAACTGCGCGCGGCGCTCGCTTCGCTCGAGGCGTCGGGCCGTGTGTGGCGTGGTGTCGGCCGCGGCACCTATCTTGGCGCGCGGCCGCTGAAGTTCGCGCCGACGCTGCGCGGCTTGCGCGCCGGCATGAGTCCCGCCGATATCGCCGAAATGCGGCTGTTGTTCGAGCCGGCGCTGGCTGCGCTGGCGGCGACCAAAGCGAGCGGCGACGATCTGCAGGAGCTGCAGAAATGCGCGCGCAAGAATGCCGCGGCGAAAAACGACGACGAGTGGCAGCAGTGGGATCACCGCTTTCATTTGCTGATCGGGCACGCCACGCGTAATCCCGCGCTGATCGCGTTGATGGAAGTGATCAACGGCATGCGGGTGAAACCCGAGGTTCGCGAGAAGACGTCCGCGCAGGAGACGCGGCAGTTTTTCGCGCAACAGCATCAGGCCATCGTCGACGCGCTCAAGGCGCGCGATGCGGACGCGGCCGCGCAATGCATGCGCGAGCATCTGCTGAGCGTGCAGTGGCGCGCGTCGGCCAAGACCGATGCAGGGGCGGCGCGGCGTGCGTGAGGTTGCCGTGACGCCGCGCGCTAATCGGCATGACTGAGCTTTACTGGACAAGCTTCCGGTTCAACCGGCGCATGCCGTCGAATACCGCATCGGCCACGTCCAGCGGAAAGTCGGCGGGCAATTGCGACGAGACTGCGTCGATTACCGTCTCTGTTTGCCCGGTCAACTGATCGATCAGCGTATCGACGTCAGCGGCGGAAAAGCCGGCCCGCTGTCCTTCCGCCACCCAATGCCGGCGCTGGATTTGATTGAGCAGGTAATGGACGTTCTTGCCGCGAACCGCCATCGCCAGCTTCACTTTTTGCGCCGCGAGGCGGCCCGCGCCGCTGCCGATGATCGGATGCGCGGACAGCACGTCGTAAAGCGGCGTGGCTTCGTAGCGATTGCCAGGCAGATGAGCGATGCTGAAGTTTTTCGCGTGGCCATCGGTTGCGGCGAGTAGCCAGAAAACCAGCTGCGTCGCGAAGAAATTGCGCCGGTCCGTCGCCGCGCGTGCGGACCCCGCGAGTATCTCCATGATCGCCTCGATGCCCGGACCGCCGTCGGACTCGTACTTGTGCAGCGCCGAGGTGCCGGTGGCCTGGCACATGTCCTCCTGCGGTAGACGCACGATCCACGTGGCGTCGCTCGACAAACGGCGATCGAAGCGCTCGACGATCAATACCTTCTGCTCGTCGAATCGCGCGATTTCGCAACGCGCGACGGGGAGCCCATAGGCCGCGACGATCTGCGAACAAAGCCATTCGTTTTCCACGGACGTGCGCATATCGGCGCGCATGTTGCCGACCAGTCCGAGCGGCAGCTTGAAGATATGCGTGGTCGGCGTGCTGCCCTCGGGCAGCAGCCAGCGGTTGCGATGACGGAGCAGCGCGGTTTTCTCTTGCGCGCCGGCGATCGACAGACGCAGGTCTTCGAGCGGATCGTGCTGCCCGAGCGGCGCCGCCGACGTCGTGCCGCGCAGCAGTGCGGCGATGTCGCTGTCGCGGAGTTCGCGGCCGTGGATGCTCGTCAGGTCGCTCGGTTCTTCGTCCTGCGGCAGCAGTTGCAGCGCGCCGACGCAGTCGCGTCCGAGCGCGCTGAGCAACGGAAACGGCGCCGTGCTGCCGGTCCGGTAGCGCGTGGCGATGCGGCGCCGGATCGGTTCGCTGTCGGGCAGCAGGTTGTCGAAATAGTCCGCGACGATCTGACCGCGATACCGCTGATTGCCCGGCGTGAACGGTAGCGACAACGATAGCGGCCGTCCTTGCGGATCGTCGATCCAGTCGTCGGCATAGGTCAGAAGCTCGCCGCTGCGAGTCGTTTCCCAGGAGCCGACCTGCAAGCCGTTCATCCACAGGTTCAGACGGTTCGGTGTGCTGCGCGCCATGCTTACCAGTCCTCCCGTTTCTTGCTGGTGCTGGCCGCTTTGGTTGCCTTGGCCAGATCGACCGCGTTGGGCTTGCGAGCGGTGCGGGCGGATCTGGCCGCTTTGGCCCTGGTGTCCGATGCTTGGGTCGCCGTGCGTTGCGCCGGACGCGGCGCGCGCGCCTGCTTTTGCGGCGGCGCTTCCGGTTTGAGCGGCGCGGCGTCTGCCACGGCAACGCTTGGCGCCAATCCGCTTTGCGTGAGCTTGAGATCGACCTGCAAGACCCGTAGCACTCTAAAGAGCCGTTCAACGCTGACGGCCGACGGATTCGCCTCGAGTTGCGCGTAGGTCTGTTGTGTGACCCCGAGATGCGCGGCCATCGCGGACTGAGTGAGGCCGGCGGCTTTCCTGAAGCCCTGCAGGATCGGTCTGAGCTGGCTCAGTGTCTTAATGGCGTAGTCCACGGTCGATCTCCGGTTCGACTTCGACGGCGTAACAGCTCAAAGCCTGTAGAAGGTCAATACAGTCTATTCTCTGTATTTTAAAAATACAAGCTACAGCCTGTTAATAAACAGCGCGTGGCGGTTTAGAAACGGAGTCCGCCGATCCTCACCTAGAACGCAACTAACCGTCAACAGCGCACGCCCCACGCCTTCGCTGCGACGCAGCCAGTTCGCCGCCAACAGACGTGCGATCGACCGAGGACCGTTCGGCGCAGTTCTTTTCCAAAAGCATCAAAAAACCGCATCGGCCACGACGAAACGCCTCGCCGGAAACAGACCCAATTCGAATCGTTATCGATGGACAAACCAATCAGGAAGCCGGGCATTCAGTCATTAAAAGATGTCTCGCATTACATGAAAGTAGCATTGAATAGTCGTCGCCAAGCAGTCGATAGCGGCACCATGTGCGCTCATCGAGCGCAGGAGAATTGACGACTGTTTACGCACATTGCATCGATGCCTCTCACTCGCCGAATGTCATTTGACACAAATGTCACGCGGCATGCATCGACAGCGAATGAGCTTGGAAATTGCAGAAAAGGCTCTAGACTCAATAGCGTATCTGCGCGGCGAGGCCAGCAAGCGTCCGATCGTTGCGCGCATACAGCAGGCGCGAAAATCACTCCGATAACGCGATCGACGCCGCCCGATGCGGTCGCCGGCCGCCGCTGGAGAACATAACTTCCATGGAGTAGGCGATGGCAATCAAACCACAATGGCGAACGCTGTTATCTCTGACCTTCTTGTCGCTAGCAATGATGAGCAACGTCGCGCGCGCGGAAAGCATTCCAATTGTCACGGGCCAGCAATGGATGCAGTCGACCGATGAACAGAAGAAAGCGTATCTGGTCGGTATCTCTAATGTGATCGACATCGAGCGCGCCTATGCCGGTAACACGGCGAGCAGCAATGACATCGCGCAGCGCTTCGGCAAGGGCATGCAGGGCCAGACGCTCGACAGCGTGCGTCAAGGCCTCGACGGCTACTACGCCGCCAATCCCACGATGATCCAGCACCCGGTGATCGAGACCCTCTGGTTCCAGATGGTCGTGCCCGGCCTGAAGAAAAATCAATAAGGAGAACGATCATGAAACGACTTGGGTGGATCGTCAGTATGGGTGCGCTCGCTGCGATGATCGGTTGCACGGACATGAGCCCGCAGGCGCAAGGAACGATGAGCGGCGCGGCACTCGGCGCGGGTGCGGGGGCGGGCATCGCGGCGATCTCCGGCGGCGACGCATGGACCGGCGCGATCATCGGCGGCGCGGCGGGCGGCGTGGCCGGCAATATCCGCGGCCGTTAGTCATTGCCTGCATTCATGCGGCAAGGCCGAGGCACGACGCGGGTCGCGCCCCGGCTTTGGGCTCTTGCATCGGGCGCGTCGCGATTCCCCGCGACGCCTCAGCGGTTCTGTGTGGTTTCCCTCACGTCGAATCTCAAGCAGCGCAGCGCAGCGCAGCGAACGCGACCCGTTCGCTCGCAGCCGCGACATCGTGCATCCCCGCTTGTCATGCAAATCGTCCGTTCATACGCGGCCGTTGCCGATGCCGCGTCGCGCACCCGGATGACAATGTTTGAACCGGTGATTAAAAGCCCTTAGGATATCCACACCGGAAGCCGTCACGATGACGGCATGCGCACACAACGCAGAGACCAGCCTGCGCGCGGTGCAACCTTCATCTCATCAAGAGAACACGAATGCTGCGCACGTCACTGAAGGTAATAAAGATAAGTGCATGGGTTCTGGTGCTGCTGGCGGTGCTCGCCTTCGGGCTACGCGCGTGGTATTCGCAGCGCGGGCCGGAACTGTCGGTATGGCACACCTATGTGCCGCGCGAATTGACCGTCGAGGAAATAGACACCGCCGACTGGAACACGTACATCAAGGCGGAAAACCGGATCTTCGAGGACGTGCGCGTCAATGTCGTCGAAAAGCTGCGGCCGTCCGAGCGCATTGGCGCAAACCGTTATTACGAGGGTTCGCCGATCTTTCCGTGGCATTTCGCCGAAAACTGGAATCACTCGTACATTCTCGAGCCGTCGGGGCAACCCGTCGGCGCGGTCGTGCTGCTGCATGGCATGACGGATGCGCCGTACAGCATGCGGCATATTGCGCGTCGTTATCGCGATCGCGGTTTCGTCGCGATCGGCATCCGCCTGCCGGGGCATGGCACAGTGCCCGCGGGGCTCACCGACGTGCACTGGCAGGACTGGACCGCGGCCACGCGGCTCGCGGTGCGTGAAGCGCGCCGTCGCGTGGGACCTGGCAAGCCGATCGAACTGGTCGGCTTTTCGAATGGCGGCGCGCTCGCGCTGCAATATGCGCTCGACGCGATCGAGAATCCCGCGCTCGCGCGTCCGACGCGCGTCGTGCTGATCTCACCGATGATCGGCATCACGCGTTACGCGCGCTTTGCCGGTCTGGCAGGACTGCCCGCCGTGCTGCCGGCCTTCGCGCGCGCCGCGTGGCTTGGCATCGTGCCGGAGTTCAACCCGTTCAAGTACAACTCGTTTCCTGTGAATGGCGCGAGGCAGTCGTTTCTTCTCACGAGCGTGATTCAGGACCAGATTGCGCGGCTCGAGCGCGAGAACCGGCTCGATGCGTTGCCGCCCATTCTGACGTTCCAGTCGGTGACGGATTTCACGGTCAGCACACCCGCGGTGATGTCATCGCTGTACGACAAGCTGCCCGAGAACGGCAGCGAAGTCGTGCTGTTCGACGTGAACCGCAGCGTGCGCTTCAGGACCTTCCTGCGCGTTGCGTCGTACACGGCGCTCTCGCGACTGCTGCGCATCGGTCCGCAGAACTACCGCACGACGGTGATCACCAACGTGTCGCCGGACTCGGCGCATACCGTCGAGCGCAGTGTTTATGCGGGCGAAGTGCAAACGCGCGTCAGACCGCTGGATATCGATTATCCGCAGGATATTTTCTCGTTGTCGCACGTTGCGATTCCTTTCCCGATCACCGACGCGCTGTACGGCATCGCACCGGACGACTCGGAAAACTTCAACGAGAACCTCGGCACGCTCGCGCCGCGCGGTGAACGCGGCACGCTGATCCTCACGCTCGACTCGATGTTCCGCATCGCGTCGAATCCTTTTTTCCCGTATCTACTGCAGCGTGTCGATGAGGGCATCGGCAAGATGCCGCCGCCGGTCGTCAAGTCGCCGCCGCGCACCCATGAAACCGCGGACGGTCAGCCCGACGATTTCGTTGAAGACCTGAACGCGCTCGAGCAGGTCGGCTCCGACGAGCCGTGAGAAGTCGATCGTTTGAATCGAGCTGACGGCAATGGCTCGGTTACGGCTGATAAGCCGAATCGACGATCGTCCACAGCGCCGCTTTGGGCTTCAGGTCTGCATCGAACGGCAGCGGCAGGTTGTTGCGCGGTACGGGCGTCGACGTCAGCCACGTGTGCTTGTCGGAATAGCCCCAGAACGTCACCGCCTTGATGCTCGGCTCCTGCTCGAACAGAGCGAACACCGCGCGATAACGCTCCGCCTGCGCGCGCATGATGTCGTTCGGCACCGGATGGCCGAGGTCCGGCAGACATGCGTGCGGGTTGCTCCAGCATTCACCCGGGTCGGTATAGAGACTCACGTCGAGTTCGGTCACCTGATTTTCGAGGCCGAGCGCCGCGACGTCGTCGAATGCCTGCTTGATGTTCGGCAGCGGCGGCCAGTTCACGCTGATATGCATTTGATGCCCGACACCGTCGATCGGCACGCTCTGCGCGCGTAAATCCCGAATCACTGCGAGCAGCTTCGCGCGCTTGCGCGGATCGTCGGTGTTGTACTCGTTGATATAGAGCTTGACGTCCGGGTCCGCCGCGCGCGCCGCGCGCAATGCGATCGCGATGTAGTCCTTGCCGAGCGCGCGATACCACGGACTATCTTCGCGATACACCTGGTGCGGGTCGTCGCTGATCACTTCGTTGACCACATCCCACGCGTAGATCTTGCCTCGAAAGTGTGTGACGACATCGGTTACATATCGAGCGAGTCGCTTAGCGACGACGTCGCGATAGTGCGGATCTTTCGGATCGCCGGCGAAGAACCAGTCGGGCGCTTCGGTCCAGTCGCCGGCCTTGAAGTGCCACACGAGCGTGTGGCCGCGTACCGCGATGCCATGCGCCTGCGCAAACGCGACGATTTTGTCGGCCGGCGCGAAGTCGTACTTGCCTTGCGCGACGCCGATCGTTCCCGGCTTCATCTTGTTCTCGGCGGTCAGGCTAGAGAAATGGTTGGCGATGAGCGCCGCGTCGGCGGGACTGTCGATCGCGTCAGGCTCGATCGCTGCGCCGACCTTGAAGTGTCCTGCCATCACACTACGCAGTGGCGGCAGCGCTTCAGCGGGCGCCGCGGCGAGCGGCGGACCGTCATGAGCGGCCGGCGCCCGGTTGTGCGCGCAGCCTATGGTCCATGCAAGCGCGCACACGGCGACGGCTGCGCAAAGAATGCGCATTGAATTCTTCAAAGGACGCACCCGGATCTCCTATGGATGGTCTGCGGCTTAGATGTTGTTCTAACCATTTCTAACGGTAACGTTAACGATAACGACGGCGATGTTAGCAGCGAGGCGTCGGCCCGCAAAGAGGGGATTTACCTGACAACTAAAGACACGACCGAGAGAGGAGTGGGCGTCGGATCGATCGATTCGAATCCAACGTGGTTTGAAAGCGCTTTCAGATGGGGCTGCACCGACTGCACACGCCACGCACTGCGCGAAACAGAACGCCAGTCACTTGATTCCACTGGCGAGACGGGAAAACCGAAGCCCTTTAACGCGCGGTCTGCTTCAATCGTCGTCCGGGCGGCGGTTCAGCATGATTTCAATGCGCGCCCAACGACCCGCCGTCGGGCGAGAGCCGGTTGTCCACCGAAGTGACGCCGGGTACCGACATCGCACTCTGCTCGGCACGCGCAACATGTTCCCGCTCTGGCACCCATCCGACCAGCGTGACTCGCCCCGAGTGGGCAAAGACAAACACATGTGACATCCCGACGCCGCTGCGCGCTTCCGCGACGCGCACGCTGTGGGCGAGTTGTTGGTCGGTGGCTTGCGAATCCTGCGCATGGGCCACCGGCGCGATTGCGCTTGAAATCAGCAACGCGAGTGTAGAAACAAGGGCTGTTTTCACGATACCTCCTACAAGTACCAAGGTGTGCCGGCAAGTTCCGCCGGCAAATCTTCCGGTCCGACTCAACGCACGCGTTTGAGCGGGACGTCGCGTGCGCGACGTGGCGGGCGAATAGCGAGAGCCGAGGGATGGGAGCTGGTTGGAGCGTTCGTGATGGAGCGCGAGAGCCAGACGGATGCGTTGGCAGTCCCGCACTCAGCCTTCTAAGCGGCCGAGCCCGGCTCGTTGCCCGGCATCGTATGCATTGATGATAGTCGCTAATGCCTGCCATTGCTGGCGACCCCGACGCCGGGTCCTCAAGCCGAAACCATCAATGCAAGCGAAACCGGTCGTTGCGTCTGCACAACATCAAGCACGATTTTTCGCTTGCATTCGAGCGCGTTTTGCCTGTTAAGCAAGCGCTGAGCGACGCGTGACCGCATTCGCGCAACGTTTCGAGAAGCGAATTCAAACCTAGTTCGGACGCTTGTGACCATCACGGAATGGTCACAAAGCAGGTGCTACTTCGGGATCGGGCCGCGCGCAACTGTTATCGATAACAGCGTTTTCCCTGAGCCGTTAGTTCGATGCGCGACGCACGGTCGTCCCTATAATCGCCTCGAAATGTGAAGCAGACATTTCGGCAAGAGGGGAAACGTGTGAAAACGCGTCGTCCTGACGGGCTTGGAGACGCCAAAATACATATAGGATATCTAAATGAAGAAGAAGCTTATTGCTGTGTCTGTAATGGCAGCTGCGACGACGATGGCCCATGCCCAGAGCAGCGTCACGTTGTATGGCCGTATCGATAACGGCATCCAGTACGAAACCGGCATCCCGGGCGGCCACGCGTGGGCAGCCCAAAGCGGCAACTGGGGTTGCTCGTGGTTTGGCCTGCAGGGCGCCGAAGATCTCGGCGGCGGCACGAAGACGGTGTTCCAGCTCGAAGGTCAGCTCAACACGATGACCGGTGCATCGGCGGGCAATCTGTTCGGCCGTCACGCGACGGTGGGCTTGACGAACGACCACTGGGGTTTGTTCAAGTTGGGTAACCTCGGTGCGGGCGAACTGTCGCAGGACAGCTGGGGCACCGACCCGCAGGTGATGCAGCGCTACGCGATCTCGACCCTGGTGCGCGGTCGTAACTGGGCAAGCACCAGCAACGGCGCAGAGTACAACTCGCCGGTGCTGCTCGGCGGCCTCGTGCTGAAAGGCCAGTATTCGCTGACCAACAACACCAGCTGGAACTCGGCGCCCGTCAACTCGGCGGGCGTGCCGACCGGCCAGGGTCGTACGAACGCGGTCGAAGGTATCTACACGTGGGGCAGCGGCGACTTCCGTGTGATCTATGACGAAGTGCGCGGCGCGAACGGCTCGTTCAACAACGTGTACTCGGCTTCGCGCTCGATCCTCGCCGGCGGCACATACGTGCTCGGACCGGTCAAGCTGTACGCGGGCTACCAGCATCTGAGCGCACCTGACGCCACCAACGCGAGCATGGGCGTATCCGCTGCGTCGCAGCCGCTCGGTGTGAGCGCGCCGACCAGTGTGAACCACGAATGGTTCGGCGCCGCATGGCAGGTCACGACGGCGACGGCAGTCACGGGCGCGGTCTATCACGCGAACGCGAACAACAACAACGGCAACGCCACGTTGTTCACGCTCGCCGCGACGTACGCGCTGTCGAAGCGCACGTTCCTATACACGGAAGCTGGCTACGTGCACAACAGCTCGACGTCGAACCTGAACCTCGGCAACGGGCCGTATGGCAACAACAACTTCAATCCGGCGACGGGTGCGTCTTCGAACAGCAACCCGGACTATGGTCATAGCCAGACCGGCGTCTTCGCCGGGATCATGACCTCGTTCTGAGTCGAGGTTGCCTGATCAGCAATCGCAGTGATCTGTTTGTTTCAAGGACTGTTTATTTCTCTTTCATAGAGAGGCCGGTGCGACGCCTCCTCCACCCTCGTCGCATCGGCTGCTTTTTCGTCTTTTCGAATTCATCACCGGACGTAGCGCGCTTGCTCATATTTGAAAGCGCTTTCAACAGCGGATTCAGGCAGAACTCATGACCGACGACGGCTCAAACGACAAACCCGGTGCGCCCAAGGTACCCAACGTACCGGTTGCGCCCAACGTGACGCTCGAAGCCATCGCGCGCGCGGCCGGCGTTTCTCCGAGCACCGTATCGCGGATCCTGAACGGTTCTGCGCGCGTGCTTCCCGCCAAGCAGCAGGCGGTGGAAGAGGCGATCGCACGTTTCAACTATCGGCCCAACGTGCTCGCGCGCAGTCTCGCGAGTGGTCGGACCGAAACGATCGGGGTACTGACGCAGGCGGTGTCGAGCCCGTTTTACGCCGAGTGGCTGCGCGGCATCGAAGAGGCGCTGTACGAACCGGGATTTACGCCGATTTTCGTCAGCAGCCGCTGGAACGTCGCCGAAGAAAAGGCACGCCTCGAACAGTTCATCGCGCGGCGCGTCGACGGCATCATCCTGCTGCACGCGCAACTCGATGAGCCGACGTTGACCGACTATTCGCGGCATGCGCCGATGCTCGTGCTGGGCCGCTCGGTGCAAAACAGCGCGACCCTCGCGGGCCTGCCGATCGACAACATGCAGGGCGCGCGCGACGCGACCCGTCACCTGATCGAGCAAGGCCATCGCGAGATCGCGTTCATCGCCGGGCCGGCCAGTCACGAGGATGCGATCGAGCGTCTGGAGGGCTACCGGGCGGCGCTAGAGGAAGCGGGCATCGGCTTCGATGCCGATCTCGTCGAGCAGGGCGACTACCTGGAAACCGGCGGCGCCGCCGCGATGGAGCGTTTGATGGCCCGCCATCCGTCGTTCAGCGCGGTGTTCTGCGCGAACGATCAGACCGCGTACGGCGCGCGGCTCGCGATGTTCCGCCGCGGCGTGCGGGTGCCGGACGACGTGTCGCTGGTCGGTTTCGACGATCTGCCGACTTCGTCGTACATGACGCCGCCTTTGACGACGGTCCGCCAGCCGACTTATGAAATCGGCCGCCTCGCCGCGCAGGGCATCGTGCAGATGATCCGCAAGCAGTCGATCGCGCTCAGTCCGATCCCGCTCACGCTTGTGACACGCGAAACGACGCGACGAATAACGCCGCCGGTCAAGCGCGGAGATACGCGTACGTAGCGGCTATTTTTTTGCCTTGGCGTGAAAGCGCTTTCAGGCAGCAGCAAGCAAAGCAGCAACAAAAGACAACAGGGGAAGTAGGTCGCAGCAACCGGGTAGTCATCGAATGCAATTCAAACAGGTTCTTTAGGAGACGAGTAATGAAATTCCGCTTTTCAGGCTCTGCCGCCGCCGTTCTGCTCAGCCTGGCCGCAGCCGGCGCGCACGCCAACACCACGTTGACGGTCGCGGTCTTTCCGAAGCTGGATCAGGAAATCAAGGACGCGCTTCCGGCGTGGAAAAAGCTGCATCCGGACGTCGACATCAAGGTGTCGTCGCTCGCGATCGCCGATCATCACAACGCGATGACCACCGCGCTCGCGACGAGCTCCGATCTGCCCGACGTGATGGCGGTCGAGGTCGGCTTTATCGGCCGCTTCGCCGCGGGCGGCGGTCTCGAGGATCTGTCGAAGGCGCCGTACAACGCGGGCCAGTACAAGAGCCAGTTCATCAACTACACGTTCGCACAGGCGACCACGCAGGATGGCACGATCGTCGGCATGCCGGCCGATATCGGCCCGGGCACGCTGTTCTATCGCAAGGACATTCTCGACAAGGCGGGCGTGACCGAAGCCGACCTGACGAAGTCGTGGGACTCGTATCTGGCGGCCGGCGCGAAGATCAAGAAGGCGACGGGCGCGTACCTGATGGCATCGTCGCGCGATATCGAGGACATCTACATTCGCGCCGACCTGAAGGAAGGCGATGGCGTGTACTTCGACAAGGCCGGCAATCCGGTCGTCACGTCGCCGCGATTCGTGAAGGCGTTCGAGCTCGCGAAGAAAGCGCGCGACCTGGGTCTCGACGCGAAGATCACGCCGTGGTCGAACGAATGGGCCGAGAGCTTCAAGCGCGGCACCGTCGCGACGCAGATGATGGGCGCGTGGCTCGGCGGCCACCTGTCGTCATGGATCGCACCGGACACGAAGGGCCTGTGGCGCGCGACCAATCTGCCGAACAACGCGTACGCATCGTTCGGCGGCACGTTCTACGCGATTCCGGCAAAGGCGACGCAAAAGCCGATGTCGTGGGAATTCATCAAGTTCCTGACCACGCGCCAGGACACGCAGCTCGCGTCGTTCCGTTCGATCGACGCATTCCCCGCGCTGCTCGCCGCGCAAAACGATTCGTTCTTCGCGGAGCCGGTCGCATTCCTCGGCAACGAGAAGGCGCGTCTGATCTGGCGCGATGCGGCCTCGCACATTCCGGCGATCCAGCGTAGCAAATACGACCAGGTCGCCGAGGAAGCGGTGCACTCGGCGCTCGACAAGGTCGTCGACGACGGCGAAGACGTGCATACCGCGCTGCAGGAAGCACAGGACCAGATCGCGCATCGGGTCCGCCGTTAAACGTTGTTGATGCAAGGCCGCGGCGCGCTGCACGCCGCGACCGGTGTGTGCCGCAGTGCGCTGAAGTCTGCTGCAAACAGCGTGGCCGGTCATCGACCGCGGCCACGCCCGACTGGACGGAATCATTGATGAACACTCCTCTGCCCACGACCGAAGAGGTCACCCGCGAGGCGCGCGCGAGCGATGTGCCGAGCTCGCCCGCGCCGTTCGTCGCGCCGCGCAAAACGTCGCGGCTCGACCCGGTAAAGCTCGCGCCCTACCTGTTTCTCGGCCCGTTTTTCCTGCTGTTCGCGCTGTTCATGGCGTTCCCGCTGCTGTTTTCGCTGTACCTGTCGTTCCAGAGCTGGGATGCGACGGCGGGGCTCGCCAGCATGAAGTGGGTGGGTCTGTCGAATTTCACGTTCACACTGACCGACCCGTGGTACTGGAAATCGCTGTACAACACCGCATCGATGGCGGTCATGTCCGGCGTGCCGCAGCATCTGGTGGCGCTGCCGCTCGCGTTCTTTCTGCAAACCGCGTTTCGCCGCTGGCGCAATCTGGTGGTCGGGCTGTACTTCCTGCCGTTCATCACGTCGAGCGTCGCAATCGCGCTGATCTTCTCGTCGCTGTATTCGACCGACTTCGGCATGATCAACCTCGCGATCGCTGAGCTCGGCAAGCTGCCCGGCTTGCACTGGATCGTCCCCGCGCATCCGATCGAGTGGCTGTATAACCCGAAGAACGTCAAGCCGGCGGTGTCGGTGGTGATCTTCTGGCGGTACGTCGGCTGGAACACGGTGCTGTATCTGTCGGCGCTGCAAACCATTCCGAAGGATTTGTACGAGGCCGCGCGCATCGACGGCGCGAACGGCTGGCAGCAGTTCACGCGCATCACGATTCCGCTGATCAAGCCGATGATTTTCTTCGCGGTCACGCTGTCGATCATCGGTGGGCTGCAACTGTTCGAAGAGCCGTTCATCCTGCTGCCGAACGAAGGCATGGGTACGAGCCAGTCCGGTTTGACGACGGCCGTCTATATGTATCGCACCGCATTCCACGACGGGGATTTCGGCACCGCCAGTTCGATCGCATGGCTGCTGTTCATTTCGATCGGCGCGTTGATGTGGTTGAACACACGCATCTTTCACCGCAGCGGCATGAACGAGGAGACACAGCGATGAAATCGTCGAACAACAACGGCCGTTATATCGGCTACGCGGTCGTGCTGACGGGTGCGCTGCTGATGTTCTCGCCGTTCTACTTCATGTTCGTGTTCGCGACGCACACGAGCTCCGAGATCTTCTCGATGCCGCCGCCGCTGTGGTTCGGCAGCGCGTTTCTCGACAACATGGCCTCGCTGATGCGGCATATTCCGTTCTGGCGCAATCTCGGCTGGAGCTTCTATACGGCGGCGATGCAGACCGTGCTGACGCTGCTGGTCACGTCGATGGCAGGCTACGCGTTCGCGATGTACGAGTTCCGCTTCAAGAAGACGCTGTTCGCGATCGCGCTGACCGCGATGCTGGTACCGCCGTTTCTCAGCATGATTCCGACCTTCATGACGATGAACCTGCTCGGCTGGATCGATCAGCCGCGCGCGCTGTACGTGCCGGGCGCTGCCGCCGCCCTCGGCGTGTTCCTGATGCGCCAGTACGTCGCGGCGGCGATTCCGTCCGAGCTGATCGAGGCGGCGCGCATCGACGGCTGCGGCGAGTTCCGCATCTACTGGAGCATCGTGATGCCGCTGCTGGGACCGGCGCTGGGCACGCTCGGGCTGATCAGCTTCATTCAGGCGTGGAACAACTTTCTGTCGGCGCTCGTCGTGCTGCGTTCGCCGTCGATGTACACGCTGCCGCTCGCGCTGCGCATTCTGCAAAGCCCGACCAATTCGGATTGGGGCGCGGTGATGGCGGGCTCCGCGGTCGCGGTGCTGCCGCTGCTGGTGCTGTTCGCGTTCACCTCGCGGCGTTTGATCGACGGACTGACGACCGGCGCGGTCAAGGCTTGAGATCCATTCATTCATTTTTCACGCCCTCGCGGGCATGACCATTCAGGACAACATCATCTATGTCGGCGTATCGATTCAACGAAGACTTCGTCTGGGGCGTCGCTACCAGTTCCTACCAGATCGAAGGCGCAGCGCATGAGGACGGTCGCGGCGCGTCGATCTGGGACGCGTTCTGCAAGGTGCCGGGCAAGGTCGTGAACGGCGAGAACGGCGATGTCGCGTGCGATCACTATCACCTCGTCGAAGAAGATCTCGATCTGATGGCCGAACTCGGCGTCAAGGCTTACCGCTTTTCGATCGCCTGGCCGCGCGTGCAGCCGACTGGGCACGGCGCATTCAACGACCGGGGCCTCGCGTTTTACGAGCGCCTCGTCGATGGTTTGCTCGCGCGCGACATCCAGCCGTTTGCGACCCTGTATCACTGGGATCTGCCGTTGTCGCTGCAGCAGGTGCAAAACGGCTGGGAAAGCCGCGACACCGCTTATCGGTTCGCAGACTACGCGCGCAAGATCGGCAGCGTGCTCGGCGATCGCGTCGCATCCATTACGACGCACAACGAGCCGTGGTGCACGGCGTGGCTCGGCAACGCAACCGGCTATTTCGCGCCGGGCAACGCCGATCTGAAGAAAGCCGCGCACGTCGCGCACCATCTGCTGCTGTCGCACGGCCTGGCGTTGCAGGCGTTGCGCGCCGATGGCGTGAAGGCGCCGCTCGGCATCGTATTGAACCAGTCGCCGGCGCATGGGGCGACGGATTCGGCGGAAGATCTTGCGGCCGCGTCGCTCGAATACGCGAAGTTCGTGCGCTGGTACATGGACCCGCTGTTCAAGGGCGAATACCCGGCCGAGGCGCTGCAATGGTATGGCGCGAACGGTCCGCAAGACGTGATCCTGGAGGGCGACTTCGATGTGATCCGCACGCCGATGGATTTCCTCGGCATCAACTACTACACGCGGATCTTTGCGAGCGCATCGGGCGAGAAGCGTCCGCCGGGCGCGCTCGGCTTCACCGACATGGATTGGGAAGTCTATCCGCAAGGCCTCACCGAGTTGCTGACGCGCATCAACGCCGACTACAAGCTGCCGCCGATCTACATCACCGAGAACGGCTGCGCTACCAAGGACGTGCTCGCTAACGGCCGGGTGCACGACGCCGAGCGCGTGCGCTTCTACGACCTGCATCTCGCCGCGCTGTCGGACGCGGTGCAACAGGGCGTCGACGTGGCCGGCTATTTCGCCTGGAGCCTGATGGACAACTTCGAATGGGCGTCGGGCTACGACAAGCGCTTCGGCATGGTCCATGTCGACTACGCGAGCCAGCAGCGCACGCTGAAGGACAGCGCGTTGTGGTACCGCGACGTGATCGCGCAACACGCCGGCGTCGCGGCCGCGCGCTGAGGCGCGCGCACGGCGTCGGACGCACCGAACCTCGCGCGGCGCGACAGTAGTGGGGGCAGTGGGATAGCGTCGCGCGGGGTCTGCAAGTACAAGGATTGAGGAGGAGGTATCAATGGGCGAACTCGTATTGCACAACGTCACGAAGACGTACGGCGAAGGACCGCAGGTGATCCAGGGCATCGACCTGCACATCCCCGACGGTCAGTTCACGGTGTTCGTGGGGCCGTCCGGCTGCGGCAAATCGACGATGCTGCGCATGATCGCCGGGCTCGAGTCGGTGAGCGGCGGCGACATTCTGATCGACGGCGTACGCGTCAATGATCTGCAGCCCGTGGACCGCGGCATTTCGATGGTGTTCCAGAGCTACGCGCTCTACCCGCACATGACGGTCGCGGAAAACATGGGCTTTTCGCTGAAGCTGTCGGGTAAGTCGAAACGCGACGTGCGCGAAGCGGTGGGCCGTGCCGCCGAGATCCTGCAGATCACGCATCTGCTCGAGCGCAAACCGAGGGCGCTGTCGGGCGGCCAGCGCCAGCGTGTCGCGATCGGACGGGCGATCGTGCGCAAGCCGCGTGTGTTCCTGTTCGACGAACCGTTGTCGAATCTCGATGCGGCGCTGCGCGTGCAGATGCGTATCGAGCTTGCGAAGCTGCATCGCGAACTCGGCACGACGATGATCTACGTCACGCACGACCAGGTCGAGGCGATGACGCTCGGCCAGCAGATCGTCGTGTTCAACAAAGGCCGCATCGAACAGACCGGCGCGCCGCTCGATCTATACGAGCGGCCCGCGAACCGCTTCGTCGGCGGCTTCATCGGCTCGCCGCAGATGAACATGCTGGCTGCGACGCTGGAGTCGCAAAGCGATGCGCAAGCCGTCGTGACGCTCGCCGGCGCGAGCCAGCGCATCGAGCTGCCCGGCCGGCTGGCGCAGCCGATCGGCGGCGAGCTGACGCTCGGGGTGCGCGCCGAGCATCTGGGCATCGGCTCGCTTGACGAAGGACTCGCCGCGCGGGTCGAACTGGTCGAGCATCTGGGCGACGTGTCGATTTTGCATGCGCGACTCGACGGGATGGCGCACGCGATCGCGCTGAAGCTCGACAAGAAGGACGCGCAGCACGCGGTCGGCGCGCGCGTAGGAATCAAGGTGGCGTCGTCGGCGGTCACGCTGTTCGATGCAAACGGCGATGCGGTGTCCGTCGAGCGACCTGAAGTCGGCGAAGACGTCGACGCAGTGGTTTGACAGGTCGATGCCGACGAGCGAGCAACGGTACACCGATGGCGGACAGCGCGATGGAGAAAAAAGGAGCGAAGCAGGACGGCGAGGCCATGGCGAGCGGCGCGTCCGAGCACCGATACAGCGGCACGCCTGGTGAAACGGCCGCTGCCGCGCGGCGCGGGCAACCGGCTACCGAACGGGAGCCACAGCAGCGGCGCGCGCCGAAGAAGCGGCGCGAATCGCTACATACGTGGATCGTGCATTTCGATGCGGAACGTTCAGCGAGGCCGCCTGCATCGAACGAAGAAAAGTGACGCAAATTTAGCGCGTTGAGTTGGGCGCTCGGATAGTGTTTCGGAGCCTAGGTAAACTCCGCATGGCGGCGGGGAACCTGCGCCATTAACATCCGCTAACGTTAAGGGTAACGTTCACGATGTTTTGCGCCTATTCGAAGACCTAAAAGCACGCGGGGCAAGCATTGGAACCCAAGACGCGCCGCAGTGCCGCCGCGAGTACGACCGAAGCCCGAGGGGGCACCTGGCAGTACGGTGGCAAGCAACGACTGGGAGCAGATCGATAAAGAATGTCGGGCCACGCATCGGGAACGTTCGCATGCGGACGCACCGGCCCGATACAAAAAATAACCGTTGGAATTGTGATGGGTGGAGAGCGTCATGGAAAAGAGAGTATCTAAAGCCATTTTCAAGTCCCGGGCCTGCGAGCTGTTCCGTCAGGTCGAGGCATTGGGCGAAACCGTGGTCGTTACCGACCGCGGACAACCCACCATCGAAATCCGGCCGTATCGCAGCAAGCAGGAGAATCCGCTCGAGCTGCTGCGCGCGTCGATCACGCATTTCAATCTGAAACACGCATTGCAGCCGGTCGCGGCCGAGCGGGACGACTGATGATCACCCTGGATACGCTTGCGCTCGTGTGCTGGCTCGGCAGGCAGAAAGCGCTGAGCCAGGCCGCGCACGATGCGATCGATCGGGAACTCGCCGGCGGCGAGATCCTGATCTCGGCGATCAGCGCGTTCGAAATCGCGGAGTTCGTGAAGATGGGCTGTCTCGGGCTGTCGATGGACGCGCGCAGCTGGATGTCGACGTTTCTGTCGCTCGACGGCGTGCGGATGATTCCGGTCGACGCCGAGATCGCGTTTCGCGCGGCCACGCTGCCGCCCGCGCTCGCCTTGCATCAACGTTTGATCGTCGCGACCGCGCGCACGCATGGCGGCGCGCTCGTGACTTCGGATGCGAAGGTGCGCGCCTCGACTTACGTCGAAACGATCTGGTGACGGCCGCGGCGCTGCTTCGTGCGGACCGGGCCGGTGGAATCGCGCACCACCAGTTCCGCCGGCAGCGTGATGCGCTGCGAGGCGGCGTCGATCCCGGCGATCTGCGCGAGCAGCGTGTTGACCGCCGAGCGCGCCATTTGCTGGAACGGCTGGCGGATCGTGGTGAGCGCCGGGTGAAACTGCTCGGACATCGGGATGTCGTCGAAGCCGATCACTGAGATGTCGTCCGGCACGCGCAGGCCGGCTTCGCGGATTGCGGCGATCACGCCGAACGCGCTCTGGTCGTTGGCCGTGAAGATCGCGGTGGGCGGCTCGGCGAGGTTCAGCAAGTCGAACGTGACGTCGAACGCCATCATTTGCGACAGGTCGCCCGCGGCGACCAGCGCATCTTCGCGCGGCAGGCCCAGGCGAGCCAGCGTGTCGCGATAGCCGCGTTGCCGGTCGCGCACGCCTTCGATGGTCTCGTCGCCTGCCAGAAACGCGATGCGCTTGTGGCCGAGCTCCGCCAGGTGCTCGACCGCGAGACAGGCGCCGCCGTAGTTGTCGACCGACACCGACGGAAAGCCCGTCAGCGTGCCGCGCTGATCGACCACGACGACCGGCACCTTCGCGGTGGCGAGCGCTTCGAGGCACAGCGACTCGCGCGGCAGAATGGCGAGGATGCCGTCGGAGAATTGCTGGATGAGCCCAAGCAGGTCGTGATGCGTATGACGGTCTTCGTCGAACACCGTGTAGACCAGCATTTCGCAGCCCGCGCCGCGCGCCGCGCGGCCCGCGCCCAGAATCAGCTCGCTGGAGAATTGCGTGTCGAGGGTCGGCGTGATGATGCCGATGATGCCGTTGCGGCCACCCGACAGTTTCTGCGCGGTGCGGTTGACGACGTAACCGATGTCCGACGCGATTCTCAGTACCTCGTCGCGGGTTTCGCGCGACACGCCGGAACGGCCGTTGAGGGCGCGCGACGCGGTCATCTGAGAGACCCCGGCAAGCTTGGCGACGTGCTCGAGCGTGGGGGTTTGCCTTGCCATGCGGGTCGAAGGTGTGCGAGAGCTCATTAGATTGTCCGACTCGCCGTTACGTTAGCGATACCGTTTATGTAGTCACTATTCTAGCAGAACCCGTTATATTTCAGCTTTGCCATAATCGGTAGTTCTGTGCGGCAGTTTGCGTCGCAGTGCGCCGGGACCAGGTAAAATCCCCCATAGCCTTACTTCATGCACGAGCCTAACATCCACTAACGTTAAGGCTAACGTTACGTTTCGGCGATTTCTTAAAAATCTAGAAGAGGGGACACACACATGGCGTTTCCGGCTTTGTTTAAAGCGCGGTCCATCATCGGCGCCACGGCGCTGCTATTTTCGTTGTCTGCAGTCGTCTCGAACGCCGTAGCGGCGGAATCCAAAACGATCACGGTATGGGACCAGCAGACCAACGCGTCGTCCAGCAAGATCATTCGCGACGCGTCGGATCGCTTCGAAAAGGCGGTCCCGGGCTACAAGGTCGAGAATTCGCACGTCCTGAACGAGGCATACAAGACGAAGCTGAAGGTCGCGTTCGGCGCGAACCAGCCGCCGTGCGTGTTCGAGAACTGGGGCGGCGGCGGCTTGCACGAGTACGTGAAATCCGGCCAGATCGCCGACCTCACGCCGTACCTGGACAAGGATCCGGCGTATCGCAGCCGCTTCATGCAAGCGTCGTGGAACGTCACGACCTTCGACGGTAAGACCTACGGTGTTGCCGCCGAAAACGCGGCGGCCGCGGTGATCTTCTACAACAAGGAAGTCTTCAAGAAGTACGGCATCGCGCCGCCCAAGACGTGGGATGAACTGATGCACGTCGTCGAGGTGCTGAAGTCGCACGGTGTTGCAGCGTTCTCGCTCGCGAACAAGAACAAGTGGACCGGTTCGATGTACTACATGTACCTGGTCGACCGTATCGGTGGTCCGCAAGTCGTGAAGGACGCGATCGAGGGCAAGGGCAAGGGCTTCGAAGATCCGGCGTTCGTCGAAGCCGGCAAGCGCATTCAGGAACTCGTGAAGGCCGGCGCGTTCGCGCCGGGCATCAACGGTCTCGATTACGACTCGGGCGCATCGCGCCGCCTGCTGTACACGGGCAAGGCTGCGATGGAGCTGATGGGCGCCTGGGAAGCTTCGACGATCGCGAACGAAAATCCGGGATTCTCGAAGGATCTCGACTTCTTCGCGTTCCCCAGCGTGCCGGGTGGCAAGGGCGATCCGCGCGACCTGATCGGCACCGTTGGCGATGGCTTCCTCAGCATCTCGACCGAGTGCAAGACGCCGGAAGCAGCGTTCAAACTGATCCAGGCACTGACCGACGAGCAGGCGATGCAGGCTCGCGCGTCAGATGACCACAAGCTCCCGCCGGTCAATAACGTCAAGATCGACGATCCGTTCACGCAGCGTCTGCAGAAACTGCTCGCCGCGGCTCCGAGCGTGCAGCTCTGGTACGACCAGGCACTGCCGCCGGCCCTCGGTGAATTGCACAAGGACACGACGCAGCAACTGTTCGGTCTGTCGCTGACGCCTGAGGCTGCTGCGCAGCAAATGGAAGCCGCTTCGAAGAAGGGCGGTTGATCTCCAGTCCCAAAGAAAAGTCCGACCGGCACCGTGAGGTGCCGGTCGGCATACAAGCCCGTGAATATCGCACTTTCCGCTACACCCGAACGCCGGCTGAGATTCTCATCGCAAACGCTCGCCACGGCTGTGTTTCTTGCGCCGTCGCTGCTGCTGCTGGCCGTGTTCCTGCTTTATCCGCTCGTCTCCAGTCTGCGGCTGTCGCTGCTCGACTGGAACGGCCTCGGCAACACTGCCCGTTATGTCGGGCTCGCGAACTGGGGTCGGCTCGCGCACGACGCGGTGTTCTGGCAATCGCTGAAGAACAACGTCGTTCTTGCTGTCGCGTCGATCGTCATCCAGCTTCCCATCGCGCTCGCGCTCGCCGTGCTGCTGGAAAAAGCCGGCCGTGGCTCGCGCGTGCTCAAGGTTCTCTATTTCCTGCCGCTGCTGATGTCGAGCGTGGCGATCGGGGTGCTGTTCAAGCAAATCTACGATCCGAATTTCGGTCCGCTCAACGTCGCGTTGCAGGCATTCGGGCTTGATGGGATCGCCAAGGACTGGCTGGGCGATCCGCATTTTTCGCTGGGCGCGACCATCGCCGTGATCATCTGGCAGAACGCACCTTTCTACATGATTCTGTTCCTCGCCGGTCTGTCGTCGATGCCGGCCGAGGTCAACGAGGCTGCCCTGCTGGACGGCGCTTCCGAGTGGACCATTTTCTGGCGCATCAAGCTGCCGCACCTGCAAGGCACGGTGCGCACGGCTGTGCTGCTGTCCGTGCTCGGCTCGCTGCGTTACTTCGATCTCGTCTTCGTCATGACCGGTGGCGGGCCCGAAGGCTCGTCCGAGGTGATGGCCACTTACATGTATCGCACGGTGTTCAGTTCGTTCCAGCTTGGGTACGGCAGCACCATCGGCTCGGCGATGTTCCTGATCGTCATCACGGTGGCGGCGGTATCGATGTACTTCACCCGCCGTTATGCAACCGAGGTCTGAACCATGAACAAGAAACTCCGCTTCCCGCGCGTGGGGATTCCCATGCTGGCTCTGATCTGGCTGGCTGTCACGACGATTCCATTCATCTTCATGGTTGCGTCGAGCTTCAAGAGCCAGGAAGAGACCTTCGCGACTTCCGTCTGGGCGCCGCCGAGCCACCTGTATTGGGGCAATTACACGGCTGTGCTGCAAGGGCCGTTTTTCACGTATCTGCGCAACAGCGTGTTCACGGTCGGCGTGTCGGTGCTGCTGATTGTCATCATCAGTGCGATGGCGGCCTACGCGTTTGCGCGCTTGCGCTTCGCGCTGAACAAGACGCTCTTCGGTCTCGTGGTCGCCGGCATGATCGTGCCGCTGCATGCGACGCTCGTGCCGATCTACCTGCTCACGCGCAACCTCGGTCTTTACGATACCGCGTTCGCGCTGCTCGGCCCTTACGTGGCACTCAGTCTGCCGGTGTCGATCTTCATCCTGACCGAGTTCATGCGCCAGATTCCGCGCGAACTCGAAGAAGCCGCGCAGCTCGACGGCTGCAGTCCGTTCCGCATCTTCTGGCGTATTTTCTTCCCCCTTTCGGCACCGGGGCTCGCCACCGTGGCCATCTTCAACGGCATTGGTCTGTGGAACGAGTTCATCTTCGCGTACATGCTGACGTCGACGGCCGAGCACCGGACGCTGCCGCTCGCGATCTGGGACTTCATGGGGCAATACGCGTCGAACATACCGTCGATGCTGGCTGTCCTCGTGCTCACCTCGTTGCCGCTGATCGTTGGCTATGCGTTCGGTCAGGAGCGCGTGATCAAAGGGATGATGGCCGGCTCGCTCAAGGGCTGATCCGCATCGCAACCACCTCGAATCGTGCCGGCCAGCGCGGCCCGCACACCGAACCTCGCATAAAACGATATGGCAAGCATCTCCCTTACTAACGTACAGAAGTCCTATACGAGCGGCAACGCGGTGATCCGCGACGCCAACCTCGAAGTCGGCAAGGACGAATTCTGCGTGTTCCTCGGACCGTCGGGCTGTGGCAAGTCCACGCTGCTGCGCATGATCGCCGGCCTGGAATCGATCACCGACGGCGAACTGCGCATCGACGGTCAACTGATGAACAACGTCGAACCCGCGAAGCGTCAGGTCGCGATGGTGTTCCAGAACTACGCGCTCTATCCGCATATGAGCGTGTACGAGAACATGGCCTTCGGTCTGCGTCAGGCAAAAATCGATAAGGCCGTCATCGACAGGAAGGTGCGCAGCGCCGCTGCCGCACTGCAACTCGACAGCTACCTCGAACGCCGCCCCGCAGCGCTGTCCGGCGGCCAGCGCCAGCGCGTGGCGATCGGGCGCGCGATCGTGCGCGAGCCGGGCGTGTTCCTGTTCGACGAGCCGCTGTCGAATCTCGACGCCGCGCTGCGCGTGCAGACGCGGACTGAAATCGCCCGTTTGCATCGGGAGTACAACCGCGCGAGCGCGGTGTACGTCACGCACGACCAGATCGAAGCGATGGCGCTCGCCGACAAGATCGTGCTGCTGCACGCCGGCGCGGACATGGAAAAACACGGCAGCATCGCCCAGATCGGCGCGCCGCTCGATCTGTATCACCGGCCGAAGAGCCGTTTCGTCGCGGGCTTCATCGGTTCGCCGAAGATGAACTTCATGCCTGCCACGGTCCTCGCCGTCGACGACAAGGGCATCCAGCTCGAGCTGACGACGGGCGAGCGCGTGCGCGCCGCGGTCGACGGCCGCAGGCAGCGCGTCGGCTCGCAGGTCACGCTCGGTATCCGCCCGGAACACCTCGCGCTGCCGTCGACGCAGCCCGGCGTGCAGGCGATCCGCTGCGCGGTGCGTCTGGTCGAACGGATGGGCGAGCATAGCTACGTGCATCTGGACGGTGGCATCCGCGGCGGCAACGCGATGATCGCCAAACTGCCCGGCGACGGTGGCGTGACGCACGACGAACGCGTCGAGCTGGCGTTTGCGCCGCACGCGTGCCACGTGTTCGACGACAAGGATTTCGCGCTGCCGCGTCTGCACTGATGCGCTTGCGCTCGCGGTGCTTGCACGACGCGAGCAAGCGCGGTCGATCAGCAGGACTGCGAACGGATGAAAGGTGCGTGAAATAACGCGGGATGGCATCCGCGCCGAAGCAGCGCCCTGCCGGACGCTGGTCAGAAACAATGGGTTTGCCGGCGCTTCATGCGCTTCGTACATCAAGATAAAAAAAGGAGTTTTCGATGTTGCTTCGCCAAAGTGAAGTCCCGCTCTACCGCAATCCAGCGGCAGCCGTGGAAGAGCGCGTGGCCGATCTGCTCGCGCGCATGACACTCGACGAAAAGATTGCGCAGCTTCACGCCGCGTGGCTGAAGCTGTCGGCCGATGGCAAGCACCAGGCGCGCAGCATCGATTTCGCGCAGAGCGCCAACCAGATCACGGTCGACGAGATCCTGCAGCATGGCCTCGGTCAGATCACGCGTCCGCTCGGCACGCACACGGTCGATCCGAAGGAAGGCGTGCGCGCGCTCAACGAGCTGCAGCGCAAAATGGTCGAAGACACGCGCCTCGGCATTCCGGTGATGTCGCACGAAGAGTGCCTCGTGGGGCTCATGATCAAGGACGCGACGCTGTTCCCGTCGCCGTTGAACTATGCGGCGACGTGGAATCCGCAACTGGTCGGCGAAGTGGGCACGATCATCGGCGAGCAGGCGCGCTCGATCGGCTGTCACCAGGGGCTCGCGCCGGTGCTCGACGTCTCGCGCGACCCGCGCTGGGGCCGCACGGAGGAGACACTCGGCGAAGACCCGTATCTGGTTGGCGTGCTCGCCTGTCATTACGTGAAGGGCCTGCAAGGCGAACAACGCGATCTGCTCGCGACGCTTAAGCATTTCGTCGGTCATTCGGCGAGCGAAGGCGGCCGCAACCATGCGCCGGTGCACGTCGGCCCACGCGAGTTGAACGACGTGTTCATGCTGCCGTTCGAGATGGCCGTGAAGCTCGCGAACGCGGGCTCGGTGATGCCTGCGTATCATGACGTCGACGGCGTGCCCTGTCATGGCGACCGCGCGCTGCTGCATGACACGCTGCGTGAGAAGTGGGGCTTCGACGGCCTCGTCGTCGCCGATTACGCTGGCGTGGATCTGCTGTTCAGCCATCACGCGGTGGCGCGCGACAGCGCATCGGCCGCGGCCCTCGCGTTCAACTCCGGCCTCGACGTCGAGTTGCCCGGCCACGAGTGCGCGGTGCATCTGAAGGAAGCGCTGGAGCGCAACGAGATCACCGAAGCGACGATCGACAACGCGGTTTCGCGCGTGCTGCGGGTGAAATTTCAGCTCGGCCTGTTCGAGAATCCGTACGTCGATCCCGAGCGCGTCGATGTGAAGAGCGCGGCCGCGGGCGATACCGCGTATCAGGTCGCGCTCGAATCGGCGGTGCTGTTGCGCAACGAAGGCGACGTGCTGCCGCTCGACGCGAACGGCGCGGACAAGATCGCCGTGATCGGCCCGACCGCCGACGATCCGCTCGCGCTGCTCGCTGGCTACAGCTTCCCGGTGCATCTGATCAACAGCGGCGAGCAGTCGACGGCGTGGATCGCGACACCGCTGCGCTCACTGCGCGCGTTGCTCGGCGAGAAGCGCGTGATTCACGCGCAGGGTTGCGACATCATCAAGGAACGCCGCGCGGGTGCGCCGGTGTTCCCGGGCGACGTGTCGCTCGATCTGACCGGCGACGCGCATTGCGACGAGCTGATCAGCAAGGACACCGACGGCATCGCGGCCGCGGTCGATGCCGCGCGGCAAGCGGGCGTGGCGCTCGTGTTCGTCGGCGATCTGGCGGGCCTGTTCCAGTCCGGCACCGTCGGCGAAGGGTCCGATACCGACAGCCTCGATCTGCCGGGCGTGCAGCAAGCGTTGCTCGAAGCGGTGGTCGACAGCGGCACGCCGACGGTCGTCGTGATGACGGGCGGCCGTCCGTACAATCTCGGCGGTCTCGAAGACCGCATCGCCGCGCAAATCATGGCGTTCGCGCCCGGCGAGCGCGGCGCGCAGGCGCTGGCCGATCTGTTGGTGGGTCGCGCCAATTTCAGCGGCCGGCTGCCGCTGTCGGTGCCGAAGAGCGCGGGCGCCGTGCCGTACGTGTATAACCATCGTCTGAAGAGCGCGGGAACGCCGGTTGCGTACCACTTCGGTTGCCGCTATCCGTTCGGCTTCGGCCTCGGCTATACGCGGTTCCGTTATGGCGATCTCGCGCTCGCGCACAGCGAAGTGCCGATCGAAGACGGCACGGTCGAACTGAGCTTCACGGTCGACAACATCGGCGCGCGTGACGGCACCGAGGTCGTGCAGATCTATGTGCGCGACCGGCACGCGTCGGTCGCGCGGCCAGTGCGCGAGCTGAAGGCATTTGCGCGCGTGCCGCTCGCGGCTGGGGCATCGGCGCGTGTGCGCGTGAAGCTGCCGGTCGACATGCTGAACTTCACCGACGGGCGCGCAGAGCGTATCGTCGAGCCCGGTGAATTCGATCTGCTGGTCGGCAGCTCGAGCCGCGACATTCATCTGAGCGGCATGGTCACGGTTGCCGGCTCCGCGACGAGAACGCTCGAACGCGGCTGGCGCATGCTGAGCGAGGTCGCGATAGCATAAGCGGCGGGGCAGGGCGGCGCATGCCGTCCCGCGTGTGTCCTATTCGTAACAAGTGGAATATCTGATGTCGTACGCAATCTATCCGAGCCTGTCGGACAAAACGATCGTCGTGACCGGCGGCGGCGGCGGGATCGGCGCCGCAATGGTCGAAGCCTTCGCGCAGCAGGGCGCGCGCGTGTTCTTCCTCGACGTCGCCGAGCACGATTCGCTCGCGCTGCAGGAAGCGCTTCGCCACGCGAAGCATCCGCCGCTATTCCGTCGCTGCGACCTGAAAAGTGTCGACGCGATCGAAAGCACGTTCGCCGCGATCGTCGATCTCGCGGGTCCGATCGACGTGCTGGTGAACAATGCCGGCAACGACGACCGCCACGAAATCGGCGAATTGACCGCGAGCTACTGGGACGACCGTATCGCGGTGAATCTGCGCCACCAGTTCTTCTGCGCGCAGGCCGCCGCAAACGGCATGCGTCGCGCGGGACGCGGCGTGATCCTGAACCTGGGCTCGGTGTCGTGGCATGTCGCGCTGCCGAACCTCGCGATCTATATGACCGCGAAGGCCGGCATCGAAGGGCTCACGCGCGGTCTCGCGCGCGATCTCGGCGGCGCGGGCATTCGCGTGAACTGCATCATCCCCGGTGCGGTGAAGACACCGCGGCAGATGCAGCTGTGGCAATCGGCGGAGAGCGAAGCGAAGGTCGTCGCGAGTCAGTGTCTGCCGCTGCGCATCGAGCCCGAGCACGTCGCGCGCATGGCGTTGTTCCTCGCATCGGACGACGCGTCGCGCTGCTCCGGCCGCGATTACTTCGTCGACGCAGGGTGGTACGGAGAATGAGCATGCCGGTCCCTGTGTGCGTATGGGCGCTCGGCGCCGAACTGGCCGAAGGGCCGCTGTGGCAGGCCGCCGAAAACGCCGTGTATTTCGTCGATATCAAGGGGCGCCGGATTCATCGGCTGTCCGTCGCGACCGGCGAGCAGCGGACGTGGCAGGCGCCCGACCAGCCCGGTTTTCTGGCGCCGCTCGCGGACTGCACGTTCGTGTGCGGGCTGCCATCCGGCTTGCATCGGTTCGATCCGGTGAGCGGGGAGTTCAGCCGGCTCGTCGACGTCGAACCGCAGCTGCCGGGCAACCGCCTCAACGACGGTTTCGTCGATGCACAGGGACGCCTGTGGTTCGGCTCGATGGATGATGCGGAACAGGCGCCGAGCGGCATGCTGTATCGCGTGAACGAGCAAGGCGCGGCAATCGCGCAGGACGACGACTACGTGATCACGAACGGCCCGGCGATGAGTCCGGACGGCCGCACGCTGTATCACAACGACACGATGCGGCGCGTGGTCTACGCGTTCGACGTCGCCACGGACGGCACGCTGTCGGGCAAGCGCATCTTCGCGGCGATCTCGGGCGACGGCCATCCTGACGGCATGGCGGTCGACGCCGACGGCTTCGTATGGATCGCGCTGTTCGGTGGCTGGCGGATCGAGCGTTACTCGCCCGCGGGCGAACTGGTCGATCAGGTGCCGTTGCCGGTCGCGAACGTGACGAAGCTCGCGTTCGGCGGCGACGATCTGCAAACCGTCTATGTGTCGACCGCATGGAAGGGACTGACGGCGGTCGAGCGGCAGCATCAGCCGCAGGCGGGCGGACTGTTCTCGTTCCGCGCGCCGGTCGCCGGGCAGGCTCAGGCGCGCTGCACGGTGGGTTTCGAGCGCTAAACGACAAAACCAGCGACAAAACCGGCGACAAAACCGCCCGCAAACGCGACCTGACGTTGCCTGGTCGCTCCGCAAGGAGCCGCCCGCTATCATGTGCGTTCCGTGACTTTCGCGCATCCGCCCCGATTCCTATCATGACGTCCACGCCGCCAGTCCCGCCCCGCATGTCCGATGTTGCCGAACGCGCGGGCGTCTCGAAGATGACCGTGTCGCGCGTGCTCGCGGGCGGAAACGTGTCGCAAGCGACCCGCGAGCGCGTGCAGAAAGTCATCGACGAGCTCGGCTACGTCGCCGATGCGGCGGCGGGCGCGCTGTCGTCGGGCCGCTCGGAGTTCGTCGCGGTGCTGGTGCCGTCGCTGTCGAGCTCGAATTTTTCCGACACCGTGCGCGGCCTGAATGCCGCACTGGGTCCGCATGGTCTGCAACTGCTGCTCGGCGACACGGACTACCGTCTGGACCAGGAGGAATTGCTGGTGCGCTCGATGCTGCGCCACCAGCCGCGCTGCGTCGCCTTGACTGGCGGCCGGCACACCGAAGCGACGCGCATGCTGTTGCAGCGCGCCGGCATTCCAGTCGTCGAGATGTGGGATCTGCCCAGCGATCCGATCGATGCGGTCGTCGGCTTTTCGAACTCGGCGGCGGCGCGCGCGATGGTCCGGCATCTGCACGAGCGCGGTTATCGGCGGATCGGCTTTATCGCTGGCGCGAGCGAGCGCGACCGGCGCGGCCACGACCGGATGCGCGGCTACGTCGCCGAAATCAAGGCACTGGGCCTTGGCGAACCGCGCGTGATCCGGCTCGGCGATTCGCCGATCACGATGAGCCATGGCGGACCCGCGATCGGCGCATTGCTCGACACGTGGCCCGATACCGAGGCCGTGATGTGCGTAAGCGACATGTCGGCGTTCGGCGCGATCATGGAGTGTCATCGGCGCGGGCTGTCGGTGCCGGACGACATCGCGATTGCCGGCTTCGGCAACTTCGAGGTGTCGTGGTGCTGTCAACCGAGCATCACGACGGTCTCGGTCGACGCGTACGGCATCGGCCTGCGCGCCGGCGAAACGCTGCTCGCGGCGCTCGCCGAGCGCGAAGCAGGTGATGCGCATCGCCGGAAAGCGGTGAAGATCGATTTCACGGTGATTGCGCGCGACAGCGCGTAGCCGGCGCACCAGCTCTTCCCTTAATTAATGGTCCGGGAACGTCGGTTTCCCGCGACATGGGGTGGGCTGTCTGCTCGCAGAAGCTGCCACGAAGTAGCGCGCGTTGCGTTTGCGTCGAGTCGGATCAATGGGTTCGCGTTATGCTTGCCGCATCAATATGGGCGCGGTAAAACGGCTCACGACGCTTAGACCTAACTCACGAGACCAGCCACACCATGCCGGCAGTGCCAGCGAATCTTCGGCGGCATGTCTGCACGGAGGCCGACGCAAGAACGCCATGCACGATCCTGCTCACTTTCTTCCTTCGTTTGTCTGGCGTGCCGATCGCGACGGTACCATCCGCTACGCCAACCCGTGGACCTCGCGGTATCTCGGCTTTCCCGCCGCTGAGCTCGTCGGGCTGCACTGGAAAACGTTCGTTCATCCCGACGACATCGATCGCGTGCTCGACGCTGTGCGGCAGATGCGAGACGGCACGCTGCTCGGCAATGTCGAGGTGCGTCTGCTGCGCGCCGACGGCGAGTATCGCTGGCACGTGTTGCACCTCCAGGCGGAGCTCGACGCGAATGGCCGCATCGGCAACACGATGGGCGTCGCGACCGACGTCCACGAGGCCCGCCACGCATGGGCGATGTACGAAGCCAGCGAGCGCCGCCTGCAGGCTGCGTTCCAGGGTGCCCGCATGGGTGCATGGGAATGGGACATGAAGAACCGCGTCGTGCGGATGACCTCGCAGCTCGCGGATCTGTACGGATTTCCACCGGGCACCGATGCGATCGCACTATCCGATCTGTGGGACCGGGTCGAGACCGAGTATCGCGACCTGTTCCAGCAGAAGCTCGATGAGGCGCTGCAACATGGCGGACCATTCGAATTCGATTTCCTATTGGACGGCGGATCGAGTTCACCACGCTGGCTGCGCATGCGCGGCCATGCGGAATTCGACGACCAGGGCACGCTTGCGCGCGTCTATGGCGTGAGCTTCGATATCAGCAAGCAGCGCGCAGCCGAAGAGCAGCTCAGTCTCAGCGAGCGGCGTTACCGGGCGCTCGTCCAATCGACAGGCGCACTGGTGTGGTCGGCCGGACCGGACGGCGACATCCGGCCGGCTGGAGACGACTGGAGCCGTTTCACCGGCGACGAGGTAGTCCGTCTCTCCGACTGGGGATGGCTTGACTACGTTCACCCGGACGACCGCGACAGCGCACGGCAGGTCTGGCTCGACGTGCTGCAGCGAGGCACGCCCGGATCGAGCGTGTTCCGCCTGCGGCGTTATGACGGCCAGTACAGGATGGTACTGGCGCAGGCGGCGCCTCTCTTCGACAGCCACGGTAAACTGCAGGAGTGGTTCGGCACGACAACCGACGTGACGGCTCAGTATGAAGCGCAAGCGGCGATCGAAGCGCGCAGCCTGCGTCTGTCCGTCGCGATCCAGGCGGCGCGGCTCAACATCGTCACGCTCGACCTTGCGTCGAGCACGCTATCGTTCGAAGCAGGCGTCGAACCGCCGATAGACGACGGGCTCACCTACGACGAAGCGCTCAGCCGTGTGCACCCGGACGATCGCACGACGCTCGAGCGTTATGTGCACAGCGTGGCCGAAGGCAACGACCCGCGCGCGAACTTCGAATTTCGTTTGCCAAACGCGGGCGGCGAACAATGGATGCAAGGCAGCGCGCTGCTTCAGCGAGGCACGGACGGCAAGCCGCTGCGTATCATCGCCAGCGTGATCGATATCACCGAGCGTAAGCAGCTCGAACTGATGTTGCGCGATACGGACCGCCGCAAGGATGAGTTTCTCGCGATGCTCGCGCACGAGCTGCGCAATCCGCTGGCGCCGCTGCGCACGGCCATCGCGCTGCTCGACAAGCAGCCCGACCCGGCTGTTCGCTCGCAGGAGCTGATCGACCTGATGCGCCGGCAGGTCGAGCACATGACGCGGATCGTCGACGATCTGCTCGAAGTCTCGCGCATCACACATGGGCGCATCGTGCTGCAACTCGAGCCCGTGCTGGTCGGCACAGCCGTCTACCATGCGGTCGAGGCAATCGCGGCGATGGCGGAGGCGCGCCATCAGCAGTTGCACGTGAACGTCAGCGACCCGACCGTCTGGGTAAGCGGCGACATCACGCGGATCTCGCAGATCTTCGTCAACATCCTGAACAATGCGAGCAAGTACACACCGGAAAACGGCCATATCACGGTGACTGTCGAGGCCGACGGCGAATCGGTTCTGATCGTCACGCAAGACACCGGAACGGGCATTTCGGCCGAGCTTCTGCCGAAGGTGTTCGAGCTCTTCTCGCAAGGCGAGCGCACCCTCGATCGATCGAGTGGCGGACTGGGAATCGGATTGTCCCTGGTCAAAAAGCTCGTCGAGATGCACAACGGAACGATCGCGCTGCACAGCGACGGCCCCAATCTCGGCACGACCGTAACGGTCAGGCTGCCACGTCTGCATCACCATGAACGCCATTCGGCCGTAGCGCTTTCGGCGCCTGCGCCGGGGCGCGCGCCGATCGCGTTTCGCTTGCTGGTCGTCGACGACAATCGCGACGCGGCCGATTCGCTCGCGATGCTGTGCGAATCCGAGGGGCATGCCGTCCGTGTCGCCTATTCGTCCGCCGAGGCGCTCGAAGCCGCGCCGCGATTCATGCCGGACGTCGCGTTGCTCGATATCGGATTGCCGGATATCGACGGATACGAACTGGCAAAGCAGCTCCGCCGCAAAGGCGATACCAGGCCACTGCTCATCGCGATTACCGGGTACGGTCAGACGGAAGACAGGCTGCGCGCGCAATCGGCGGGCTTCGACTATCACTTCGTCAAACCGGTCAATATCGACAGCCTGCTGAAGCTGCTTGCGTCGCTGACGAACCCGGCTCCATAACCGGGTAGTCGCAGTCAGTGCATCTCAGGCCAGGCGGTCGTCGTTGGCTGCAGGATCGCGGGAGCCTGCGCCGACAACGTGTCAGGAACAGACGTTGCGTCCGAGTCGTTCTACTCACCGTCAACGACAAAGGAGTCGATATGACCGCCAGGACTACCTCAGGCAGCGACGCGGGCGACGCACGCCCGTTTCGACTCATCGCCGTAGAAAACCGGGTGCTTGCGCAGAACGAAGACGGCAAGCTGATCGAACTCGGGCAGCTCATGCGCGACGATCATCAAGGATGGCTCGCGCGGCTCGACGTCGGCGACATCGAAGCGGGCCCGCTGCACGACGCGCAGGCCGTGCTGAACGCTCTCGTGCCGTTGCTCACGTTCGACTATCTCGATGGACTTTTCACGGCCGAGGCGCACATTGAGGTATCGGCTCCCATCAGCGGCTGTCCGCAGACGCATTTCACGCTAAAGGAGCCGGCCCCGCACGGGTTGCAAGCCGGTGAGACGCCGCATCGTTTCTAATGCCCGGTGGCTGCTCGACCTCCATCAGGTCGGATGCCGTGTGGGCGTCACCGCGCAGTTCCGCGCCTGTCGCATGCATGGTATGAACGCTTCTTACAGTGTGCCCACACAAGTACCGCTCGGCCGTTTTCGCGACGACCCACTGCTCGCGTGCAGTGCGGTGCACCAACAGCAGGCGCGGCTTGCACACGAAATGGGGCAGCGCTTGATCGCAGCCGAGCTGTTTATCCGCCGCCGCCGCCTCAGATGCCGTGCGGCGCGCGATGGCACATCTATTGCTCTGTAGAAAGCGTCGGGCCAACGGCGGCCCAATCAATTGAAGACCCCGCATAAGGCGGCGGATAGGTGATCATGCGGGGCAACGGCGTCCCGAAGCGACACTGCGTGCATGGCTTTCATGCTCGGTGCGCTTCGGGACGCTTTTTTGTTTGCCTGAAAGAGGGCACTTCGCCTCGCATATCGGACCATTCTCGGGATCGGGTGCGTTACTTATGATGAACAAGCGGGAACTGGCAGATACGGTATCGGGGGAAATCGTCGGCGAACTCATCAACCTGGCGGGTCGACAGCGCATGCTCTCGCAGCGCATCGTGCTACACGTTCTGCTGAGCGTTCGCGGCGAATCCGGCGCACTTGCCGTTGCACGGACCTGCCTCGCGACGTTCGCGCAGGCGCACGCCCAGTTGGTCGACGGCAACGATCATTTGCCCGGAGCGTTCTCGGAGGCGCTACATGGCCTTTATTTTGGCTCGCACAGAGCGGACGAGCGCATTCGTGGCTTTATGAGAGTCGCAACGGACGCCATCGAAGCGCTCGAGCGGAATTCCGAGCCGGTTTGCGCACCGCGCGACGCAGTCATTGGCCGGCTGACGGCTGAAGCCTCTCCGCTGCTGGATCTCCTACAGGCCATTACGCAGGCGTATCAGGACGAAATGCAGAGCGTCGAGGAGGCTGCTCGGCGGCGGCAGATGGGCGTCGTCCACGAACTGGCGGCGATCTCGATGCGTGCCAACATCGTCGCGATGAACGGGCGTGTTGCTGCGGCGCGCGCTGGACAATTCGGACGCGAATTCGCCGTGATTACGGCCGAACTGGCCCACGTGATAGGTGAAATGGACAACCTGGTGCAAAGCGTCGTCGGCGCGCGCCGAGGTGTCGATGGCAACGAACGCGGGGCGGCGCTTCGCGCCGGGCGAATCAACCGAGCCACGAGTCAACGCATGAACAGTCATCACACGGGTTGAAATCGATTTACGTTGAGGCGCTTCGCTCCCGTCCGTCGGCATGGTCGCGTCGATTCAATCCATGATCTGAATAGATCTTCGCGCCGCACACACCCGCGCTCGGCAGGATAGCGCCCATCGCACTGATCGATACGTGCTCGCCCTTCGTTCTGACGCGCGGCTGAACCGATGCGCGGCCCGCGCCGTGTTCGATCAGCGCAACGCGTAGTTCGGCAATCGCGTCGCGCAGGGTGATCAGACGGCGCACATGGTCGTCGGTAATGAAATGCATGATGTTGTGTCGCGTCAGATGAGAGTGGGTCGTCAGGAACGGCGGTTTCAATAGCGCTCGAACGCGGCCTGCAACGTATTCGTGTCGCAGCCTTGCGTGAGTGCCAACGCGAGAAGCAGTCGGGCTTTCTGCGGGACCTGGTCGTCGACGGTCAGCCAGCCATACTCGTCGTCGGGTTGCGTGCCGTTGCGCAGCACGATGCCGTTGCCGGTGCGCGATGCCCGAACCACGTGCACGCCGCGCCGCGCCGCTTCCCGAAGTGTCGAGAGCAGATGGCTGGCGACATTGCCGTTGCCGGTACCGACAAAGATCAGACCGCGCGCGTTCGCGGCGATCGACGCGAGTGCATCGGACTCCAGTGCGCCGTATCCGTAGGCGATGTCGACTTTGGGCAGGCCGGCGAGCCCGTCGAGCGACCACGGCGTGTCGAGCGTATGCGCGCGCGATGGGCGGCGATAGTAGCGCGGCACGCCTTCGATCACATATCCAAGCGCACCATAGGGCGAGCGAAACGCTTCGAGCTTGAAGCTGTTGCTCTTCACGACATCGCGCGCAGTGTGTATTTCGCTATTGGCGACCACCAGCGTGCCGATGCCGCGCGACGACGGGTGCGCCGCGACCGCGATTGCATCGTAAAGATTAAGCGCCGCATCGGAACTCATCGCCGACGGTGGGCGCATCGATCCGACTACGACGACCGGCTTGACGCTTTTGAGCGTCAGATGCAGAAAATACGCGGTTTCTTCGATCGTGTCGGTGCCGTGGGTGATCACCACACCGTCCACATCCTGCCGGGCAAGCACATTGGCAACGCGCTTGCCGATTGCGAGCAGATGCTCGTTATTGAAGTTCTCGGAGCCCGTTTGCAGCAACTGCTCCGAGCGCAGATTGGCCAGCGCCAACGCCTGAGGGATGGTATCGAGAACCTCGTCGATGCCAAGCACCGAGCACAGGTAGGCAGACGTGTTGACGGCGGCTTTGCCCCGGCCGGCAATGGTGCCGCCGGTGCCGATTACGAGGATGTTGGGCTTGGCAGTCATGCGGGGTTCGATCGGGTAAGGGGAAGGCGCTCGCGAAACGTATCGCATCGCATCGCGGCGTTAATTGGCAAGGGCGAAAGTGCGGCGCAGTTCGTGGCCGGTGCTGCTTGCCAGCCAGTCGGCGAGCAGCGCGGCGGAACCCGTCGCGAGCGTGAATCCGAGCGCGCCGTGGCCGACGTTGAGCCACAGGTTGCGGTAACGTGTCGGTCCGACAATCGGCGTGCCGCGCGGGGTAGCCGGGCGTAGGCCGGTCCATTCGCGCGCAGTGATGGACCCGGTCAAATGAGGGAGCAGAGCGGCTGTCTCGGTATGCAGCGTCCCCAGCCGGATGGGATCGGCTTCGAGCGAATAGCCTTCAATATCGGCAATGCCCGCAACGCGTAATCGATCACCCAGTCGCGCATAAACGACTTTGCGGCTGAAATCGGTGACGCTAAGGCGCGGCGCGACCGTCTCCGGTTGCAGATCGAACGTGAGGCTGTAGCCCTTGAGCGGATACACCGGCACACGGATATGCAGCGCCTTCAGAAGGTGTGCCGCCCCGGCGCCCGACGCGACGACGATATGATCCGTGGCGAGCGGCGCGCCGTTCTGGAGAGCTTCCACGTCGCCGTTCGCGTTGAGTCTCAACGTGTCGATCGGCGTATTCATCAGCAAGCGAACGCCGCGTTCGCGCAGCACGGCCGCGAGGCCTTCGCAGAAGCGCAAACAATCGGCGGTTTCCTCGCTCGGTGTATGAATGCCGCCCGCGAGAAGCGGCTTGATGTGCGAGAGCGCCGGTTCGAGTTCGACGCAGGCGTCAGCGCTCAGCGCCTGCTGTTCACAACCGAGCGCGCGCTGGAATTCGAGCAGACTCACGGCATTTTGCATGGCGTTCGCGTCACGGTGCACCACGAGCTTGCCCGAGCGAACGAAGTCGAAGTCGAGCGTGGGTTCTGTGTCGATCAGCTCGTGCATGAGCGTTCGACTCAGGAACGAGAGCGACAGCAGACTGCGTGTGGTCAGTTCGCTGCGTTCGCGAGTGCATGCTGAGAGAAATTCGAAGCACCAGCGCCATTGTTCGAGGCTCAGCTTGGGCCGCAGACGCACCGGCGAATCGCGCCGCGTCAGCCAGCGCGGCAGCTTCGAGACGACGCCAGGGCCGGCGAGCGGCGCGACATAGCTGTACGACAGTTGGCCGCCGTTGCCCGAACTGGTCTCGCCCGCGACGTCCCCGTGGCGGTCGGCGACCGTCACGTCGTGGCCCGCGCGACTTAGGTAATAGGCGCTCGATAAGCCGATGACGCCTGCACCGACGATCAATATCCGCATGCTGCCGTACTCGCTCTCTGGGGTGATTGGCGTTGGGCGTGTGCCACGTGATGCATGGCGCGCCCGATACCCAAACTGTACGGTGGCATCGATGCAGAGGAATTGCACCGATCTGCCGGAAAATAGAAGAAACGCGACAGAGGCTGAGTGAGAGACGAAACGCGCCGCGCGCGGCCCGCGAGGGTCAGGCCGCGGCGGCGCTCCGCGACGCGCGTAGCTTGCCCGGCGTCACGCCATAAGTCTCGCGGAACACGCGGATGAAATGTGCGGAGTCCGCGAAGCCGCACTCGTACGCAATGTCAGTAATCTTGCGGGCCGTGTTGACGAGCATCCAGCGCGCGTAGCGCAGGCGCATGCGCCGATAGAACTCGTTCGGCGATGTGTCCATCTCCGCCATGAACGCGCGTTCGAGATTGCGCACGCTGGTGCCGATCATCTTCGCGATGACGGCAATGTTCAGCGGTGCCTCGAGGTTCTCTTCCATCAGCAGCACCGCGTGACGCACCGTGCCATCGTCGACGGAAAGGTAGCCGAGCGCCGCGCGCCGCTCGACAAACGAGGAGCCGCCCTGACGGCTCACTGTCATCTGATGGATCACCTTCGACGCGCGATCCGGTCCGCAATGCAGGCTGATCAGGCGCGCGGCCAGTTCGACCACGGAAATCCCGCCCGCACAGGTGATGCGGTCGCCGTCGATCAGATAGTCGGCGTGCGTGACGACACGCAAGGCCGGAAACATGCGCCGGTAGTCGTCGAGATGGAAGCTGTGCACGCAGGCGACGCGACCTTCGAGCAGGCCCGCGCGCGCCAGCACGAAGCTGCCGGTGCACATGCCGACTAGCGGAATGCCCGCGTGGACGGCCTGTTTCAGATAGTCCCAGTAGCGACGGTCGACGTGATCGAGATGCGGCAGCAGGCCACCTATCACGACCAGATAGTCGAATTGCGCGACGTCTGGAAACGCGGACTGCACCTGCACCGCAATACCGCAGCTCGCCTCGACCGATTCGCCTTGCACGCCGACGATCGTCCACAGACAGCGCAACTGCCGGCTCTGGTCGCCGCGATCCGCGGCATGGCGCAGCGCATCGCACAGGCCGGCGAGCGACAGCATGGGAAAGCGCGGCCATAAGAGGATGCCAACGCTCAATTCCGCTTCGGAGCGGCTTGCGCGTTTCTGGAGCGTACGCGGTAGAGCGTCCAACTGCTCGACCAGTTCGTGAGCCGCCTGCGCATGGGGCGGGGAAACGCTAGGAGGAAGGGCGGCAGTCGGCATGCGCGAACTCGTGGGCGGATCGCTCTGATTATACGGTGACGGGTTGCGAATCGGTGTGGCTGGCGCTTGCCGCAATTCTTCTATTTTTCGGCAGATCGATTCAATGCCGCGGCATTCTGGCTGCATAAATTGGTAACCGCTGACGGACGGCGCTGGCCGCTCGTTCCGGCCAACCACAACTACTTTTTCGGGTGAAGCATGAGCACAAGCACAGCCTTGGGTCGCGGCATGGCGACTGTCGGCATTCTCGCAACGTTGGCAGCCGCTGCGATGGGCGTCGCCCGTGCCGACGAGATGGTGAAGATCGGTGAAGCCGCACCCGTGACCGGACCGGCTTCGTACCTGGGCAAGGACACCGAAAACGGCGCGCGCCTCGCGATCGAGGAAATCAACCAGAGCGGCCTCATGATTGGTGGACGCAAGGTGACGCTGGTGTTCGACGCACAGGATGATGCCGGCGACCCGCGTCAGGCGACTCAGGTTGCCCAGAAACTGGCGGACGACAAGGTTGTCGCGGTGGTCGGGCACATGCAGTCGGGTTCGACCATTCCCGCTTCAAAGATCTACAACGATGCGGGTATCGTGCAGGTCTCGCCATCCGCGACGAATCCGGCGTACACGCTGCAGGGATTCAAGACTGCGTATCGTGTCGTCGCGACGGACGCTCAGCAAGGTCCGACGCTTGCCGACTACGCGGCAAAAACGCTCAAGGTGAAAACGGTTGCGATCGTCGACGACTCGACCGCCTACGGTCAGGGACTTGCGGTCGAATTCGAGAAACAGGCGAAGGCGGACGGCATCACGGTGTTGTCCCATGACGCGAGCACCGACAAGGCGGTCGATTTCCGCGCGATTCTCACGAAAATCAAAGGCGAAAAGCCCGACGCAATCATGTACGGTGGACTTGACGGCACGGGCGGCCCGTTCGCGAAGCAGGCGAAGCAACTCGGCATTACGGTGAAAGTGCTGGCCGGCGACGGCTTATGTGCCGACGATCTCGCGAAACTGGCCGGCGACGCATCCGATAACGTGGTCTGCTCGATTGCCGGTGCGCCGCTGCTGAAAATGGCCGAAGGACCGGCTTTTGTCGAACGTTACAAGAAGCGTTTCGGCTATGCGCCGGTCTTGAATTCACCGTTCGCGTACGACGCGGTCGGCGTTATCGTCGCTGCGATGAAGCGCGCGCAATCGACCGACTCCGCGAAGATTCTCGCCGCGATGCCGGCCACCGACTACCACGGCGTGCTCGGTGAAACGCAGTTCGATTCGAAAGGCGATCTGCGGCACGGCGTCATTTCGCTGTACAAATATGTTGGAGGCAGACAGACGTTACTGGGCGTCGTGGCGAAGTAGTCGGGTTTTAGCAGCCTTTTTGTTTCCCTTTAACTCGCTTCGAGACTTGTCGTTCCTGCAGCGGCACAGGCTCTTGTTCATGTGCCGCTTTCTTACGACGCCACGGAGCGAAGTAGCTCGCAGGTTGGGTGATCGATATCGAGGAATCGGATCCAATCATGCTCCGGTGCGACGACGAACCGGTTGTCCTTGAAGGCCTGCGGCGTCTTTTCTCGAGCGCGGTCGCGCTCGTGCACGCCGCCGAATCGATGGATGGATTGAAGCCATCCATCGCCGATGGCAGCCGCATTCCCGATCTCATCGTCACCTAGCTGCCTCGGTAAAGCTCGACCATCTTCGCTGCTTCGCCATTTTTCTGGAAATCCTCCAGTTCGCGCATCACCTGCTCGCGTGTTTTTCCGGGGGAAACAGGAGTTGCCGATGTGGCAGCCGGAACCGCGACAGCCGGAGCCTGCTGGGTGCTGCCAGCCGCTACGGACTCCTGCTGGTTGGTCGCTGATTGGGCGAAGCATCCATCTGCCGTCATTCCAGCCACCACGGCAAGACAGACGGTAACCGATTGATAAACTTTCATGAGAGTGCTCCTTCGAAGTTTAAGAGATCGGCCTGTTCACTCTCTCGCCGACCCACAGCATTCTTCGCACGAGCCGACGCAGATTCGGCCTCCTTGCGACGATCAGCCGATTCAGGTGCACTCGACGACTGCCCTGTCAGCGTTGCTGTCATATTCATTCTTGGTCAGACGAAACGCCATCGCAACGCACATGCGTAGGCGATGAACAACCACCGTCGGCGAAAGATGTATGCACTGTCGTTGTCCGATCCCAATTCCGATCCCGATGACGTGTCGGACCTTCGTCTCCCGACGGCGGTCCTTCCTGGACGGTCCAGCCGCGGGCATGTCACGTCGCTGATACATTTGTGGCTGATGGTAGGGATGGGGCGACCTGCTATTCTGTTTTTATCGCACCGCGGCTACGGACGAGGGGGTTGTGCATCCGTGGCCTTCGGCATCGCTTTCGCTGCAATTCGCCGCATTGCTCCGTTAGCCACGATCGGTGGAGATCTTTCTAGCCAGTGGTGCGGCGATAAAGCCCATCGATGTCGAGCACTATCCGCCCACGGTGATTTTTCTGGTCCAGCAGGCCTTATGAAATTGTCAGGCTTCGTGGTACGCAACTTTGCCTCGGCAGATCTCGAGCGCGCGTTCCGTACTGACTATGCGCGCCGCTACGCGGGCCAACGCAGGCTGGCTGGCGCCGCCAGCCTCCTGCTGTGGATCCTGTTTGCTCGCCGCGATTGGTGGCTGCTGAACCGGGTCGATCCCGGCATCGTCTTTCAGGTTGGCTATCTGCGGCTCGCAGGTGCCGTGGGTATGGCTGTGCCGATATGTTTGATGTGGGGACCGCGTGCCTTTGACGAACGCTGGGTGGTCGGATTGCTTTGTGTATGGATGCTGAGCTGCTGGTTCACGCTCTTGCAGTTGATGGAGCTTTACCCGGCGGCCCTGGCTTTCCGGGAAGTATTCCCCGAATTTTTACTCGTCCTTTTCACGATATTCACATTGCTCCGACTTCGAGCAGTCACGGCAGCGTGGTTAGTCGGGCTGGGCGTTGCAAGCTTTCACCTTACCCTTTATCTTTGGCCACGGACGGGCGCTTCCACCGTGGGCGCTGGCTGGGCGTCCCGCGGGTCTGTGTTGGCCATCATGTATTTCGTGGGTGTTGTCGTCTGCATTCAGTTTGAACGCGCCGCCCGCCGTGAATTTATGTTCAGGCGGACATTGCGCGCAGCAAACGCACGCGTTCAGGCGGCGTCCTCCGCTGTCAAACGGCAGAATGAACGCATGAAAGAGCTGGTCAGAGAGAAGGAACGGTTCTTTTCATCGGCCTATCACGACATCCAGCAGCCGCTCGCCGCAATCAACCTCTTCATCCGCAGCGCGCGGACAAAGCTCGAAGCTGGTCATGCCGCAACGCATGATCTCGACGTCATCGAGGAGACGGCAGGCGACATCCTCGACATGTTCAAGAACATTCAGGACTACAGCGAACTAGGTTCGTACGTTCCGAGCCTGTCGCCGATCGATACACAAGCCGTGCTGGCCGATGTTTTCGAACAATATCTTGAACCGGCCAGATCGCAGGGCATTGAAATCAGAAGCGCGATGCGCTTGCGCCGCCCGCCGCCCATTGAAAGCGACCGCTCGCTGTTCAAGCGGGTATTGTCCAACCTCGTATCGAACGCGATCAAGAACACCCGCACGGGAGGCGTCGTTATCGGGTGGGTGGAGGTCGGCGAACGGCTTCGCATCGACGTCTGGGATACGGGCGGCGGTATCTCGCCCGCCCATCGGGATGCGATATTCGCCGAGTACTACCAGATTGACAACCCGGGCCGCGATCGCTCGAAAGGCTTGGGGCTCGGGCTGTCCATCGTCCAACGGGTCATTGGGATTCTGCCGGGGCACAGCTTGAGGTTCTATTCGGTCGAAGGTCGCGGGTCGCACTTTTCCCTGTACGCTCCAATTTCCATAATGACGCCGGTCATCGGGACGGACGACCGAAAGGATGATGCGTACACGTCCGTGCTCAAGGGCAAATACGTCCTGCTTTGCGACGACGAACCGACCGTTCTCGAAGGTCTGCGGCGGCTGTTTATCAGCGCGGGCGCACTCGTGGATACTGCCGAATCAATGACGGGCTTCGAAGCGATTCTGGCCGACGAAGGCCGCGCACCCGACGTCCTCGTCACCGATATACGGCTGCGCGAAGGGCCAAACGGCATTGAGCTTGCCGAACGGATCAGGCGGCGTTTCGACTGGGCGGGCGCGCTGCCCGTTGCGTTCATCACGGGCGAGCTGATTTCCCCGCCCTCACTTCGCGATTTTCCCCAGCCTTTCGTGTTGCTGCGCAAGTCTTCCGCGCCAGAAAACACGCTCGTTGAAGTCAGCCAGTTCGTTGCCGCCCAACAGCCGGCAGACTTTTGTCATGGGCGGGATCCGTGACGGGCGGAACGCCAAGTTTGATCCCTCTATCTGCAAGCATCACGATCAGTTCCGTACGGCGCCGCAGATTGAAATGCGCGAGCAGATGACTGATGTATTTCCGTACGGTGATGTCCTCGAGCCCCATTTTCAGCGCGATGACCTTGGATGGAAGCCCGCGTACCAGCCACGCCAAGGTTTCGAACTCTCTCGGAGTCAGTCCCAGTTCAGATGCAGTGCTGATTTCCGAGTTGCCTCCCGAATGGGGGTTCCGAGGTGTATCCGCGGGGGCTTCGTCTGCGCCCAGGGCACGCCTGAGCGTCGCGATGCTTGACGCAGGCAGGAATACGCCGCCGGCCAGCACCGCGCTTATCGCCGCATGAAGCGCTTCGGGAGATGACGATTTGGGCACGTATCCCATGGCGCGAAGTTCGATGCATCGGCCAATGGTTTCCACGCTACCGTCGGCCGAGATCACAATCACCGGTAAAGACGGCCGCGACTCCTTCAATTCGGCAAGCGCGTCGCAACCATGACCATCGGGAAGGTCGAGATCGAGGAAAACGATGTTCAGGAATTCGCCGAGCGCATGATTCAAACCTTGCGACAACGTACTCGCGTGCAGCAACTCGATGTCCGGAAAGATCTGTCTCAGCAGAAGCGCCAATCCGGCTCTGAACAGTTCGTGATCGTCGACGATCAGTACGCGCATTCCATCGTCTCCCAGAACCGCTTTCGAAGCGGGCGGCAATGACACAGCGGATGATTGCTACATCCGTGGCGGTCTTCCGTTGTGTCAGACCAAATAGTATATGCAGTGTACCGATGCCCGGGATGGCGACGGCTGACCCATAGGACATTGCCTCGAAAGTGGCGGTTTTTGCCCGTCGTCCGGCCATTCAAGCCTACCGGAATGACTGACAGGCCTTTGAAAACAGCGAAGACCGCGGCGAGTCGATCAGACGAGCGGATCGTGGTCGAGTAGGGTGATTGTTGCCATTAATTGTCGGCCATTCCTGGCCGCCGATTGTCGGGTCTGTCGGACGACACGGCAGCGGCGCCGTCGCAACGTTGAGCGGCCTCGGAGCTGGCCACCTAGCGCTTCTGTCCGGCTGGAGTGACCGCTCATCGCATTAGCTCACGTTGAAGTGCACGCGAATTTCCTGCTGGGTTTCAACCGGGTGCCCGTCCTGCATGGCTGGAAAGAATCGCCAGCTTCGCAAGGTCTCGATAACAATCTGATTCAGACGCGGGTACTGCGTGGGCTTGATGAGCTCGGCAGCGACGGATCCATCTGTATGGATGACAAGACGGGCTATCGCTACCGTCTGGTAGGCCTGCTCGCGCAACTCGTCGGGAACTGAGGGCAGCGGTTGCGCGATAGCGCGCGCCGGCGAGTTGCCGGGCGCCGATCCCGCGGACGTCTGCTCAGCGGTTGTCGCGCCACGGTCGGAAGACGGCGAGGGTGCTACTGCCGTCGCCGTTTGAGGGGGCGTGGCCTCGGGTTTCGCGGCCGGCTCCGGGGCGTGGGTCATCGCCTGGGACTGCCGAGCAGGAATGGGTGGGCGAACCGGCAGCGTCGGGGCGCGCGCAGCTTTGACTAACGGCTGTTTCGGGGGATAGGCCTTTTGCGGCTTAGCGTCCGTCTGTGTTGAACGTGCTATCGCAGCATGCGACGGTGGAGCGACAGTCGGAATTTCAACGACCCTCATCTGCATCGGCTGTTCCAGCGTACGTTCGGGTACCGGTATTGCGTGCAGACTCCGTCCCAGCACAAAAAGAAATATTCCCCATACAACTGAGCCCAGTGCCGCGGCAATCATGACCCTGACGTTGCGGCTGTCACCCGCCATGACGAGGCGCCGCCAGGGTCTATTCACGATGAACTGCAACGAGAAAGTGTTCTGCTCCCGCACGACGGGCCGCCAGCATCGCCTGTACGACAACGCCATGTCCCGCTGCATCGTCGGCGGCTATGATGACGTCATGGTCCGGGCGCAGCGCGCGCCTGACGGCCGGCTCTACCTGATCGGGACGAACAGCCTCGCGGTTGACAAAAACCGCGTTGCTCCGATCAATACTCACAGTCGGTGGTCCATCCGCAGACATTTGCTGCGCGCGACCCGACGGCAGGTTCACCTTTACGGCGTCAAGTCGTTGCATGGCGAGCGACGCCAGCATGAAAGTCGCCAGCAGAAAGAACATGACGTCGATCATCGGAATGATTTCGATGCGACCGCGCTTCGCAGCGCGAGAGCGACGAAACTTCACGGCGTGTCACCCTGTCCTTCCGAAGCGAGGCGCATCTCGCTGATCTGCTCGTTCGCAAACGTCTCGAGCTCATCCATCAGTCGTTCGAGGCGCCGCGAAAAGTAGTTGAAGGTAAACAACGAAAATAACGCGACCACGAGGCCAACAGCGGTTGCCACCAGGGATTGGGCGACGCCCCCCGTGACGCCGCCCGGATTGACCAGGCCGTTTCCGCCGAACAGCTGGAACGAATGCATCATGCCCACGATAGTGCCCAGCAAACCAAGTAGAGGTGCTGCGGTCACGATGGTCTCCAGCACCCAGAAGCCCTTGCTCATGTCCCGCTCGATTGTCGCTGCGATCGTTTCGGCCTTCGCCTCGCGGTACCAGATGGGCGCAGATGGCTGGTCCGCAAGCGGAACGCTCAGCCGCCTGAAAACATGTCCCGCCGGCAGCGAGTCCAGCGCCTCACCCGCTGGACCGGGAAACGGCATGTCTGCGGCGGCCCGCGTACTGCCGCCCGGTGTGCGCGCGAATCGCAGGAAAACATATGAGCGGTCGATTACGATCGCGATCGCGAAGATGGCAAGCACGCTGAGCGGATAGATCACCCATCCGCCGAGCTGTACTGCACCCAGAAAAGTCGTCCAGTCTTTCATTTCAGCCTTCCCTGGTCACGCATCAGAAGTTCTTGGTAATGCCCGCATAGACAGCGATGCGTGGTCCGTATTGGGGTGCGCCCACGCCGATACCTGAGCCGTCGCGCAGTTCATAGACGCGGTCGAATGCGTTGATCAGCAGCAGGCGGGCATCGAATTTGCCGATCAGCGGGTTATTGACATTGAAGTGCTGGACGACGCCGAGATTAAGCTGCGTGTACCAGGGCAGGCGGTCGGTATTGGCGAATCCACTGCGAAGACCACTGCCGATTATGCTGTCAACCGTGAAGGTGGTCTGGCCGAGTGTGTAGGTGCCGCCGAAAGACGCCGTCACGCGTTGGTCGTGGTCCAGATACACCCAGTGGCTGCTGATATAAGCGAGTTCGTCGGCGTCGAAATTGAACTGCGCCGAGTTGATGTTTTTACCCTGGGCACGACTGAGCCCGACGTTCACGTAGGCGGACACGTTATCCTGCCTGTAGTTCGCCGTGAACTCGACGCCGTAGACGCGGCCGTACTGGTAATTGAACGGCGTGAAGATCAGCGCGGTGCCGAACTGACCTTCGTCAAGCAGGTTGCTCGACTTCTTGTAGTAGGCGTCGAGACCGACGGTGAGGGCTGAACTCAGCCGCTGTGTGACGCCCACGTCAAAGTAGTGGCTGCGCTCGGGCTGCACCGGATCGTTCTGTCCCGACACCGCGGCCGTGGTCCCCGCATAACGGGCAATGTCGGCGTTCGAGACCAATTCGAAGGCGGGTGGAGTGAAGTAGCGCGCGTAGCCCGCGTGAACTGTGGTCGACGGCGTCAGCGCGTACACCAGGCCGATGCGCGGACTCACCTGGCTGGCACTGACGTACTCGTCCATCTTGTCGAAGCGCAGGCCGTAGTTGACCGTCAGCTTGCTGGTGACCTTCCACTCGTCCTGCACATAGGCGCTATACAGATAACCGGTCTTGCTGCTCGAGTCAGGAATGCTGATCGGCTGGTCGGAGGACTGATTGCCATTTTCGTCGACCGGAAAGACAGAGAGGTTGTTGTCAAAGACAGCGTGTTCCTGCTGGACGAAGATGCCCGAGCGGATCGTATGCCGATCGTTGAGCCGGTAGGTGGTGTCCAGTTGTACCCCATTCGCCGTGTCACTATGGAAATCCTGTGACGCGACGCCGTTAAACAGCAGATCTCCGATAGTATCCGGATTGAACTGCGTGCGCGAATACCGGGTCACGAAAGCCAGTTGATAGTCGAGCGCCCCGCCGTTCGTTCCCTGCAGGGTCACCGCCGCAAACTGGTTCAGCTCCGACTGCGTTTCGTTGAGCTGGCTCGAATCAAAGCTGGAGCTACCATTCAGCGTGAACGCGGGGGTGAGTCCCGGTGTATTGGGAATCTCGAACTGGTTGCTGGTCGTGCCAAACATCAGGCTCACGCGCGTGAGCGGATTGATGATGTACGACATGTAACCGAACGCGTTCCCCTGACGCGTGTGATCGTGTAGCGCGTTGGCGCCCGACGTCGGGTTTTCGATGCCCAGATTGTTCTCGCCGATCGACCCGCTGAAGTAATAGCTGAATGGGCCTTTGCTGCCAAAGACGTCACCGCTCGTGCGGATCGTCTGGCGACTGCCGCCGAACACATCGATCGAGCCACCGCTGCCGTCATCGCCCGATTTGGTGCGGATGTCGACGATACCCGCGGTCCGGTACCCATACTGCGCAGGCAGGGCGCCGGTGAGAAAATTCATCTGGTCAATGATTCGCGTGTCCAGCGATTGCCCGAAACCGCTGATCGGTTCGGGGATGATGATGCCGTTGATGCGGTACTGTAGATTGGCGTGATCGCCCCGTACATGCAACTGGCCGTACGAGTCACTCGCGACACCGGGCGCCTGCAACAGGACCTGGTTAAGCGGGGTGTTCTGGCCAGCTGGCAGGTTGTTGATGTCACTCTGGCTGAAGCGATACACGCTGCTGCCCGTATCGGGCAGCAGGTCGTTGCGCGCCCGGTTCAGACGCTGAGCGTTGACCTGTACATCGAGCGCGTCACTCTTTGCGAGTGCGATTGACACCGAGCTTTCCTGCCCCGGTGTGGTTGTCGCGACGCTGCTGCCGCTGGCAAAACCGGGGGCTGTGACGACAATCGCATAGGTACCTGGCGTGACGTGGTCGAGCGTGAAATGACCATTGGCATCGGTTTGCGCCGCCCCTACGGCTTTGCCACTCGCGTCCTGAAGGGTGACGGTCGCTTTGCCGACGGCCTTGCCTGAACTGTCAGCGATTGCACCGGTTATCGAACTGTCGGCCGGCGCCGCGTATGCGCGAGCCGCAAAAGCGAACAGCAGCAGCGCAGCCTGTGTGAGGTGATGGCGATTTCTCATTTTGTCAGTTATTTGTTAGGTATGCGAATGATGAGTTCACCACCTGGTGCAGAATTTTGTATGAGGGCGATTTCATGCTGGCGTAAAGCGGCAACTGCCCCTATTGCCGTTGCGACAATGCACGGAGGTGTCGTCCGGGGCCGAGTTTGTCAAGCGACAGCAATGTTATATCATTGCACTGAAGAATAAAACCGGTTGTTATTTTTTTATTGCCGAAGGTTTCGTCAAGGTGAGCTGGTTGCAGTCCTCACAGATGCCCTTGATCTCGGTTTGCTGTCCCTGCACCTCGAAGTGAGCGGTCAGTGCCGTGTCGAGTAGCGCCTGCTGCAGCTCGATATTGTGCAACGGGCGAACGGAATGGCAGTGCATACAGACCGCGAAGATTTCGTGTTGGCCTTGATTCTCCTCGGTCAGGCGGAACGTGCTCGTTGTCGAGACGTGCCGGACAAGGCCTTCACGAATCAGAAACTGCAACGCGCGGTAGATGGTGGGTGGCCCGGCATGAGGAGACTGTCTGTTGAGGTCCTCGAGCAACTGATAAGCCGTGGCCGATCCGCCACGCGCAACGAGCAGGCCGAGTACGCGTCGACGCAGTGGCGTGAACCGTCGGGTTCCCGCCGCAGGCGTCTCGTCGCCTGGCGGTGATTGCGGATTCGGCATTGAATGCTCCACCTGAAGTGCTAAAAATCCAACCTGCTATGCGAGTAATAATATAACATAACACTCAAGGTAACAGCCTGAGTAATCATGAACAAGCTTCCAGTCACCGTCCTTTCGGGATTCCTTGGCGCAGGCAAGACGACGCTGCTGAATCACGTGCTCAATAACCGCGAGGGCAGACGCGTGGCCGTCATCGTCAACGACATGTCCGAGGTGAACATCGATGCGCGCCTGATACGCGAGGGCGGTGCGCAGCTGTCGCGCTCCGAGGAGCGGCTGGTCGAAATGAGCAACGGCTGCATTTGCTGCACCCTGCGGGAGGATCTGCTGGTCGAGATACGGAAACTGGCCGGTGAAGGGCGGTTCGACTATCTGCTGATTGAGTCGACGGGTATATCGGAACCGCTTCCGGTTGCCGAGACGTTCACGTTCCGCGATGAGACGGGCCTGAGCCTGTCCGACGTGGCGCGGCTGGACACCATGGTAACCGTCGTGGACGCGTACAACTTCGTGCGTGACTACAGTTCACACGACCGCCTGCATGAGCGCGGCGAAACGATGGGAGAGGAAGACGGCCGTACCGTCGTGGATCTCATCACCGAACAGATCGAATTCGCCGACGTGATCCTCCTCAACAAGACCGATCTCGTCAAGCCGGACGAATTGACGCAACTGAAGGGCGTACTGCGTAGCCTTAATAGTCGGGCGGAAATCGTGACCTCGTCCTTCGGGCGCGTGCCGCTCGAGAGGGTGATGGGCACAGGGCGCTTTGACTTCGAAGCCGCTTCCCAGGCTCCGGGGTGGCTCAGGGAAATGCGCGGCGAACGGATTCCCGAAAGCGATGAATACGGCATCACGAGTTTCGCGTATCGGGCGCGCAGACCGTTCCATCCGGAGCGGTTCTGGAACTGGATACAGGCGGAATGGCCCGGCGTCGTGCGGTCAAAAGGTTATTTCTGGCTCGCTTCGCGCCATGACCTCGTCGGCAACTGGTCGCAGGCGGGAGCGATTTCGCGGCACGCTCTGGCTGGCAGATGGTGGGCCGCGGTACCTCGAAGCCGCTGGCCGCAGGATGCCGAAAGCCAGGCAATGATCGCGCAGCGCTGGTCCGCACGGTTCGGTGATCGCCAGCAGGAACTGGTGCTCATCGGCACCGGCATCGACGAAGCTGCATTGCGTGCGGGGTTTGATGCCTGTCTTCTGACGAACGCTGAGATGGGCTCGGGCCCGGCAGTCTGGGAACACTACGTGGATCCGTTTCCCGCGTGGTCAATGGAAGGTTCGATCGAAACCAGCCAGGTGGACGGTGAGTGATCCGCAGACCGTCCTTGACGCGACGTCTCCGAGCGGGAGTGCGAAGCTTGAGCCGCACACGCTGCATTCTCGAGGTCGCCATCGCCTGACGGCGACGCTGTCCATACATGCCTGAACGTCCTGGTTTTCACAACAGGCACACTCTCTACCCTTTTCGGAAAGACACGATCATGAGTTCGCTTGATGCAAATCCCGACCGTATCCCGACTACGATACTCACCGGCTTCCTCGGCAGCGGCAAGACCACACTGCTCAATCGTGTCCTTACCGAGCATCACGGCGGACGCGTCGCCGTGATCGAAAATGAATTCGGTGAAGCAGGCATCGACAGCGAGCTGCTTGTGCAGGGCGGCAGCGAGCAGATCGTCGAGATGAACAATGGCTGCATCTGCTGCACGGTACGGGGTGATCTCGTACGGATTCTGGTGTCGCTAGCCGAGCGGCGTGACGCTGGCGAGCTCGATTTCGACCGGGTCATTATCGAGACGACCGGACTTGCCGATCCCGCTCCCGTAGCGCAGACCTTCTTCGTCGACGAAGCGGTGCAGGACAACTACCTGCTCGACGCTATGGTCACGGTAGTCGATGCCAGACACGGAAGTGCGCAGCTCGACGAACATCATGAAGCGCAGGAACAGGTTGGTTTCGCAGACCGTATCCTCCTGTCGAAGACCGATCTTGTCACAGCCGACCATGTAGAGGCCATTACCGCTCGCCTTCGTCAGATGAACGCGCGCGCGCCCATTGATCGTTCAGATTTCGGCAGGACGGATATCAACAAACTGCTCGATATCCGCAGTTTCGATCTCGATGCGATTCTTGAGATTGAACCGGATTTCCTTGAAGACATGCAACACGGACATGACGATGACGTGTCGTCGTTCGTTTACCGCTCGGCTGTCCCGCTCGATCCGGACCGGGTCGAAGACTTTTTCAGTTCGATCGTGGAGATTTACGGCACTGCAATGCTGCGCTATAAGGGCGTGCTGAATCTGGCCGGCATCGAGAGCCGGATGGTTTTTCAGGGCGTTCACATGATTTTCGGCGCCACCGTCGGCAAACCGTGGCGCGACGGCGAAGTACGGGAAACAAAAATGGTCTTTATCGGCAAGCACCTGCCAGCCGACCTCTTCAAAGCCGGGCTGGACAATTGCGCAACTGGCTCTAGCGTCAAATCATCTGGCCATGCATGAGCTTTCAAAATCGTTCATTTTCGAAGCCGCTCATACGCAATGCCCGATCGGATCGAGTGCGCGGCGGTTGTCCGAACCGTGGCCGGCCCGCAGACCCATCGGCTGAAAGGGCGAGACGGGCGAAATTTATAGAAGGCCTCTCTTCTGTCTTCAATTACCGCGACAGGTTATTCAAATGTCAAATTTCGACGTGTTGCCTCGCAACCCGATTAACGTGCGCTCGCGATCCACTGCACGACGGTACGCATCCTTGCCCCGGCCAGTCGGGCGTGGCGCCTGGCTTGCCCTTTTCGCGACGTTCGCACTGACGGCCTTGCCCTGTGGGAACGCCGTTGCGGCATCGTCGGCATCGGGCGTCATCAACGCGATCGGTATCGAAAACGAATATGCCGATGTGATCTCGCAGATTGGCGGCAAGTATGTTCAGGTCACGGCAATCGAAACCGATCCGAATACCGACCCGCATACGTTCGAGGCCAACCCCAAGGTCGCATCGCAGATCGCCTCAGCCGATCTGATCGTCAAGAATGGCGTTGGTTATGACGCCTGGGCCGACAAGATCATTGCGGCCTCGCCGAACGGCAAACGCAAGATCATCGACGTGCAACATCTGCTCGGCTTGCCGGACAGCACACGAAATCCGCACCTTTGGTACGACCCGAAGACCATGCCGGCCGTGGCGAAAGCGATTGCCGCTGAGCTGGCCGCGCTGCAACCCACGCAGGGCGATTATTTCCAGAACAATGCGAAGAAGTTTGACGCGTCGCTGAAGCCCTGGTTGAAGGAGATCGAGTCGTTCAAGGCACATTACGGCAAGACGTCCGTCGCGGTCACCGAGCCGGTGGGAGACTACATGCTTCAGGCAGCCGGCACGGACATCGCGACGCCCTTTAGCCTCGAGGCCGCAATCATGAACGGCACGGACCCGTCGCCGCAGGATGTGAGCACGCAGAACAAACTGTTCACGGACCACAGGGTCAAGGTATTCGTCTACAACCAGCAGGTCACGGACGCGCTTACGCAGTCGTTCCTCAAGCTCGCCAGGGAGAATGGCATCCCGGTCGTAGGCGTCTACGAAACGATGCCGACCCCAGGCTTCAACTACCAGTCGTGGATGCTGGCCGAGCTCACCGCCTTGCGCGGTGCAGTAGCCGACAAGACCTCGACCGAAACGCTGCATGCTGGGAAATGAGCGGTATGCAAGACCTACGCGAGGTGCTTGCTGTTGACCGGGTAAGTGTCTCGTTTGCGGGACACAGCGTCCTTCGTGACGTCGACTTCAAGCTGCACGCGGGCGAGTTCTGCGGGCTGATCGGCGCGAATGGTTCGGGCAAGACGACGTTGCTGCGAACCATCCTGGGTTTTCAGAAAGCCGCGGGGGGCGGTGTCAGGATCAACGGGCAATCGGGCCTCGGGTCGTTAGGCTACGTGCCGCAGAAAATCATGCTCGACGCGTATCTTCCTCTGCGTGGGCGGGACATGGTCGCCCTGGGGCTTGACGGCCACAGGCTGGGGCTGCCCATGCCGTCGAAAAAGCGCCGGGCGTCGGTCGACGAAATGCTCGAGGCGGTGGATGCAGAACACTTCGCGGACCGGCGGATCGGTGAGCTTTCCGGTGGCCAGCAACAGCGGATCCTGATCGCGCATGCCTTGATCCGGCGGCCCAGATTGCTGCTGCTCGATGAGCCGCTTGCGAATCTCGACATCGGCAGCGTTGCCAGCATTGTCACCCTGCTGCGACGTCTGTCGATCGAACAAGGAATCACGATACTGCTGTCCGCACACGACATGAATCCCTTGCTGCCCGTGATGGATAGCATTGTCTATCTCGCTCATGGGCGCGCCGTGAGCGGTCCTGCGGACGAAGTCGTGCGAAGCAAAGTCCTGACCCAACTGTATGGCTACCACATCGACGTCATCCGCGTTCATGGAAGGGTCCTCGTGATCGCCGCGGACAGCGCGGACGAGATACGTGCGGCGCGTGAGCGGGAACCCGCTCACGCGGTGCAGGTTCCCTAAACCATGATGGATTTTTCGTCTGCAATGATCTTCGCGGCTGGGTTTTTCACGAACGAGCCGGTCCTCACCGCCTTGATGGTCGGTGGGGGGGCCGCGCTCGTATCTGGCGTAGTCGGCGTGTTCACTGTCATGCGAGGCCAGTCGTTTGCGGGCCACGCGCTCGCCGATGTTAGTAGCGCGGGGGGTGCAGCCTCTTTTCTGCTGGGGATCAATCCGCTGCTCGGCTTTCTGTTCATGGCTCTCCTCGCCGCAGGCGGAATGGAAATGGTCGACGTCCGACGCACCCGCGAACGTGACCTTGTGACGGGGGTGGTGCTGGGCGCAGGACTCGGCCTGGCCGCCTTGCTGCTGTACATGGACGTCACGTCGGGCAGTACGACAGGGGCGGCTATCACAATCATGTTTGGCTCGATGTTCGCCATTCCTGCATCCATCGTTCCTCTTGCTCTTGTGGTCGGCGCCGGTGCACTCGTCACGATGGGGATGATTTATCGACCGCTACTCCTCAGTTCACTCGACCCCGACCTCGCTGCGGTGCGAGGGGTGCAGACACGTCTGATCGGACTGCTGCACCTGCTGGTTCTGGCACTGGCCGTGTCGCTTTCGGCGATTACCGTTGGTGCAATCCTGTCCACGGCGCTGCTGATCGGGCCGGCTGCGATTGCGCTGCGTCTCGCGAAGCGGCCTGCATGGGCGGTGCTCATTGCGGCGCTGACGGGCGTGGGTGCCACATGGGGCGGGATACTTCTCGCGTATGACAGTTACTACTGGACACCGGGCCATGGCTGGCCGGTAAGCTTTTTTGTCGTCACACTGATTTTCGTGATGTATGTCGCGACCGGTTGCGCCGGACGTGGCCGCGAAACCGGTTCGGGCGCTCGCGCATTGATCCGGGACCAACGGCTGGATGAGGTTTGACGATGTTCTCCAGTTTCATGATCAACACGTGGATCGTCGCGACCATCGTTGCAGCCGTTGCCGGTTGTGTCGGCTTCTTTGTCGTCGTTCGGGGGGCAACGTTTGCCGCGCACACATTGCCGCTTGGAGCCTTTCCTGGCGCTGCAGCCGCAAGCCTTATCGGTGTCAACCCGCTGTTCGGTCTGATCGCCTTCTCCGTCATCGGCGTTATCGGGATCAGCCAGCTCAGCCGCAGGGGGCGGTCCGAGGTTGCCACGGCACTTTGTCTCGTCACGCTGCTCGGGTTGGGGGTATTGTTCCTGAGCATGACGAGCGAGTACTCACAGGAGGTTTATGCGCTGCTCTTTGGAGAAGTGCTGGGCGTCAGCAACAGTGATCTCGCCCCGATCGCGATCATGAGCGTTGTGTCGGTCGCGCTTATCGCACTGCTGTTTCGTCCGCTTCTGGTGACCGCCGTGTCACCTGAACTCGGGGGGGCCAGGGGCGTATCGAGCAAACGGATTGAGTTGTGGTTTCTGGCGATACTTGCGCTTTCAACATCGGTGGCGTTGCCCGTGGTGGGGGCGTTGCTGGTGTTCAGTCTGATGGTGGGTCCCGCGTCTGCCGCGCGCTCCCTGAGCGACCGCCCGGTCGTTGCCATGTCCCTGTCGGTGGGCATTTCGCTGGTCACGGTATGGGCCGCGATTGTTCTCTCGTACGAGTCGAACTGGCCCGTAGGATTTTTCGTCGGCGCGTTCGGTGCGATTTCCTATGCGCTGGGGCGACTCGTCGCCGGGGCAGGCGGCCCGCGTGGTCTGCCAAAAGTTGCTGAAGCCAGGCATTAGCAACCAGACCCGCTGCAACGGGGTATAGAAGGTGGCCTTGGATAAGACCCAATCATCGTTCGGACCGTGTACGTTTCAAATGGACGCGGCGAAGTATCGGACCACCCGCCACCTGCCGTATGGCCCCAGTTGGCCAGAGCCTGGACTGCACCATGACGCACACGAGGCTGCGAGATGAGCGGGCACTGCCATCCCGGTATTCAGTCGCGCGAGGCTGAGGCTGGTCCCAACGTGTTTGCGTTGGTTTGTGGGCGCACGTCAGGGCATCCAGGTTTCGATTTCGCTCAGGGTGACGTCACCTGCTCGACCGGTCCGTGGTCGTCGCAGTGGTCACCGTGCGGATGATGCAGGTGACCGTCGACAAGATAATCAACGTGATCGCCATGCGGCACCGCTTCGTGGCCGCACCCGGGTCCGTGCACGTGACCCGCCTCGTGGCCGCCGCAGTCAGGCGTACATTGATCCGGATTGGTCGCGCTCACTTCGAGCTGATGTTCGTCCACATGATCACCGTGCGGGTGATGCAGGTGACCGTCGTGCAGATAGTCAACGTGACCGTTATGTCTGATCGCCGTGTGGCCGCATTTTGGACCGTGCTGATGCTCGTGATGGGCATGATGTGGCTCGTGACAGGTGCTCATGGTCACTCTCCTGACGGTGTGTCAAGGGTCTTCTTTTCCGGGCCCGGCTCTATCGCTGAGCATGCTTTCGAGCAGCGTGCGCGACAGGCAGGATCATCAAACGCAGGCGCGTCACGGCTCGCGTCAACCATTGAACCTGGTATCCAGGTGGCGGACCGATACCGCTATTAACGCAAGCGCCCAAGACTCGTTGAGACTATCTCAGTCGATCATCTCTCAATCCATAGATTGATGGAAGTGAATTTGTGGTCGCTTTCAGACACCTGTCGGTGCCCGGGGGCGAACTGTCAGTTGCGCTCAATGTGCAATGGGATTTAGCGTTTAGCTAAAATCCATTTCAAGCGGCACCCGACAAGAAGCGTGCGTCGTTGAGCCAGCGTCGGTTCGCCGAATCGGAGAAGCATCGCGCAGCAGCGATGTAAGACGGCTGGGCTCCCGCTGGGCGAGGTTCCACCAGCGCGCGTTGCGGGAGCGCCCCTCGCCAGCGCCGCACGCGTTCGCTCGAGAGCGTCAGGCTATGCCGTGCTGTCATTGATTGGCTCAGGCGGCGATTATTCTGTCAGAAACCGCCTGACGGCGATGGAGACGATATCCGGAAACTCTTCGTGAATCGCGAGCTTGCCCTTCATGACCCATTCAACCTGAACATTTGGCAATTGTCCTAACGCCTCATTTCGACACGCGATTTCGGCGGCGTCTGATCGCCGTAGTTCAGCAGGATCGGAAGGTTGGCTCGACGCGCAAGATCAAGGAACGCTGCACGGCTGTCGACGCGGTCAAGCGCACCGGTCACAAAGCGTACCGAGCTGTGCCGGGCTCCAGGTGCGCGGGTCACGGCGAGCTTGGCTGCGAGACGATCACCGTCAAGCCAGTCAGGATCGCTGTAAACGTGCTCTCTCGCCATCATGGTGATGACATGACGGCTGACATTGAGCCGGTAGAGGAGCGGACCAACGACGGGGTGATCGATCGCCGCGCGCACGCGGGAGAACCAGGCCCGCTGGCCACCCATCATCGTCGGCAACGGGCCGCGCCACGTCGGTGCGACGAGGACCTCCTTCCGCGGATAGTGGGCATCGCGCCCATGGCGACCCGCTTGCTGCATGCGGCTACTGTGATCTTCTCGCGGACCACGTCGCCATTCCAACCCTGCACCCATCGCCGCTGGTACTCATCACGCTGGTGATGATTGTGGCCGCGCCAGTGCTGTCTACCCGCTTCACGCCGCGGGGCATTTTGCCGACGGGCCCGCCGCGCGCCCCACCTGCTTTCCGTCAAATCAGCCTGTAAAGAACCGCGACTTCCTTCGGTTGCGAATCGCAATGCCGACGTTTGCGCGTGACGCGGCCCTTTACGACTTGAGGGACGTGTTCAGCAAGCGCGCGCCGTGTTCGCGCAACGCGGTCTTGCACGAGCGTCGACAAAAGCGAAGTCAATCCCGTCGCGTACGCGGCTTACAGCAGTCGCTCGTCCTGAACGCCTTTGTGCATGAGAAGTTCGACAAGCACTCTGGGCCGCCGCGCCGACCTTCGACAACCCGAACATCCGCGTGCATCTCCAGTACCACCTATTCGCGCAGCGCACGTTACATGCGGAATTGAAGCATGACCGCCGGTCGCGAGGCAGTATCGACGTCGCGTGCGCGGCCGGCTTGCTTTTGGGCATCCCATGCCATCGGGCGCGATAACCCCGCTGTTCCACTACTCAGGAGAAAACAAGCATGAAGCGAACTTTCCGAACTCTGGTCATGATCCCGTTTTGCATGGCATCGCTCACCGCATTTGCGGCTCCGTCCGCGTCGGTGAGGGTCTCCGATTGCTGGATTCGTGCCTTGCCGGGTGATCTGCCGTCCGGCGGCTATTTCAAGGTGGTGAACATGAGCGACAAGCCCGTGGATCTCACGGGTGTTGAGACCAACGCCTTCGGGATGGCCATGCTTCACCAGACCCAGAGCAACGGCAGCACGTCCGCGATGGTGATGGTCGACAAGGCGACGGTGCCGGCGAACGGCACACTGACGTTCGCGCCGGGCAACTACCACGTCATGCTCGAACAGCCGAAGAAGCCGCTTAAGGTCGGCACCTCGATTTCGCTGGCATTCAATTTCAGCGACGGCGAGAAGGTTACAGCCGCGTGCATGGTCAAGAGCCCCGGCACGGTGGCTGAATAGTGGCGTTGCGGGTGGCCGCAAGGCGGCCCGCTTGCGCGCACTCTCACCCCATTCTGTCCTCATGGAGAAGCCGACGAGTCTGTGTAACCGGATTTTGCGTCACGCCGCGTACTTGAATGTCGGAGCGTTGATCGCAGTAGTTCTGTGGGTTATGTGGGTTTTACCGCTTTCCGCGGGATCCGCCTGGGCGGATACGCCCTCAGTGCAAACGCTGCATGCCTGTCCATGCGAGATTTCTCGCCAGGCCGTCGTCAATGCGAGTCACATTTAGGCAGTATTGCAAAGCGCCGCCTCGTGGCAGGCAGAAGTGCGCCGTCGCCTGCTCAAGGCCGGCACACATCGTGGCCCCACAAACGCTGGTCCATCAACAGGAGCCGCATTCTCAACGCCCAGCCACGGACCGAACGGAAGGCCTGCGATCACCACTGGATGATCGGCGAACGCGAGCAGTAGCAGTGCAGCGTGTGAAAGGCGAAGGCGATTGCTCAATTTTGTCGGCATTCTGTTACGTATGCGAATTGACGTCCGATCCGACAACCTTGAGTTTCCCCACCTGTCGCGTTAAATTGCGCCTCGCAGATCGTGCAAGCCGCGTTCGGCGATGTTGTACCTCACCCGGTTTGTAATTGATTGGTAAGGATTGTTGATGTCAACGCGGGAGAGACCTAAAGAAAGTGACGTGCGCGAGCGGTCGGCCGAACGTAACGATACCTTGCTGCCCGGATGTATGGCTGCGGCATTGGCAGGCTTGCTGGGCGCCTTGAGCCTGTCGAAGAGCGTGTCCATCGATCTGCGCTGGAGCGCGGTGATGGCGAGTGCATGCCTGAACCTGGTGATCGTCGCGCTCTGGCGCCCGTCGGTAGCGCGCGCACCGGCAGCTCCTGAGAAGGAATCGGTCTGGAAGCGCGGCGTAAGTTTCGTGAAGCAAGTCGTCTTGCACGACGCCCGAAAGCCGGACTTCAGCAGCCTCGTGCGCACCCTTCGCTGGCAACCCTGGTGCCTCGCCATGTGCGCCGGTCTGTCCATGTCGATCGCCGCAATGGCGTTCGAGCCCTTGGCCGCTGACGCGCTGATCCACGCGATGGTTGCGCCGTCCCTCACGATCGTCAGCGGCGCGGCTGCGCTGATTCTGGCATTTCTCACGCTCGTTGCCGAACGGTTTTACGCACACGACGCGCAGCGCTCGCGTGACTCGCTGTCCGCGTCGCTGGCGGGCCTGCTGCGCGTCCTGCTCCTGTGCGCACTCGGGGCGGCGTTGTCGGCCGGATGGTTGGTCTACGCGCATATGACGGTCGATCTGGTCGTGCACGTTGCCGCAGTCTTCTGTGCGGCCATTGCCGTCGAAATGCTGGTGCGTGCGCTTCTTGTATGGATCTTCCCGCCGCGCGCCGGTGAACATGCGACGCATGTGCCATCAAGCCTGCTTGCCGGGCTATTGCATTATCGACGCTCGCCGCTCGCGTCAATCGGTGCCGAATTGCATGACCGCTATGGCATCGATCTGCGCCAGAACTGGGTGCTGCGCAGTTTCATGCGGCTGTTACCCGCCACGATGGTGGCGATGGCAGTCTGTGCATGGTTGCTGACCTCCGTCGTGGTGCTGGACCCTTCGCAACGCGCGGTCTACGAGCGATTCGGCGCGCCGGTGGCCGTGTGGTCGCCCGGGCTGCATATCGGCATGCCCTGGCCGTTCGGCAAGGCTCGCCTTGTCGACAACGGCGCGGTGCATCAGATCATCGTCTCGGGTGGCGCAGACGACAGCAGCGTCCCGGCACCCTCCGTCGACGCCGACGGTCCGACGCCCGAGCAGTTGAACCGTCTCTGGGACGTCCAGCATCCATGGGAGACGAGCCAGGTGATCGCCGGTGCCACCGGCGATCAGCAGAGCTTTCAGATCGTCAACGCCGATGTGCGGCTGGATTACCGCGTGGGCTCGAGCGACGCGGCCGCGCGCGCCGCGCTGTACCGGTCGGTCGATCCGGAAAGCACGGTCCGCTCGATCGCCAATCGCGAGGTGATGCACTATCTCGCCTCGCATACGCTGGAGGCTTTGCTCGAGACAAGCCAGACCGCCATTGCTGAAAACGTGCGCGGCGCGGTTCAGCGGCAACTCGATCAGCTCGCGAGCGGCATCGAAGTCGTGGCGGTCGTCATCGAGAGCGTGCACCCGCCAGCGGGCGCTGCCTCGGCTTATCACGACGTGCAGGCCGCGCAGATCCGCGCGCAGGCAAGTGTCGCCAGGGCGCATGGCTTCGCGGCGCAATTGCTGGGCAATGCGCAGCAACAGGCGCTCACCGGGGTCGCTCAGGCTTCGGCGCGAGCGGCGGACACGCTTGCGTCGGCGCATATGCAGCAGATCAATTTTGAAGCCGACACAGTCGCATACCGGCTAGGCGGACCGGCCTTTGCATTCGAGTACTACCTGGCCCGCTTGCAGCATGGGTTGCAGAACGCACGCATCACGGTGATCGACGACCGGCTGGTCGCCGACCGGCGCGCGACCCTCGATCTGCGTACTTTCACAGCCGGCGATCTTGCTGGCTTTCCGCACAGCAACTGATGCGCACGCCACACGCCGGACAGGCGGTTCTCAAGGTGACTTCATGAGTTTGTTCCATTTGCATACCGATGGTCACGGGCATCACCAGCACCACCACCACGATCACGGCAACGGCCGGGCCGGCCGCGGCGGTCCGTTCTACGTGCGTGTCCTGCTTGCCGCGCTGTGCGTCGTCATCGCGTTTGTCGTGGCGAGTTTCATTTCGGTGCGGGCGGGCGAGGCCTCGGTGATCACGCGCTTCGGGCAACCCGTGCGCGTGCTGCTCGAACCCGGTCTCGCGTGGCGCCTACCCGCGCCGATCGAGGCAGCAGTGCCGGTCGACCTGCGCCTGCATACGACATCGAGCGGCTTGCAGGATGTGGGTACGCGTGACGGCTTGCGCATTATCGTGCAGGCCTACGTCGCGTGGAAAGTCGCTGCGGATCCGAACGACGTGCGCCGCTTTGTTCGGGCCGTGGGCAACCGGCCCGACGAGGCCGCGCAGCAAATCCGCTCGCTGCTCGGTTCGTCGTTGCAAACCACGTCGGCCGGCTTCGAGCTGGCGTCGCTCGTCAACACGGATCCCTCGCGGGTACGCATCTCCGCGTTCGAGGACGCGCTGCGCAGTCAGATCGACGCGCAGCTTTACTCGGCCTACGGCGTGCATGTCGTTCAGGTGGGACTGGAGCGCCTGACGTTGCCCGCGGTGACACTCGCGGCGACGGTCAGCCGGATGAGCGCGGAGCGCGAGACGGTTGCCGCGCAGCGTACGGCGGACGGAAATCGCGAGGCCGCGCAGATCCGCTCGGACGCGGACCGCGACGCCCGTCTGGCGGTTGCCGACGCGAACGTCAAGGCTGCGCAGATCGAAGCGCAGTCCCGCCGGGACGCCGCCGCGATCTATGGCAACACCTATGCGGGCAATCCGCGCCTCTATACGATGTTGCGCTCGCTCGACACGCTCGACTCTGTGGTCAGCGCCAATACCAACCTGATCCTGCGCACCGATGCGGCACCGTTCCAGGCGCTGGTGCAGGGGCCCGCCGACCTGGGGACCGAGCCGTCGCGGCAGGCGGGCGCGGGCGCGGTGTCCGCGTCGGCGTCGAAAAAATCCAGGGCCGCGCGATGACCGCGGACACCAGCTTGCCGCCGCTCGGGCCCGGCGCGCAGGCGGTTCGGGTCTCATTCTGGTTCGTGGTAGCCGTCACTGTTCTTGCCGCATGCGCATGGGCCGGTTCGAACATCCGGCGCATTCCGCCCGACAGCCGCGCGGTCGTGCTGCGCTTCGGGGCATTCGTGCGCACCCAGGACGCGGGACTACTGATTGCCTGGCCGCGTCCGTTCGAGTCGACCTTGATGGTGCCCGGCAGTGCGCGCGTGCTCGAACAACGCATTCAGTCGCTCGAACGCGATCCGCGCGCGCGTCACGCGGACGCCCATTCGCCGCAAGTGCCGCCCTTGTCCGACGTGGAGGGCGTGACAGGGCCGAGTGATTTGCCAGCTGCGCCGGCCGACGGCATGGCCGCCATGCCGAAGCCCGAGGCCGAAGAACTTGAGGCCACGCCGGCAGCCGGCGCGCTGTTGCCCGATGCGCTCGCCGGCTCGGGTTACCTGCTGACCGGCGACAACGGCGTCTTGCAGTTGCATGCCACGCTGTATTACCGGGTGGTCGATGCCTACGCCTATGTCCTGCAAAAAGACCGGCTCGATGCCGCGCTCGAGCGGATCGTGTCGGCGTCGGCGGCCGCGGTTGTGGCGCAGCGCAACCTCGATGCGATCCTGGTCGCGCGGCCCGAACTGCTGTCGGCAGGTCAGCAACTGGCCGTCAAGCGTGAGCGCTTGCGCGGCGATCTCGCGCAGGAAATCGAGCGGCACCTGCGGCAGCTCGACGCGCAGCATGCGGGACTCGGCGTCGAAGTGGCGCGAGTCGATGTCGAGGCCGCATTCCCCGCTGCCGCCGTCAGTGCGTTCAATTCGGTCCTGACCTCGTTGCAGGTGGCCGAGCGCAGCATGGCTGAAGCGCGCACGGCCGCCGAGAAGACCCGGCAGGATGCCCAGCAGGACGCGGACCGGATCGTGCTGAACGCCCAGGCGAATGCCGTCGAACGCGTCGCCACCGCACGGGCGAAAACCTTGACCATCCAGCAATTGGAAGCGCCATTGCGCGACCATAGCGATCCGGGCCTTCTCGCGCGCGTCTATCGGGACCGGGCGCAGTTGGTCCTCTCGAAAGCCGCCAGCGTGACGACCGTCGATCCGAAGAACACATCAAACCTGATCCTGCCGGGGAATGCGAGATGAGCGCGAGGATCGGGCACGCAGGACACACTGACGACCACGCGTCGCACGCGAATCACGCCGACGGCGTCACTCAGGGCAGGCCGATCGCCTTGTCGGCAACCGAGCAGCGAGTGATGACGCGGCACATCGCGCTTGCGCTGCTGGCCGGCGGCCTGCTGGTGTTGTCGACAGCATGGCGTGCGCTCGCCCCGGCGGATGTCACGCTGGCGCAGATACTCGCCGGACTTGCGTCGTTGGTCGTGGCCGGGCCGGTGTTCGCCGGCGCGTGGCAAAGCCTCAAGTCGCCCAGTCTGCACGGCGTGACCGATCGCCTGATCGCGCTCGCGATGCTGGCCGCGTGGGCCGTCGGAGATATGGCCACGGCTGCCTTGTTGCCGATCGTCATGACGTTCGGCCATGCGCTCGAAGAACGCAGCGTGCTCGGCTCGCAGGAGGCGATCCGGGCTCTCGGCCGGCTGGCTTCGGGCAAGGCGCGGCGCATCCGGGCAGACGGTTCGATCGAAGACGTGCCCTACGACGCGCTGCTGGCCGGCGACCAGATTGAAGTGGTGGCCGGCGCACGGATTCCCGCCGACGGCGTCGTCCAGCACGGCCAGTCGAGCGTCGACAATGGACCGATTACGGGTGAGTCTGTGCCGCTCGACGTCGTGCCGGGGACGGCCGTTTTCGGCGGTGCAATGAATCTCGACGGTCCGCTACGCATCGACGTCACGCACGCGGGCAAACACTCGACGCTCGGCAAGATCATCGAATTGATGCAGCGAGCCGAGCAGGCAAAGCCACCGATTACGCAGATACTCGAACGCTACATGGGCGCTTATCTGTGTCTCGTCCTGCTGATCGCGGCCATCGTATGGTTCGCGTCGGCGAATGCGTCGGCGATGCTGGCGGTCATCGTCGCGGCGTGCCCGTGCGCGCTGGTGCTGGCCGCTCCGTCCACGGCCATTGCCGGGATCGCCGCGGGCGCTCGGCACGGCATCCTGTTCAGGAGCGCTGCGTTTGCCGACAAGTTCGCGCAGATCGATTCGCTGGTGATCGACAAGACCGGCACGCTGACTTACGGCGAATTGCGCGTCGAGCAAGTGTTGCTGGAACCGGGCGTCGATGCTTCGCAGGTGCTGGAACTGGCGGGGCGCCTTGGTGGAGGCAGCGCGCATCCGGTGAGCCGTGCGCTGGTGCGCTATGCGGCGGATGCCATCGCGGGCCTCGAAGCGGCGCCGCTTGAACTTGCGCGCGAACTAGGAGGCCTCGGCATCGTCGCGGATACGGCCGAAGGTGTCGCCGTGCTTGGCCGCCACGGTTTGCTCGCGGACTACGTGCAGGCTTTGCCGCAACCGCCGCGCGAGATCGACGGTCCCTGTGTGGGAGTCGCGTTGAACGGCCGCTTGCTGGCGTGGTTCGGTTTCGCCGACGCACTGCGCGCGGAGGCGAAGGACGCGCTCGCCGAATTGCGGGAGCTCGGGTTGACGCGGCAGACTCTTCTGACCGGCGACCGCGAACCGGTTGCCCGCAAGCTCGCTGCGCAAACGGGGATCGGGATCGTCGTCGCGCAGGCCTTGCCGCATGACAAGCTTGACTATGTCGTGCAGGAAATGGCGGCCGGCTATCATCCGCTGATGGTCGGCGACGGCCTGAACGATGTCCTGGCTATCAAGGCGGGGCCTACCAGCGTTGCAATGGGCGGGCGCGGCATCGACATTGCGGTGGCCTCGGCCGATGTTGTCCTGCTCCGCGACGATCTGCGACATATTGCGACAGCCGTGCGGCTCGGCCGGCGCTGCCTGCATACCGCGACCATCAACGCGGCGATCGGTCTGGCCTGGACGGTCGCGGTGATCGTGCTTGCGGCGACGGGCGCGTTGGGCGCCGTCTGGATCGCGCTGCTACATAACGTCGGCACGTTCATTGTGATCGCCAACGCGGGACGTCTGCTGCGAATGGACGACAGATAGCGATCGAGGCTGTGCGAAAACGCAAAACCCGGTTTGCGGGTGTCGCTTGGATCTGCTGCAAATAAGGGCGATCAAAAAGAAAAAGCCGCTGCTTTGCCGTTGCCCTATCAAGCTGAGAGAACTGCCTTCCAGATGGCGGACGTAGTCCTGCTCAATCACATTGTTGAGGTATTTCGAAAATCGGACTGCGTGTCCTCAGGCAGCAAGCCGTCGACCTTCAGCTCGCGCTTCGCCCCGGAGCAATCTTCAGACAGGCCTCGTCGACACGCCGCGCGTCATGCGAGGTACCAAACATCCTCATAACCCGACATTCTTCCATTATGGTGGATAATATGGCATTCCACGCTCCCCTCACGCTATGGTGTGGCACGAGCTTTTTCTGTCCACTTTCTTACTTATGTCAGATCTTAAAGTTGTCCGCGAAACCAAAACCCTTCGTGAACTGACGCTCGACAAGCTGCGCGACGCAATTGTGCAGGGCTATTTCCAGCCGGGCGCACGCCTCGTCGAACGCACGCTGTGCGACGAGTTGGGGGTGAGCCGCACGATTGTGCGCGAGGTATTGCGGCACCTCGAGACCGAGGGGCTGGTGGATGTGATCGCGCGCCAAGGGCCGGTCGTCGCGCAACTGAATGCCGGCCAGGTTAGCGAAATCTACGAACTGCGCGGGCTACTGGAGGCGAATGCCGCACGCGCGTGTGCCGAACAGTCCACACCCGAACTCGTGAGGCGACTGCGGGAGATCCGAAAACAGATCGAAGCGGCGTTCAAGGTCAAAGACTTGCCAGCGGTGCTCGCCTACACGGAACACTTCTACGAGGCGTTGTTCGAGGGCGCGCAACGGACCGTCTCCCTAGCCGTGGTCAAGACGCTCAATGCCCGGATCAATCGATTGCGCGCACTCACGATAGCCACGCCGGGACGCAGCCAGGAGTCGAATCGCGAGATGAACATGATGCTCGATGCCATCGAACGGCGCGACGGCGATGCCGCGTTTGCCGCCTCGATCGCGCATATCAGGCGCACGGCCGAGCTTGCGCTTGCGGCGCTTGCTCAGCGAAGCGAAGGGGTGGGCGAAGCTTGACGCGAACCGCCTGACGGTTCTCCACCGCTTGTCTGCGGCCGCGGTTCCGCGGCGCGCTCCACGCGCTCCTTCCGAGCGCCAAATCACTCCCACTTCACACCCATAACGCGCCGTTCCCTCGCGGCGTTGTCTTCGCTCGACCCCGGCCGCGAGGCGCTGCCGGTTTTACAGCGCGAGGCTCCGGACCGGCAACTGCGTCTGCCGGCAACGTCCATGCCAGCCGGTTCGGCTCCTAACTTATGGTATTCCATAATATTTTTGACGCGGACACTTTGCTGTAGTATGGCATACCATAATCTTGTGGAGCATGAGCCGAATGAATCCTGACCGGACGCCTAGGCTTGCCGCAGCGCGCGGCGAGATCGCAGGGACGAGCTACAGCGTGCATGCGCCGAAGTCGGGCGAAGCGCTGGCAACGGTTGTCCTGATTCACGGCGTGGGGATGAATCAGAGCGTATGGTCGTCGCAGATCGATCCGTTGACGGCGGCGAATTACGAAGTCGTGGTCTACGACATGCTCGGTCATGGCGCCAGTGCTCTGCCTCCGGCCGAGCCGACGCTCGATGATTACGCTGCCCAACTCGCACGCCTGCTTGACGGCCTCGACATCCAGCAGGCGCACCTCGCCGGTCATTCGATGGGCGCGCTCGTCGCACTCGAGTTCGCGCTGACTCGTGCGCCGCGTACGCTGAGCGTCGCTGCACTGAACGCGGTCTACGACCGCTCGCCTGCACAACGCGAAGCGGTAATGTCGCGCGCCGCGACGCTCGGCGATACACCGGCCGATACGGGCGCGATTGCGGGCGTCGACGCCACGCTCAAACGCTGGTTCGGTGAGCCGGTGCCGGCGCATCTGACGCAGGCGGCGCAAGCGGTGCGCCACCTGCTGCTCTCGGTCGATCCGGTCGGCTATGCGCGTGCTTACGGTCTCTTCGCCCGCTCGGACGACGTTCACGTCGGTCGGCTCACGAGCCTCGCTGTGCCCGCCTTGTTCCTGACCGCCGAGCTGGATCTGAACTCGAGTCCGGAAATGTCGCGAGCCATGGCAGAGGCCGCGCCGTTCGGTCGGACCGATGTGATTGCGGGTGCGCGTCATATGATGAGCGTTAGCCACCCAGAGGAAGTCACCGCGCGCCTGCTCGCTTTTTTCGCCGAAGCAGCGCAACGAAACGGGGCAAATGCAACGAACGTGGGGCAAGACCATGTCTGAGCCCAGCATCGAACAGACTTTCGACGCCCTCGAATTTCGCCGTGCGCTAGGCGCATTCGTCACCGGCGTGACCGTTGTCACGACGATCCAGCCGGACGGTTCCCCGCGCGGCTTCACGGCCAACTCGTTCGCCTCGGTCTCGCTCGATCCGCCGCTGATCCTCGTGTGCATCGCGAAGAGCGCGTCGAGCCATGCGGTCTTTGCCACCACGAATCACTTCGCGGTCAGCGTGCTGGCGGGAGACCAGAAGGCCGTGTCGGGCGTCTTCGCGTCGAAGTCGGTCGACAAGTTCGCGCAGGTCTCATGGCGCGCTCGCGCAACGGGCGCGCCGGTCGTGGACGGCGCGGCAGCCACGTTCGATTGCAGGACGCACGACGTCGTGGATGCCGGCGATCACATCATTCTGATTGGGCGCGTGGTGGACTTCGTGCATACGAATTCGTCGCCGTTGGGTTACTGCCGTGGCGCGTACGTGAACTTCAGTCTCTCGCAGGACGCGCTCGCCGCCACCGGCGCGCGCGCCCAGGTGGGCGCAATTCTCGAACATCGCGACGGCCTGATGCTGCTTGAAACGAAGGACGGTTTGCAGTTGCCGACCGGCGTCAAGCTCGAACCCGAAAGCGATGCGGGGAGCCTGCGCGGCGTGCTGGCGAAGCTCGGTCTCACCGCGCATCTCGATTTCATTTTTGCCGTTTTCGAATCGGGTAGTGGTCCATCGGCGAGCGTCCACGTCTATTACCGGGGGCGCGTGAGCAGCAGCCTTGCGGCCATGATGGACAGCGCGATCCACATCGTCCCGCTGCCGAGGATTCCATGGAACGAACTGCGCGACGACGCCGTGCGCTCGATGCTGCAGCGCTATGTGCGCGAGCGCAGCGAAGACGCCTTCGGCATCTACGTCGGCGACACAGAGGCAGGGCAAGTCCAGACGCTCGCGACAGCACATTGAGATGCCAGGTGTCGCACGGCGGCTGCCGTCATCCGGATACGCTCTGCGACGACCGGTTTGTCTTGGGTCAATCCACCAAAAAGATCCATCAATCTAGCATCGCAGTGCGGAGACAAAGGAAAAGATGGAAAACAGCAACATGAAGCCAGCGCGTTCTTCGCCGTTGGCCGCAGAGAAGACCGATTCGACGACACGCATTCAATTTAGCGCGACCAAACCGACTTGAAGGATACCGATATGACCCGCACCCGCAGTCTGATGATTTCTCCGCTGATCGCGCTGTGCGCGGCGGCGTTCATGGCGACGCCGGCGCTTGCCGCAGATCCCATCGTGTTCACGAGTTGGGGCGGCACGACGCAATCGTCGCAGCAAAAGGACTGGGCGCAGCCTTTCACCCAGGCGAGCGGTATCAACGTGCTGATGGATGGCCCGACCGACTACGGCAAGCTCAAGGCGATGGTGGACAGCGGCAATGTTAGCTGGGACGTCGTCGACGTCGAGGGCGACTTTGCCTATGCCGCGCAAAAGGCAGGGCTGATCGAGCCTATCGACTACACCGTGGTCAAGAAGGGCGAGCTCGATCCACGCTTCTCGAGCGCCGATGCGGTGGGCAGCTTCTATTACTCGTTCGTACTCGGCTACAACAAATCGAGCTTCAAGGGCGCGCAGCCGCAGGCGTGGGCCGATCTGTTCGACACGAAGAAGTTTCCCGGCAAACGAACGTTCTACAAGTGGTCCGCACCCGGCGTGCTCGAAATTGCGTTGCTTGCCGACGGTGTGCAGCCGGACAAACTCTATCCCCTCGACCTCGACCGCGCATTCAAAAAGCTCGACTCGATCAAGAGCGACATCGTCTGGTGGAGCGGCGGCGCACAGTCGCAGCAACTGCTCGCATCGGGAGAGGCGCCCGTCGGCATGTTCTGGAACGGCCGTCTGCATGCGCTCGAACAGACGGGCGTGCCGGTCGGCATCTCGTGGAACCAGAATCTGACTGCCGCGGACATGCTCGTGATCCCGAAGGGCGCGAAGCACAAGGCCGAAGCGATGAAGTTCCTCGCCGTCGCGACGAGTCCGCAGGCGCAGGCGAAGTTCGCGCAGGATACGGGCTACGCGCCGATCAACGTGAAGTCGGCGGCGCTGATGCCTGCTGCAGTCGCGAAGACGATGCCGGACCAGTACAAGACCTCGCAGATCGACCTGGACATGAAGTACTGGGCAGACAATCGCGACGCGATCGCGAAGCGCTGGTACGCGTGGCAATCGAAATAAGCGTCAGCGAAAGAGGCGTGCCCCGAAGCGGCGGTCAGGCAGAAGGCGCATAGCAGCAACTGGAGAATGCAGGAGATACCATGCCCAATGTTCTGAGTACCGCGGCGCATCCGCCGGCAACACCCACGCGTCGGCGTCGCGACTGGCGCAACATCCGCCTGTTGATACCGGGGCTCGTGCTGCTCGTGATCTTCTTCATGCTGCCGGTGCTTTCGCTCCTGCTGCGCAGCGTGCTGGAGCCGACACCGGGGCTGCACAACTACGAGCAGCTTCTCGGCTCGTCCACCTACCTGCGCGTGTTCGGCAACACGTTCCTGGTCGCGACCGTGGTGACCGTGGTGACAGTGGCGATCGGGTTCCCGACCGCATGGCTGCTCGCGATTGCGCCGCGCAGACTGAGTTCGCTGCTGTTTTCGATCATGCTGCTTTCGATGTGGACCAACCTGCTGGCGCGCACGTTTGCCTGGATGGTTCTGCTTCAGTCGACGGGCCCGATCAACCGCATGTTAATGGCGATCGGCCTCATCCACGAGCCGCTGCCGCTCGTGAACAACCTGATTGGTGTGACGATCGGCATGACGTACATCATGCTGCCATTTCTCGTCATGCCGCTGCACGCGACGCTGCGCAGCATCGACCCCTCGACACTGCGCGCCGCGGCGGTCTGCGGCGCGAGTCGCTGGCAGGCCTTCTGGCGCGTTCTTGTGCCACTGGCGATGCCGGGCATCGCATCGGGCGCATTGATGGTATTTGTCATGGCCCTCGGCTACTTCGTGACCCCAGCATTGCTCGGCGGCGCGCAATACATGATGCTCGCCGAACTGGTGGCGCAGCTCGTGCAGGAGTTGTTGAACTGGGGTCTCGCCGGTGCCGCCGCCTTCGTGCTGCTCGCCGTGACGCTCTCGCTCTACGCGCTTCAACTGCGGTTCACAGGCGGCGCGCGCGCCACTGCCGGAGGCCTTTGACATGTTGCTCGATTTCGACCGTCTAGGTGCGTTGCGCTGGGCGCTGCTTGCAATCGGCGCTGCCGTTGCACTTTTCCTTCTGTTGCCCATCGTGTTCATCGTCGCCTTGTCGTTCGGCGATTCGCAGTGGCTGATCTTTCCGCCGCCGGGCTGGACGCTGGAGTGGTACCGCCAGCTTTTCACCGACCCGGGATGGCTCGACTCGTTGCTCACTAGCGCCAAACTTGCGGTGATCGTGACAGTGCTGTCCGTGCTGATCGGCTTTCTTGCATCGCTTGCGCTCGTTCGCGGCAAGTTTCGCGGACGCAACGCGGTGAAGGCGTTTTTTCTGACGCCGATGGTGCTGCCCGTGGTGGTGCTGGCTGTGGCGCTCTATGCGTTCTTTCTGCGCATCGGTCTGACCGGCACGATGACCGGCTTCGTGATCGGCCATCTGATCATCGCCTTGCCGTTTTCGATCATTTCAATCAGCAACTCGCTGTCGAGCTTCGACACCGCACTGGAAGACGCAGCGTTGATCTGCGGGGCATCGCCGCTCGAAGTGAAGCTGCGCGTGACATTGCCTGCGATCCGGCTTGGCCTGTTCGCCGCGGCGATCTTCGCGTTCCTTGCGTCGTGGGACGAGGTGGTGGTGTCGATCTTCATGTCGAGTCCGACCTTGCAGACGCTGCCCGTGCGCATCTGGGCGACGCTGCGGCAGGACCTGACTCCCGTCGTCGCGGCAGCATCCTCGCTGCTCGTCGGACTGACGGCCGTTTTGATGTTGGCGGGCGCAGTGCTGCGCCGCGCCCGATAAAGCCCGAACAATGAGGTGATTAGCCATGACTTCCGCATTCCTGCAAATCCAGCGCCTGCGTAAGACCTACGACGACGTCGTTGCCATCGACCAGGTTTCGCTCGATGTGCGTAAGGGCGAGTTCATGACCTTCCTCGGGCCGTCGGGCTCGGGCAAGAGCACGACGCTCTATATCGTCGCGGGTTTTCAGGAGCCGACTGAGGGTCGCGTGCTGCTCGACGGCAAACCGCTGCTGTCGGTCGCGCCCAATAAACGCAACATTGGCATGGTGTTTCAGCGCTACACGCTGTTTCCGCATCTCACCGTCGGACAAAACGTGGCTTTCCCCTTGCGGGTGCGCCGCCGCCCCGAGGCGGAGATCAAGAAGAAGGTCGAGCAGATGCTCGCGCTGCTTCATCTCGCGGAGTTCCGCGATCGCATGCCGGGCCAGCTCTCGGGTGGCCAGCAACAGCGGGTGGCGATTGCGCGCGCGCTGGCGTACAACCCGCCTGTGCTGCTGATGGACGAACCGTTGTCCGCGCTCGACAAGAAGCTCCGCGAGGAAATCCAGCTCGAACTGCGCCGCATCCACCAGGAGACCGGCGTGACGATTCTCTACGTGACGCACGACCAGGAAGAGGCATTGCGTCTTTCGGATCGTATCGCTGTATTCAACAAGGGCTGCATCGAACAATGCGGTACCGGCGAAGAGCTCTATGAAAATCCGGCTTCGCGCTTCGTCGCCAACTTCATTGGCAATTCGAACTTCCTGCCTGTTCGCATCACCGCGCGCGACGCGGCGCAATCGAGCGCCGTCTTCCCGAGCGGCCATGCAATCGCGGCCACCGGCGATGCCACGCTTTCCGTGGGCGGCGACGGCACGCTGATGGTTCGCCCCGAGCAGATCCGCATTCGCGCTGCCGGGGCGGAGAAAAACACGGCGGGCTTGCCAGTAACGGTGCGAGACATCACCTATCTCGGCGACGCCATGCACTACTCGGTGACGACGCCGTGGGCACAGGACATGTCGGTGCGGATGCCTGCGGGAGATCATCGGGACAGCGGGATCGTCATCGGCACGCAGGCCTGGATCGACTGGGACGCGCGCGACACGAGGCTGTTCGCGCAGGCTTGATCGGATACAGCAATGCACGAACCGATCTCGTCCCTGAAAGTCGAGCGCCGAACGACCACGCTCAGAGCGCTTGCGCTCGAGAAAATGCGTAGCGCCATCCTGGACGCGCGTTTTCAGCCGGGCGCCCGGCTGGTCGAGCGGACCTTGTGTGAAGAGCTGGGCGTGAGCCGCACGGTTGTGCGCGAAGTGCTGCGCCATCTTGAGACGGAGGGGCTCGTCGATACCCTGCCGAATCAGGGGCCCATCGTTGCCGTGCTCGATCCCAAGACCGCAACGGAGATTTACGAAATTCGCGGCCTGCTGGAGGGCGAAGCGGCGTCCGCCTGTGCGCGGCTTGCCGACGCACGCACCGTCGACGATCTGGACGCACTCATCGACAGCATTCAGCTCGCTTTCGATGACCGGGACTATCGCGCAGTGCTGGCGTTCACGACGGCGTTTTACGAGCGCATGTTCACTGCGGGCCACAAACATGTCGCGTGGGAAATCGTGCAGTCGCTGACCGCAAGAATCAACCGTCTGCGAGCGTTGACCATCGCGTCCGACGATCGCGGCAGCCAGGCGGTTCTGGAAATGCGTCGGATCCTGGCCGCGATACGCGCGGGGGACGCGGTCGCCGCGCGCAGCGCCGCCGTCACGCACGTGAGCGGGGTGGCGGAAATCGCCAGAAAGCTGTTGGTTGAAGGGCAGGGGCACTTGCTCCTGAAACGCGCGGGGTAATCTTCGGGCGCTTTGCTCCTTGCGCAGAAGCGGCGATAGAAAAGATAAAACGGCTCGGTACGACGAAGCCTTCAGTAGAAAAAAGCACGTACACCCACACGCCCCCACATTTCGTGGCGGGTTAGCAGCGCATTTGACAAGGAGAGAAGAACGCATGAAACATCATTACAAGAGAAACATTGCGTGGTTATTGGCGGGGAGCGCTTTCGTCGCGTCGAACGCGCACGCGCAATCGTCCGTCACGCTGTATGGCGTGATCGACGAGGGCATCGACTACCTCAGCAACAGCGGCGGCCATTCGCTTTGGCGCATGCGCGACGGTACGTATGACGGCGTCTATGGCAGCCGCTGGGGTTTGAAGGGCAGCGAGGATCTCGGCGGCGGTCTGAGCGCCCTGTTCAAGCTGGAATCGGGTTTCAGCACGGAAAACGGCCAAAGCCGCCAGGGCGGCCGCCTGTTCGGCCGTCAGGCCTACGTGGGCCTGTCGGATACGCGCCTCGGCACGGTCACGCTTGGACGCCAATATGATTCGGTGGTCGACTATCTGCAGCCGCTCACCGCGCCGGGACAACTCGGCGGTCCGCTGGTTCACGCGGGCGACATCGACAACACGGACAACTCTTTCCGCGTCGACAATTCGATCAAATACGCGAGTCCGAAGATCGGCGGCCTGACCTTTGGCGGCCTCTATTCGTTTACCAATACGAACGCGCCCGGCCGTGGAACGACCGGTTTGTGGAGCCTTGGGGCGAATTACGCTTTTGGCGGGTTCGACATCGCGGGCGCTTACCTGTACGCGAAGAATCCCGCGGCCCTTCTGACCGACGGAAATTACGTGAGCAACACCACCGGCGCGGCGATTGGCGCGAGCGGCCCGTTCAGCTACGTGGGCAATCCGGCCAATGAGCAGATCTTCGGTGCGGCAATCAATTACGCGCTGGGTTCGGCGACGCTCGGGCTGGATTACACCAACACGAAGTTCAACGACGCCAACGGCACGCAGGGCACGGTGACCTTTGCGAACTACGAAGCGTGGGGCCGCTACAACCTGACGTCGGCGTGGTACGTGGGCGCGCAGTACGTGTACACGCACGGCAACGTCGGCTACGACCAGTCCATTCCGATTTACCACCAGGTGGGGCTCACGACGGCCTATGCCTTGTCGAAGCGCACCTCGCTATACGCGATGGGCGTCTGGCAAAAGGCAGCGGGCGCAGCGTCGAATGCCGACATCTTCGATGGCGCGGTGGCATCGGCGTCGTCGAACAATCATCAGACCGCGGTGCGTATTGGCATGTATCACCAGTTCTGATAGCAGCGTTCTCCGTCCCGCCGCGGAGCACGGTTTCGACCCAGCTTGATATCGCGCGCCTTGACCAGCATCGGGGTGCGCGACACTTCTTTGTAACCCCTTTAGGAATGACCATGGAATTGGGAACCCAGTTGACGGATCCGCTGCTGTTTCGACAACAGGCTTACGTCAGCGGCGAATGGCAAAGCGCCGCGAGCGCAGAAACATTCGAGGTTCGCGATCCCGCAACGGGCGCGATCGTCGGCAACGTTCCTTTGATGGGCGCGAGCGAAACACGTCAGGCGATCGACGCAGCGAACGCGGCCTGGCCCGCGTGGCGCAAAAAGACCGCGAAAGAACGCGGCGCCATTCTGCGCAAATGGCACGATCTGATGATGGAGAACGCCGATGATCTTGCGCTGATCCTGTCGACGGAGCAGGGCAAGTCGCTTGCGGAAGCGAAGGGCGAAATCGGCTATGCCGCGTCGTTCTTCGAATGGTTTGCGGAAGAAGGTAAGCGCGTCTACGGCGATACGATTCCGACACCGTCGAGCGACAAGCGCATCGTCGTGGTGAAGGAACCGGTGGGTGTGTGCGCCGCGATCACGCCGTGGAATTTCCCGGCCGCGATGATTACCCGCAAGGTTGGACCCGCGCTCGCAGCCGGTTGCACCATCGTCGTCAAACCCGCCGAAGCGACGCCGTTCTCGGCGCTGGCGCTGGCCGTGCTGGGCCAGCGTGCAGGCGTGCCGTCCGGTGTGTTCAGCGTGGTGACGGGCGACCCGAAGGCGATTGGTGCGGAGCTGACGTCGAATCCCGTCGTGCGCAAGCTCTCGTTCACGGGATCGACGCCGGTGGGCCGGCTGTTGATGAGCCAGTGCGCGTCGACGGTCAAGAAAGTGTCGCTCGAACTCGGCGGCAACGCGCCGTTCATCGTGTTCGACGACGCCGACGTCGATGCGGCCGTCCAGGGTGCTATCGCATCGAAGTATCGCAACAGCGGGCAGACGTGCGTGTGCACGAACCGCTTCTACGTGCACGACACCGTGTACGACCAGTTCGCGGAAAAGCTCGCCGCAGCGGTCAGCCGCCTGAAGGTCGGACGCGGCACCGAACCCGATGTCGCGCAAGGCCCGCTCATCAACGAGGCGGCGGTGCAGAAAGTTGAAGCCCATATCGCGGATGCACTTGCAAAGGGCGCGTCTGTTGTCACGGGCGGCAAGCGTCATGCGCTCGGCCACGGCTTCTTCGAACCGACGGTGCTCCGGGACGTCACCCCGGCGATGCAAGTCGCGAAAGACGAGACCTTCGGCCCACTCGCGCCGCTCTTCAGATTCAGCAGCGACGACGAGGTAATCCGCTTCGCGAACGACACCGAGTTCGGTCTCGCATCGTACTTTTACAGCCGGGACATCGGCCGCATCTGGAAAGTCGCGGAAGCGTTGGAGTATGGGATGGTCGGCGTGAACACCGGTCTGATCTCGAACGAAGTGGCACCGTTCGGCGGAGTGAAGCAGTCGGGCACGGGACGCGAAGGTTCGCACTACGGCATCGACGATTACGTCGTCATCAAATATCTGTGCATGGCCGTCTGATCTGAAAAACGCGCGGTGCAAAGGGGGCGGTCGAACATGAATACATGGTCATCGACAAACGATGAAGCGGGCGCGGCCCGTTTGCACGACACTGCGCTCGATCACGCCGAACCCGGCGCGGTCAGCATACCGTTACCGGTGACGATACGTGTCGTCGCGATTTGTCTGGCGATGATCCTCGCCGAAGGTTACGACGTCGCAATTTACGGCGCCGTGCTGCCCATGCTGACGCGTGGCACGAACTGGTCGCTCTCGCCATTCCAGTTGGGCGCGATTGCGAGTTGCTCATTAGCGGGCATGATGATCGGCGCGATGTGTGCCGGCACGGTGAGCGATCTGATCGGCCGGCGCTGGGTATTGCTCGGCAGCGTGGCGCTGTTCTCTGCCATGATGGCTGCGGCGGCGCTGGCGCCCACGCCCACGGTCTTCGTCGTCGCGCGTGTCGTGGGCGGGTTGGGGCTGGGCGGCGTCGTGCCGACGGCTGCGGCGCTCACCGTCGAATATTCTCCGCCGCACCGCCGCTCGTTTAACTACGCATTGATCTACACCGGCTATTCGCTCGGTGGCATTCTCGTCGCGCTGCTCGCGATCGCCTGGTTGCCGACGCATGGTTGGCGATGGCTGTTTGGCCTGGGCGCGTTGCCTCTACTGCTGGTGCTCGTGGTGGGGCCTTCGTTGCCGGAATCGATCGATTTCCTCATTGCGAGAAAGCGCTTCGCCGAAGCTCGGTCGCTGGCGCGTGCGTTGCATATCCGGCACGCGTGGCTCGAAAGCGAGCGCGGCGGCGACGCAGTGCGTATCGCTAAAAAAAGCGCCCCCGCGCCAGTGCGTTCGTTGTTCGATCGCTCCTTCATTCATGCCACGCTGGCGTTCTGGCTCGCGATGTTTATGGGCCTGCTTCTCCTGTACGGCCTGAGCACGTGGCTGCCGCAACTCATGCGCAAGGCGGGCTATCCGCTCGGGTCGAGCCTCGCATTGCTCATGACGCTCAATCTTGCCGCCGCGCTGGGCTCGCTGTCCGGCGGTGCGTTGGCCGATCGCATCGGTTCGAAACGCGTGGTCAGCGTGTTGTATCTGCTGGCGGCTGCGAGCCTATGCGCGTTGCCGTTTGCCCATGGCGTGGTGCTCACGTATGTGCTGGTCAGCATCGCGGGGGTTGGCACGATCGGCAACACCATGCTGCTTGGCGCTTATATCACGCAGTACTACCCGCCTCACAGTCGGGCGACGGGAATCGGCTGGGCGCTCGGCATAGGACGCTTCGGCGCGATCGCGGGACCATTGATCGGTGGCGTTCTGGCGCAATGGGACGTCGTGCTCGCGTGGAATTTCTTTGTGTTCGCTGCTGCGGGTCTGCTGGCGGCAATCGCCGTGCTGATGGTACCGGGCAATCGCGCAAGGCCGATACGAGACTGAACCACAACCACAACCACAATTTGCCAGTTGCAACATGAAAATCATTAAAAACGTCTCCATCTCCAGCAAGATTTTCATCGCGTTTTCAGGCGCGATTTTCGCTTTTATTGTCAGCGCGTGCGTTTGTCTTTACAGCGTTCGGGCCATCGATCAGAAGCGGAAAGAGATCGAAGCATCGGAACAGATGTTGCGTCTTTTGAAAGACGGGACGGGCGACTATCTCAACATCATCTGGGCGGTTCTGGCGAACAACCTCAACGGGAAGGCGTCACACAGGCAATGGATCGTCGATCACCGCTCAGACTTTGGCGAAAAATTGACGAAGCTCCGCGCGATGGATCCCACGCCCGAAGGTGCGGCGCTGGTCAACGAAGGTCAGCGGGAATACGACGCGTGGCTAAGAACGGTCGTCGACCCGCTCGTGGAGATGCGCAAGAAGGTGGACGCTTTTTCGGTGAACGTGAGCGACCTCTCCACGTTGACCGAGAGTTTCGGCTCATATCTGGGAACCGAAAAACTGATTGCGACGGTCGGAAAGCTGGAAAGCTATGAGCAGCAGAGCGTGTCCGCGAATCGTGCCCAGCTCGATTCGCTGCGCACCTCGATTTACGCTAGCGTGCTCTGCTCGTCGTTGATTGCCGTGCTCGCGTCGATTCTCGCCGGACGATGGCTATCGAGCACGATTTCCCGGCCGTTGAACCGGGCCGTATCGGTGGCGACGTGTGTCGCCGAAGGCGATCTGACGAATCGCATCGAAGCGACGTCGACGGACGAAACCGGACAATTGATGCTGGCCATGAAGGCGATGAACCAGAGTCTCTCGGGCATCGTGGGCGGAGTTCGCTCCAGCGCCGATCGCATCGCGTCTGCGTCCAGCGAGATTGCCGCTGGCAATCTTGATCTGTCTTCGCGCACCGAGGAGCAGGCGAGTTCGCTGGAGGAGACCGCCGCGAGCATGACGCAACTGACCGAAACCGTGCGCCAGAATGCGGACAACGCACGTCAGGCCAGTACACTGGCGACGCGCGCATCCAGCATGGCGGACGCCGGCAATGAAGCGGTGCACGGCATGGTTGAGACGATAGGACGCATCAGCGGCAGCTCGGACCAGATTTCGGAGATCACCGGCCTAATCGAAGGCATCGCTTTCCAGACCAACATCCTGGCCTTGAATGCGGCGGTCGAAGCCGCGCGCGCAGGTGATCAGGGACGGGGGTTTGCCGTCGTGGCGAACGAGGTGCGTGCGCTCGCCCAGCGCTCCGCAACAGCGGCGCGGGAAATCAAGGAACTGATCGGGTCATCGGTGGAGACGATCCAGAGCGGAGCGAGGCAGGCGCATAACGCAGGCGGCACGATGACCGAAGTGAAGCTCGCGATCAGGCAGGTGGCCGACATCGTCAGCGAGATCGCGGCAGCATCCGACGAACAAAGCAGGGGCATCGAGCAGGTGAACCAGGCTGTGAACCTGATGGATAAGGTCACGCAGCAGAATGCGGCGCTCGTCGAGCAGGCTGCCGCGGCCGCCCAGTCGCTGGAAGACCACGCGATGGATCTGAAAAATGCCGTTGCGGTATTCAATCTCGCGGATCACGTCTAGCGCATCACGAACGGGTCGCTGATCGGGTCGTCCGAGGTGCGAAGCCACACGGACTTCGTCGTCGTGTATTCGAGCGCAGCGGCGAAGCCGCCTTCACGGCCATGCCCCGACAGTCCGAAACCGCCGAACGGCACGAGCGGCGATACCGCCCGATACGTGTTGATCCAGACGATGCCCGATCGAACGCGCTTCGAAACGCGATGGGCACGCGTGAGATTGGTGGTAAAGATGCCGGCTGCAAGACCGTAGGCTGTGCTGTTAGCCTTTTCGATTGCTTCCTGTTCGGTGGCGAACGTATCGACCGAAAGCACCGGCCCGAAGAGTTCCGTCGTGATGCTGTCCGCGTTCGGGACACCCGTGCAGTCCAGAATCGTGGGCGCGTAATAGTAGCCGGCGCGCTCGATAGCCTTGCCCCCCGTTAGCACCTTGGCGCCCTGGCGCACGGAGCTTGCAACGACCGATTCGATATTACGCAGTTGCCGCTCGGTGCAAAGCGGCCCGTATTCCGTTGCCATGTCGTTGGGCAAGCCGACGCGAATGCGCGAGACGCGTTCGACCAGCAACGCAAGAAACTCGTCCTTGACGGATGCTTCGATCAACAGACGCGAGCCCGCGACGCAGCTCTGACCGCTGGCCGCGAAAATGGCCGCGACCTGTGCATTCACGGCGCTTTGAATGTCGGTGTCAGCGAACACGACGAACGGCGATTTGCCGCCCAGCTCCAGCGAAACCTTGGCGAGGTTATTCGCCGTATTCGCGACAATATGCTTCGCCGTTTCCGGGCCGCCCGTGAAGGCCACCTTGTCCACCTTCGGATGGCTGCTGAGCACAGCGCCGCATTGCGCGCCAAAGCCGGTGACCACGTTGACCACGCCGGGCGGGAAGCCGGCTTCGTGGACCACGCGGGCGAATTCGAGCAACGGACCGGGCGCTTCCTCGGAGGCCTTGAGCACCACTGTGCAGCCGGCGGCAAGCGCCGGCCCGAGCTTCACTGCGGAGAGGAACAACTGGCTATTCCATGGAACGATCGCGGCCACCACGCCAACGGGTTGGCGGTCGAGCCAGACCTGCATGTCCGGCTTGTCGACGGGAATATGGCTGCCTTCGAGCTTGTCGGCAATGCCCGCGTAATAGCGGTAGTACTCCGCCACGTACGCGATCTGGCTGGAGGTCTCGCGGATGATCTTGCCGGTATCGGTAGTTTCAATTTCAGCAAGTCGCGGCGCAGCCTTTTCGAGGAGGTCGGCGAGCCTGTATAGCAGCTTCCCTCTGGCCGACGCCGTGATGCCGGCCCACGCGGGATCGGTCAGCGCGCGGCTGGCGGCGTCCACGGCCCGGTTGACCTCGCCGGTCCTGGCCTCGGGCATCTGTGCCCACACTTCGCCGGTGGCCGGGTTCACGCTTGCGAACGTTGCGGCGCCCGGCTCGAACTGGCCGTCTATATAAAGCTGGAAATGAAAACTCATGGAATCACGCCCTCACTGAAAGGCAGGCATTACGTCGTTGATCATCCGTTCGAGCGACGCCTTCTTGCGCTCGAAGCTCATGCCGGTGTCGATCCAGAACGAGTACTCGTCGAAGCCGAGCGCTTCGTATGCCTTCAGGCGCGCGATCACCTCATCGGGTGTACCGATGACGTTGTTCTTGCGCATGGCTTCCGGCGTGTAGAACGGGTGAGCGGCGATCTCTTCCTTGCTCAGCGACTTGATCATGCCACGGCTCACCGGACGCTCGTTCTTGAACCATGCGCCGAAGTAGTTATAGAAGACGTTTACTTCGGCGGCAGCCAGTTGCGCGTCGTCCTCGCTGCTCGCGACATACGTGTGGCGCAGCAACATGATCTGGGGGCGAGGCATCTCGCTGAATTTCTCGCATGCCGCGCTGAAATGGCCGGCGAGCTTCTCGACTTCTTCGTCGCCCATATGCAACGGCGTGACCTGCACGTTGCAGCCGTTCGCCACGGCGAACTCGTGGCTGTTCGGGTCGCGGGCGGCTACCCAGAGTGGCGGGTGCGGCTGCTGGAGCGGCAGCGGAGACGACGTTGTCGAAGGGAATTTCCAGAACTCGCCTTCGTGCGTGTAATCGCCTTCCCACAGCTTTTTCACTGCCGGAATGAGTTCGCGCATTCTCTGGCCGGCACCCCATGCATCGAGGCCCGGCACCAGACGTTCGTATTCGAACGAATACGCGCCGCGTGCGATGCCCAACTCCAGACGGCCGTTGGTGATGATGTCGGTCATCGCCGCTTCGCCAGCAAGCTTGATCGGATGCCAGAATGGCGCGATGACCGTGCCGGTGCCCAGCCTGACGTTCTGGGTCTTGTTGGCCAGATCCACGAGGTTGAGGAACGGATTGGGCGCGATCGTGAAGTCCATGCCGTGGTGCTCGCCGGTCCAGACGGCGTGCATGCCGCCACGGTCGGCGATCTGGCAAAGCTCGACCATCTCGTCATAAAGCTGCTTTTGACTGGTCTGGTCGGAGACGCGCTCCATATGCACGAAAAGTGAAAAACGCATGGGATGACCTTTCAGGAAAGAAGCGGGCGAACGGTGCCCTGGCTATGGTCGCCGTAGTACATGCCGTAGCTTTTCAACTGGCTTTCCTTGCGGTAGCGTTCGAGCATGCTGGCGACGGCGGCGTCCTGGAACTGATCCGGCCCGATCTCGTCGAGGCTCACGAATTCGCCCGACACGGCAGCCTCATCGGGCGGCGCGCTGCAGAGAAACGAGATGTACTGGTAGTGGGTTTCGGTGTTGTTGTACGCCGAATAGATGAAGCTTGCCGATGCGTCCGGCTGGTACTTCGCGAAGATCTCGGCGAGTGCCTTGTCGGCGCCTTCCTTGCCGATCTCCTTCGAAGGCAGACTCCATTTGTTATCCGCGTTGCGGATGAGGAGCACCTTGTCGTCGCGCGCGATGATTGCGCTCACGACGACCTTCTGACCGGTGATGACTTCGGCCGATACCTTGGCGGGCGTGAAATAGCCGCCACGGTAATAGCCGAGGCCGGCGTAGCCCGCGGAGTGGAACGCCTCGACCTTACCGACGATCAGCGCGTGGTCGCCCGCATCGATCACCGTGTGCGTTATGCAGTCGAACCACGCACTGACGTCACCGATGAGCGGGTTGTTGTTCGCGCTCAGACGCCAGCTCACGTCGGCGAAGCGATCGTCGCTGGGCCGCGCGAAGGTATTCGACAGATCCTTCTGGCCTTCCGCGAGAATGTTAATGGCGAAGTGTCCCGTCGTGGAAAACGTCTGGTAGTTGCTCGACGTCTTTGCGATGCTCACCAGCAGCAACGCCGGGTCCAACGAAACTGACGAGAACGAGTTTGCGGTAAAGCCGAGCGGCTTGCCGTCGTCTCCTGCCGTCGTCACGATTGTGACGCCTGTCATGAAGGCGCCGAATGCATCGCGCAGTTCACGAGGATTGATTCTGGCGGTCTCTTGGCTCATATCACACTTCCGATTTCAACGTTTCGAGATGCTCGGTCTGCAGCCAAGCGCGCAGCGCACGATTGACTTCGTCGGGGGCGGTCAGGTTCACCATATGGCGCTCGTCGCGGATCACGACGGCACGGCCATTGTGGGCGGCACTGGCCATCTGTTCTGCCATCTCCGGCGTCGAATTCGGGTCCTCCGAGCCGGTGAGCACGAGAGCGGGGCAGGCAATCCTGCGCCAGCCGTCGGCATAGACTTCGTCGCCACTCGCGAAGGCCGTATAGGCCGTGGCATATCCCGCGAGATCGACTGACTTCAACCATGACTCGACCTTTCGCGCCGCGATGCGCTGCGCTTCCTCGGCATTGAACCAGCGTTTGAGCGGTGTTTCGATGTCGATGCTTCCCGATCGCAGTTCGGCCGCGCGTTGCAGCACGGCGTCGCGGGCCTCCGTGGTCCGGCGATACACGCCGTTCAGAACGGCTACGCGCCTGACCAGGTCGGGCCGGGTAACGGCCACGCCCGCGGCGATGAGTGAACCCATCGAATGACCCGCGAGATTGACGGGACCCGCGTCCAGCGCTTCGATGAATTCGATCGCCCAATTCACGAACTGCTCCAATCCGGCATTTGCTTCCAGCGCAGTGCTCGCGCCGTGGCCCGGCATATCGACCGAAATGACCCTGAATTCGGCCGACAGATCGTCGATCTGCGGATGCCACGCAAGCGCCTGCATGCCCACCCCGTGAATCAGGACCAGTGGCTCCCCAGTTCCCTGTTCGAGATAGTGCGCGACGCGATTATTTGACAGATGCAGGATTGCTGAGGTCATTTCCGAGTTCTGCCAAATCTTTATAACGATCGCCGATGCGGTGATGGGGACGGCCGCCGGTCGCACCGCCAATTGCGATAACCAGTTCGTCAGCGGCCGGTGCATCGGCAATCGAGAACTGGAGCGTCAGGTAGTGCGAACGGCGACCTTCGTCGTTCTTGTCCATCATCGGGATCAGCAGCGGCGCATTCGCCGGGCCGCGCGTGTTGTTGAAGGCCAGATACGACTTGGCGCCGACAGCCGTGCGGTAGATGTTGCCGAAGTGCAGCGTGTGGATCAGCGCAGATGCGTGTTCCAGTTCGCCGTCGAGGCCGACGATGGCGCTCTTGCCGAACGCCTCGACCGCTTCGCCCGAACCGGCCTCGTCGAGGATCAGCTTCGTCAGGTGCTCGCTGAGTTGCGGTGCGATTGCGCGGATGTCCGGCGACAGATCTTCGACATAGCCTCGCCCTGCCCACGGGTTCTTGATGATGGCCGCTGCGCCGATCATCTTGAGCGGCTTCGCGGCGACTTTGTCGCCGTCCACGAAGACCGTTTCGACATGGAGAATGGATTTGCGAATCAGGCTCATAGCGAGGCCCTAGGGTCGGTTGTTGATGCGAAGTATTGTGGTATGCCATAGTACGGCGTACCATGAGTGTTAACCCTATGGAACCGCTAAGGCCGGCAGAGCAGCGCGTTGGAGGGTTGCCGTACGATGGAAAAGGCGGACATATCGGCGGTTATTGGCCGATCAAATTTTTTGAAGCTGGAGGACGAAAGATGACTGCTTATTGGATCGCTCATGTCACCGTGCTCGACCCGGTGAAATACAAGGATTACACCGACATTGCGCCGTTGGCATTCAGGAAATTCGGGGCCATTTTTCTGGCGCGTGGAGGTGCGTCGAAAGTGCTCGAAGGGAAGTCCTTCGAGCGTCATGTGGTGATCCAGTTCAGCGACATGCAAACGGCGCTGGATTGCTACAACTCACCCGAATACCAGTCGGCCAAGCTCAAACGCGACGGACATTGCATCGCGCAGGTGTCGATTGTCGAAGGATTGGAAGCGTGATGGTCCTGCGGCTCCCGTCATGACCCGGGGACTCACGCGCGGCCTGTGTTGACGATCGGATCAGAGACAGCCGTTCGTCGACCGGAAAGATTCGGGCCGGTCTCCTGGCAGGCGGTTCGCCAGGAAGCCGATAAGGCAATCGATGTGTTGTTGGACGATGGAAAATCAAATACGCCTGTGCGTACACAGAGGAGTTCGATCATGAAAGATGACGATGCGTTGTTCGAGAAGGGACTGCCGATTCGCCGCGAAGTGCTCGGCGCGGAATATGTCGATGCCGCGATGGAAAAGGCCGACGCGTTCATGATGTCATTCCAGCGGGCAACCACGGCGTGGGCCTGGGGGTGGGCATGGGGTGATGACACGCTCGACCGCAGGACGCGCAGCCTGCTTAACCTCGCGATGCTTACCGCGACGGGCCACACCAACGAACTCAAGCTGCACATTAAAGGCGCGCTGAACAACGGCGTGAGCGTTGACGAAATCAAAGCGGCGCTCCTGCACGCGACGGCTTATTCGGGTATCCCGAACGGCCTCAGCGCATTCAAGGCGGCGCACGAAGTGCTGGTGGCTGAAGGTGCGCTCAAGTAAGCACCGATAGCCGTAACGAACCAGCATGAGCGTGCTTGCGCAGGACGCCAACTCGCTCGTAGCGTTGATCGGGGTGGCGTCGCAGTGAGACGCGGTCACATGTTCGAGTAGTTAGGGCCGCCACCGCCTTCAGGCGTCACCCAGACGATGTTCTGTGTCGGGTCCTTGATATCGCAGGTCTTGCAGTGCACGCAGTTCTGCGCATTGATCACGAGCCGCTCGCTGCCATCGTCGTTTTTCACGAACTCGTACACCGCGGCCGGACAATAGCGTGACTCAGGACCGGCATAGGTCTGCCAGTTCACATCGACCGGCACCGAGGGATCTTTCAGCGTCAGATGCGCCGGCTGGTTCTCTTCGTGGTTCGTGTTCGAGATGAATACGGAAGAAAGCCGGTCGAACGTCAGCTTGCCGTCCGGCTTCGGATACGTGATCGGCTTGCACTGCGAAGCCGGCTTCAGCATCTCGTGGTCCCAATGTTGATGATGCAGCGTCCACGGCACGTTGCCGCCCAGCAGCTTCTGCTCGATGCCGACCATCAGCGTGCCCAGGTACAGACCCTTGCTCATCCACTGCTTGAAATTGCGCGCGCGGTACAACTCGGTGTAGAGCCACGACGTCCTGAAGGTTTCCGGGTAAGCGCTCAGCTCGTCTGCCTGGCGGCCGGCCTGCACGGCGTCGAACGCGGCGTCGGCCGCGAGCATGCCGGTCTTGATCGCCGCATGCGAACCCTTGATGCGCGACGCGTTCAGGAAGCCCGCGTCGTCGCCGACCAGCGCACCGCCCGGGAACACCAGCTTCGGCAGCGACATCAGGCCGCCCGCGGTGATCGCCCGCGCGCCGTAGGACACGCGCTTGCCGCCTTCGAGCATCGCGCGGATCGCCGGATGCGTCTTGTAGCGCTGGAATTCCTCGAACGGCGACAGGTACGGATTCGAATAGCCGAGGCCGACCACGAAGCCCACCACGACCTGGTTGTTGTCCATGTGGTAGAGGAACGAGCCGCCGTAGGTGTCGTTTTCGAGCGGCCAGCCGGCGGTGTGCATCACCAGACCCGGCTTGTGCTTCGCGGGATCGATCTCCCACAGCTCCTTGATGCCGATGCCGTACACCTGCGGATCGACGCCGTCGCGCAGCCTGAACCGGTCGTTCAGCTGACGCCCAAGGTGCCCGCGCGCGCCTTCGCAGAACAGCGTGTACTTCGCGTGCAGTTCCATGCCGAGCTGGAAGTTTTCGGTCGGCTCACCGTCCTTGCCGATGCCGAGATTGCCGGTCGCGACGCCCTTGACCGAGCCATCGTCGTTGTACAGGATGTCGGCCGCCGGAAAGCCCGGGAAGATCTCGACGCCGAGCGCCTCGGCCTGCTGACCCAGCCAGCGCGTCACGTTCGCGAGACTGATCACGTAGTTGCCGTGGTTCTTGAAATTGTCCGGCAGCGCCCAGACCGGCACGCTCTTCGCGCCGGTTTCGGTGAGGAACAGGAAGCGGTCTTCGGTCACGTCGACCGTTAGCGGCGCACCTTTTTCTTTCCAGTCCGGGATCAGTTCGGTCAGCGCGCGGGGGTCCATCACCGCGCCCGAGAGAATATGCGCCCCGATCTCCGAGCCTTTTTCCAGTACGCACACGCCAAGCTCGACGCCTTGTTCGGCAGCGCGCTGCTTGAGGCGAATCGCCGCCGACAGGCCCGCAGGGCCGCCACCAACAACGACGACGTCATACTCCATCGACTCGCGCGGGCCGTATTGTTCTCTCACGTTCTGCATGCTTGTATTCTCTATTGCACGCACGGCAGGACCATCGGCTCGATCCCGATCGACACCAGTCTCGCGCCCGGACCGACATGATGCAGATCCAGCTCTTCATTGCGGCGTTCGATCCAGACGCCGTGCATCGGCGACAGCGTGACGTTCTTGAGCAACGTACTCGACACGCTCCATTCGCCGGAAAGACTGATCAACAGTTGCACGCTCGCCGGTGTGATCCGCAGCGCATTCGTGGCGACGCTGACTTTCGCACGGCACGCTTCGCGCCGGGCCATCACATTGAGGACCTGGACGGGCTTCGTCGGCAAGCTGACCCATACATGCAGGTCGCCGGAGAACTGCACGGGCTGCCCCGTTCGTGCGAGCAACTGGCCGTCCTGAGAATGCAGATCGACTGTGCCGTCGTCGATCAGCAGCAGGGTCCGTTCGAAGCCGGGGAATTGCGAAAACCGCGCGGCACCTGTGAGGTCCGCGAGACTCACGCGCCAGTCCGCCACCCCTGCCGGATTCCTGCCATGGGCGAGAGTGCGGGTCGTGCCGGCTCCGTTGGCCCACGGTTCGGGGGCAATCGACGTGCAGTCGATAAAGCGGACCGACGGCACGCTGTCGTCCGCGCGATCCGTCTTCGGATGGCGCAGCGGCTCGCTGCTGCGGCGAAAGGCAGGGTTGAGAAGATCGTGATCCATTACGCCGCCTTTGCGCTGACGTGAGCTTCGAGTTCGCCCAACACATCGAACAGATCGCCGACGATGCCGTAGTCAGCCACCGAAAAAATCGGCGCATCGGGGTCCTTGTTCACGGCAACGATGACCTTCGAATCCTTCATGCCGGCGAGATGCTGGATCGCGCCGGAAATGCCGAAAGCGAAGTACACATCGGGTGCGACGGTTTTGCCGGTTTGTCCCACTTGCGCGGCATTCGGTGCATAGCCCGCGTCCACAGCGGCGCGCGACGCGCCGAGTGCCGCGCCCACGCGTTCGGCAAGGCCGCCGAGCCGGTCCATGTTGTCTTTCGACGCCAGCCCGCGGCCGCCGGAGACAACGACCCGCGCTGTGCTCAGATCGCGTCCGGACTGTCCGGACGCCTGGCGCTCCAGCAGCTTCGTCCTTTCAAACGTGGCGGCGGGGTTCGTCTCGACAATAGTTGCAGTGCCGCCCGATGCCTCTGCCGCACCGAAAGACGACGCACGTATCGTCGCAAATGTCGTGCGCGCCGTTACCGACACTTTTGCGATGACGCTGCCCGCATACAGGCCACGTGTGAAGAGACCTTGCGCGTCGATCCCGGTCACGTCCGCGAGAAACGCGCCGCCGGTCAGCGCGGCGGCGCGCGGCAACGCGCTGCGGCCGAGACTGCGATGGCTCGCGACGATCAGCGCGTAATCGTCCGAAACGGCCTGAAGCTGCGTGCCGAGCGTTTCGGGGACTGGGGCATGCGCAGCATCGCCCGCGACGGCAAGCACACGTTCCACACCGGCAATTCCGGCCGCGGCCTGAGCGCCCGCTGGGGGCACCATCATGTCGACCGGCAGGCCGCGTTGCAGTGCCGCGCTGACGGCACGCCGCGTCGATTCCGCGAGCGCGCCGTGCTCCCATTCACCCACCACAAGGCTTCTCATGCATTTGCTCCCAGATTGTCGAACGGATGATGCGCGGCGAGCGCATCCAGCAGCGCGGCGGTATTCGCGACCTTGATGCCGGCTTCGCGCACAGGCGGGTCGCGCAGTTCGACGATCGTCGTGCGCGGCGTCAGGTCGACGCCAAGAGACGCACCGTCGATCATGACAAGCGGCTTCTGCTTGGCCTTGACGATGCTCGGCAGCGTGACGCGACGCGGCTCGGCAAGACGCAGGTCCGCGCTGATCACACCAGGACCGTCGAGCTCCCATGTCGATGTGCCGCCATCGTCGCCGCATGTCACCTGCCAGTGGCCGCTCCGCGCGGATAGCGCGCTGGCGTTCAGGGCCTGCGGCCAGTCGAGCAAGGCCGCGAGCATGGCGGCGACGCCGCCAATGTCGCTGTCGATCGCCTGTTTGCCGCACAGCACGAGGCCGAAGTCGCCCGCCGCCATGTATGCGCGCAGCAAGCGCGCGACGGCCAGCGAGTCCAACGTTGCGCTGGCGGCGCCGGTGTCGATCAGCACGGCGTCGTCAGCGCCCATGGCGAGGGCGGTGCGCAACACATCCTGACTCGTGGCGTGGCCGCACGTCAGGACCGTCACCCGGGTTGCCACGCCGGCTTCCCTGAGTTGCAGCGCCTTTTCGACCGCGCATTCGTCAAAGGGATTGAGCGACATTTTCAAACCACCCGTATCGATTACGCCGCTCGCACTGACCCGCACGCGCACGTTGGCATCGACGACCCGTTTGACGGGAACGAGAATTCGAATATTCATGAGGATAGGCTCCTGATCACGACACGGCGCCCGCGCCGTATTTGCCGACGAGCAGCGCACCGCTCGCAAACCGGCTCAACGCATAGGGGCCCAGCGAAACGTCAGTGGGCAGTCCAAGCGCATGCTGAGCGAGGATCTTGCCGACCCCCGGCGACAGCTTGAAACCGTGTCCCGAGAAACCGAATCCCACCACCAGGCCTTCGATATCGCTGACTGAGCCGAGCACCGGATTCCAGTCGGGCGTGACGTCGTACACACCCGTCCATGACGAGGCCAGACCTGCCGTCTCATAAGCGGGAAAGCGTTCGGCGACTTGCGCTCCGACTTCGCCGACGTAGTCGAGCGAGATATCGCCTTGCTCGGTCTCCGGCGCATTCAACGTTTCGCCGACCACGCCTTCGGACACGAGCATCTGGCTGCCGCCATAGCTGCGGTAGTAAAGCATCCCGGCTGAGCCAAGATCCTTGAACGCGGGCATCTTGAACGAATAGGCGGCTGTGTCGCATTCCAGTGCAAGCACCGTATGACGTTCAGGCTTGACCGGCAATTCGACGTCCATCCACGCGGCCATCTCCGGCGTCCAGATGTTCTGCGTGCTGATCAGCGCGCCGCAACTGAACGAGCCCGCCGACGTCTGAACCCCAACCACCTTGCGGCCTTCGCGTACCACGCCGGTGACGCTCACGCCCTCCATGATCTTGACGCCTTGCCGGCGCGCCGCGCGAGCGAAGCTGGTCGCAACCAGATACGCGTCGGCGAAGCCCGCTTCCGGCTCGTAGCCGATCAACGCGGCGTCGTCGAATTGCGCGATCGGCAGGCGTTCGCGCGCCTCGGTCCGGTCGAGCAGTTGGACCTCGATACCCATGTCCTGCTGTGCGATCAACGACGCGCGCAGCGGATCGATCTTGCCGCCGTCCGGTGCGGAAATCATGTAGCCGCATTTGACCAGACCGCACGACGCTTCGTCGTCGCCAACATATTCGGCGAAATTGTTGAAAGCCCACCACGACGAGCGAGCCAGTTCGACGTTCTGTTTCACCGAATAATGGGTGCGTAACAGACCGGACGACTGTGACGTCGTGCCCGCGCCAATGGTGCTGCGTTCAAGCACAAGCACGCTTTTCGCGCCGAGCGCGGCCAGATGATGGGCTACCGAGGCTCCGATTACCCCGGCTCCGATCACAACGAAATCGTAATGGCTCATGTGAACCTCTGCGTTGAAGATGGAGCCGATTCTAGGTAGCCGAACCCCACGGGACTTTTGTATTAGGCAAACTTATGGTGCAGACCGTGGATTGCTCATGGTCGGCAAGTGCCGGCAGAAAAAAAGCATCATGCAGGCTCTTCCGTAGCAAAAGAGGGCAAGAAGGCGAAGGGCGCCAGACGCGAAACCAGCGGAGTTTTCATGCGACGAACCCAACCTCCCATCGACCTGCGCGCGTTGCAGGCTTTCATCGCAGTCTGCGAGGCGGGGTCCATGACGGGCGCGGCGAAGCAGTTGGGCGTCAGCCAGAGCGCGATCAGCCAGGCCATTGGTGCGCTGGAGCGCGATCAAGGCGTCGATCTGTTCGATCGCGAAAGCCGGCCGCCACGCCCCAATATCGCTGGACGCGCATTGCTGGAACTGGCCGGTCCATTGATCGAACATGCGCAGATGGTGAGCGCGCGCGTCGGCGATGCGTCGCATGCAGGCAAGCTGCCGGTGCGGCTCGGTTGCGTGGATTCGTTCGCGGCCACCGTGGGGCCCGAACTGATCCGGGCGGTATCGGGCTCGGCGCGGCAGATTTCGCTCTGGTCTGGTTTGACGCCGGGCCTCAGCAAGCAGTTGCACGACCGTGAACTGGACGTGGCGATCTGCACGCAGACGTTATTGAGCGACGCACGGATTGTCGAAGTCCCGCTGTTTTCGGAAGCCTTCGTGGCCGTCGTGGCGCGACGTTATCCCGATCAGCGCAAGAACGTCGACTGGCGCACGCTCGCACTGGAATTGCCGCTGATCCGCTATACGGCGCGCTCCGTGATCGGCCAGCAGGTTGAGCGGTTCGCGCGGCATCTTGGCATAGAGAGCGCGCGGCGCTATGAATTCGACGCGACCGATCCGCTATTGAGTCTCGTGGCCGCAGGGCTCGGATTTGCCATTTCGACGCCGCTCTGTTTGTGGCAGGCGCGTCATTATCTCGACGACATTGCCGTATTGCCGCTGCCCGATAGCCGTCTTGGGCGTCGTGATTTTTTTCTGCTGCATCGTCAGGGTGAATGGGACGATTTCGCGTCGGAGATCATCACACTCACACGTGGCGTGCTCGATCACAGCATCTGGCCGGCGCTGGCCCGCGCATTGCCGCATTTGCCCGATGGCGCGCTGCGCTGAGAAAAAAATTTAAAGGAGTCAACGATGAGTGAGCTGTACAAGCTGCATATCGGCGATGGGCCGTTGCTGATTTCGATTCCGCATCTCGGCACGGAGATTCCGTCGTCGCTGAAGCATGAGTATTCGGAGGTGGCACTGAGTGTGGCGGACACCGACTGGCATCTCGACCGTCTCTACGACTTTGCGAAAGCGCTGGGCGCGACTTTGCTGGGCGCGCGCGTTTCCCGCTACGTGATCGATCTGAACCGGCCGCCGAACGACGAGAGTCTATACCCCGGCCAAACGACGACGGGCCTTTGTCCAACGGAAACGTTTCGGGGCGAAGCGGTTTACCGGCCCGGCCAGGAACCCGACCAGGCGGAGAAGCAACGCCGCGTGGCGGCCTATTGGCAGCCATACCATACGGCATTGCAAGCGGAGTTGGCGAGGCTGCGCGAGCGTCATCCGAATGTACTGTTATGGGAAGCACATTCGATCGCGAGCGTACTGCCGCGCCTGTTCGACGCGAAGTTGCCGGATCTCAATCTTGGGACGCAAGACGGCCGCACTGCAAACGCGCTCGTGCAAAACGCGGCCGAACGAGCCGCTGCGGACAGCGCCTATACGTGGGTCGCGAACGGCCGCTTCAAGGGTGGTTATATCACGCGTCACTATGGCGAACCCGAGCGCGGTATTCACGCGGTTCAGCTTGAAATGTGTCAGTGCATCTACATGAATGAAGACGCGCCGTTCTCCTATCACGACGCACGCGCGGCGGTTCTTCAACCCACGCTACAGCGCATGGTGGGGGGCGCGCTGAATGCGCTCGAGCACCTGTGATCACTTTTTATAAGTAATGCTGTTGATGTATCTGAACCCGATGTGCCGTTCGTGTGCGGCGAGGCACCGCGCAGGCCGGTAAACCGCACTGCTTTGACGCGGTGAGGATCCGCGGAAGTCACCCGTTTCATGCCGTCGGTTCGCCCAAAGTGTTTCCCAGCATGAATCTTATGTTCCCGCGGGTAATCATGGCATGGAGGTTGCGTAAGAAGTAGCGGCGAATGAAGGCGCATTAGTCCCGGTCACCTTCGCCGTACACGAAGATGGACAGGAACTGGATCGGCATTTTGATCAGCCGCTCGGGACCGTGGGGCACGTCGGCCTGGAAGGTGAGGGTGTCGCCGGGATGCAGGATGTAGGTTTGCTGGCCGTGCCGGTACTCGATGACACCCTTGAGCATGTGGATGAACTCGGTGCCTTGGTGTTCGAAGACGGGGAAGGTTTCCGATTCGTCGTCCATCGTGATCAGGAACGGCTCGAACAGTTTTTTGGGGCCCTGGTCGTAGGCCAGCAGGTGATAGGTGTGGCCGCGTTTGGTGCCTTTACGGACCACCTCCATGCCTTCGCCCCTCTTCACGAGTTGGGCGCCGCCTTCAGGAACGTCGAAGCGCCGGAACAGGGTGGACATCGACACACCGAGCGCATTGGCGATCCGGTTGAGCACGTCGAGCCCGGTGGAAGTCTGGGCGTTCTCGATCTTCGAGAGCATGCCGCGGCTGATCCCGGCCTGCTCCGACACCTGGGCGATCGTCAGACCGTGGCGCTGGCGAAGTTCGCGGATCGTCGCGCCCAAATAGCGTTCGAGCGGGTTTTTGCTGTCTTCGCCGTTTTGCATGGTTGAACCTCGTTGAAAGGCAGGAGGTTAGCAGATAAGAAGGGCCGTATTGCGCCCTGAAAGTTTCTCGACGGGAACTATTGTTGCACAGTAATAAATTCGTATTGATGCTGCGAACATGGCTCGCAGTGGAGTCGTGCAATGGGGCATGACTCGCCAATCAGCCAGCGATGGTGGTGCAAGGAGTGACGATGAACCTGAACGATGCGAGCAAGCTGCCGGACAACGAGTTGGGTAGCGTGCCCCGCTTTGGCTCGGCTGAAGAGGCCCAGGACTATCTCACGCAACGCGGCGTGAAATATGTACTGGCGCAATTCGTCGACATTCATGGGGTCGCGAAGGCCAAGTCGGTACCGGTCGCGCATCTCAAGGGCGTGTTGAAGGCGGGCGCCGGCTTTGCGGGCTTCGCGATCTGGGGCGTGGGTATCGAGCCGAATGGTCCCGACTACATGGCTGTAGGCGATCTGTCGACGCTCACGCCGGTGCCCTGGCAGGACGGTCTCGCACGAATCGTCTGCGATGGCCACGTCGACGGAGAACCGTGGCCATTCGATTCGCGCGTCACGCTGAAGCAGCAGGTCGCGCGCATGACGCAACGCGGCTGGACGCTGTTCACCGGACTGGAGCCGGAGTTCTCCCTGCTCAAGCGTTCGGTGACGGGCGCGATCGAACCGTGCGACCCGAGCGATACGCTCGCCAAGCCGTGCTACGACTACAAGGGGTTGTCGCGTACGCGAGTCTTCCTGGAAAGGCTCACCGAATCGATGCGCTCGGTCGGCATCGACGTGTATCAGATCGATCACGAAGACGCGAACGGCCAGTTCGAGATCAACTACACGTATACCGATTGCCTGACTTCGTGCGATCACTACGTGTTCTTCAAGATGGCCGCCTCCGAGATCGCGAACGAGCTGGGCATGATCTGCTCGTTCATGCCCAAACCCTTCGCGAACCGTCCGGGTAACGGCATGCACATGCATATGTCGATCGGCGACGGCGAACGCAATCTGTTCTCGGACAAAAGCGACAAGCTCGGCATGGGGCTATCGACGCTCGGCTATCAGTTCACTGCGGGACTGCTCGCGCATGCGCCGGCACTCGCCGCGCTATGCAATCCGACCGTCAACTCGTACAAGCGTCTCGTGGTGGGCCGCTCGCTGACGGGCGCGACGTGGGCGCCGGCCTATATCAGCTATGGCGACAACAACCGCTCGACGATGGTGCGCATGCCAGGCGAGCGCATCGAACTGCGTCTGCCCGACGGCGCGTGCAATCCGTATCTCGCGACGGCCGCCGTGATCGCGGCGGGTCTAGACGGCGTTGAACGTGAATTGTCGCCGGGTGCACCGGCCAATGAAAACCTCTACGAATGGTCGCCCGCGAAGTTGCGCGAGCATCAAATCGGCATCCTGCCGCAGAACCTCGAGCAGGCGCTCGACGCGCTTGAAAGCGATCGCCTGATCTGCGATGCGCTCGGACCTGTCGCCGATGAATTCATCAAGCTCAAACGAATGGAATGGCTCGAGTACATGCGTCATGTCTCGGACTGGGAAATGAAAAGTTATCTGGAATTCTTCTAAGGGGTACGACTATGTGTGGAATCGTAGGCCTGCTGGTCAAGACGCCGGCATTGCGCGCGCAGCTCGGTCAGTTGATGGTGCCGATGCTGATCGGCATGACCGAGCGCGGACCGGACTCGGCCGGACTCGCGGTGTTCGGCAGTGCGGTCGGCGACAGCCAGCGCAAGCTGAGCCTGTATGCGGGCTTTACCGAAGCCGGCAACGACTTCGACTGGAACGCGTTGCTCGATGCGCTCAACAGCGCGATCGACGTGGATGCGAGCGCCGAGTCGAAGGGCAATCATGCGGTGCTGACCGTGAACGGCCATGTCGACACAGTGAAGGCGTGGCTCACCGAGCATTTCCCGAAGCTGTTCCTGTTGTCCACCGGACGCTCGATCGATCTGTACAAGGATATCGGCTCGCCTGCCGAGGTTGCGCAACGTTACGACTTCTCGAAGCTGACCGGCTCGCATCTCGTCGGCCATACGCGGATGGCGACCGAATCGGCGGTCACGCCGGATCGCGCACACCCGTTCACGGCCGGCGAAGACTTCTGTCTCGTGCATAACGGCTCGCTCTCGAATGCGCATGGCGTGCGCCGCAAGCTGGAGCCGCAAGGTATCCGCTTCGAGACGGACAACGATACCGAAGCCGCGTGCCGCTTCCTCGAATGGCGGCTGCGTGAAGGCGATGAACTGCCGGTCGCGTTGCAGAAGGGCTTTGAAGAACTCGACGGCTTCTACACGTTCCTGATGGGTACCTCGACCGAGCTCGCGCTGATTCGCGATCCGTTCGCGTGCAAACCCGCAGTGGTCGCGGAAAACGACGACTACGTGGCAATCGCTTCCGAGTTCCGTTCGCTCGCGCACTTGCCGGACATCAAGAACGCCAGGGTATTCGAACCCGCACCCGAGGAGATGTATGTATGGAAAGCATGAAGTTTGACCTTGAGGGGTCGTCGGTCCGCGAACTGAACCAGTATCTGCATGGCGCGAAAGAAGCGCTCGAAGGCGTGAAGGTGGATATCACGTCGCCGAACGGCGCGCACAACATCGCGGTGGGCGTCAACGCGCACGTCACGGTAACGGTGCAAGGACACGCCGGTTACTACGTGGGCGGCATGAACCAGCTCGCGACGATCGTCGTCGAAGGCAGCGCCGGAACCGGCGTCGCGGAAAACATGATGAGCGGCAAGGTCCACGTGAAGGGCTTTGCTTCGAACGGCGCGGGGGCATCCGCGCATGGCGGCCTGCTCGTGATCGACGGCGATGCGGGTTTGCGCTGCGGGATTTCGCTCAAGGGCGGGGATATCGTGGTCGGTGGCTCGGTGGGCAGTTTTTCGGCCTTCATGGCGCAAGCCGGCCGCATGGTGATCTGCGGCGATGCGGGCGACGCACTGGGCGACTCGCTGTATGAAGCCGTACTGTACGTGCGCGGCGAGGTGAAATCGCTCGGCGCGGATGCGCAGTACGAGCCGATGACCGACGCGGACCTGACGGCGGTCGGCGCACTGCTCGGCGCCGCGGGTCTTGATCACGATCCGCGCTCGTTCAGGCGCATTGCCTCGGCCCGCACGCTTTACCACTGGAACGCTGACGCGGACCAGGAATATTGAACTTCACCGAGAACATTCTCATGGAAGCCAAACCGATCCATTTCGCCCGCTTGCAGCAGGAAGAGTCGCAAGGCTACGACCGCAAGACGATCGACTACATTCACACCGCCGCGCAGCGCGGTCTCTATGAAATTCGCGGTCTCGGCGCGAAGCGTCGCGTGCCGCACTTCGACGATCTGCTGTTTCTCGGTGCGTCGCTGTCGCGTTATCCGCTCGAAGGCTATCGCGAGAAGTGCACGACGCAAACGGTGCTCGGCACGCGCTTCGCGAAGAAGCCTGTCGTGCTCGATATTCCGATCACGATTGCGGGCATGAGCTTCGGCGCGCTGTCGGCGAACGTGAAGGAAGCGCTCGGCCAGGCAGCCACGGCGATGGGCACGTCCACCACGACCGGCGACGGCGGCATGACGCAGGAAGAGCGCCGCTCGTCGAAGACGCTGGTGTATCAGTGCCTGCCGTCGCGTTACGGCTGGAATCCCGACGACGTGCGCCGTGCCGATGCGATCGAAGTCGTGATCGGACAGGGTGCTAAACCGGGTGGCGGCGGCATGCTGCTCGGGCAGAAGGTGAACCCGCGCGTCGCCTCGATGCGCACCCTGCCCGCGGGCGTTGATCAGCGTTCGGCGAGCCGTCATCCGGACTGGACCGGTCCCGACGATCTGGCGATCAAGATTCAGGAATTGCGCGAAATCACCGATTGGGAAAAGCCGATCTACGTGAAAGTCGGCGCCACGCGTACGTTCAACGACGTCAAGCTGGCCGTGCACGCCGGGGCGGACGTGGTGGTGATCGACGGCATGCAGGGCGGCACCGCCGCCACCCAGACATGTTTCATCGAGAACGTGGGTATTCCGACGCTGGCCGCGGTTCGTCAGGCCGTGGATGCGCTCGAAGACCTGAACATGAAGGGCACGGTGCAGTTGATCGTGTCGGGCGGCATTCGCTCCGGCGCGGACGTGGCCAAGGCGCTTGCCATGGGCGCCGACGCGGTCGCGATCGGGCAGGGCATGTTGATGGCGCTCGGCTGCAATAGCGATACGTACTTCCAGAACGGCGCGCTGCATCCGGCGACGGCGGACTATGCCGCGCTCGGCACGTCGCCGGGGTTCTGTCATCACTGCCACACCGGCAAATGTCCGGTCGGCGTGACGACGCAGGACGCCGTGCTCGAACAGCGCGTGCAGGCGGAAGAAGGATCGCGCCGCGTGCGCAACTACCTGAAGACGCTGAACATGGAGTTGACGACGATCGCGCGGGCCTGCGGCAAGCAGAACGTACATCACCTGGAGCCCGAGGACCTCGTTGCGTTGACCGTGGAAGCCGCCGCAATGGCGCGTATTCCGCTGGCGGGTACGTCGTGGATTCCGGGGCAGACGTACTGATCGGTGCAGGATTCGACGCCCGATGCGGGGCTCGCCATGCGAGTAACGCCAGGCGTCGGGACTGTCGCGGAGGTTGATGCGTTGTGTGCGGCGCTAACGGAGGACCGCGCCGCGGCGCTCGGGTATCGCCGCTGGTTTAGACGAGCGTAGCAGGCGCCATTGGATTCTGTTTTACCCACACTCATCACGGTCACCGCCTGCTCGCGCATGGCCCATCGCGCACGAGCACGCTTCGACGTTTTCCACAGGATCGCGCAATGAAAAGACTGAACAGGGTTTTTGCGTTACTCATGATGCTGGCGCTCGCTGTGCCGGTGTACGCGCAGAACGCCGCAGCCGCACCAGTGCCGAACAAGGGCGATACCGCCTGGATGATCGTCGCCACGCTGCTCGTCGTGATGATGGCCGCGCCGGGCCTCGGGCTGTTTTACGGCGGCATGGTGCGTGCGAAGAACATGTTGTCCGTGCTGATGCAGACACTGGTGGTGTTCTGTCTGCTCGGCGTGTTGTGGGCCGTGTATGGCTACAGCATCGCCTTCACCGAGGGCAATGCCTTCTTCGGCGGCTTGAGCAAGGCGTTTCTCGCCGGCATCACGCCGGACTCGACGGCGTCGACGTTCAGCAAGGGGGTCGTGATTCCGGAGTTCATTTATGTGTCGTTCCAGTTGACCTTCGCGGCGATCACACCGGCGCTGATCATCGGTGGCATTGCTGAGCGCGCCAAATTTTCTGCGGTGCTGCTCTTCATGGTGCTGTGGTTCACGTTCTCGTATCTGCCGATCGCACATATGGTCTGGTACTGGCCTGGCCCCGACGCGTACACGAGCGCGGCTGCGGGCGACAAGGCGACGGCGACCGCGGGCTTCCTGTTCCAGAAGGGCGCGATCGATTTTGCTGGCGGCACGGTGGTCCACATCAACGCGGGCATCGCGGCGCTGATCGGCGCGGTCATGATCGGCAAGCGCGTCGGCTTCGGTCGCGAAACGATGGCACCGCACAACCTCACGATGACAATGGTGGGCGGATCGCTGCTGTGGGTCGGCTGGTTCGGTTTTAACGTCGGCTCGAACCTCGAAGCCAGCGGCGCGGCTACGCTCGCATTCATCACGACCCTGCTCGCCACATGCGCGGCCACCGTATCGTGGACGCTGGTGGAATGGGTGCTGAAGAAGAAGCCGTCGATGCTCGGCGCGGTGTCTGGCGCGATTGCCGGACTCGTCGTGATCACGCCCGCATGCGGCTACGTCGGGCCGATGGGGGCGATCGTGATGGGTTTAATCGCCGGGGGCGTCTGCTACTGGGGCGTGAACGGGCTGAAGCGTCTGCTTGGTGTCGACGACTCGCTCGACGTGTTCGGGGTGCACTGTCTCGGGGGAGTGGTCGGCGCACTGCTGACCGGCGTGTTTGCATCGCCGCGACTCGGTGGCACCGGTGTCTACGATTATGTCGCCAACAAGGTCGGCGTCTACGATATGTTCGGCCAGTTGATTGCGCAGTGTTGGGGCGTGGGTATCTCCCTGGTCTGGTCGGCGGTGGTATCGATCGTCGCGTTCAAGCTGGTCGACATGACGATCGGACTGCGTATCGAACAGGAGGGTGAGCGCGAAGGGCTCGATGTCAGCTCGCATGGGGAATCGGCTTACCATTCCTGACGTTCGGCAGCGTGAAACAGCTCGACCGCCAATCCGTTCGACCCTCCGTGGGAAAGCTATTTCGGCGAGCGGTTGGGCTTCGCGATGCTGGACTCGCTCAAAGGTTGAAAGCGTGAAATTCGAATTAACGAAGAGGACGGGTTCGAAGAATGTTCCCGTCCTCGAACTCACCGTCAGACCAATTCGGCGAGCGCTGCCGCGTCGAACCCTTTCAGCGCGCCGTATTGGCCGTGTTCAACCTTTTTGACCCAGTTCGGGTCGTTGAGAATGGCCCTGCCAACGGCGATCAGATCGAACTCGTCGCGTTCCATTCGCTCGACGAGACGGTCCAGGCTCGCAGGGCTCGATCCCTCCCCGGAAAAGGCGGTGGCGAAATCCTTCTCAAGCCCGACCGATCCGACGCTGATCGTCGCGGCACCCGTCACCTTCTTGGCCCAGCCGGCAAAATTTAGCCCGTTTTCGCCATCGATCTCAGGAAACTCGGGTTCCCAAAAGCGTCGCTGCGAGCAGTGCAGGACATCGACGCCGGCTTCAACCAGCGGCAGTAGCCAGTCCTCCATGATCGCCGGGGTCCCGGCGACGCGCACGCTCAAATCCTGCTGCTTCCACTGACTGAACCGCATGATGATCGGGAAATCCGGACCGACGGCGTCGCGCACGGCAGCGACAATCTCACTTGCGAAGCGGGACCGCTGCTTGACCGTCGGCCCGCCATAGCGATCGGTCCGCTGGTTGGTCCCCAGCCAAAAAAACTGATCGATCAGATAGCCATGGGCGCCATGGATTTCTACCGCGTCGAAGCCGAGCGCTTTGGCGTCTCTTGCCGCCTTGGCGAAGGCTGCGACCGTATCCGCGATGTCCTCTTCGCTCATAACTACACCGCGAGGGTCGCCGGGCGCGACTAGCCCGGATGGGCTTTCGACCGGCGCATCGGGCTCCCAGTTGTTGATGTAACGGGTCGAACCGGTGTGCCAGATCTGAGGCGCCATATGGCCGCCCGCGTCGTGGACGGCATCGATCACATCTTTCCAACCGGCTAACGCGGCCTCGCCATGAAACAACGGAATGCCGCCGTCGTTGCGTGATGCAGGACGGTCAATGACCGTCCCTTCGGACAGAATAAGCCCGACGTGCCCTTCCGCGCGGCGCCGGTAATAGGCGACGTTCGCGTCGCCAGGCACGCCCTCGGGGGCAAAGAGCCGCGTCATCGGGGCCATGACGATCCGGTTCTTTAGGTTGAGCGAGCGGATTGAGAAGGGGCGAAACAGGGTGCTGGTATCGGGGTGAGACATTGAACAGGCTCCGTTGCAAACAAAGGCCTCATGGTATATGTTTGATACCTGACGTCAATTAGGCACCTGAAGTCGCCCAGGTGTATCGAAGGAAACCACGATGCCCGCGCTTGAACTGAAATGCTTTTCGTCTGACTGCCCCAGCCGCGTACTCTTCGACCAGATTGCCGACAAGTGGTCGATGATGGTGCTGGCCGTACTGGACGACGGGCCGCAGCGTTTCAACGCCATCCGACGGCGCCTCGAAGGCGTCACGCAGAAGGCGCTTACCCAGAGTCTTCGCCGGCTCGAGCGCAACGGCCTGATCTCAAGGAGAGTGGTTTCGCTGTCTCCGGTGGCGGTGCAGTATCAGATCACGCCACTTGGGCGCACGTTGCAGCCGCCATTGCGGGCGCTGCATGAGTGGACGCTCACCAAATTTGCCGAGGTCGAGGCCGCGCGTCGGGCATTCGACGCGGCGGCGGGCGGAAGCGCGTTGGCGGAAGGATCAGAACATCGGCAGTTTGCTTGACGCGCGACCTGGCGCGGGTAATGCCCCACCGGGCATTCCGATGTCGATCTGGTCTCGTTCATCCGGTCCTTAACTTCATGAACACGTGCGGCGGCGCTGGTAAGGAACGTGACGGCGAGCGACTCGTCGGCTGGTGTGACGCTGTCGACTGGGCTACAGCGAACGGTCTCCTCGATTCGGCTGATGGTCGCTTGCTCGAGTGGAATCGCTCAAAAGCACGACGCCACTACCGTGCGATGAAAGCGATATATTGACCGGCTGTCCAAAGGTGTGTGACGGAGCGGGCGGACTCGTCGCCTCAAGCTTGTCGTGGCCCGGGCCAATGGCCGACCAATGGCCGCTTTGGAGCAAGCCGAGCGATCGCTCCGGGTCGGTTCGAAGGCATCACTGAGCTACCGATGCAGAAAGAGTCTGCGAGCCGTTCAATTGCTGCTTGGCCAAGCCCGCGTCGAACGCACCGTTAGACATCCAGGTAAATCGACCATGCACTGGAAACGTTCGAACAGGCCAATGCATGACGTACAAGGTAGCGATCGGCTGAGGAGATCCCTGGCGTAGGGCCAGCTTCGGACGCGGGCCTGCACGTCAAGACGGGCATTCGAACCTCGGCTTCGCGCCGATCGTGTGGGGAGCCCCGCATCGATACTCGCAAGGTCGCCACGCGGCGTATGTTCGTTGCTCTTACTTAAGCGGTACCGCCGCACGCGCCTAACGTTCCCGTCGCCTGATCAGGCAATCGTTGGAATGCGCGCGAAGTGCATGGACAAGTAGCGTTACCTCGCCGATCATAGTCTTGGACGGTATGCCAGAGATCCAGCGATGACCGACGACATGACAACGTGGCTGGCGCAGATTGGCCTCGGTGGACACGCTGCGAAGTTCGCCTCGGAAGGGATCGATTGGGATGTGCTCGGCGACCTTTCCGATGACGAGTTGAAGGAGCTTGGCCTGACGCTCGGTGACCGCAAGCGGCTGGCGAAAGGGCTAGCTGCACTGACCGACGCCCACGCGCGATCGCTCGGATACGCGAAGGAACGAGGAGAGCGGCCTTCGGTGTCTACGTCCCCAGCCGTCGAGGCCGAGAGACGGCAGCTCACCGTGATGTTCGTCGACCTGATTGATTCGACGGGGCTCGCGGAGCGATTCGATCCCGAGGACATGCGGCGCCTGCTAGGTTTCTATCATCAAGCCTGCGCAAGCGCGATCGAAGCTCATGAAGGTCACATCGCGCTTTACCTCGGTGACGGGCTGCTCGTTTATTTCGGCTATCCAAACGCGCACGAAGACGATGCCGTGCGCGCAGTACTTTCGGCTCTCGCCGTCGTCGCGGCGCTTCGCGAGGCCAACGATCGCATCGAAATTGAGCACGGCGTACGCCTGCAGTTGCGTATCGGTATCGAGACGGGACTTGTCGTCGTCGGGGCAATTGGTGCTGGAGCCACGCTCGATCAACAGGCGATCGTCGGAGAGGCCCCAATCGTCGCCGCAAGGCTGCAGTCGCTCGCCCCGCCCAACGCAATCGTCGTGGGCCCGGCCACGCAACGCTTGATCGAAGGATCGTTCCTGCTCGAAAACCTCGGTTGGCAAGAACTGAAAGGGATTTCGGGTCCGGTTCAGGTCCAGCGCGTGCTGGCGCAAACAGATGCGATCGATCGCTTTGGAGTCAGGGCGGGCCACCGCATGACACCGCTGATCGGACGGGCCGCGGAACTCGAAATGATCCGGCAGCGCTGGAAGCAGAGCGTTGACGGCGAGATGCGCTGCGTGCTGTTGATCGGCGAGCCGGGAATCGGCAAATCCCGCGTGTTGCGAGCATTCGACGATAGCATCAGTGGAGACACCCATGCGGTCGTTTCGCTCCAATGTTCCTCGTACTATCGCAACAGCCCTTCGTGGCCGGTATTACGCTGGCTACGGCGCGTCTTTGGCCTGGCACCCGACGCGCACGGCGCTTCGGATGTCGAACGGCTTGAAGCTGGAATCGCAAGCCTCGGAGTCGATGTCGACGAAGCGGTTCCCGTACTCACAACGTTGCTGGAAATTCCGGCTACCGCCCGCCATCCGGCGATCGACGCCTCATCGCCTTCCTTTAAACGACGGACGCTGGACGTGCTCGTCGCCATCATCGAAAGCTCGACGCGCATTCAGCCGGTGCTCGTCGTTGTAGAGGACGCGCACTGGATCGATCCGTCTTCGCAGGAGTTCGTTCGGCTGCTGCTCGAGCGACTGGTGGCCGCCCCGCTGTTTGTACTGCTCACCGCGCGGCCCGAGTTCGAACCAGGATGGACTTACCCTCATCAGGTAAAGGTCAATCTCGATCGGCTTTCGCGCCGTGATTGCGTCGCGATGATCGAACGGCTGACCGATGGAAAGCGGCTTCCGGATCTCGTACTCGATCAGATCGTCTCCAAAACGGACGGCGTGCCGCTTTTCGTCGAAGAGCTTACGAAGACCGTCCTGCAGGGCGATTTGTTGCAGGATGCTGGCATCAGCTACGAGTTGAAAGGAACGCTGCAGACAATTGCGATTCCGGACACGCTGCAGGGCTCGTTGCTATCGCAGCTCGACCGGCTGGAGCCAACCGTCAAGGAAACCGCCCAGATCGCAGCCACAGTGGGGCGGGAGTTCGGCAGAAAGCTGCTTGGCCTGATTACCTCGAAGCGACAGAACGAACTGCAGGAAACGCTTGACTGCCTGGTCGCAGCCGAAATTATCGTTCCCGCTTCGGGTACGCCAGCGGAGAGAGACGTGTATCTGTTCCGGCACGCGCTGATCCAGGAGATCGCGTACCAGTCCCTGTTGCTTGCGAGGCGCCGCCAATATCATGCGCTGATCGCCGCCGCTCTGGAAGACCATTATCCGGAAGTCGCGGAGCGGCAACCCGAACTGATTGCTCAGAATTTGACTGCGGCCGACCTGCCGGATCGTGCAATCGGCTACTGGCAGCGTGCGGGAGAACGGGCGCTTTCGGGCGCGGCCTACGAGGAGGCTATCGCTCACACGCAGCGTGGGCTTGAACTGATAAACCGATGTTCCTACGGTGATCAGGATCGGGCAGCCCACCAGGTGCCTCTGCTGCTGACAAGAGGCGGAGCGGAGCTCAGGTTGGCCCGCCGCGAGGCGATAGTGACCTTCCGGCAGGCGGCGCAAATTGCCCGCGAGCAGAAGCTGCCGTCGTTTCTTGTGCAGGCGGCGTTGGGGTTCGACACCGCCGAGACGTTCCTCGAAGGCTCCGGCAAAGCCTCGCTTTCTTTGCTCGAAGAGGCGCTCGCCTTGATCGGCACCGAAGAGTCGGTCGAACGCTGTCGGCTGTTGAGTCGACTGGTCCGCACCGTTCACATGACCGGTGCACGTCAACAAGCTGACGAACTGGTTCTGGAGGCTGTTGCTCTAGCCAGGCGCCTCAACGACCTGCCGAGCTTGTTCGACGCATTGGTGTGCGACATGATGCATATCGGGGCTCGCCCTTTGCCTGCGGACAAGTTCGCGGAGCGTCAAGGCGTGTTGCAGGAGTTGAGACAGATTGCAGAAGCTCTCGGTGACGCACACACCATAGGTCACGCATGCGCTCGATGTCTCGCCGGCTATCTGGAGATCGGCGAGGTGGAGCGCTTCGAGAGCGCGCTCGAAAGGTATCGGCAGATTGCCACCAGTGGGCAGCATTTCGTCGACAAGTGGTGTGTGACGGGTGCGCAGGCGATGCGGGCCATACTCGTCGGGGACTTCGCCGTGGCGGAGCAGAAGGCGCGAGAGTCGTTGCAGATGGCGCAGACCGTCGACGCGACACTGGCAACGGGCGTCTATGGCATGCAGATGTTCACGATACGCCGCGAACAAGGCCGGCTTGCCGAGGTAGCGCCGCTCTTCAAGCGGTTCGTCGACGAGCATCCCGAAAACGCTGCGTGGCGGCCCGGGCTCATGTTGATCTGCAGCGATCTCGGCTTCGAATCACAGGCCCGCGACAATCTCGATCGACTCGCGGAATCGGAATCCAGCATTCCCGTCGATAGTAAGCGGCTCGTTACGTTGACGTATCTGGCGGAAGTTGCTGCGCGACTCCGGGACATTGAGCATGCCGAACAGGTTTATGGACTTCTCCTGCCGTTCAGGGATCAGGTCGTCACCGTTCCTGTTTTTACGCTGTGCTGCGGATCTGCGGCAAGGTATCTCGGCATGCTCGCACATGCTCTGGGCGATTGGTCCGCCGCCGAGGAGCATTTCGAACACGGCCTGTGCATGGACGAGCGCTTGCGGGCGTGGCCTTGGCTCGCGCACGGCCGGCACGAATTCGCGCTGATGCTGGCAGCACGCAATCGCATCGAAGATAGAGCACGAGCGCAAGACCTGCTCGCCACGGCGGCCACCGCAGCCAACGAACTGAAGATGTTCGGTCTGGTAGAGCGCATCGGTGGCGCTCAGACAAGCACAGGGCACATAAACTAGCACACGGTTGCATGTTTCGAAGCGCAGCGATGCAGCCACTACTCAAGGAGGGCCCCATGCCACGTTTTATGATTGAACGAAACTTTGCGGAACAGCTGGAGGTCACTGGCGAAAGTGCGGGTGCCGTGAAACGGATCAACGACGAGGAGGGCGTCGAGTGGCTCTTTTCGTTTCTCAGCGCGGACAAGAAGAAGACTTATTGCCTATATGAGGCGCCCAACGCCGAAGCCATCCGCGCGGCGGCACGTCGGGCGAACCTGCCGGCCGATGTGATCATTGAGGTGAGCGACTTGCGGCCGGAAATGTTCAGTTAGAGGGCTAGGCGCGAATAGCATCGTTGTGTCGCGAGGACGATGCAACGACAGGAGCGCCGCACGCGTCATCGGGCAACAGCAACAACGCTGGACCGAGTGACCCGGTCCATAACAAGGCAGCCCTGACAATTTGCCTTAATGCCCGAAACCGCCGAGGTGAGCCGTCGCGGACCAGGCACCGAAGGGCGGAAAACGCCTGGGACATGCCCGCGGTTGTGGAGGCGCGGATGGCCGTTGTACGTTTCGTTTGGAAGCCGCCCCTGATAAGGAGCTTCGTCCGCTGGCCGAGATGGGTCGCAAGTACGCGTTGGCGACGGGGAAACGCGTCGTTCAAGACCGCTGAGGTGAGAACGGCCGGAGAGCGTTGTGAAGCCGACGCATCAAAGCGATCACCTGAACGTCGGCTATGGCCGAATTGCTTCATTGCGCATCCGGCAGGTTCCGAAGTGAACCAGCCATTGGAACGACGGCTTTCAGCGTTGCGCGAACGGCAACTATTGGCCCAGACCGTGTCAAAACGCGTCGCCGGTGGGAATTTGACGGCACGGTGTCTCGGTAACAGATTGCGGCTTATCGATTGCGCCACGACAAACGCCAATTCAGCGCTGAACGTATCGCAAGGACCGTGATGGGCGTGTGGGCCTCACACCCGCATCGCCTTCATAACCGTTTCTGAACCGAGAAGCTTGATAACCCGTTTCATGTTGTAGGCGAGCACGTGCAAGCTCATCTCAGTGCTCACCCGCTCGATAGTACGCGTCAGGAAATGAGTCGCGCCCATCCAGGCCTTGATCGTGCCAAAGGGATGCTCGACGGTCTGTCGTCGGGTACGCATCATGTCTGGGGCGAGATCAAGCCGGACCTGCATCTCTTCGAGCAATCCTTCGTGCTCCCAGCGTGTCACCCGGCGTTCGGTACCTGGAGTGCATTTGTCTTTCAACGAGCATTGTTGGCACTGCGAGCTCCAGTAGCGATCTAACTTCAGGCTACGTTCGGTTGTCTTGTAGCGCCATATGAGACGTTCGCCGGCTGGGCATCTATACTCGTTCTTCTCAGCATCGTAGATAAAATCTTCTTTGCTGAAACGGCCGTCAGCGGTCGCGGCCGAGGTCTTTGTCTTTGGAACAAACACCGTGATGCCAGCCTCGTGGCATGCGAGTATCTCCTCGCTCTTGTAATAACCTCGGTCAGCAACTGCCGTTAGTTTATCGACGCCGATTTCCGTGCGCGCCAGCTTGGCCATCGACGTGAGTTGGTCACGATCGATGCCGTTGTTGGTGACTTTGTGCGCGACAATCAGATGGTGCTTTGCATCGACTGCTACCTGCACGTTGTAGCCGACGACTCCGGTCCCTCGCGTCTTCATCGAACGCGCGTCCGGGTCTGTGAGCGACACTTGCTTGTCCGGTGTTGCGTCGAGTTTAACTTCGACTTGCCTGAGGATTTGCATCTGCTCCTTGAGGGCCGCAATCTTGTCTTGCAGCCGATCTGTCTTCGCCTTCGCAATCGTAGGCTCCTGACGATCTGCGGTGTCCATTTCCACCAGATAACGGCTGATGCTTGCCTCGATATCCCGCATTCGCCGTTCTAGTTTTGCGCTCGTGAAGTTGCGGTCGCGATGGTTCACCGCCTTGAATTTGCTCCCGTCTATCGCAACCAGCGCTTCGGCGAAGAGGTCCAGACGCTGGCATAGCATGACGAACTGACGACAGACGCTGCGGATCGCTTTGCCGTTGTCTTTACGGAACCGCGCAATGGTCTTGAAGTCTGGCGCCAGGCGGCCCGTGAGCCACATCAGTTCGACGTTGCGCTGAGCCTCGCGCTCAAGGCGTCGACTGGATTGAATTCGGTTCAGGTAACCGTAGATATAGATCTTAAGCATCACCTCTGGGTGATACGAAGGTCGACCTGTTAGCGCTGGCTCAACACCTTCAAACCCGAGCTTCTGAAGATCAAGCTCATCTACAAAAACATCGACTACGCGTACGGGATTGGTGTCCGTCACGTAGTCGTCAAGTGTTTCGGGGAGGAGAAAGCTTTGTGAACGACTGTCGCCCTGAACGAACCGCTTCATCTCGCTCATCCTCCGCTATCGGATGAGAGATTTTAACGCGTCAAAAATGGCGTTTTGACACAGTCTTATATGGACACCGCCCGGTTTGCCAAGTTGATCTTGATGTGACGCCGTAACGAGGTATCGGCTGCGGTCTTATATTCGGCTTTCCGCAAGCCGAAGCCGCGAGCCCTGATGGAATGCGCCAAGAACGTCCTCATCTGGGCCGCGTGCTACAGGCACAAGGCTGTGTTCAGGTTTGCGTTCTTGCGGTCCGACCTGTTTTGCCATCACATGGAATCAATCTTAGCAACCTACCAATTTCTCAACGTTCCAAGTCTGATACTGCTACGCAGCTCTCACACTGACGTGATTCTTTTCGTAACTGCTCTCGTGGGCTAGTATGGCCCAAGCAATTCGCGCCATCTTATTTGCAAGAGCCACGGCTACTACGTTGTTAGGTCGCCGCTCTTGAATTCCTTTCTGCCAAGCAGTTGGTACCTTGGCGTGACACAGGACGGAGCGCGCCCCGTGAATCAGCAGCGTGCGCAGGTATGGGTCCCCTCGCTTTGAGATCGAGCCCAATCTAACCTTGCCGCCCGTACCGTTTTGTCGAGGAACAAGCCCGAGAAATGCAGCGAACTCACGTCCCGACTTGAACGTCTTGGCATCTCCAACTGTTGCGACCAAAGCGGTGGCGGTGAGTCTGCCGATGCCCGGCACTTCGGAGATTGCGCGACACGCCGCTTCCTGTTTCTGCCAGGCACCGATGCGCTTCTCGAGTTGACTGATATCGTCCTCAAACGCGTTGATACGTCGTAGCTGATCTTGCAGATTAAGGACGATCGGTCGTGGCAACGTGTCCTCTAACTCTGCCATGCGTTCGCGGATTTCAGTGAGTCCTGCCAATCGTCCGGCCCGAAACGTCGCGCCGAATTCGTAGAGCAACCCACGTAGCTGATTCACCTGCATCGTCCGAAACTTGACGAGCAACGAGCGCATGCGGTGCAGGCTCAGCATCGTTTGCTGATCTTCTGTCTTTGCAGCAACCGTGCGCATCCCGGGTTGCTGTACAGCCGTCCAAATCGCCCGAGCGTCCGCTGCGTCGGTCTTGTTCGTTTGTACGAATGGCCGAATAAATTGTGCATGTAGTAGCACGACCTCGTGCCCCAGCGCCCGAATCTTACGCGCCCACCAGTGAGCACTTCCGCAAGCCTCAAGCGCCACTCGACCTGCTGGGCGTTGCGCGAAAAACGCGATTAGATCGTCGCGTCCGAACCGGCGATTGGCTATCTCACCAGTTTGTGCGTCGACCCAGTACATCTGGAACACCCGCTTTGCAACATCCAGTCCATATGTCGTAGCATTCATTTAGGGCCTCCGTTCCTCAGTGGTTGTGTCGCAGCTCCACTTTGGCACGTTGATGCCGTTCGGTTCTGGAGGCCCTCAATGTGCCCACCTCCCCGAAGGGAGGGCGGTGTCCATTCCATCTGGGCCGACTGCAGCCCGATGCGTGGCGTGGCGACGGGGCATCGTCGAGCCGGCCGCGTCGGTCAGAATTCGACCCTGAACCGTCCTTCGAGCCAAGACCATCTCGAAGTCCGCTTTCGAAGTACAACGGCCGCTCTTTGATCACACAGGACGACAGTTGATCGGCCGTTTCTGCCGTTGGGAAAGTGCGTTTGGCGGTCCGTTCTAGTCTAGGGAGCGGACGATGGCACAAAAACACCACAACTTGGCCGTTTTAATATGGCATGTACGCCGCTAGCTGGTTCAGCTACTCCGCTCCTGAAGCAGTGCCCCTATGCGCTGCGCGAGCGGAGATAAGTAAGCACCGGTGCGAAAGACCACACCAATACGTCGATCCACAGCGTTGGCGACGACATGCAGAAATACCGCCGTCACGCGAACGCCGGTTCGGCGTGCGCACTCGCGATGGCGAACTTGCCGCAAGCTGTGTTGCCTGGCGAGAAGGTTGTAGCACTCGCAGCGGGCAACTACGGCGGACAGTCCGCGATGGCTGTGGGTCTGTCGGTCACGACGCAAAAGTGGATGGTCAAAGGCTCGGTCACGACGGGCGTTTCCGGTCACGGTTCCGTCGGCGCGGGCGCGGGCGTCGGCTACCGCTGGTAAGTAACCCTGGCTGTGTCTCGCTGCTGCCGCCGTTGTGCTGCGGCAGCGGGCAGGCGAACGGATTCCTATTCCTCTACATTAACTGTCCTGCATTTTTAATATGCGTTTTGCTACACGAAATCGAGTTAAAAAAATAGAGAAGAAATTGCTGATTCCCTTGTCAGGAAATCCTGACTCCGCTCTGCGCCAATAAGGTGAATAGCACCTGTTGTTAAATTGCGCAATACCCGGATATCGCCAAAGGCTTTTTGGTAGACAAATGAAAAGACCTATGAGAAAGTTCCCGCGGGCACTCATCTTTCTTTTTGTTACATGACTCATATAAAGGGCGCCACCGCATTCCATGCGAATAGCTTGGCGGCGTTCGTCTCATATAGTGCTCAAGATGTTGCGAGAAAGAGAAACGGTGCGTGTAACGGGCGCGAGACTAGTTGCCATGCCACGAACCAAGGAAACGTTGCAACAGGCTACGAGGGGGCAGTAACGATGAGTATCTCAGTCGGAACAGCGTCGGGCGCTGCCTCGGCGAAGAAATCATATCAATCTGACCGGCAATTGGCGCTCCGCCACGCGATCGCCTTTCCTCTGCGTCTGCCCTTCGGACCTTCATAACCCAGACATTCGTCAAACGTCTCAGCGGCCAGCTCGCCGAAAACTGGCTATCTGACCGACCCTCATTCTTTAATTAGTCGTGCGAATCGCATTGCGGGCATGAGGTATTCGCTCGCGCTCAAGATTCGTGATTGACCGAGGGCGGAAGGAACTTGCCGCAGTTCCAACGCTAAAGCAACGTGCGCCGCAACGAGACGGCTTAAACGTAATAAATACGCATCCTGAATAAATTGGGATGCATGCACACGCGTGTGTTTTGAGAATTTCGAATTTCAATTACCTCGTGAGGCAACGACATGAACAAAGAATATCGGACCATCTGGAACAAGGCGCTGGGCGCCTTCGTAGCCGCGTCGGAGTTGGACGCGTCGCGCGGCAAGGGAAAGTCGGGAGCGGCCGCTTCCATATGCGACGCACGCCGCGGCGAGCAGGGTGCTGCGGCGTGGCATGGTTCGGGATCGCGTGTCGTCACCGTGCTGTTGCTAATGGGTTTCGGGGGATGGGCCGCGCAGGCGCAAGCGCAGGCGAGCTGTTCGGCGGCGCCCTACAACTTCTATAGTGGCAGCACCACGTGCGTGGGCTTTCAATCCACAGCCTCTGGCGGCGGCTCCACTGCGGTAGGTTATGCCGCCAGCAGTACGGGACTTAATGCGTTGTCCTTCGGCTTCCAGGCTATTGCCAATGGTATCAACGCCATTTACGTGGGCGCGCGCACAGCTCCGGGTACCGGCGCGACCGCGCAGTCGGCGATCGGCATCGGTACGGATGTCGCCGCCAGCGGCACGTCGGCCATCGGGATTGGCGTTGACGCTGTCTCGAGCGGCAACGTGTCTACTGCTGTTGGCCCCCTGGCGAAAGCAACTGGAGACAATAGCGTTGCAATGGGTTCGAGTGCCAACGCTGCTGCCTCGGGCGTCGTCGCATTGGGCAGTGGTGCCACAGGCTCCCAGACCAACGGTATAGCCGTTGGCTCGGGGGCCAGTGCCACTGGTGCGAACGCCGTTTATCTGGGCGCGCGCACTGCGGCGGGCACCGGTTCGACCGGAACGGCCTCCATCGCCATCGGGACTGACGTTACCTCTAACGCCAGTTATGCCGCTGCGATTGGCTTCCAGGCTGTGGCAAGCGGACCTGCAGCGGTCGGGGTGGGCTACACCGCCGCGGCCTCCGGGACGCATGCTGTCGCTGTCGGTTTTCAGTCCATCGCCAGCGGACTCAACGCCGTTTATCTCGGGCCGCGTTCGGTCGCCGGCACGGGCGCAACGGCGGCGGGTGCGATTGGCGTCGGCACGGACGTGACTGCGTCCGGTCCCTCTTCACTCGCCGCCGGCACATTGTCCAAAGCGACGGCACAGAATGCCGTGGCTTTGGGAGCGGGCGCCGCCGCCTCAGGGCTCAACGCGCTCGGTATGATGAACGGCTCACAAGCCACCGGTGCTAATTCGATAGCGTTGGGGTCATACGATACCGTTGCCGAAGGCGGCGCGCCTACCCCGGCGACGGTGGCAGGCGCCGCGGCGTCGGGCATTCGCGCAATTGCGATCGGCTCCGGCGCGAGCTCGGCGGGTTCCTCGTCCATCGCGATAGGCGATTCGGCGCTGACGGGCGCCAGCACAGATGCCCTCGCCATGGGTACCTCCGCAACGGCAAACGCGGCTAATGCTTCCGCCATCGGCAATGCGGCAAGAGCGCTCGCCGCCTCCACGGTTGCGATCGGCGACGGCAGCACCGTCGCCGCGGCAGCCGGCGCGGGTTCGTTCGCCGGCGGCCATAACTCCCAAGTGCTCGGTGGGACGGGCGCAGTCGCGCTTGGTCAGGCGCAGACCGCCAGCGGCAACGGCGCAGTCGCGATTGGCGATCCGAATACCGCGACCGGCAATGGCGCGGTCGCCGTGGGCGCGAACAATACCGTCACGGGCGACGGCGCGGTAGCGCAGGGCAACGGCAATACTGCCAATGGTCAAGGCGCGGTCGCGCTGGGCAACGCGAGCACCGCGAACGGCGCGAGCGCGCTGGCGTTCGGCGATTCGGCGGTGGCCAACCAGACCCGTGCGATTGCACTCGGTGCCGGCGCATCGACCAGCAACGCGAACGACGTCGCGTTGGGCGCGGGCAGTACGACCGCAGCGCCCCATACGGGCACTACTGCGCTTTACGGCGGCACCGCGGCCGGCATCGCGAACGCGACCAACGGTGTGGTGTCGGTCGGCTCCGCTGGCAATGAGCGGCAACTGCAGAACGTGGCAGCGGGTGTGATTTCGGCTACCAGCACCGACGCGATCAACGGCTCGCAACTGAACACGGTTGTCACCGGCGTCAATAATCTCGGCGCGTCGACGGCTGGCACGTTGGGCGGCGGCGCCAGCTATAGCGCGACGACCGGCGATATCACCGGCTTTAGCCAGCCGGTCAACACCGTCAGCGCTACCGGAGCCGTAAGCGGACCCAACCCGCAGACGACGGTTGCCGGTGCGTTGACCGCGCTGAATACGAATATCGACAACACCGCCAATATCGCGGTGAAGTACGACGCGGCGGGCGGAACGAAGATCACGCTCGGTGCGACCGGCGGGGCGGGAGCCGGATCTCCGGTGACCATCACCAACATGGCGCCGGCCGCATTGAACGCGACAAGCACGGACGCGGTGAATGGGTCCCAGCTGTTCGCCACCAACCAGCAGGTGTCGACCAATACCACAGCGATTGCCAACATCAACAATGGCGGCGGGATCAAATATTTTCACACCAATTCGGTATTGGCTGACAGTGTTCCCACCGGCACCGATGCGATCGCGGTGGGACCGGTCGCCAATGCGTACGGTAACGATTCGATCGCCCAAGGCCTGAATGCGGTGGCCGGCGTAAACGGCTCACCGACCACAGCTAACGACATAGCGTTGGGCAACGGGGCTCAAGCCACGGGTGGCGATTCGATCGCTCAGGGCACCGGGGCAATCGCGAACACGACCGGCGCCATTGCGATTGGTCAGACGGCAACCGCCACCGGCGGCAAGGCGGTGTCGATCGGCGTGGGCAATACCGCGAGCGGTAACGGCGCGGTCGCTATCGGCGATCCGAACTCGGCGATCGGGACCGGTGCGATAACCATGGGCGCGAACAATACGTCCAACGGCCAGGGCGCGGTGGCGCTCGGCAATGCCAATACCGCGGCCGGCCAGGGCGCCGTCGCGCTGGGCAATGCATCGCAAGCGAACAATGCCGGTTCGGTCGCGTTCGGCGACGCCGCAACGGTGTCGGCCGCGGCGACGCAAGGCGTGGCGATCGGTTCCGGGGCCACGGTAACCAACGCCGGCGCGGTGGCTCTAGGGGCGGGAAGCACGACTGCCGCCGCGGTGGGCACGCCAGGCGCGACGATCAATGGGACCGCGTACACGTTTGCCGGCACGACGCCGGCGAGCACGGTCAGCGTCGGCAAAGCGGGCGCCGAACGCACCGTGACGAATGTTGCCGCAGGCCAGTTGAACGCTTCGAGTACCGACGCGGTGAACGGCTCGCAGTTGTACGCAACCGATCAGGCGGTCGACGCACTTGCCACGACGGTAACCGCCAACAAGACGCATTACTACAGCGTCAACGACGGCGGCACGCAAGGCGCCAACTATGCCGACGACGGAGCCACCGGCGTCAACGCGCTGGCTGCGGGTGTCGGCGCTCTGGCTTCCGGCGTGAGCAGCACGGCACTGGGCAACGGTGCGCAGGCGCTGGCGAACAACGCAACCGCATTCGGATTGCAAGCGACGGCTTCCGTTGTCGGCGGCGTAGCGATCGGCTCAGGATCGGTTTCGGATCGCACGGTTCTGCCCGGAGCAGGATCGATCGCCAACGGTTCCCACGCGATTCCGTTCAATACCTCCGATGAGACTTTGCTCGGCGCAGTGTCCGTCGGCAGCAGCACCGCCTACCGGCAGTTGACCAACGTGGCCGACGGCACGCAGGCGCAAGACGCGGTCACCGTCAGGCAACTGGCGGGCGCATTGTCGTCGTTTTCGGTGACCGGCACGAACTATTTCCACGCCAATTCGACAGCGGCCGATTCGCTCGCCGTGGGCGCGGAGTCGATCGCGGTTGGACCGACGACCGTCGTCAATGGCGACAACGGCGTAGGTGTCGGCAACGGAGCGGTGGTCGATGCAACCGCGCCAGGCGGTGTTGCGATCGGCCAGCAATCGCATTCGGCCGCGGCCGACGCAATGGCGCTCGGCAGCGGCGCGATCGCGAGCGGCGCGCAATCGATTGCGCAGGGCGCCAACGCCAATGCCGCGAACCAGGGCGGCGTGGCGGTCGGCTCCGGCGCGCAAAGCAGCGCCACGGACGCCGTAGCGCTTGGTGCCGGTGCCAGCTCGACATTTGCCAATAGCGTGGCGCTGGGCAGCGGTTCAACAACAGCTGCGGCGGTGGCCACGCCGGGTGTCACCATCAACGGCACGGCCTACACCTATGCAGGTACGGCTCCGACCAGCACGGTCAGCGTGGGCAGCGCGGGTCACGAGCGCACGGTGACCAACGTGGCGGCCGGACAAGTGAACGCGGCGAGTACCGACGCGGTGAACGGTTCGCAACTGTACGCAACCGATCAGGCAGTCAGCAGTCTGTCCGCGACGGTAACCGCCAACAAGACGCATTACTACAGCGTCAACGACAACGGTACACAGGGTGCCAACTACGCCGACGACGGCGCCACCGGTATCAATGCGCTTGCGGCCGGCGTAGCCGCCACCGCCGGCGGCGTCAATAGCACGGCGCTGGGCCAGGGCGCGGTGGCCAATGACGCCAACGCGGTGGCGCTGGGCAGCGGCTCGACCACGGCTGCGGCGGTGGCAACGACCGGCGGCACGATCAACGGCACGGCCTACACGTACGCAGGTACTGCCCCGACCAGCACGGTCAGCGTGGGTAGCGCGGGTCACGAGCGCACGGTGACCAACGTAGCGGCCGGGCAGGTGAACGCGGCGAGTACCGACGCGGTGAACGGTTCGCAGCTTTACGCGACGGATCAGGCGGTCGACAACCTCGCCGGGGTAGTTACGGCCAGCAAGACGCACTACTACAGCGTCAACGACGGCGGCACGCAAGGCGGCAACTACAACAACGACGGCGCCACCGGCGTCAATGCACTGGCGGCGGGCGTGGGGGCAACGGCCGCCGGCGTGAGCAGCTTTGCCGGCGGCAATGGCGCTGCCGCGCAGGCGAACAACGCGCTTGCATTAGGCGCGCTGTCGAGCGCTTCGGTGGCCGGCGGAGTCGCGATCGGCTCGGGATCCGTGTCCGATCGCGCGGTGCTGTCCGGCATCGGTTCGATTGCGAACGGCAGCCATGCGATCCCCTTCAACACATCGGATCAAACTTTGCTCGGCGCCGTGTCTTTCGGCAACGCGGCCGGCAACACCTATCGCCAGCTGACTAACGTCGCGGACGGCACGCAGGCGCAGGACGCCGTCACGATCAGACAGCTTGCGGGCGCGCTGTCGTCGTTCGCCGTGTCCGGACAGATGTACTTTCATGCGAACTCGACGGCCGCGGATTCGCTGGCGGTCGGCGCGCAATCGATTGCCGTTGGACCGACGACCGTAGTCAACGGTGACAACGGCGTGGGCATCGGCAACGGCGCCGTCGTCGATGCCACGGCGCCGGGCGGCGTTGCGATCGGCGAGAGCTCGAATGCGGCGCAGGCCGACGCGATCGCGCTCGGCAGCGGCTCGATCGCAAGCGGCGCCCAGTCGATCGCACAAGGGGCGAACGCAAAGGCCGCCAACGCAGGCGGCGTTGCGATCGGCTCGGGGGCGCAAAGCAGCGCCATCGATGCAATCGCAATGGGCTCCGGCGCGAGCGCGACGATGGCAAACAGCGTTGCGCTGGGTGCCGGATCGGTGACGACGGTTGGCGCGTTGAGCAACTACATCGCGTATGGATTGAGCAGTCCGCAGTCGTCCGCGGGTGAGTTCAACATCGGCAATCGGCAGATCACCGGTGTCGCGGCCGGCAAGGCCGGTACCGACGCCGTGAACGTCTCGCAACTGGACGCGGTGTCGACCCAGTTGACCACGCTGATCAACCAGCGGACCACCAACAACGGCGGCAGCTTCTCGTCCTCGCCGGGCACGCCGACGCCACCGGCCTCCACCGGTTCGAATTCGTCGGCGGGCGGGCAGGGCGCGTCGGCATCGGCATCCAATAGCACGGCGGTCGGCAACAGTTCGCAAGCCAGCGCGACGGGCGCGACTGCTGTCGGAGTCGGCGCGGCCGCGAGCGGCAATAACTCGGTGGCGCTGGGGGCCGGCAGCTCGGATGGAGGCCGCAGCAACGTGGTGTCCGTCGGCTCGCTCAACGACACCCGGCAGGTGGCGAATGTGGCGGCGGGAACGCAAGGGACGGACGCAGTCAACGTGAACCAGCTCAATGCCGGACTGGCGCAAGCCAATGCCTATATCGACCAGCGCGTGGACCAACTGCAATCGGGCATCAACTCGGTCGCGCGTAATGCCTATTCCGGCATCGCCGCGGCAACCGCATTGACGATGATTCCGGAGGTCGACAAGGACAAGACCTTGTCATTTGGGATCGGCACGGCGGGCTTCCGTGGTTATCAGGCTGTGGCGTTGGGCGGAACCGCTCGGCTCACCGAGAACATCAAGATGAAAGCAGGCGTTGGCATGAGCCCCGGCGGCACAACCTTCGGGATGGGCGCGGCCATGCAATGGTAGGGCGCGGACGCTTTCGCTCAAGTGCGAACAACCTGATCGTGCGCCGAACCGGGCGTACGAAAAAACAGTATGGAGAACATAATGAAGCAGCTTTCTGGATGGAGTTTATCGCTGAGCCTGGTGTTGCTTGCCGGATGTTCGAGTGCCTCGGGGCCGACGTTTAATGCTTATACGGTTACCGCCGCCGACGGTTCCACGCTTCATCAGGTCGAATGTCACGGCATATTCGAGGGGCCGGCTACCTGCATGAAGGTCGCCGAGCGGATCTGTCATGGCGAACCGGTTCGCCCGGTGCAGAAAGTCGGGCGCCTGCTGCCGGACAATGACCAGACCGACGTCACGCGGCGGCTTACCTTTGCCTGTGGCGACGCGACGGTTACGCCGGCTGCAGCGGCCTCGCAGCCGGTCGCAGCTGCGGCGCAAACGGTTGATCAGTTCGTGCTGCAAAGCGATGCGCTGTTTGCTTTCGGCAAATCAAGCCGCGCTTCGATGCTGCCGGGCGGAGCGGCCAGTCTCGATCAGGTCATCACGCGTATCAAGCAGCGCAGTGGCGTTCAGTCCATCTCGGTCGTCGGCCATACCGACCGGCTTGGGCCGGACGCAGTCAACCAGCCGCTATCTCTCGCACGTGCCCAGACGGTGAGGGAGTACCTGATCGATCATGGACTGAACGGTGAGTTGATTCATGCGTCCGGCGTGGGCTCCCGCGATTCGACAACGCAATGTCCGGACGGCGGCAGCAAGTCGCTCATCGCTTGCCTGCAACCGGACCGGCGGGTCTCCATCGAAGTTCGGGCGCAGTGAGATGGCCCAGCGCCGAACGGACTCGCAATGACCGAGCGAACGTCGGCGCTGGGCGTGCACGCGCGGCCCCGCCAGGGTGCGCAATGCGTCAAGCTTGCGCGCACGTCTCGCACCAGTCTGCGCCACGTCGCAAGCCATCCTGCACATGCCCGTCACCATGGTGACTGATGTTCTCGAGCGGTTTGTGGGCCGATCTGAGAGGTCGATTTTTTCGGTGGCAGATGGGAAACGCCGCGCAGCGACTTTTTCAACAGCATCGGACGGTACGACTCACTCGGATACTGTCGCAGCCGACTTTCGTTGGCCCTTGATTGCCAGCGACAGCAAAGTAACCTTCAGCCGCCGCACGGCGCGCGAACGACGAACGTCCGCAATGGCCGACAATTCGCCAGCGAGGAAGCCACGCGAATGGCCGTTCCGGTTTGCAACCCGCCATATCCTTTGCACTAGGTCGAACGTCTCTTGAGGGTCGCGAGTATTCACTCACTCGCATCGGCACCTGACATTCGAGACTACGACGGCGCCAACGGCGGCAAAGCGCCTATCAACTGCCTCACAGCGGTCGACACTCGAAAGTCGGCAAAGGCCGACTTGCTCGCATCCATAATCTTGCACATCGGAGCGGACCGGCCGCCGAAATGGCGGCTTCGGTTGTTGTCGAACATCAACTATTGGCCGGCTGCACTCACTGAGCACTGACGCCACTCGGGACCCGTCGACCTCTCAAACGTTTTTGACCAGTTGCCGGGTAATCAAGGGGTGCATGGGTCGCGCCGATAACCGACGCATTGCCCGCAGCGAATTTGAGCTGCGGGGTGCGTTCTTCTGCCCAGTACCCGATCGCGATCGCGCCTGTTCGTTGCGACGGTTGTCTCTCTCGCCATTCAGTGAACATGGACCGCTGCGTTAAAAACAAGCGCCATGATCAGTCCGACCACAGCCACGATGGATTGAACCACCGAAATCGTTTTGGTAGCTTCGCCCATGGTCATACCAAACGATTCCTTAACCATCCAGAAGCCGGCGTGGTTCGCATAATTGAAGAACAGCGAACCGCAACCAATGGACAGAGCCAGCAAGGGCAGGTTCAGGCTGGGGTCGGCGCCGGCCAGCGGCGCGAGCAAGCCCGCTGCGCCCACGATACCTACAGTGGCCGAACCGGTAGAGACGGAGAGCAGCATGGCGATCAACCAGCCCAGAATGAGCGGGGGAAAAGCAAACTGCTGTGTCAGATGCACGATGGCATCGCCGACCTTGGCACTAGTCAGCATTTGCTGGAAGGCGCCGCCTCCGGCAATGATCATGATGATGGACGCAATGGGCTTGAGACTTCTGCTCAGTGCGTCGCGCAGCTTTCCGGCATCGCCTCGGCGGGCGAGGACCAAGGCCGCGGCGGCGAACAGCACACCCAGAAGCATGGCGATCAAGGGATCGCCCAGGAAGCTGGCCACATGCAAGGCCGCCGAGCCCTTGGACAGCACCATTTCGGCGACGGCATGAACCAGCATCAAGATCGCGGGGAGCAAAGCGGCCAGTACGCCGAGCCCGACGCCGGGCCGCCGGCCATCGTCCATATTCTCCGTGAGGGTGAACTGGTCCAGCAAAGCTTGATCGGGTTTCGTGCTCATGCGCGGCGAAATGAATGCTCCATAGAGCGGGCCGCCCAGAATCATGGCCGGAATGGCGGCTACAAAGCCATACAACATGGTAGGCCCCACCGAGGTTTTAAGGGTGGCGATGGCTGTCAAAGGGCCCGGGTGGGGCGGCACCATGCCGTGCATCGCGGCAAGAGCGGAGATCACGGGCACGCCGACATACACATATGCCGAGCCGTTGAAGCGCGCATGGCTTTCGAGCTTGCGCGCCACGCTGAATATGAGGGGCAGCAGGACCACCAGACCCACTTCGAAAAACATCGGAATGCCCACGACGAAGGCCACCAGCGTCATCGCCCAAGGGATCATCCGATCGGAAGCGCGACTGAGAATGGCTTCGGCGATTTGCTCCGTGATGCCGGCATCGGCAAGAATCTTGCCCAGCATGGCGCCCAATGCGATCACGATCCCCACCGCACCCAATGTCTTGCCTGCTCCGTTGATCAGGTGCTTGACGATGCTTTGCGGTTCCATGCCGGTTGCAAAACCCACGCCAATGGAGACGACCAGCAGGGCCAGAAGCGGGTGCATCTTGAGGCGCGACACGATGAGCGCGACAAGCACAAACACGCTGATCAGTGCGGTCAGTAGCAGCTGTATATCTAGATGGGTCATGAAAGAACTTATGGTTTGAATGTATCTACGGACGCGCATTGCGCATTCGAACATGCCCGAACATAAGGCAGAAGATGCAGGTTCCAGCTGTAGGCTGTTGTTGCGCCCGCGCGCGGTAGCTCGATAGCGAGGGGACTGTCTTTTGGTGCAGCGGAAATCAGGTGGTGACGTGACCGGTGAGTCGTCATCTAGGCATCGTCGAACATGTAGATGCTGGCAGGTGTGCCCGCCAGGACTACGCTGCGCTCTTCCTCATCGGGAATCAGTACGCGCAACACCTGTAGCGCACGGGGAAACTGCTCGCGTGCTTCGAATTGCGTATTTGGCCAGTCGCTGCCCCACATCATGCGATGCACGCCGAAGGCCGCTTTCAGGAGCCGGAACGCATCGTGCGTCTGTTTGCAACCGCCACTATCGTCCGGCCAGTTCCGGTATGCGCCCGATACCTTGATCCACACGCGCTGTGTGTGAGCCAACTCGAGGAGACGACGAAACCCTGTGCCCCTCACGCCGACGCTAGCGTCGGGCCTGCCGAAGTGGTCAACGACGACGTTCATGCGCGCTTCGAGAAGCGGCTCGACGATGTCCGGCAGCCTCGCAGCTTCTGCGTGCACTTCGACATGCCAGTTCAGCTCGCGAACGTGCGCGAGCGTTTGCGCACTCACCCATCGGTCTAGCGTCAGATCATGATGCCCGATCAGGTTCAGCCGAATCCCCGCGATACCCGCGTTCGCCATCTGCTTCAGTGTATCGATTCCGCTATCGCGCTCGATCACCGCGACGCCGCGTAGCCTCTCAGGCGCGCGACGCAGCGCACCGAGCAAATAGCTGCAATCAGTGCCAAGAAAGCTGGGCTGCACCAGCACGCCGTGCGATATGCCGTGCGCATCCAGTTGCGCAAGGTATGCGTCGAGTGGCGCGTCGTAGTCGGGGACGTAGCGGCGCTGCTGAGCGAGCGGCAGGCCGCGCTCGAATACATGCGCATGCGTATCGACAGATGCAAGGCGGAAGGCACGATGCGCTGGCTGCCGGGGGCTTGCATATGTCTCCAACCTCTCCATCATGAACATTCCTTCATCAACAGTATTGCGCGGCTACAGGGTGACGCCGAGCGCGTTTTAATGCCTCGGAGCGGGCGAGAGTGGACGGCGGAGGTCCGTATCGAGAGCGGCTTCGCCTAGCGCGCGGCCTCGTGTCTCCGGCAGCATGAGCACGGACAGTACGACAATGGCGTAGGCCAGTGCTGCATCAATGCCGATCGCGGTTCCGAGCGACATATTCGCGGACATATGCCCGACCAGGACAGGAAACCCCGCCGATACGACGCGACCGAAGTTGTAGCAAAACCCGACACCCGTTCCGCGCATGCCGCCTGGGTACAGTTCATTAAACAGCGCGCCCATGCTTGCCGGAATGCCTGCCGCAAAAAATCCTAGCGGAAAGCCGAAGAACAGCATTGCGGTATTGCCGAGCGGAAGAAACAGATAGGCGATCACCGTGATTACGCAGCAGATCGCAAATGTGAGAATTGTTTTACGGCGTCCAATGCGATCAAGCAGTTGCGCACTCACGAGGCAGCCGCAGAAAAATGCGGTGATCACGACAGCAAGGTAGCCGCCGGTACTTAGAACGGACAGATGGCGCTCGGTCTTCAGAAACGTCGGTAGCCAGGTCATCAGCGCGTAATAGCCGCCATGTGCGCCGACGCCGAGCAGCGCTCCGATCAAGGTCATGCGCCGCATATTCGGCGCGAAGATACCGACGATCAGACCAGATGCCGGTTCGTCGTGACGCGCGCGCGCGGCGCGCGTCATGTGCGCCGACAGGGTCGGCTCCTGTACGCCACGTCGAACGTACAGGATGAGCAACGCTGGAACGATGCCAATTCCGAACATCACGCGCCATGCGGTTTGTCCGGGCAGTAGCGAGAACATCAACAGATAAAGCAGCACCGCTGCACCCCAGCCGACAGCCCATGCGCTTTGGACAGTGCCCATTGCCTTGCCGCGATGCTCATTGCGGATAGTCTCAGCCATCAGGACGGCGCCTGCCGCCCATTCTCCGCCGAAGCCGAACCCCTGCAGCGTCTTTAACACCAGAAACTGAGGATAGTTTTGCGTGAAGGCGCACAGGAACGTAAACACGGCAAAGAACGCGACGGTCCATTGCAGCGTCCTGACCCGTCCGAGCCGGTCCGAAAGCATACCCGCAATCCAGCCGCCCAGCGCCGACGCAACCAGCGTGGCGCCGCTGACCAGGCCCGCCTGAGTGCGGCTGATCGACCATTCGGCGATGATTGCCGGAATCACAAGGCTGAACATCTGCACGTCGAGCGAATCGAGTGCCCATCCGCCGAAGCACGCCCAGAACGTCCGACGTTCATTGCCCGAAATCTCGCTGAACCACTTGAACATTGCCGTCTTCTCCTCGTCGTTCGAATGCGCGAAGAACAACGCATTCTTGATGACGCCGATCGCTAGCGGATCTCCGCCTGGTAGATGAATTCGCTGGCGGGTCCGCGCGAGCGGCGCCATTCGAGAGGCTGTCGGTCGTAGCCGTACGCAAGACGTTCGATTACGACAGCCGGCGTGCCCGGTTCGATGCGTAGCAGCCTGGCGTGGAGTGGCCGAATGGCTTCGACAGTCAGCGTTTCCGTGGCGGACGCCACTACCTGGTTGCACTGCGCCTCGTACACGGGATACAAGAGGTCACCGACATCGTTCAGGTCCATCTCCGCAAACGCCGCAAACCGTACGTACGGCAACCAGATTTCTTCATAGAGCATCGGGACGCCATCTAGCAGTCGCACGCGCGACATCTCTATGACGCGCGCGGTATCCGAAATCTGCAAGGTTGCGGCGACAGCCGACGGTGCGTCGACCACGTCGCGACGCAAGATGCGGCTTTCTGGAATACGGCGTTCGCCCTGCCGCGTCTGGAAGCGAAAAAAGCGAAACAGGGAACTGTCGAAGTTCGCGCGGCGCACGAAGGTCCCCCGACCCTGAAAGCGCTCAAGCAGTCCTTCCGCCACCAGCAGATCGACGGCCTTGCGAACTGTCCCAACAGCGAGGTCATAGCTTTTCGCGAGCGCCTGTTCCGTCGGAATAGGCTCACCGGGGCGCCAATGGCGGGCCGCGATAAGAGCGACCATTTCGTCACGCAACCGCTGATAACGGGGCAAACGGCCATCCGAGTGCATCATCGTCTCCTCCGATTCATATATATGATTACATGTTTTCCAGCTAAATGGATCGGGAGTTACCCTTGTCGTGGCCGCGCACACACGATCGGACCGGACGCGGTGGAACGTATCCGGGAAAACATCTATATGAATGTGCTTTTGCGCGATTTTTTATCGGGCCGTGCTTGTTTGCGCCCAGCATTGCCTTGGCGGTCACCGCGAACTCAGGTACGGTTAGCCGAACTCCGACGCCCGCAACGTGCAGGCGGCGTTCATTCGCGCAGAGCGGTTTGCTGCATGGACGGAGCAGGACGTGTTGCGTGTTACTGAGGGTAACGGCGTCCGCGGTTCGTTTCGTGCCGCGCGGCTGACGCACGCTGAAATTGAATTTCGCGTTCAGCTTGCTCACTTTCTAATGAGGACAGGGATTCGTTCAATCCCACGTTGACCTTCAGGAGACGCTGCCGAATCCGTTGTTCTCGAACACGACGGGAGGCATCATCGCTTCGTTGACATGCAGACGGAAGATATCCGGACGCGCGTAGTGACCCGCCACGTCAAAGTCATATTTCGCACGGGCAAGATCGTTGAGGTCGAGGTCGGCCACGAGCAGTGCGTCTTGCTCAAAGATGGGGCCGGCAATGAACTCGCCAAGCGGGCCAACGATGCAGCTTCCACCGCTCATCAACACAGTGGACGGATCGTTACCCTGGATTGCGGCATAGTCGGTTGGGCAATCCGATCGGCGCAGGTGCTGACAGGCCGATAACACAAAGCAACGCCCCTCCAAGGCAACATGCTGCATGGAGGAAGCCCATGTCGGCCGACTGTCGGCGGTGGGGGCGCAGTAAATCTGAACACCCTTGGCGTACATGGCCATACGCATTAATGGCATGTAGTTTTCCCAGCAAATGACTGCGCCAAGTCTGCCGAACGGCGTGTCGAAAACCGGGAGCGTCGACCCATCGCCATAGCCCCAGATCAGCCTCTCGCCGGCGGTTGGCATCAGCTTGCGATGCTTGCCGAGCATGATACCGTCCGGACCATAAAACAACGCAGTGCAATATAACGTGCCATGGTCCCGCTCGATTACGCCGATCACGATGTATTGTTTGTGGTCGGCGGCAATCTCGCCCAGCCGACGGGTGCCGGGACTCGGCACCTCGACCGCGCTTTGGTAGTAACGGCGATAGTCGTCGCGCCCAGCAACGGTTCGTCCACCAATCGTCGAACCGAAATCGAGCCCCTTTGGATAGGCTGAGACGAATGCTTCAGGAAATACAATAAGTTGAGTGTCTTGTCGTGCGGCGTCGGCCGCGAAAGTCGCGACTTTGTCGATGGTACTGTCCGCATCGAAGACGACGGATCCCGATTGCACAACCGCAGCACGTAATTTCTGTTGCATCAGAATTCTCCACTAGATGTAGGGCTTGCAATCGAAGCGCTTAGGCTTGCTCGCAGATTACATATGCCCACGGCCGTGGATTGCGAGTCGATCCCGCTTATCGCAAGCTCAATCGCAACAAATTCGAGTTGGATTCGTTGATTGCGAACACGACAGCCGGGGGTCGCGGCCACTACGAGTATAGGTCGCCAGCGGGTAAAGCTTGCTGCCTGTTCGCCGGCACAGAGCTAAACGTTAGACGATTGGTCGCTCAGACTCCGGCGTTTGTAGTCGAAAGGTCGAGCGGCCGCTTTTTCAGCACGGTTGGGACGTTCGGAGAAGCTCGCCGAAGGCAGCAACGGGTCGTTCTCAGCTGATCGCGCGTAAGACAGAAGCGGCACCGGCGGTCGTTTGACACTGCCGTTGAGATGGTGGCAATCGTGACGCTCTTTATGCACTCGCTTTAGGTCTAGATGATCGGTACTGGCGCGGTCCACATTATCTGAACTCTTCTCATTGCGGTTGCGTGTGTGATCAATGTCGACACAGCGGAGCCGGACGATGCGCGCAAAGCCGTACCAAATTAAACAGATCAGGGATATCCCTTGGTTGTTCGGACGGTAAGCCGGGCGTAACATCCACAGCTAGAAATGTTACCGGTAACTTAACCGGCGGTGCCCGTCGGCTCCAATCGCACGAGCCGCGAGGCAACGGCATTGCCGACCAAAAACACGCTGATGGAGATACGAATGACCGCAGTACCGTCCGCCATCGCCGCGCCCACCGCGCGCGTCGACGAGTTCGAGGAAAGGACCTATCGCAAGGTCGTGCGCCGGCTGCTGCCGGTGCTGTTGCTGTGCTACGTGGTCGCGTATCTGGACCGCGTGAACGTCGGCTTCGCGAAGCTGCAGATGCTCGACGATCTCGGCCTGTCCGACACGATGTACGCGATCGGCGCGAGTGTGTTTTTCTGGGGCTATTTCATCTTCGAAGTGCCGAGCAACGTATTCCTGCATCGCTACGGCGCGCGCTTCTGGATCGCGCGGATCATGTTCACGTGGGGGCTCGTGTCGATGGCGCTCGCGTTCGTCGCGCCGCTCGCGCGCATCGCGCATGTCGAAACCGCGACGATGTTCTACATGCTGCGCTTCCTGCTCGGGATCTGTGAGGCCGGCTTCTTCCCCGGCGTGATTCTGTACCTGAACTTCTGGTTTCCCGCACAGCGGCAAAGCCGCGTGATGTCCGGCTTTCTGATCGCGATGCCGGTCAGCCTGATGCTCGGCGGCGTGGTGTCGGGCTGGCTGATGGAGCATACGGCCGGCCTGTTCGGCTACCAGGGCTGGCAGTGGATGCTGCTGATCGAAGGCGTGCCGTCGCTGCTGACCGCGTTCGTGGTGTACTTCTCGCTCGACGACGGCATCGACCGCGCCCGCTGGCTCACCCCGCAGGAGAAGAGCCTGCTCGCGGCGAATCTGCAGCGCGAAAGCGCGCACAAGACCGCGCGCTTCGGCTCGGCGGTGCGCGATCCGCGCGTCTGGCTGCTGATCGCGATTTTGCTCACGTTCAATACCGGCTTCTACGGGCTCGCGTTCTGGCTGCCGTCGATCATCAAGGCGACCGGCGTGCAGGACCCGCTGCATATCGGCCTGCTGACCGCGATCCCGTACGGCGTGGCCATCATTGCGACGCTCGCGAACGCCGCGCATTCGAAGAAAACCGGCGAGCGGCGCCTTCATGCGGCGATTCCGGCGCTGATCGGCGGCATCGGCCTGATCATGAGCGCAGCTTTGGCGCATCATGTGGTATGGGCGATCACGTTTCTGACGATCGCCACCGCCGGCATCCTTGCATTGATGCCGATTTACTGGACGTTCCCGGGGCAGTTGTTGTCGGGCGCCGCCGCAGCGGCCGGCATCGCGATGATCAACGCGATCGGCAATCTGTCCGGCTTTACCGGTTCGATGATTACCGCCGTGGCCAAAGACCTCACCGGCGACATCAACAACGGCACCTACGCGCTCGGTGCGTGTCTGCTGGTCAGCTGCGTGCTGATCCTGCTCGTGCCGCGCACAATGCTGGCGCCGGCCGCGTCGAATCCGGACGGCGGGCCCGGCCGCGAGACGGCGCGCGCACGGAAAGCCGCCGAGCGCACAGAGCACGCCTAAAGCAACCCTCATAGAGAGACAAGCATCATGTCAGCATCCACCCCGCGCCGGCTGCGCAGCCAGGAATGGTTCGACGATCCCTCGCACGCGGATATGACGGCGCTGTACGTCGAGCGTTTCATGAACTACGGTCTGACGCGCGAAGAGCTGCAGTCGGGCCGGCCGATCATCGGCATCGCGCAGACCGGCAGCGATCTGGCGCCGTGCAACCGCCATCACATCGAACTCGCGGCGCGCACGAAGGCCGGCATCCGCGACGCGGGCGGCATTCCGATGGAGTTTCCGGTGCATCCGCTCGCCGAGCAGAGCCGCCGGCCGACCGCCGCGCTCGACCGCAATCTCGCGTACCTCGGCCTCGTCGAAATCCTGCACGGCTTCCCGCTCGACGGCGTCGTGCTGACCACCGGCTGCGACAAGACCACGCCCGCGTGCCTGATGGCGGCGGCCACCGTCGATATGCCGGCGATCGTGCTGTCCGGCGGCCCGATGCTGGACGGCTGGCACGACGGCAAGCGCGTCGGGTCGGGCACCGTGATCTGGCATGCGCGCAATTTGCTGGCGGCCGGCGAGATCGACTACGAAGGCTTCATGGAGCTGACCACCGCGTCCTCGCCATCGATCGGTCACTGCAACACGATGGGCACCGCGCTGTCGATGAACAGCCTCGCCGAAGCGCTCGGCATGTCGCTGCCCGGCTGCGCGAGCATTCCGGCCGCTTACCGCGAGCGCGGCCAGATGGCGTACGCGACCGGCAAGCGCATCGTCGATCTGGTGCGCGAGGACGTGCGCCCGTCCAAGATCATGACGAAAGAAGCGTTTGAAAACGCAATCGTCGTCGCGTCGGCGCTCGGCGCGTCGACCAACTGCCCGCCGCATCTGATCGCGATCGCCCGGCACATGGGCGTCGAGCTGAGTCTCGAGGACTGGCAGCGCGTCGGCGAGCAGGTGCCGCTGATCGTCAACTGCATGCCCGCCGGCGAATATCTCGGCGAGAGCTTCCATCGCGCGGGCGGCGTGCCCGCCGTGATGCGCGAGCTCGCGAAAGCGGGCCTCGTGCACGAGGCGTGCCTGACCGTGTCGGGCCGCACGATGGGCGACATCGCAGCCGCCGCGCCAACGCCGGATCGCGAGGTCATCAAGACGACCGACGATCCGCTGAAGCACGGCGCGGGCTTCATGGTGCTGTCGGGCAACTTCTTCGACAGCGCGATCATGAAGATGTCGGTGGTCGGTGAAGCGTTCCGTCAGACCTATCTGAGCGAGCCCGGCGCGGAAAACAGCTTCGAAGCGCGCGCCATCGTGTTCGACGGTCCGGAGGACTATCACGCGCGCATCAACGACCCGTCGCTCGAGATCGACCAGCATTGCATCCTCGTGATTCGCGGCACCGGCACGGTCGGCTATCCGGGCAGCGCCGAGGTCGTCAACATGGCGCCGCCGGCGGCGCTCGTGCGTCAGGGCATCACGTCGCTGCCGACGCTCGGCGACGGCCGCCAGAGCGGCACGTCCGCGAGCCCGTCGATTCTGAACATGTCGCCGGAAGCGGCGGTGGGCGGCGGCCTCGCGCTGTTGCGCACGAACGATCGCATCCGCGTCGATCTGAATTCGCGCAGCGTCAACGTGCTGGTCGACGAAGCCGAACTCGCACGACGCCGCGACACCGTGCATTTCGAGATTCCGCCCGCGCAAACGCCGTGGCAGGAGCTGTACCGCAAGACGGTCGGCCAGCTTTCGACCGGCGGCTGTCTGGAACCGGCGACGCTTTATCTGAAGGTGATTGCCGAGCGCGGCAATCCACGGCATTCGCATTGATATGCAGGTGAGAAGGCCGGGCTTCGCGCGCCATGCGACGCCCGGCCTTGCCCATTTCCCAACTTATCCGTAAGAGTCCATCCCATGTCCGCAACTTCTCCCTCCAGCTTTCTTCCCGGCGATCTGAACGACGCGCTGCTCGTCGGCCGCGTATGGCGCAAGACCGAGCAGCACGAAGGACCGTGCGTGGTCGTCGTGCGCGGCGGCGAGGTGTTCGACATCACCGCGACCGTGCCGACCACCGCCGACCTGTTCGAGCGCGACGATGCGGCGCAGCTCGCGCGCAGCGCGCCGGGCGTATCGCTCGGGCCGGTCGCGCAGCTGATCGAGGCGAACCTGCCCGACGCGAGTGCGCCCGCCGTGCGCCTGCTCGCGCCGTGCGACGTACAGGCGATCAAGGCCTGCGGCGTCACGTTCGCGGTGAGCCTGATCGAGCGCGTGATCGAGGAGCAGGCCGGCGGCGATCCGGCGAAGGCCAAGGAAGTGCGCGAGACGATCGCGTCGACGATCGGCACCGACCTGTCGAAGATCAAGCCGGGCTCGGAAGCGGCGATGAAGCTGAAGGCCGAGCTCGAGCGTCGCGATGCGTGGTCGCAATACATGGAAGTCGGCATCGGTCCGGACGCCGAAGTGTTTTCTAAGTCGCAGCCGATGTCGGCGGTCGGCTTCGGCGCAGACGTCGGTCTGCTCGCCGCGTCGGTGTGGAACAACCCGGAGCCGGAGATCGTGCTCGCGGTGAATAGCCGCGGTGAGATCGTCGGCGCGACGCTCGGCAACGACGTGAACCTGCGCGACATCGAAGGCCGTTCGGCACTGCTGCTCGGCAAGTGCAAGGACAACAACGGCTCGTGCGCGATCGGCCCGTTCGTGCGGCTGTTCGACGACACGTTCTCGCTCGACTCGGTGCGCGCGGCGAGCGTTTCGCTGCGCGTCGAAGGCGTCGACGACAACTTCGTGCTCGACGGCGTGAGCCACATGAGCGAGATCAGTCGCGACCCGGCCGACCTCGTCGCTCAGACCTGCGGCCGTCATCACCAGTACCCGGACGGCTTCATGCTGTTCCTCGGCACGATGTTCTCGCCGATCAAGGACCGCGACGCGCCCGGCGGCGGCTTCACTCACCACCTCGGCGACCGCGTGACGATCTCGACGCCGCAGCTCGGCGCGCTGACCAACACGGTGCGCCTGTCCACCGAAATCGAACCGTGGACGTTCGGCGTGCGCGCGCTGTATCGCAACCTCGCGGCACGTGGCCTGCTGATTGCTGCATAACCAGGGTTGTCGCTGCAATTTTCGAAAGGAGCATCAGGACATGAGTCAGTTCGCAAACTACATCGACGGCCAATGGGTCGACGGCGCGAGCGTGTCGCGCAACATCAATCCGTCAAATCTCGACGACGTGATCGGCGAATTCGCGCAAGCCGACGCCGAGCAGACGCACCGCGCGATCAGCGCCGCGCGCAAGGCCTTCGCGCAGTGGTCAATGTCCACGCCGCAGCAGCGCTTCGACGTGCTCGACCAGGCGGGCAGCGCGATCCTCGCGCGCAAGGCGGAGCTCGGCAAGCTGCTCGCACGTGAAGAGGGCAAGACGCTGCCCGAGGGGATCGGCGAAGTGGGCCGCGCCGGGCAGATCTTCAAGTTCTTTGCGGGCGAAGCACTGCGCCTCGGCGGAGAAACGATGCCGTCGGTGCGGCCGGGCATGACGGTCGAAATGACGCGCGAGCCGATCGGCGTGGTCGGCCTGATTACGCCGTGGAATTTTCCGATCGCGATTCCGGCGTGGAAGATCGCGCCGGCGCTCGCGTATGGCAACACGGTCGTCATCAAGCCGGCCGATCTGGTGCCGGGCTGTACGTGGGAGCTGGTCAAGATCATCGCTGATGCGGGCGCGCCGGCGGGCGTGATCAATCTCGTGATGGGGCGCGGTTCGGTGGTCGGCGAGGCGCTGGTGTCGTCGCCGGATGTCGACGCGATCAGCTTTACCGGTTCCGTTTCGACGGGTCGCGCGATCGGCGCGAAGTGCTTCGAGTCGGGCAAGAAATTCCAGCTGGAAATGGGCGGCAAGAATCCGATGGTCGTGCTCGACGACGCCGATCTCGACGTCGCCATCGAAGCTTGCGTCAACGGCGCGTTCTACTCGACGGGCCAGCGCTGCACGGCGTCGAGCCGGCTGATCGTGACCGCGGGGATCTATGACCGCTTTATCGACGGCATGAAGGCGCGCATGCGCGCGCTGAAGGTCGGCGATGCGCTCGCGGAGGGCACGCACATTGGCCCGGTCGTCGACGACAAGCAGCTGGCACAGGACGAACGCTATCTGGCGATCGCGCGGGAAGAGGGCGGCACGGTGTTCGGCGGCGAGCGTGTCGAAGGCTCGACGCGCGGCTACTTCCTCGCGCCGGCGCTGGTCACCGAGACGACGCAGGCGATGCGCATCAATCGCGAAGAGGTGTTCGGGCCGGTGGCGTCGGTCATCAAGGTCAAGGACTACCAGGAAGCGCTCGCGGTTGCCAACGATACCGAGTTCGGGCTGTCGGCCGGCATCTGCACGACATCGCTGAAATACGCGAGTCACTTCCGCCGCCATATGCAGGCCGGCATGGTGATGGTCAACACCGCGACGGCGGGGGTCGATTATCACGTGCCGTTTGGCGGCAGGAAGGGGTCGAGCTACGGTCCGCGCGAGCAGGGCGCCTACGCCCGCGAGTTCTATACGACGGTGAAGACCGCGTATATCAACCCGGGCGCGGTTTGACGCGAGACCAGCGGCCCTCCTCAAACGGGACTGGCCCGCCATCGCAGTCAACCGCGATGCGGGCCAGTAGGGGAAGCTGCAGGAGCACTAAGGCAGAGCGCTCCGGCAGGTACAGCGACATCTACAGCAACTTTCCAACCCGGGACGCGTTACTGCGCTGCGTGGCCTTGCTGCGACGAACCACTGGTCACGCCGCCGACCGCGCTGTTTTGCGCCGCGACGCGAGCTTCGGCAGCCTGAATGTTCGAGGGGTATTCGTTCGGGTTCGAACGTGCCGGGTTGTAGCCGGCTTTTTCGATCTGGGCCAGCTGTTCACGGACTTGCGCGCGGGTCAGCGGCTGGTTCGATTGAGCGAAAACAGCAACCGGAGCAGCGAGGGTAGCGGCGATAACGACAGCTTGAACGAGCGATTTCATTTTTAGTACCTCCAGATTTTCTTGTTAGGCCGCGAAACCCATTGGTTTGCAGCAGTGATGACAGTCTATGGGGACGGGAAACTAGGGTAAATACCTAATTCCTGAACTCACTGTTTCCCGAACGAGAACAATAATGAGATGGCAAGGGCGCCGAGCATCGGTTGACGAAGCGATCGCCGGTAGGTGTCGCCCACGCGTCAGCCGGCTGCAATGGCTCGGACGAGCAGCAAGCCTGCGCCGCCGAGGGCTATGGCGCCGATCGCCCGTGCGACGCGTGCGCCGTCCGGCGCAAGACGCTCGGCCGTGATGGCGGCCGTCACGGCGGCCATCAAGGGCAAATCCGTCATGCCGACGACCAGCAGAATCGCCGTGAGACCCCCGCAGCAAGCGCCGCAATCAATGCCGATGCGCAGACCGTATCGCCACGCGCAGGCCGCGTCGGCGGGCAGGCTCGGCGTCGCGCGACTGCAGGCGAGGCGGCGGGCTTTCCACGTGCTGAACTGCAATGCGCCCGCAAGTAATATGACCAGGCTGGCCGCTAGCGGCACCGCACGCGCGAGCGGTGGCCATCGCAACGCGAGCGCCGCGAGCGACGCGCCCAGCGCAAACACGGCCACGCCGAGCGCCGTCCATACGACGGCGTACGCGCCGCTCACGAGCATCGTCAGCACGGCCAGCCGGCCGGGGTTTGCTCGCGAGGCTACCGCGTCGCGATAGCGCAGCAGCGTCGGCACGAATGACGGCAGCATCATCGCCGCCATCATCACGATCCACATGCCGATGAACGATGCCGCGGTGCGGGCCCAGGTGCGCCCGCAGGTCGGCATCCATAGCGTCGACATCGACCAGCCGCCGGGCATCGGCAACGCGCCCATCGCCGACATCGACGCGCTGTGCGCCAGTGTCGCCGCGACGCTCGCGGCGAATATCAGCGCGCAGACGCCGACGAACACGCGCTGCGACGAGCGCGCCGCGCGCCGCACGGCAAGGCGCTGCCCGCTCGCGCAGGCAGCGCGCACGAGCGGGCTCATGACTGCTCGTACTCGTCGTGACGGCGCCACCAGATGCCCATCTCGTTGCGTCCCTTCGGCGCGCGATCGAGCCACTGATACATGCCCCACAGCGCATCGACACCGCGCGCGTAAGTCGAGTACGTGTGATAGACGACACCGTCTTCGAGCGCGAACGCGCTCATGCCGGGCCGGTCGCGCGAATAGGTGGCCGCGTCGGTGCCGCAGGTCGCCGCGAACTGCGCGACGGGTTCGGGCGCGGGCGTCACGTCCATCGCATGACTGTTGCGCGCGTAGTTGTATTCGATATCGCCGGCGCGCTGTTGCGCCTCGGTGAACGCGACGTTGAAGTCGAAATTGAAATCGCCGCCGGCCGACGACGCCCACGGAAAGGTCCATCCCATGCGCTGCTTGTAGGCCTGCAGCTTGTCGAGCGGCGCGCGCGACACCGCCGTCAGCATCACGTCGTGATGCGCGAGATGCACGGCGAACCCAGCGAAGCCGTCCGCGATCGACGAGCACGATGGGCAGCCCGCCTTGTAGTCGGGGCCAAACATGAAGTGGTAGACAAGCAGTTGCGAACGTCCTTTGAACAGGTCGGCGAGCGACGCGCTGCCTTCGTCGGTATCGAAGCGGTAGGCCTTGTCGACCTTCACCCACGGCAGCGCCTGGCGTTGCCGCGCCAGCTCGTCGCCGTGTCGCGTGTGGGCTTTTTCCGCGTCGAGCAGCGCGCGGCGCGCGGCGAGCCACTGTTCGCGTGTTCCGATCGGATGCGTAGTCATCGTGGGTTCCTCCGTGAGTCGTGCCGCGCCGCGCGAGCCCTTGCCCGACGGCGTCGGTGACGGTTGATGGTCGTGCTAGATTAGGCTTGGGCATCGATCGGGTGGGAGTGACAAGTGTGGCGGGATTCGCTTGATGCATTGACGCGCTACGCGCGGAGTCGCACGCCGTGGACGCGCTGATTTCGGCGGCGGCGCGCGCGCTCGCGGCCGGCGATCCGCTTGGCGCGCTCGACCGCGTCGCGTTGCGCGACGACGCGCCGGCGCTCGCGCTGCGCGGCATTGCGATGGCGCAGCTTGGCGATTTCGTGCGCGCCAAGGCGTTGCTGCGCGGCGCCGCGCGCGCGTTCGGCGCGCAGCATGCAGTGGCGCGCGCGCGATGCGTGGTCGCGGAAGCGGAGATCGCGCTCGCGTCGCGCGATCTCGCGTGGCCCGCCAGAACACTCGACGCCGCGACCGCCACCCTCGACGCGCACGGCGATCGCGTCAATGCGGCGCATGCCCGGTATCTGGCGGCGCGGCGTCTGCTGCTGATCGGCCGTCTCGACGAAGCGGAGCGCAAGCTTGCCGCGCTCGATCCTCGGCCGTTTCCGCCCGCGCTGCGTGCCGCGCATGAGCTGGTCGTCGCCGGCGTGGCGCTGCGGCGTTTGCGCAGCGGCGCCGCCCGTGCCGCGCTGGCGCGGGCCGCACGCTCGGCCCGCGAGGCCGGTATTCCGGCGTTGATCGCGGAAATCGAAAGCGCGTCGGCAGCACTGAGCAATCCGGCGGCGCGCATGATCGCGCATGGCAAAGAAGAACCGATCTTGCTCGATGAAGTCGAGAGACTCCTGAGCTCGAATCGCGCGGGCGGCGCATTGATCGTCGACGCTTGCCGCTACGCGATCTGCGATGCCAACGCGGCGGTTGCGCTAGCGAGCCGACCGGTGCTGTTCGCGCTCGCCCGCATGCTCGGCGAGGCATGGCCCGCCGACGTGCCGCGCGACGTGCTGGTCGCGCGCGCGTTCCGCGCCAAACGCGCCGACGAATCGCATCGCGCGCGACTGCGCGTCGAGATCGGCCGGCTGCGCGTGGCGCTCGGCACGCTCGCGAGCGTCAGCGCGACGACGCGTGGCTTCGCGCTCGCGCCGCGGCAGGCGCGCGATGTCGTCGTGCTGGCGCCGCCCGTCGAAGGCGAGCATGCGGCGCTGCTCGCGTTTTTGTCGGATGGCCAATCGTGGTCGAGTTCGGCGCTTGCTCTGGTGCTCGGCGCGAGTCAGCGTACCGTGCAGCGCGCGCTCGATTCCCTCGCCGCGGCCGGCAAGGTGCAGCCGGTGGGCGACGGGCGCGCGCGCCGCTGGATGACGCCGCCCATCGCCGGATTCGCGACGGCTTTGTTACTCCCTTCCCCGTTCCCTTCGTGATTAGGATGGCCATCATGAACCGCTCAGCCGCCAGGATCGTCCGCGAATATGGGCCCTTTACGGGCGTCGATAAAGTGCATGGGGTCACTTACGATGGCCGGCAGGTGTGGGTTGCGACCGGCGAACGGCTCGACGCGTTCGACCCCGACAGTGGCGAGACGCTGCGCTCGGTCGCGCTGGCCGCCGACGCGGGCACGGCCTTCGACGGCGAGCACCTGTTCCAGATCGCGCACGGCCGCATCCAGAAGATCGATCCGCACAGCGGCCGCGTGCTGTCGACGATCGCGGCACCTGGCGACGGCGGCCAGTCGGGGCTGACGTGGGCCGAAGGTTCGCTGTGGGTCGGTCACTATCCCGAACGAAAGATCTATCAGATCGATCCGGACACCGGTGCGGTGTTGCGCACGATCGAATCGAATCGCTTCGTGACCGGCATCACCTGGGTCGACGGCGAACTATGGCATGGCACGTGGGAAGGTGACGAGAGCGAACTCAGGCACATCGATCCGCGCAGCGGCGAAGTGCTGCAAAGTGTCGAGATGCCGGCCGGTACCGGCATCTCGGGACTCGAATCGAACGGCGCCGATCTGTTTTTCTGCGGAGGCGGCGGCAGCGGGCTGGTTCGAGCCGTGCAGCGTCCGGCGCGAGAGAGTGGCTCGGAATTACCGGTCGCTTCGACTAGCGAGTGAGTCTTCACGCGAGTAGCGCGGCGTCATTGTCGTTATTGCGTCCCCGCCGCGCTCAGGCCCGTGCTCGCGAAGTAGATCGCCAGAAAATACAGCAGCACGTAGAGCGCGTAGGTCTGTCCATTGCCGGTATAGACGCGCCGTATCCGTGACGCCGCCGCGAGTGCGAAGTGCGAAATGCCGCGCCAGAACATCTGTGCGACCGGCGGCACCGTGCGGCTCAGGAACGGCCGGTAGAAGTGGTAAAAATCGGGGGCGTTGCGCGCGTTGCCGCGGCGGCTGCGGTAGAACAGCACGCCGAGCCCGCACACGATCGCCGTGACGATCAGCACGACGATCACGACCGGCGTCGGATTCCAGAACCCGTAGATGCTTTCGAGCGACATGCCGCCCCACACCAGGGTGGCCGCGAACTGCGGATCGATCGCGGCCGACACCGGTTCGATCAGCAGCTTCGGAAAGAACGACAGGATCACGATACCGACGACGAACAGAAACTGCGGCAGCAGCAGCATCGCCGGCGCTTCGCGCACTTGCGCCCGCTGCGGCGGGCGCGGTTTGAGGAAGATGCCATTGAGCAGGCGCAGCATGTACAGAAAGCCGGCGCAGGTCGCGATCAGCCCGCACACGGCGAGCCCGTACCAACCCTTGTCGGTCATTGCGCTAAGCAGCAGCCACTTGCCGCCAAAGCCCATGAGCGGCGGCAGGCCCGACATCGACACGAGCGCAATCACGACCATCGCGAACGTGAGCGGCATCTCGCGCGCTAGGCCGCCCACATCGGCGAAGTTGCGCGTGCCGGTGCGCAAGATCACGCCCGCGAGCGCGAGAAACAGGATGCCCTTCACGAACATGTGATTGGCGACCAGGTACAGCGCGGTCACCCAGCCTAGATGGCTCATCAGCCCGATCGCGGTGACGATATAGCCCATCTGGCTCATGCTCGATAGCGCCAGCATGCGTTTGAAGTCGTTTTGCCGCAAGGCCATCAGCGCGCCGAACAGGGTCGTCAGCATGCCGATCCATGTCATCACGTGCGCGAGTTCGAGGCCGACCTCCGAGCGTATCGTCAGATAGGCGCCGATCAACAGGCCGAACATCGCGACCTTGCTGACCACCGCCGACAGCATCGCGGTCACGTCGTCTTCCGCCTCGGTGTAGGCGCCCGGCAGCCATACGTGCACGCCGATCGCACCGGCCTTGATCAGAAAGCCGGTCGCGAGCAGTACGAACGCGCGGTTCGCTTCCGGTCCCGAGTGGATCAGCGCGGATAGCGCGATGGTGTCGTCGAGTGCCGCGACGTTGGCGAAGCCCGCGAGCAGGAAGAACGCCGCCAGCAGCGAAAACAGCAGGAAGGTCAGCACGTGCGGCCCCGCGCGGCGGCACTTCGCGATCAGAAAGCACGACGACAGCGTGATGATTTCCCAGCTATAGAAGAACTCGAGCGACGTCGATGAGCGCAGCAGCGCCGGAATCGACAGCGACAGCACGACCAGCATCGGATAGAAGCCGGCGCGCACGTCGTCGCGATAGAGGCTCGCCGCGGCGATCACGAGGCTGCCCGCGAGCAGCAGCCACGTGAAGAGCCCGGCGATACCGCCCGTGCCCTCGCTGAGCAGACTGCCGATCAGCCCGATCGCGATCAGCGCGAGCACGCCTTTCACGCGCCCCGGCAGACGATCGGCCGCATAGAACAGCGCGCCCGCCGCGAGCGGCGAAAAGATCCATGCCGACACGGCGCCCGAGAACACGGCCGCCATATAGGCCGCCGCGATCAGCAGCAGGGCGACGCCGAACAGCGGCAACAGCGCGGCCATGTTGGGGCTGGCTTTGGCTTCGACGTCGGAAGGAGCCAGCGCGCGCACGAACCAGTGGAACATATAGCCCGCTTCGAGCAGCGAGCCGGTCAGGATCAGCACGATCCAGTATGGCTTGCCGGCGGCGGTCAGGCGCATGACGAGTTCCCATTTCGCCCAGAAACCGGGGAACGGCGGCAGCCCCGCGATCGCGACGAGGAAGAGGCCGAGCAGGCCGATCAGCAGCGGGCTGCGCGACAGGATCGCGCGCGCATCGTCGCCGTGGCGCCGCAGCACGCCGATCAGCCAGAACAGCCCCGCCTTCGCGAACAGATGGTTGATGAAGAGGCCGCCGACGACGAGCGGGATCGATGCGTCCGCGCCGACCTGGCGCAGCAACGCGAGCGACAGCATCAAGAGCGCCATTTGCCCGATCGATGAATAGCCGAGCACGCGTTGCGGTTTGGTCTGCTTGATCGCGAGCAGGTTCGAGAACAGGAACGTGACGCCGCCCGATACGGCGAGCAGCGTGAGCTGAGCGTCGAAAAGCGGCAGCAATTTGAGTAGCGCGAAAAACACGCCCGCCGATACGCCGATCGAGACCATCGCGGCGACGCCGCTCGGCGCGGTCTCGTAGACGTCGAGCCCCCAGCCGTTCGCCGGGAACGGCTTCAGCTCGATCACGAGGCTCGCGAACACGAGCAGGATCGCGGTCGTGCCGATCGGGCCGCCGATCTGGTTGCGCATCGACAGCAGTTCGTCGATGTTCAGCGTGCCCGTCACGTAGTAGAGCAGCACCGCGCCGAGCAGGAACAGCGTCGACGCGATCACGGTCGCGAAGATGTACTTGAACGCGGCGGCGAGCGCGGCGGGCGTGCGTTCGAGCCCGAGCAGGCCGTATGTTGCGATCGACACGATCTCGAGAAACACGAACAGATTGAACAGGTCGCGGGTCATCACCATGCCGTCGATGCCCATCACCAGGATGAGATACAGCAGCAACGCCACGTAGTTGCCGCGCAGACGGTCCCATAGATGCAATGCGCCGAGCAGCGCGACCACGTTGACGCTGAACGTGAAGAAGCCTTCCCACAAGCCGAAGCGCAGATTGATCGACACCGGCGGCAGCGCGCCCGCGGTCAGCACCTCGATCGTGTCGCCGCCGTCGAGCAGGCCGTAGAACGATATGCCGGAGACGAGCACGATACCGCACAGCGCGATGAAAAAGCCGAGCGTGAGCCAGGGCTTGCCGAGCCGGTACAGCAGCGGCATGACGAAGCCGCCGCCGAGCCCGAGAATGAAAATGTGCAGCGGATGAAAGAGCGCGGCTACCATTTCGACTCGGTGAACGCGTCGATGGAGAGCGTCTTCCTGGCGGCGTAAAGCCGGATCGCGAACGACAGCAAGATGGCGGTGACCGATAGTCCGATCACGATCGCCGTGACGACGAGCGCCGATGGAACCGGATCGATCGCGCGGTGCGCGGCGGCGGATTTGCCGAGCGCCGCGTCGATGATCGGCGCGGTGCCGCCCGTGATGTAGCCGGTCGCGACCATCACGATGTGCAGGCCTGTGTCGATCACCGCGAAGCCGATGATGATGCGCAGGATATTGCGGTGGGTCAGCATGCCCCACAGGCCGATCAGCGAAAGGCAGAAGCCCGTGGCCAGCAGGATCTTCGAAACCGGGATGCCCGTGCTCATGCGCTCTCCTTCGCGTTCAGCTTCTGAACCGGTCGATGATGACGCTAAGCTCCGCGCCGACCTTGACGCCGAGCAGCGTCGAAATCAGCGGGATCGCGCCGGCGCTGAAGAACGCGCCGAATTCGCCTCGCGGCAGAAAGCGCGCGTCGAGAAAACCGCCCGCGAACACGAGGCCCAGAATGCCGATGCACACATAGGTCACACCCGCGAGCGACTCGACGACGCTCAGAAGCGCGACGTTCAGCGTCGAGCGGGGCCGCGCGAGCAACGTCAGCATCACGGCGGACGCGACGATCGCCCCGCCCTGGAAGCCGCCGCCCGCCGATAGATGGCCGTTGACGATCACGTAAGCGCCGAAGGTGAGGATCATCGGCAGCAGCACCTGCTTGCCGGTATGTACGATTTCGCTGGCCGGGCGGCGCGCGGGCGTGGTTTCGTCCGCTGTAGGAGCGGCCGTCGGGTTGCTTTCCTCTCTCAGCAGCACGCCGACGCTCGCCGCGACCATGAACAGCACCGCGACTTCGCCAAGCGTGTCAAAGCCGCGAAAGGTGATCAAAATGCCGGTCACGATATTTGGCGCGCCGAGTTCGAGCGGCCCTCTGACGACGTAGTACCAGGCGAGCGGGCGCAGCGTCTGCAATTCCGTGTAGCCGCCGATGAGCCGCCAGAACACGATCGCGAACAGCAGCACCGTCACCGCCGCGGACACGCGACGCATCATGATTCGGCCTCTCGCACGGTGCGCCCGTCTTCGTCGGCGAGCGCGTCGGTGATCGTCGACGCGGTCATCGGCGTGCGGATCAGCCAGGCGGCGCGCGATAGCGCATGCGAGGACACTGGGTTGGTGACGAGCACGAAGTAGATCAGCAGAACCAGACGGAAGGTCCAGTTCGGGTGATAGAACGCGAGGCCGATCAGCACGAGCATGGTGCCGAGCGTCGACGCCTTGGTGCCGGCCTGAATGCGCGTATACGCGTCCGGCATGCGCAGCAGCCCGAGGCCGGCGGAGAACAGAAAGACGGCGCCCGCGAGGATGAACACGCTGCCGATCAGTTCGAACATGCGCTAGCCCTTCTGATAACCGGTTTTGCGGATCGCGTACAGAAAGGTGAAGGTCGCGAGTCCCGATCCGATCGCGGCTTCCGCCATCGCGACGTCGGGCGCGGCGAGCAGCAGGAAGGCCACCGACGCGAACAGGCTAGCGAGCCCCGAGCTCACCATCGCGGCCAGCAGATTCTTCAGGCAGACGGCCAGCACGCCGCTCACGAGGATGCTCGCGCACATCAGCAGCAGGAGCAGTTCGAGCATCGCTCAAAGTCCCCTTTCGAGAAAGCGCGCCACCGCGAGCACCGCGAGAAAGCTCAGCAGTGCGTAGACGAGTGCGACGTCGATATAGACAAAACGACCGGAGACCTGCGCGTACAGCGCGATCAGCGACAGTGAGATGACGGTCAGCATATCGATCGCGACGATGCGATCGACGACGCTTTTGCCGAGCACGAGACGGATCACGCCGAACAGGATCGCGAAGAAGATCAGCACCGCAGCGACCTGGAGCATGACCTCAGCCAAAGACTTTCTCCAGATGCTTTTCGAACGGTGCGACGAGCGCCTCGGTCGCTTCGTCGATATCGGTCGTCTTCACGTCGAGCCAGTGAATGAATAGTATGTCGTCCCGAATATCGATGACGAGCGAGCCCGGTGTCAGCGCGATCGAATTGGCGAGCGCGAGGCGGCCGAGCGGTGTTTCGAGGCGGGTCCGAACCTTGACGATGCCTGGTTTGATGTCGATACGCGGCGAATACACCAGCGCCATCACGTTCAGATTGGCGCGCACCAGCTCTCTGACGAAGCGCGCGCTATACGCGACGAAGTGATAAAGCGCGCGCGGCGTTAGACGTAGGCGCTGCCATGCTTCGCTCGACGATACGAAGACATGCGCGATGACGAAGGTGATGACGAGACCGACGAGTGCGGGTTCGACCGCGAGCGATGCATTGGCGATCATCCAGATGACGAACAGGACGACCCAGAGGCCGAGCATGCCGCGAGGAACAAACGACGACACCGGTTTTCCGTTGCTCGAAGCCATGTCATCGGTTCCTAACGAGGCCGTGCGGAAAATTCTAAGTGACAATTTAGGGCAAATCAACCGGCGCGCTTATCCGCTGGTGTTCGCTTGCGTGCGTGAAATGCGATACTCGGACCCCAACCACGCTTTGTGAACGGCAAGCGGCCTGCGTGTGTCGCCGTACCGCCCATTTGAATTCTTTTAAAGACCAATAAGGAGCAACAATGAAAGCCATGCTGGCAACCCTTGCGATTGCGCTGCTGACCGTGTCGTCCGGGAGCGCCATCGCCAAGGATTGGACGACCGTGCGGTTCGGGGTCGACGCGAGCTATCCGCCGTTCGAATCGAAAGCCGCCGACGGCAAGCTCGTCGGCTTCGACATCGATCTCGGCAATGAGATTTGCCGGCGGCTGAACGCGAAATGCGTGTGGATCGAGAATTCGTTCGACGGCATGATTCCCGCGCTGAAAGGCCGCAAATTCGACGGCGTGCTGTCGACGATGTCAATGACGCCCGCGCGTCAGGCGCAGATCGCGTTCTCGTCGAAGGTATTCCGCATTCCGACGCGGCTCGTCGCGAAGAAGGGCTCGCCGATCGAGCCGACACCGGAAGCGCTGAAGGGCAAGCGCATCGGCGTCGAGCAGGGCTCGATTCAGGAAACCTACGCGAAGACGTATTGGGAGCCGGCCGGCGCGGTGATCGTGCCGTATCAGGATCAGGACCTGGTGTATGCGGATTTGCTTGCCGGCCGTATCGACGCGTCATTGCAAAATGCGGTGCAAGCCGATATTGGCTTTTTGCGCACGCCGCGCGGCAAGGACTTCGGATTTGCCGGCAATCCGCTTTACGACGCGAAAACGCTCGGCAGCGGCACGGCGATTGGTTTGCGTAAAGAAGATACCGATTTGCAGCAGAAAATCGACAAAGCTATTGCCGATATGCGCGCCGATGGCACTTACGACCGCATGGCGAAAAAGTATTTCGATTTCGACGTGTACGGGCAGTGAGTCGGGACCGCGGCAGGTGGCCAGCTGCAAGCTGGCGCTCGCGCGGCCCGACATCTAAACTTGGCTCATGACCGTCCTCAAATGCGATGCGGCAAGCCGGAATGCCCGGATCGGCTACAGCCGGCGCATCACGCGGCGCTGCCGTTTCCGCTTACAAACGTAAGCGGGCAGGGGGACGGCGCGATGCGGCCGTCGGCTCGCGTGCGTGTTGCTTTGCGCACACGGCGCGACCCATTGAGGAGGCACCGACATGCACGGCTTTCAGGTGACGTTCTTCACCCACCAGGGACGCAGCCATCATGGCAAGCCGCTCGCCGACTGGCTCGTGCGTCTCGCGAGCGAACTCGGCCTGCGTGGCGCGACCGTGATTCCGGCTTGCGAAGGCATCGGCCATCATCATCGGATTCACTCCGCGCACTTCTTCGAGCTTGCGGATCAGCCGTTGTCCGTCGTGATGGCCGTGACGAGCGACGAAGCCGAGCGACTGTTCGATCGGCTGCGCGAGGAGGGATTGCATCTGTTCTACGTGAAGACGACAGCTGAGTTCGGCGTTATCGGCGAGGACGACGGCGCTTGAACGACCGCCCTCACAATCGCTTGGGCATGCGGAATGCTGCGCTGCAAGCGCCGAGTCATCCCAGGGAGAGCGAATCATGCTGCAGGTTTCGAGATACATGCTGATCGCGCTGTCCAGCGTCGTGTTGATGGCGGGCGCGTCCGGCTGCAAGCGAACGGCTGAAAACGGTAGCACCTCGATGGGCCAGGCGAGCAGCGGCGTCATGAGCAATTCGGCGAGCGCGCGCGGCACACCGGGCGATAGCGACGCGGCGAATCGCGCGAACGGCGAGGCGGGCGCGGCAGCGAGCGCAGCGCCCACCGCGAGCGACACCGCGTCGGTCCACAGCACGCCGGCGAGCGCGGCGTCCGCGACGCAATAGCGACGCCCAGACGCGGCGAAGCGGCGATCGAATGTGCGGCTGATACGGCACGCAGGCCCGCTTCAATGCTATGCGGCGGGCTCCTCATGCCGCACATTGACCATCCACGGCACGCCGAAGCGGTCGATCAACGTACCGAAGCCGCTGGTCCAGAAGGTCTGCTGGAACGGCATCGTGATCTGTCCGCCCTCCGACATCAGCACGTGCGTGTTGCCGATGACGAGCGTCGCGCGCAGGATCTCTAACAACGCGATATCACGGACGGACGGCTATCGAACCTTCGATGCATCTCTTCGGCGTATCCCGCTTCATGCCTGCCCTGCATGACTTCCGCCATTGGCCGGATAGGCCTCCTGCAACGCAATCGAGCCTGTCTCCAACAGCGATTTGAGGTTGGACATGATTTTCGGCCAGCCGCCCGACACCGCCTCGATGAATTTCGACGGATCGCGTTCGATCGTATGCGTAAGCGTCAGCTTGACCGCCGTTCCGCTCGGCTCGAGCTCCATCGTGCAGCGCGAATCGCCTTCGGCCTGCAACTCGGGACGAATCTGGTGCTGCCAGCGGATCACGAGGCGCCGCGGCGGATCCGCCTCGACGATCTCGCCCGAGTCGAAGACCTGCCCGCCGCTCGACACGAGTTTCCATGGCGAGCCCGCCGTCCATTCGCTGTCGCAGTGCATGCCGAACCAGTACTGCTTGATGAACTCCGCGTCGGTCAATGCCGACCACAGCTGTTCCGGCGTCGTGCGGATATAGGTCACGTAGACGAACGTCGATCTAGTCATTGCCTTTCTCCAGGCGTCGTTTCAGGGTCGAGAGCGCCTTCAGGCGCGGCTTTTCGAACTTGGCAATCCAGCGCTCGTAGATCTGCTGCAGCGGCACCGGATTGAGGAAGTGCAACTTTTCGCGCCCACTGCGTACCGCAACGACAAGATTCGCCGCTTCCAGCAGGCTCAGATGCTGCGTCACGCCTTGCCGCGTCATGTCGAGGTGCTCACACAGATCGTTCAGGGTCTGGCCGTCGTGCGCGTGCAATACGTCCAGCAGCTTGCGCCGGCTCGGATCGGCGAGGGCTTTGAATAGCAGGTCTGTGTCGTCGGGGCGCTCGGCCATGAACGGCTATAGGCAAGTGATCTGTTGCCTTTACTATAGGCAAGAGAATGCTTGCATGTCAAGGAGCCGCAAGGCTGTTCGATCCGGCTTATTGCGCGTGACGCCGATGCAGTGCGAAGGTTTCCGTTCGCGAACCATAGTGCTTCGTGACTTCAGCGTCGCTCATCAAGCGTGACGATTGCAGAAGCGGTTTCGTGACCGCATACAGCCGGTCGGCGTCGGGGCCGTACATATATAGATAGCCATCGTTGCCGTCGATGTGCAATTCGCTCTCGCCGAGTGCGCCGACCCCGGCGCGCTGGATCGCGTTTTGTAGCCGATGTTCGAGCGCGGTGATGTCCGGGCGGTCCTTCGGGTAGTAGTCGAAATGAACCATCAAGACGGGGCCGGGCGGTCTCGGCGCTTGTGGCTGTGCCGACGCTGCGTTGGCAGCGAACCAGGCCATGCCGAGGAATGCGATGAAGAGTTTTTCCACGTCACTCATCCCCGAGCATGTGGGTGGTTCGTTGACCGGCTGGCTGCCCGCCATGCAAAGGGCCGAACAGCCGCGCACAGAGCAGGCCCATAGCGAGGATACCGATTCCGAATGGCACGACATCCCCCGTTACCTCGAGCCGAAAGTCGCCCACACGAAAAACCAGAAGATAGCCGACGACGATATTGAAGAAGCTCCACAGCACATTGACCGTCGACGACGACAGCCCTTTTCCGGACGGCTTTGCGAACGGGCTCTGAAACGGCTCGCCCATCACACCGCTGACGAAATGAGGCACGGCATTCGCGAAAAAGACACCGCCGAAAAAATAAGAGACGACATGTGGCCAATCCATTTCACTTGCTCCTTGTATCGAGTCTGCCCGCACTCCAGCAGAAACAAGATTTCTGTCGCTGCGCTTCGATTCATCTGACTGCATCCCTGGTAGTGGAGGTCGGGTTTACTGTAATTGAAACAGCGCGCCGTTCTACAGCATGATCCGTCGTACGTTGTACGATGAATTTCCTTGTTGCCCGACAACCGGTTCGCGCATTCGACGCGCCGATAGTCGGCCAAGCTGCTGCGCGGCCAGTCTCGCGCATCGAGCGGAAGCGCGATACTCAAGGTTATCTCTCATACGATGTCTTATAACAAATACGAATGCTCCGCATACCGTGACGCCATTCCAAGGAGACAGCTTATGAAGACGCGCTCAGTCCGAGAGCTTGCGGTACTTGGCCTGTTTGTTTTGACCGTCGCCGGCTGCGGTGAGGGCAATAGCATTTCAGGCCCAGGTACGAGCTCGACCACGCCACCCACGAACCCGAGCTCGCCGACGTCGCCGGTCTGGACGCCGGGCCGCTACGCTGGCGATACGAACTTACCGGATTCGCCGTCCTTGCCGGCGGATGCGCAGGTTTGCTCGACGCTCCAGGCAAGCAACAATCTGGTGAAGAACGCGGACGGTTCGCTGCCGGTCAGCGCGGACCCGACGCCGGCTGCCTATGGCGGCGCGACCACTGCGCTGAACAACCCCGATCAGGCGCGCATCCAGGCCGCGCTCGACGCGTGCGGCGCTGCCGTGGACGCGGAAGTCGGCGCGAAGATCACCCAGGCCGATCAGCAGGCAGCCGCTACCCAACAGGCGGCCAATAATCCGCTCGTCAACATCGCCGGTGCATCGAGCGAAACGCTGTCGAACCCGACCTACAAGGCCACCAGGTTCGCGGTGCGGCTCGTCAAGAACAGCGGCGGGGCTGGCAACGCGTTCCTGAGCGGTCCGCTGGTTCTACCGTCGGGCGTCACGCTGTGGATCGACGACGGTGTCACGCTGTTCGCGAGCCGCGACGTGGTCGTGTACGACAAAACCGCGCAGGATCGGCCCAACGCAATCACCTGCGGCGCCGCGATCAACAACCCGGCTGGGCTCCCCGCACCGGCCGGCACGGCCAATGCGGGCGCGTCGACCATCGCGGGCACGAGCGGCATGCAGAACTGCTATCCGCTGATCCGCGGCACGCACACGGTCAACGCGTCGATCATGGGCACGGGTTCGATCGATGCGCGCGGCTACATGCCGCTCATCAGCTCGTCGCCGCAGTATCCGATGATCCGCTGGGCCACTGGCGTGACCGAGGCGTTCACGTATTCGGGCAACAACATCAGCGGCGTGACGACGCCGAAGTTCAGCTGCACGAACACGATCGCCGCTTACCGTAGCGGCACGCTCGCGCCGGAAGGCACCGCGTGCGACGTGGTCACCGCGATGGGCAAGACGACGTTGACCACGCCGGCCGTCACGTACGTGGTGAACCGCCAGGCCACGAGCGTGCCGAGCGGCTACAGCGTCACGGGTGGCGGTTGCAATGCCAGCACGACGGGTTGCGCGCGCTGGGTGCCGGCAAGCTGGTGGGATATCTCGTACCACGGCAACAAGGACATCGGCGGCGGCCCGTACAGCTTCCAGGGCAACCCCGGCATGCTGTGGATGCAGCAGTCGAAGAACCTGTCGCTGTATCAGATCACGCTGCGCAACAGCACGTTCTTTACCGTCGAAGCCGACGGCGTGGACGGCCTGACCGTGTGGGGCATCAAGATCATCACGCCGTTGCTGCCGGATGCGGCGAACCAGGCGAGCGTCGGCATGAACAACGACGGCTTCGATGGCGTCAGCGGCTCGTACTCGCACCTCTATACCGGCGCGACGATCGATGCCAGCTCGACCGGCGTGAAGAACACCGACGGTGTCGACCCGAGCGTTGCGGCAGGTCCGGAACACGCAGCACTCGGCACCGGCAGCAAAACGACGTCCGCAGGTCAGGTGTACTTCGACGGCTACGTGAAGAACGTCGCGATCGTGTACAACTTCCTGAGCCCGTCCGACGACAACGTCGCATTCAAGGGCGGTCTGCAGGACCCGCGTCCGGCGGTTGCACGCGGCACGCAGACGCCTGCCAACATGCTGTGGGCGATCGACGGTAACCGCGACGTTTCGTCGAACCGCACGTACGGCATCACGGTGGCGCATAACCACAACTACAACGGCCACGGTCTGTCGATCGGCAGCCCGACGAATGCAGGTGTCCGGAACATTCACTTCTACGACAACTACTTCGACAATATCTACGACGGCAGCAATGCAGCGACGGATATGGGTGTCGTAGGCCTGCGCATCAAGAGTGGTCAGGCGCGCGGCGGCGACGTCAGCAACATCTACTACGACGGCGCATGTATGCGTGGCGTGAAGGATTTCCTCGTGTTCGACATGTACTACACGGGCCCGAGTGCCGATCCGATCTCGTACACGGGTATGGGCTGGCTGGTGCCGAGTTTCCACGACATCAACCTCAGCAACATCCGCATGATGAACAGCCCGGCCAACAAGACTGCGGGCAAGAACGGCAGCGGTGGCCTGACCTTCCGTGGCCTGCATGCCGATACGCTTTACGCCAATACGCAGAGCGTGATCCAGCTGAACCTGGATAACGTGGTCGCGGACAAGGACGTCGCGATGTCGATTTCGAACCTGAGCAAGCCTGTCGTGAACATTGGGTCGACCGATGGCTCGACGCAATCCAAGGCCGCCAACGCCACGCTGAACCTGGGCGCGAACGTGAGTCTGATCGGCTCGTCGTTCGCTCACGGCTCGGGCGGTATCCTGACGAACACGTCGAGCGGCGCGGGCAAGTACACGACTCCGACGAACACGTTGAACCTGACCGTCAACGGCAGCGATGACGCTGGCGCCGCGGGCGACACCAATCCGGCAGGCACGATCGTCTCGCAGAATCCGAAGCTGTCGCTGTGCGATCAGGCTTCGTCGTGGCCGGTTTTCCCGAACGTGAAGTAAGCGTGGTTGCTTGAAAGACCCAGGACCCGCGGTGTCAGGCCGCGGGTCCGTTTTTTTTATGGCAGCCGCCGTCCGCATGGCTGGACCCCGCAAAAACGACCGCGCCGCGATCGTTCAACACTGATCGCGGCGCAGTTCACCTCAACGCTCAATCGTCGTGATCAAACTCCGGCAGCGGACGCGTTCCTTCAATCGACACCGAATGCAGCAGCTCAGGCTTCAGATCGAGCAGACGCAAAATCGTCGGCGCGACCTGCGTGGTCAGCACACGCTCGTCGTTGACCCGCCCGGCGTCATGCGCATGAGGCACGTACATCACGAGACCAAGATGGCTGTCGTCCGGAGCATTGCCGCCATGCTCTTCGTCTTTCGACGTGCTCGACGTATAGATGACGCCGGGGTTCGGCTGAACGATGATGTCGGGCGTGCGGCCACGCGACGGATCGCCGAACCTGTTCGCGAGTTGCGGGCCGGCCAGGATGTACGCGTGCGGGCCGTCCGCGCAAATCCCCGGCGCGTTGCAACCCAGATTGGCGTTCAGCGTCTTCACGACCGCGGGAGCCTGGCTTTGATCGCGCAGCCAGATCAAACCGACGTCGTCGGTCTGCACGAAGCCGGTGCCGACGAGTCCGGTGCCATCGTTGAGGTTGCCGCTCTTCGTGGCGGCCTGCCCGAAATGACCGCCCGAATCCAGGTAGTTGTTCGCTTCGAGCAGCTTGGTCAGCGTATCGCCGTTCTTCACGAGCTTCGAATGATCGGTCGGCGACTGACCATGCTTCGCGGTCACGATAATCGCCGTCGATGAATAGAGATTGCGTTGCTTCAATTCGGACACGATGCGTCCCAACGCGTCGTCGAGATACGCGATCGCGCCGGCTACTCGCGGGCCCGGCGTGAAGCTCGCATCGAGATAGCCGCCGCCGGTCGCGACCGTGGCCTTTTGCGCGACGCTCAGCGTCTGGAAGTTGGCGCCGAACACGGTCGGGACCGCGGCGCTCGTTCGACCGGTCGAATCCTTGCCGTCGATTTCATCGATCAGCGATTGCACGTGGTAGTTGTCGAACTTCTCCGTGTGCGTATACGTGTCGAGGTAGTCCGTGTTGGTCGCCGGATCGATCGAATTGATTTCGGTGCGTGCAAGATCGTCGACGCCCGCGCCGGATGGTCCGTTGAGCCAGTCATAGCCCCACGCATGCTTGTCGGCCCACGCGGTGCGCGCGCCGTTTACATTGCCCTTGATCACTTCGAAGACCGTGTTGGTCTTCAGATAGTTGTGCGGATAGACGGGCGTACAGACGCCGTTGACGAGTGCGTGCGGAATCGCCTGCGGATTGAACGCGCCGCCGCCGTCGAGATGGATGAGCGCGCCGCCGTTCTCGCCGTCGATGCCGGTCGTTTCATCGAACACGACATTCCAGCCGGTCGGGCCGGTGCAATTGCTGTCGGACGGCGCATACAGCGTGCGGTCGTAGGAGACGTCGTAGAAGAGGCCAGCGGATTTCGGCGAGCCGCCGGTCACCAGCGCGGCGAGGCCCGGAAACGAATCCGACAGCCCCGGTGTGTGCGCGTTCGTATAGGTGGTGCCCGACTTCGCGAGCAGCGCGAGGTTAGGACAGGTGTTCGCGCCGATGCAACGCGCGACGTCCTGCTCGTGCAGACCGTCGAAGCTGATCAGCAGCACATGCTTGACCGACGCGCGATCGCGATCATGATCGCGACCGTGGTCGTGATCGTCGCCGGCTGTCGCAACTGCCGAGTTCAGCCCGGCGAGCAGTGCGACGGCTGCGCACATTGCGCTTTGCTTACGCTTCCATTTCGTGATCGGTTTCATGTCTCGTCCTTTTGTTTGGCAACGAATAGGAGTAATGCCGGACGAATTTGAACCGTAAAGAAGTCATTCGCGTGACCTGCGTTTTATATTTTGGTCTTAAGGTTTTGATAAGGTATGCGTGATCCGTTCGACCGCACGCGCTGTCGATCCGAACTGGTTCGAAGCGCGCCTGAGCTTGCATTGCTGAAAGCATCGAGAGCGGGCAGGCGAGCTGCGTATCGATGCTGCCATACCCGCTCTTCGTGACCGTGAGCGCTACTGCGTCACCCCCTTCTTCGACGCGAGATCCTGCGCCATCTTGTAGTGCTCCTCGATGGTAGGCAGCGCTTTTTGCGCGGCCTTCTTCAGATCGGCGTTCTGGCCATCGGAGATTTCCTTCTTGAATGCGCTGATCGCCTCCTCGTGCCCCTGCAGGCCGACCTTCTGGATGTACGCCTGATCGAATGCCTTGCCATGCAGGTTCTTCAGCGAGTCCAGCATCGCGGTGTCGGAATTGTCCTTCGGTACTTCGACGCCGTGTGGCGCAGCCATCTTCAGTTGCATCGTGAGCTTCGTGTGATCGACCATCATGTGATGGGCGAACGATTTGACGTCCTTGTCGCTCGAGTTTCTGGTCGCGAGCTTGGCCGCGTCGATTTCGGTCGACGACGACTTGCTCGCCGCCTGCACGAAATCCTTGTCGGCCTGGGGCAGCGAATTGGCGGCCGTGGTCGAGGCGGCCTCTGTTTGCGCGCCGGCAATGTGGGGGATGGCGGCAAGTCCACAGCACATCGCGGCAATGGCGGTAACGCGCTTCATGTTTTCTCCTCAACGAAGTCGAACGGGATCGATAGAAGCGGGACGGATGACACGCTTCGATCGACGTCCCCGCAAGCCGCATACCTTCGTCCGGCACGCGTGTCTGGAATAGGGGATGCTGAAGCCAGCTTTGCATCGACAAAAGAACGATGGAGGCTCACATGCGCATCGCGCAAGTGTCGACGCTCTACGAGCGCGTGCCGCCCGTCGCCTATGGCGGGACCGAGCGCGTCGTGTCGTGGCTGACGGAGGCACTGGTCGAGCGCGGCCACGAGGTCACGCTATTTGCGAGCGGCGACTCGTTGACGCGCGCGCATCTCGTGTCCGTTTATCCGCGCCCGCTGCGCGAGGTCGAGAACACCGCCGACCCGCAGGCGTTTCATGTCGCGATGCTCGAGCAGGTCGTGCAACGTTCGGGCGACTTCGACATCGTGCATTTTCATACCGACTACATGAGCTTCCCGTTCGGCAGGCGGCTGCAATGTGCGCACGTGACGACGCTGCACTGGCGGCTCGACATTCCCGGTCTCGATGCGCTGTACCGCGAGTTTCGCGACGTGCCGCTGGTATCGATCTCAGACGCGCAGCGCGCGCCGCTGCCGGGACTCGCGTGGCAGCGCACCGTGTATCACGGGCTGCCGCGCGATCTTCACACGTTCAGGCCCATGCCGTCCGACTATCTGGCGTTCGTCGGCCGCATCGCGCCCACCAAGCGCCCCGATCTCGCGATCGAGATCGCCCGCCGGGCGAACGCGCGACTCGAAATCGCGGCCAAGATCGACGACGGCGATCGCGTCTATTACGAGCACGTGGTCGCATCGCTGATGCGTCAAACGCATGTGCGCTATCGCGGCGAGTTGGGTGGTCGCGACAAGGACCGCTTCTTCGGCGATGCACGCGCGCTGCTGTTTCCGATCGACTGGCCGGAGCCGTTCGGGCTCGTGCTCGTCGAGGCGCTGGCCGCGGGTACACCGGTGATCGCGTTCGACCGTGGCTCGGTGCGCGAGATCATCGACGACGGCGTGACCGGCTTCATCGTCGATAGTGTCGACGAGGCCGTCGATGCGGTGAACCGTATCGACGAGCTGGACCGCGCGCGCTGTCGCGAAGCATTCGAGCGGCGCTTCACCGCGGCACGCATGGCCGACGAGTACGTCGAGGTGTACCGCAACCTGTTCGCGCCGAAGCGTTAAAGGTCAGCGACGCGCCTGCTCGAGTATGGAATTTTTCTAACGCGCGATGGCGTTTTTGACCAACGCCGACAGGTCTCACCGTCAACGAGCACGCCAGGTGCCGATGCGTCGCGCGGCCGCCGCGTGCATGCCCGGATAAGGCTGGGCGCATCGATAGGCCAGCGCGAGACTGGGCAGACCGTCGTGGCCGCCATGCGCCGCGCGGCCCGGCGCCCTACAGGCACGCGGGATGCGAAGGCACGGGCATCCGCGCGGCCGTTCTCCGCGAGCCGCGATGCTTCAGCCATCCCGGCAAGGAGTCAGTCGATGCAGCAGACGCCCGAACCCCACAAGCCTGACAAGCCCGATAAGCCTGATAGTCAGCAAACGGAAATCGGCAGCGGCACGCCGCCGCCGCGCGTACCCGAAGCGATGCCCGACACGGATAGGCAACCGGAGCAACAGCCGGTTCGCGACACGCCGGACGTGCGGGCGCCGGGCCCGGCACCGCCGTGACGCGGCACGCCGGCCAGCACTTCACACTTTCACGCAATCAATCAGGGGAACGACATGACCACCTCCCGTTCAACTACGGGCGAGCGCCCGCTGAACCCGTTCATCGACGTCCAAAAAGCGCTGAAGGGCGCTTCCTATCCCGCCGATAAAAACAGCCTCATCGAAACCGCCAAAGCGAATGGCGCCGACGACGAGGTGCTGCAACGGCTGCAGGATCTGCCCGATCAGCAATATCAGAGCCCCGCCGAAGTCTCGAAGGGCGTCGGCAATGAATAGCCCGCAGACGCCACCGCCGCCGCGAGCGCCGGACTCGTCCGCGGCCCGGGCCCCGCGCGGCTCGCGAGTTCCGATCGCGCTCGCGGTTCCCGGCGTCGTCTTCGTCATCATTGGCGTATTGCTCGCGATCGGTGGCATCCGGCTCGCGATGCTCGGCGGGTCGTGGTACTACCTGCTCGCGGGCATCGCGATCGCGGCGACCGGCGTTCTGCTGTGGCTGCGCCGGCGCGCCGCGCTGTTCGTGTTCGCGATCGTGCTGTTCGCCTCCACGATCTGGGCGGTGGTCGAAGCGCGCTTCGATTTCTGGCAACTGCTGCCGCGCCTGTGGGTGTGGGTCCTGCTCGCGATTTGGCTGCTGTTGCCGCCGGTGACGAACCGGCTTGCGCTCGGGCCGCCAGCCGTGCCCCGCGAAGGTGTGCTGCCGCTTGCGGGCGCGGTCGTGCTCGCGGTGCTGCTCGGCATCATCACGTCGTTCAATCATCCTTACGATCATCCGGGCGAGCTCGAAGTGACGTCGGCTGCGCCGGCGGACGCCCCGCTTGCCGGCGACGCCAACCGCAAGCCGGGCGACTGGACCGACTACGGCGGCTCGCCGCTCGGCCAGCGTTACTCGCCGCTCGCGCAGATCACGCCGGACAACGCGGGCCAGCTGAAGCTGGCATGGAGCATTGAGACCGGCGACAAGGCCGGCCCCGGCGACCCGACCGAAACCACCTACGAGGACACCCCGATCAAGGTCGACAACAAGGTGTTCGTATGCACGCCGCACAGCATCGTGATCGCGCTCGATCCGGCGAGCGGCCACGAACTGTGGCGTTACGACCCGCACATTCAGAGTCCGATCGGCAGCTTCAAGCACTGGGAGCATATGACCTGCCGCGGCGTGTCGTATCACGACGACGCGCTATACCCGCCGCTGCCGGCCGCGGCCGCGGCGGCGAGCGACAGCGCGGCCGCCGCCGCGAGCCCAGCGAGCGCCGCGGCGGCCGCCGGCCAGGGCACGGTGCCGACGCCGGCGCCAGCCGCGCCGCAAGACCGGGCCGCGACCGCGAGCGAGTGCCCGCGCCGCATCTTTCTGCCGACCGCCGACGCGCGCCTGATCGCGCTGAACGCCGACACGGGCGCGGTCTGCCCGCACTTCGGCAACGGCGGCACGATCGACCTGCGCACGCACATCGGGCCGTTCACGCCGGGTGGCTACTACTCGACGTCGCCGCCGGCCGTCACGCGCGACCTCGTGATCATCAGCGGCCACGTCACGGATAACGAATCGACCAACGAGCCGTCCGGCGTCACGCGCGCGTTCGACGTGCACGATGGACACCTCGTGTGGAACTGGGACGCCGGAAATCCGAATGCGACGCAGCCGATCGCACCGGGCCAGATCTACGTGCGCAATTCGATCAACATGTGGTCCGTGTTCGCGGTCGACGAAAAGCTCGGCATGGTCTATCTGCCGCTCGGCAACCAGACGCCCGACCAGTGGGGCGGCCTGCGCACGCCGCAGTCGGAGAAACTGGCCGCGGGCCTCGCCGCGCTCGATCTGGCCACCGGCCGGCTAGTGTGGAACTACCAGTTCACCCACCACGACCTGTGGGACATGGACGTCGGTGGCCAGCCGTCGCTCGTCGATCTGCAAACCGCGAGCGGCGTGCAGCCGGCGATCATCGCGTCGACCAAGCAGGGCAGCATCTACGTGTTGAACCGGCAGACCGGCAAGCCGATCATCCCGATCACCGAACGGCCGGTACCGGGTGGCGCGGCGCCGGGCGACCACACGTCGCCGACACAGCCGTACTCGGCGCTGAACTTCGCGCCGCCTGAGCTGCACGAGCATGACATGTGGGGCACCAATCCGTTCGATCAGCTGTGGTGCCGCATCAAGTTCAAGTCGCTGCGTTACGACGGCATGTTCACGCCGCCGTCCGAGCAGGGCTCGCTCGTGTACCCCGGCAACTTTGGCGTGTTCGATTGGGGCGGCGTTGCCGTCGATCCGGTGCGGCAGGCGCTGATCCTGAATCCGAGCTATATGGCGTTCACGTCGAAGCTGGTGCCGCGCGCACAGATTCCGTCGAACAACGGCGAAAAGAAGGGCAGCGAAACGAGCGGTATCAAGCTCGCGCGCGGCACGCCGTTCGGCTTCGAGCTGAACGCGTTCCTGTCGCCGCTCGGCATTCCGTGTCAGGCGCCACCGTGGGGCTATGTGGCCGCCGTCGATCTGCGGCAAGGGCATATCGTGTGGGAACATAAGAACGGCACGATCCGCGATAGCGCGCCACTGCCGATTCCGTTGCCGCTCGGCGTGCCGAGCCTCGGCGGCATGGTGACCACCGGCGGCGGCGTCGCGTTCCTGTCCGGCACACTGGACTACTACCTGCGCGCCTATGACGTGCGCACCGGCGCGCGACTGTGGCAAGCGCGGCTGCCGGCCGGCGGCCAGGCCACGCCGATGACCTATGCCGACAGCAACGGCAAGCAGTACGTGCTGGTGGTAGCAGGCGGACATGGCTCGCTCGGCACGAAGCAGGGTGATTCCGTGGTCGCCTATACGTTGCCGTAGTGCTGCCGATGCAGCGGCGCTGCAATCGCGCGCGGCCACGCTCAATGCGTGAGCGCGCGCAGCACAAGCTTCAGCACGCCGGCCACAGCCGCCACCGCGACGACGCCGGCGAGCCACAGGCCGGCGAACCACGCGAGGCGGCGCCACATGTCAGTGATACCCCTCGCCCGCGCGCATCTTTCCTTTGAACACCGAATACGCGTACACGGTATAGCCGAGAATCATCGGCACCGTGATCGCGGCGCCGACCAGCAGGAACGCGAGGCTTGAATGCGGCGCGGCCGCCGCGCGAAACGAGATCGAAGGTGGCACCAGGTTCGGGTAGAGACTGATCAGCAGGCCCGCGTAGCACAGCACGAAGATGCCGTATGAAAACAGCAGCGGCAGCAGGTGACGACGCGCGGACAGGCTGCGGAAAAAGCCGATCGCCAGCAGCACGACCAGCACCGGCACCCACGCGGTGAACAGCAGGTCGGGCCACCGGAACCAGCGTGCGGACAACGCGTTTTGCAGCATGGGCGTCCATAGCGTCACCACCACGATCAGTGCGAGCACAGTGACGGCCATCGTGCGCGCATGGCGCCGGCAGCGCTCGTGCAACTCGCCTTCGGTGCGCCAGACCAGCCAGCACGAGCCGAGCAGGGTGTAACCGGCCATCACCGCGAGGCCGCACAGAATCGTGAAGCCGGTCAGCCAGTCCCACCAGCCGCCCACATACGAATATCCGGCGACCGCGATGCCTTGCAGCAGCCCGCCGAGCACCAGGCCCTGGCACAGCGCGGCGAGCGCCGAACCGCCGAAGAACGCGGCGTCCCACCATGCGCGACCTTTGCCGATCGCGCGAAAACGGAATTCGAACGCGACGCCGCGAAACACCAGCGCGAGCAGCATCGCGATGATGGGCGGATAGAGCGCCGACAGAATCACCCCGTAAGCAAGCGGGAAAACCGCGAACAGCCCGCCGCCGCCGAGCACCAGCCACGTCTCGTTGCCGTCCCACACCGGCGCGATCGAGTTGACCATCACGTCGCGATCGACGCGTCGATGCTCGACCGCGAACAGGATGCCGACGCCGAGATCGAAGCCGTCGAGCAGCACGTAGGCGAGCACCGCGAACGCGAGGATCGCGGCCCATACCAAAGCGAGATCAAACGTGGCCGTCGTCATGCGTGGGACTCCTCGGAGTTGATGAGCCGGCCGTCGCCTGGGCAGGCCCCGGCGTGATGCCGGCGCTGCGATGCGGCTTGTCCTTCGCGGGTCCCGGCGTGTCCAGCGTCGGGGTCGCCGCCATCAGCCTGAACAGAAAGACCACGGCCGCGCCGAATACGATCGCGTACACCACGCCGAAGCTCGCGAGCGAAACCGCGACGCCGGGCGCGGCGATCGGCGATACGCTGTCGGCGGTGCGCAGCAGACCATAAACGGTATACGGCTGGCGGCCGACCTCGGTCACGGTCCAGCCGCACAGCAATGCGATCAGACCGGCCGGCCCCATCGCGACCATGATGTGGTGCATCCAGCGCGCTTCGTACAGGGTCCTTCTCGCGCGCAACACGAGACTGCCCAGTCCGAGCAGCGCCATCAGAATGCCGAACCCGACCATCACGCGAAACGCCCAGAACAGGACCGGCGAGAACGGACGTTCGGACGGCGGGAACGATTTCAGGCCGGCGATCGAGCCGTCCCAGGTATGCGTCAGAATCAGCGCGCCAAGATGCGGCACCTCGATCGCGTAATCGGTCGTCTCGGTGCGCATGTTCGGTAATCCAAACAGAATCAACGGCTGGCCGGGACGCGCGACCCAGTCGCCTTCGAGCGCGGCGATCTTCGCCGGCTGGTGCTTGAGCGTGTTGATGCCGTGCTGGTCGCCGACCACCATCTGGATCGGCGCGACGATGCAGGCCATCCATAGCGCCATCGACACCATCAGGCGCGCGCACACGTTGCGCGAATCGCGTAGCAGATGCCACGCGCCCACCGCGCCCACCAGGAACGCGACGCTCAAATAGGCAGCCAGCACCATGTGCACGAGCCGGTAAGGAAACGACGGATTGAAGATGATGCGCACCCAGTCGGCCGGAAAGAAGCGTCCGTCGACGATCGTATAGCCCTGCGGCGTCTGCATCCATGAATTGACGGCGAGGATCCAGAACGCGCTCAGCAGCGTGCCCAGCGCGACCAGCAGTGTGGCGAGAAAGTGCAGGCGCGGGCCCACACGTTTCATGCCGAACAGCATCACGCCGAGAAAGCCCGATTCGAGAAAGAAAGCCGTCAAGACCTCGTAGCCCATCAGCGGCCCGACGACCGGACCCGCGCGAAACGCGAAGCCCGCCCAGTTGGTGCCGAATTGATAGGACATCACGAGCCCCGACACGACGCCGATGCCGAACACGACCGCGAAGATCGTCAGCCAGTAGCGGTAGACGGCGAGATACACCGGCTTGCGGGTGACGAGCCATGCGCCCTCGAGCACCGCCAGGTAGCTCGCGAGACCGATCGACATCGCGGGAAAGATGATGTGGAAAGCAATCGTGAAGCCGAATTGCGTTCGGGCGAGGGTCACGGCATCGATGGGAACGGACATCAGGGCTCCTCGTGGTGCACGACGACAGGCTCGCGGCGTCGGGCTGTCAAAAATTCAACGACGTGCGCAGCGATTACAGCGGCGCGATGCGGGCGTTTGCACGCGTTTCGGGCATGTCCCGCGCACCCAATTCGCTCCGCCCGCCGCCGCTACGACACGGCGCGCAGCAAACCACATACCGCCGGGCGCGTTGCCGGCACGGTATAGCGCTTGCTCGGCCGAGGCATGATCGATCAAAGGATACCCCGAGCGAACGGTCGTGTCCGATGCTGGAGGCTCTCTGTCGGCACCTTGTAGCAAAACGAGGCCTGAACCAAGGCCGAAACGAAGGACAGCACAATGCGATTTTTTGCGCTCGCGACCGACTACGACAATACGCTCGCCAGCGACGGCCGGGTCGCCGAATCGACATGGGCCGCGCTCGAACGCCTGCGCGCGTCGGGCCGTCACGTCATTCTCGTCAGCGGACGCGAACTCGACGACCTGCTCGCGATCTGCCCGCGCATCGAGCTGTTTTCGCGCGTGGTCGCGGAAAACGGCGGCGTGCTGTATTGCCCGGCCGATGGTGGCCGCCGTCTGCTTGCGCCCGCGCCGCCCGATAGTTTCGTCGCGGAGTTGCGGCGCCGCGCGCCCGGCGCGTTCAGTGTCAGCCAGACGTTGATCGCGACGATGAAGCCTCATGAGCATGTCGCGCTCGATGTGATTCGCGACCTCGGACTGGAATTGCAGATCGTCTTCAACGGCGATGCGGTCATGATCGTAGCGCCTGGCGTATCGAAGGCGAGCGGTCTGAGCGCGGCGCTCGCTGATCTCGACCTGTCGCCGCTGAACGTGGTGGGGATCGGCGATGCGGAAAACGACCATGCGCTGCTCGCCGCGTGCGGCCTCGCGGCGGCTGTCGAGAACGCGCTGCCGGCGCTGAAGGAGCACGCCGATCTCGTGACGCACGGCGTCGCGGGCGCGGGCGTCGCCGAGCTGATCGACGCGCTCGTTGCCGACGATCTGCGTGGCATCGCCGACGCGTCGCCGCGTAATCGCATCGTGCTGGGGACCCCTCGGGACGCGCCGGACGGTGAGCCGCTGTCGTTGCCCGTGTACGGCAGCGTCGTGCTGCTCGTCGGCGAATCGGGCTGCGGCAAGTCGACCGCGACGGCGGGTTTACTCGAACGGCTCGCGGGCGCGGGTTGCCAGATGTGCATCGTCGATCCTGAAGGCGACTACGGCAATGACGATGCGACGGTCGTGCTCGGCGACGCGAGCAACGCACCGTCGATCGAAGAGGCCGTGCAATTGCTGTGCCGTCCGGCGCGGTCGGCGGTCGCGGTCAATCTGCTGCGCGTGCCGCCGCCGGATCGACCGATGTTCTGCGCGAATCTGCTGTTGCAGACGCAGCATTTGCGCACGCGCACCGGACGGCCGCAGTGGCTCGTGTTCGAAGAGGCGCATCACCTGTTTCCCGCGGAATGGGCCGGTGCGAACCAGGCGATTCCGGATGCGCTCGAAACCGCGCTCGCGGTCACCGTATCGCCCGAGCAGTTATCGCCGGTGTTGCTGCGACAGGTCAGCATGGTGCTCGCGATGGGAGACGACGCGCACGCGGCCTTGCAGCGCTTCGCTGCGGCAAGCGGGTGCGAGCCGCCGACATCGAGCGGTGATGGGGCGCATTCTTCAACGGACGGCACCGCGCGACTGGCCAAAGGCGACGCGCTGTTATGGCGCGTCGGCGACGCCGCGCCGCCGCAACTCGTGCGGCTCGAACCGGGCCGCAAGGAAAAGCGCCGGCATCGTCGCAAGTACGCGGAAGGGCTGCTGATTCCCGAGCGCAGCTTTTATTTTCGCGGCCAGCACAACGCGTTGAACCTGCGCGCGCATAACCTCGTGCTGTTCGTCGAAATCGCCGAAGGTGTCGATGCGGCGACGTGGCAGTTTCATCGCCAGCGTGGCGACTATTCGCGCTGGTTCGAGCAGCAGATCGGCGACGCGGACCTTGCCGAGGAAGCACGCGGCATCGAGCAGGACAGCGCGCTCGATGCCGCGCAAAGCCTCGCGCGCATCCGCGCTGCGATCCACGCGCGCTACACGCAGCCTGAGAATCCGTCGCTGCCCGCGGTGTTGACCGGCTCGCCGTCAGGTCGAGACGAACCCCCGGACCCGCATCGGTCCGCGTTCGGTTCCCAGCAATGAGGCGTGGATTGCACCGTGACGTGCGCAGTCCGCGCTAGGCACATGCGATGCGCGGATGCCGATAAAACGGGCCGGTGTACCGGACGGAAGGAGCCGATCATGCGCGTGCAGGCGATACAAATAGCCGACTTCCTCGTAAGCTGGACCGTCACCAGGGATTCGGAAGGCGCTTTCCAGTGGGTCGTGCTCGTGACGGAGCGTGGCGGCGAGCATCGCACGGTCTTCGAGCGACGCGGGACTTGCGGCCACGTGTCGTGGGGCGACGCGCTCGACATCGCGGCTGAGAACGCGCGCGGCGTCGCGGCGGCGCTCGTCGAGTCGGGCGAGCCGGACGAGACGAAACCGGGGCGTGAGCAGACGCCGGCGGCGCCGCGCGTCAATCATTGATGCCCGGTCGCGGGCAGCGGCTTGTACCTCGCATCGGGTAACGATTCCGTCGGAGCGTTGCGCGCTTGCTCCGCATTCACTCGGTGCGGTTCGCCTGGATGAGTTCTCCATTGTCGAAAAAATATGAAACTTATGGATAACTTAATCATCGCGCATGGCCTTGACCTGATTTCACATTTTCCGTAGGCGAAATGTGATGGAATTGGCCAATGATCTACTTTTCCATCCGACTTACCGGGCGCGTCGTTGATCGACAAGCAGGAGCATAAATGGCAGACCTCTACTATGCCGCGGTCGAAGACGACCCGTTGACAAGCGGCAACGGCAGCCGCGTATTCGCATACAAACAGGCAGGCACGATCCAGGGCGAGGACGGCAAGCGCCGCCGCTTGGCTTTTATCGGCGATGAAGCGTACTGTCCGAAGTGCGACAGTACCGGTCTCATCACTTATGGCTCTGGTCTTGGAGACCAGCACCGCCTGCTTGATCGTGTGAACGGTGGCAGACGTCAGGCTGTTGGCGGGGATATCGTTCTCTGCAAATGCGCAGATCATCCCCGCATCGTAGCGATATACGGGCGCATATGGAAAATTGCGGACCGGAGCGGCGAAACCAGCGTGCCCATCGCCACAGCACCGGTGCAAAACCTCATCTTTGACGAACAGGTACGCGCCGTCGCGGCTCGCGCCTCGCTTGCCGGTTATCCGTACTACATCGAAACTGAATCTGGGGATGTATACAGCGGGCGCATTGATTCGCACGGCTTTCTTCCTCGCATCACTACAGACGGAGCGGAACACTACGTCATCTATTGGGGCGATGAAGCCCTTGCACGTAAGGACTGGAATTAATGCCGAACAAGAAAACGCAGGTTCAAACGAACAGCACGCAAGGATCGATAAAGGAAGTGCCGCTAAAGGCCGCCACGTTTCAGGAACTTTGGGATAACTACCCGCCAGGTGATCCCTATGACGATCCCGCATATACAGATCAATGTGCCATCCGTATGAGCGTCGCGCTTCACCGCGTGGGAATAGAAATGAAGTCGTTTTCCTCTAAGCTAGTACACCCGCTGTCGGGACAGGCCACCATCGGTCGAATTATTCTTGGTGGTAAGGCGACCGCAACGCGGGCGGATGAGTTAGGGGAATGGTTGAAGTTGCAGCCCTTCGGCGGTTTGCCGAAGGCCGAAGATATTACTGGACAAGACTGGGTGTCGAAGGTCAAGGGGCGAACCGGTATTATCCAGTTTTCGCGCTACTGGACGCGGGACGGAGAAAGCACCGCCAATGCTAGCGGCGGTCACATTGATCTATGGAACGGCTCGCGCTTAACGATCAGCGGACCTGTTGACTCGATCGCAACGATCGGTCGAATGTTCGGAATGAATTCGCTTTTCGCGGGATACCCGTTTGGCTTCTCTGACTTACGCAATTCGAAGCAGATACTGTTTTGGGAGATCAAGTGAAACGGTATGCGGTCGGTGCGGCGGGATTTGGATATGGCCTCGCTATTACCTGGGCTTGTATGATCGTATTGAGCCACTTCAATTGGTTCCGTGATCCGCATAACATCGCGCACGGCTGCAACGAACTAGGAAAGTGCCCGTTCCCGTGGTACGGATGGCCCACTCTGTACCTATCAATTTTCGGTCCGGCGACTTTAGCGACAGCTGTGAACGTCTATGCCTGGCAGAGATGGTCCCTCAAGCGTTGGGCGTACTGTACAGCGGCCGCGATGATTCTGTGCGCCGCTCTTTATTTTCTTGCCGCGACTTTTTAGAGCGCGTCCGAAACACTAGCAATTATGTGTGCCCGGGATTTCCATAGCAGATCTGCCCCGGATGGCGCACCGCGGCCGAGGCCCGCACCGTCAACGTTGCTCTTGGCCTCGGCCCCAACCGGCCGCTCCAAAACGCGGCCACGCCAGTCATTCCTGAATGCGCACGCCCGTCAACGCCGCGCCCGCGCCACGCGACGCGACCTCGGCAGGCAATGCCGCAGCGCGAGCACCAAAGTCGATCCCAGCAGCAGTGTGGCGATCGGAAACGTGCCGGCGGCATTCACCGCGATGTCCATCGGACGCTCGCCGAGCAGCTGCATCCGGCGGCGCGTCATCGCGGCGCCGAGCGACTGCAGATCGTTCTTCAGCACGCGCTCGGCGTCGGGCAGCAGGATGGTTTCCTCATCGGCGACATGATGAGCGACTTCGCGGATCAGTTGATAAAAGAGGCCGTCGTAGGCAGCGTTTTCAGGGCCCATCCCGCGCAGCTTCGCGATCGTCGCGCGCATCTCGTCGTGTTCGGGACGGCTCTTGCTCAGTGTTTCGTCATTGCCGATCGCGCGGTCGAGCGCCGGGTAGAAAATTTCTTCCTCGAGCTGCGCGTGGATTTCGAGCGCGTCGCACACGCCGTTCACGATCGCGCGTTTGCGCCACCACGGCGTGGACGCATGGTATCGGTGCGAAGCGGCCAGCACGTGCATATGGTCGAGGCGGATCATCGACGTGATCGACGGCGACAGCGATGAGGCGTCATTGGACATGGCGGTTCTCCAGGGGAAGGGTGCTCGCGGATACCGCATGCGCCATTCCCGCTGCCCAGCAATCGCTCAACCGACGCCGGCACCCGCTAGCGGAGCGCTTTGCTGCCCGTCAGGGTGTTCAACGCGGAGTCCGCGGCATCGGCCGCGCGGGCGAACAGGTCGTCCACGATCCTGCGCGCCGCGCTATATCCGGCCATCAACGCATCGGCTTCGGTGTCGAACGGCCGGCCGCCGGCAATATCGAAGCGCAGCGGCGAGAACGTCGCGATCGCATTACCGGCCTGGTAGACGCGAACCACCGCCGCGTAGTGCGGGTGTACCGCCGCGCGCTCGGCGGGGCGCAACGTGAAGTCCGCCTCGACGGTCACCTCGATCGTGAACCCGTGGTATTCGTAGGTCCGCATCATCATTTCCCCTTCGCCGCGTGAGTGGTGATCGTTCCCGAGATGGTCGCGTCGAACGAATTGTTGGCGGCCCGGGACCATCGCGCCGATGTGCGTCAGTTTCGCTTCAAGCTATTGGCATCAGTCCAAAACCCCCCGGAATCAGCATACGCCGGCCGTTCGCCAAAAAAATATCGCGCCTGGTGTCCGAAACTGTCGCGTTGCGGACAGCCCTGCGGGCACGGTCGTTGCATTTAGCGGAATGCGTACGCGATCGATCGACGAGGATCACGGCCGAAGGAGGCGCGAAATGCCTGACCACCGACAAAACTGCTCGCATCCCGCCGATGCACCGAAGCACGGAGATTCCGCGAGTCGTAATCGCAAGCGCAACCGCCCGGCGGCGCTGCGCAGAACGTTGATCATGACACTCGCGGTCGCCGCGACGGCCGCGTGCGCCACTGGAGCCCGGCGCAACGATGCGCAGCTTTCGGGTCAACAGACATGCAATGTGGCGGGCAAGTTCTGCAACACGTTTTTCGGACCCTGACGAAACGCACGCCAGCGCCTAGGCGACGCTGGCGTGCGAGTCTACACAGAGCGATCGATGACATCGTCCTGCGGGGCGGTCATCCGATGCACTTTGGCAAGCCCGCGCGGGCGCGTTCACCCGGCGTCGTTGCTGCGCGGGACTTCGCTGCCCAATTCGGCCCCGGTGGTCGGATCGCTCGACGGGTCCGAGCGCAGACGCCCGGCCATCGCCGTGACCGCGGATTCCTGTTGCGCTTCGAGGCCGACCGACGCGCTGCCGTCGCCGCCATCCACCGCCGGTTCACCGGTTTGTATCGTGAGACCGGTGCCGCTGTTCCACGGTGCATTGACCGCCGCGCCGTCGTGCGACATCTTGTAATAGACGCTCGCGAATTGCTGGTTCGGCGGCAGCTTGCCCGGCGGGAAATTCGGCGTGATCGCATACAGCGCCTTCTCGAACGACTTCTGATGCGCGACTTCGCGGGTCATCAGAAAGCCGAGCGCCTCGCGCACGCCCGCATCGTCGGTAACGTTGATCAGCCGCTCATAGATGATCTTCGCGCGCGCTTCGGCGGCGATGTTCGAGCGCAGGTCCGCGGTCGGCTCGCCGATCGTATCGATGTACGCGGCACTCCACGGCACGCCGCCCGAGTTCGTCAGCGGCGGCCCGCCGCCATACAGCACTTGGGTAACGTGACTGTCGTTGCCCGCGCCGTTCAGCCTGCGGTAAAGCTCGGCATGCTGCTCGACCGCTTCGGCAAGCTCCCCTTTTGCGCCGCGGTTCAACATCGCGACGATCGAGCCGATGATCTCGAGATGGCTCAGCTCTTCAGTCGCGATATCGAACAGCATGTCCTTGCGGCCCGGATCTTCTTCCGCAACTGCCTGCGTGAAGTAGCGCATCGCGGCCGCCAGTTCGCCTTGCGGACCGCCGAACTGCTCCAGCATCAGATTCGCAAGACCGGGATTGGTCGTGCCGACGCGAACCGTGTATTGCAGCCGTTTGTTGTGCATAAACATCGTGACCTCCATTGGAGTCGGATACCGTGGGTCGTCCATCCGCCATGCCACGCGGGCGGAGCGCCGTTCGTCGCGAGCGGCACGCCGACCGTCGCGCACGCCGCGTTCCCGGCCCGCCAGGATCGCCTCGTTAGCGAACCGGCGATGGCGTGCAGGGCGGCCGACGTTGCCTGCCTCGCGCGGCGCGCGCATCGTCGAGTGCCTGTCCGCGGCCGTTGGCATATGGACAGCCGGCAGCGGTTGGAGGAGCATGGTCGCCCGGATAGGCTAGAAGCGGCGGGCAATTGCCACGCAGGAGAAAAGAAATGCTGACGCAGAAAACCAAGGACATCGTCAAGGCCACGGCCCCGGTTCTGGCCGCCCACGGCTATACGATCATTCAACGCTTTTACAGGCGGCTCTTCGATGCGCATCCCGAGCTGACGAACGTGTTCAATATGACGCACCAGGAGCAGGGACAGCAGCAGGAAGCGCTCGCCCGAGCCGTCTACGCGTACGCCGAGAACATCGAGGATCCGGGCAGTCTCGCCGCGGTGCTGCGCAATATCGCCAATAAACACGCGAGTCTCGACGTGAAAGCAGAGCACTACCCGATCGTCGGCGAACATCTGCTTGGCGCGATCAGGGATGTGCTCGGCGAGGCCGCGACCGACGACATCATCTCCGCGTGGGCGCAGGCCTACGGCAATCTCGCGGACGTGCTGATGGGCATGGAATCGGAATTGCGCGAGACGCGCGGGGCGCAGCTCGGCGGCTGGACCGGATGGCGCACGTTCGTCGTCAAGGAGAAGCGGCCCGAGAGCAGCGTCATCACGTCGTTCGTTCTCGAACCGAAGGACGGACAGCCAGTCGCCAACTTCGAGCCGGGCCAGTACATCGGCATTGCCGTCGACGTGCCCGCGCTCGGCCTGCAGCAGATCCGCCAATACAGTTTGTCCGACGTGCCGAACGGCCATACCTATCGGATCTCCGTCAAGCGCGAGAGCGGCGAGGCCGGCCGCCCGCCGGGCTATGTGTCCTCGCTGCTGCACGATCACGTCAACGTCGGCGACGAAGTGAGATTGGCGGCACCGTACGGCACGTTCTACATCGATGTGCATGCGAAGACGCCGATCGTGCTGATCAGCGGCGGCGTCGGTCTCACGCCGATGGTCAGCATGTTGAAGCGCGCGATTCAGGACCCGCAGCGGCGCGTGGTGTTCATTCACGGTGCGCGCAACGGCGCGGTGCACGCGATGCGCGATCGTCTGCAGCAGACCGTCGCCACCCAGCCGAATTTCCGCGCCATCGTGTTCTACGACACGCCGCTCGGCACCGACGTGCAGGGCCGAGACTACGATTACGCGGGTTTCATCGACCTCGACACGTTGCGCGACGAGATTCTGCTGCCCGACGCCGACTACTACATCTGCGGTCCCGTTCCTTTCATGCGGCTGCAGCACGACGCACTGAAAAACATGGACATTCACGAGTCGAAGATTCACTACGAGGTATTCGGCCCGGATCTGTTCGCGGAATGAGGGAAGCTTGCGAGAACACGCGGTGGTTCGCGCGTCGTTCACGTCTTGCGCTTGCCCGGGCATCGTCCATGCTGAGCGGTGTACACGCGCGCGGCATCACGCGCCGCGTGACACTGCAAGGAGCGAATCATGGCAAGCCAGCAACAGCAGCCGAACACGCCGAAAACCGGCAACGCCGATGAAAGCGGCGCAGGCAACGAAGGCACATTTGAAACGGACATTTCCGAAACGGGCGAGGACGGCACGAGCGTGCGCCAGGCCGAGGTCAAGGAAAAAGATCTGTCCGAAGTGAAGCCGTCGCAGGAAAAGGGCGGCCAATGACGGTGCGAGCCGCACCTCGCGTGTAAAACGGTCCGGCGCGCGGGCCTGTCGGACAGGATGCGGTGCGGGTGCGCTTGCGGCGACCATGCCGGTTGAAGGCGGGTCGCTCTTTTTTTGCTCGCGCGCTTTTCATCGATCCGGCCGCCGCAGCAGCGCGGCTGCGAGCAGGCCCGCGCCGAGCGCCACGTAGACGTTGGCGAGCGAGCGGCGCGACAGGTGCGCCTCGAAACCCGGCGTGAGCCGCTCCGGCACGACCTTGTAGTCGACCACATATGCGCTCGCCACGGTCGCGGCCGCGGCGAGCGCAGTGGCGCCCGGCCGTCTCGACGGGGCGGGGCCGGCCATTCGGTCGACGAGCGCCTCGAACATCGTGGCCCAGAAGATCGCAGCCGCCTGATGGATTGCGAAGCCGGTCACCGTGTGACGGAGGCTGAAGCCGCGTTCATGCAGCGCGCGTTGCGGCCACAAGCAGTGGGTAACGGCATTGATCGGCGCGAGCGGGCTGCCCGAGGTGTCTGCGGATGCCGCCGCGGCGGTCGCCGCGGACAGGCAGCCGGCCGACAGACCCGATGGGACGGCTCGGCGCAGCATCGCGCGGATGGACGACTGATACCACGGTGAACCGCTTTCGTACTCGGGCGTTTTCATGGCTGGGCTCCGGTTCGGGCGCATCAACGCTCGCCCGTGATCGCGGACAGACGTATGCGCGAGAAGCAGGATACCTCTGTCCGCGCGAACGATGCCGCGCATCACGCGATTTCGGCCTTCACGAAGCGCGCCATGAACGTGCGGGTCGTGCCGTCGGGAAACAGCACCGCAACCTGTTCATCCGTTGAAAACACCACATGGCCCGAGCCGTATTTGCGCACCCGCACAGCGTCGCCGCGGCCGAAGCGCGGCTTCCTGCCGGCGCGACGCGGCGGCTTTTTATCGTCGGGTGCGGTGCGTTGCGCTTCGAGCGTTGCCTCCAGCGGATTCAGGCAGTTGTCGCAGGTGCCGCAGCGTTCGAAACCCTGTGCATCGCCGAAATATTCGAGCATCACGCGCCATCGGCAACCGCCGGTTTGCGCGTAGTCGATCATCTGCTGGAGTGCGTCGCGATCGCGCGTCGCGAGCTGCGCGTAGCGCTCCACCGCGGCTTCGATCGCACTGTCCTCACCGCTGTCGCGGCCATGGTCGCCGCCAGCCTCGCGTAACCGATACCGCTGCAGCCGGTCGCGCGACACGTGCCGCGAGTCGGTCAGCATCTTCAGCGCGACGGCGAGCTTGTTGCGGCCGACGTCCGGCACCGCGTCGAGCAGCTCGCGCGCCGTCAGGCCGGGACCGGGCGATTCCGTGCGCTGCGCGAGCGCGTCGCAGATGCGGCGCAGCAGCGCGGCATCGGGATAGCGGCCCAGCGCGAGAAACTGCTGCACGCGCCGATCGTTCAGATCGAACAGTAGCTCGCAGCGCGCGGCTTTGCCGTCTCGCCCCGCGCGTCCGCTTTCCTGGTAGTAGGCATCGATGCTGCCCGGCATCTGGTAATGGACGACGAAACGGATATCGGGGATATCGACGCCCATGCCGAATGCGTTGGTCGAGATCATCACGCGAACGTCGCCCGACACGAAGCGCTCCTGCGCGTCGTGCCGTTCGCGCGCAGACATCCGGCCGTGATAGCAGGCCGCCGCAACGTCCCAGCCGCGCACCGTCGCCGCCACGTGTTCGGCTTCGCGCACGGTCGCCGTATAGATAATGCCTCGGCCGGTCTCGCTTGCGAGCAGCGTGCGCAACGCGGCCGTCTTTGCCTCTTTCGCGCGCGTCGACGCCCGCAGGCGCCCGCCCGCGACCGATACCTGCGTGACACGATAGTGAAGATTGTCGCGATACACGCCGGTGTTCACGATGCGCGGCTCGCGAAGGCCGAGCGAACGCACGATGTCGTCGCGGATGTCGGCCGTCGCGGTCGCGGTCAGCGCGAGAATGGGCGGCTTGCCGAGCGCCTTGACGGCATCGACGATGCGCAGGAATGCCGGGCGAAAGTCGTGCCCCCACTGCGACACGCAATGCGCTTCGTCGACGACGACGAGTTCAATGCGCTGCGAACCCGCGTGCAAGGCGTCGATCAGGTCCTGGCGCGTGAGTTGCTCGGGCGTCACGAACACGATGCCGCGGCGCGCGCCGCGCAACGCTTCGTAACTCTCGCGCAGTTCGGTGGCCGGCACGGTGCTATTGATCCGCCAGGCGTCGATGCCGGCCTCGCGCAGTTTGTCGAACTGGTCTTTCATCAGCGCGATCAGCGGCGACACGACGAGCGTCCAGCCGTCGAGATGCAACGCCGGCAACTGATAGCACAGCGATTTGCCCGCGCCGGTGGGCATCACGGCAAGCGTATCGCGCCGTTCGAGCACGCTACGGATGATCTCCCGTTGGCCGGGGCGCAGCCGGCTGATCCCGAACACCTCACGCAGCGTCTTGCGCATCGCGTTCAGCCGGGTGGACGTGTCGCGCGTGGTGGTGGGGTCGGTCATGAAGGTTGGCGGTTGGCGTGCGGCGCGGCGAGTAAGCCCGCGGCGCAGCAAACCCCATACCGCGGCGAGGTGCCGTGGCCGGGAACGGCACATGCTGTGACCTCGTGACGTGACATTCATGGCCAAACGGGTGGACTGATGAGCAAAGAAGACAAAAGCGATGCGTATCCGTACGCATCGGGCGGATGGGGGTCGCTCAAGGCGGTTGCGACGATCCTGCTGCAGGAAAAAGCCCCGCTGAAAGATAGCCGGGTCCTGATGCATCAGAACAAGCCCGACGGCTTCATGTGCGTCAGCTGTTCGTGGGCGAAGCCGGCCGATCCGCATACGTTCGAGTTCTGCGAGAGCGGCGCGAAGGCCACCGCGTGGGACCTCACGGCCAAACGCGTCACGCCCGATTTCTTCGAGGTCCACACGGTCAGCGAGCTCGCGAAATGGCACGACCACGACCTCGAGGAAGCGGGGCGGCTGACCGAGCCGCTGCGCTACGACCCGGCCACCGACCGCTACGTGCCGGTGCCTTGGCAGCAAGCGTTCGATGCGATCGGCGCCGAACTGCGCACGCTGGACCCGGCCAGCGTGGTGTTCTACACGTCGGGCCGCGCGTCGCTCGAAACCTCGTACATGTTGCAGCTTTTCGCGCGCATGTACGGCACCAACAATCTGCCCGACAGCTCGAACATGTGCCACGAAAGCACCAGCGTCGGGCTCAAGGAGGCGATCGGGGTGGGCGTCGGCACGGTCTCGCTCGACGATTTCGAGAAGACCGACCTGATGTTTTTCTTCGGCCAGAACGTCGGCACGAATAGCCCGCGCATGCTGCATCAATTGCAGGACGCGCGCAAACGCGGCGTGCCGATCATCACATTCAATCCGCTGCGCGAGCCGGGGCTGCTGCATTTCGCGAACCCGCAGTCGCCGGTGGACATGCTCACACCCACCGATACGCAGATCAGCACGCAATATCACCAGGTGAAGACGGGCGGCGATACCGCTGCGATCCTCGGCATCTGCAAGCTCGTCATCGAAGCGGACGATCGCGCGGTGAGCACCGGCGGCGCACGCGTCGTCGACATCGATTTCATTCGCGAACATACCAACGGCTACGAGGAATTCGCGCAGTACGCGCGCGCCGCGAGCTGGGACGACATCGAGCGCGTGAGCGGCTTACCGCGCGTAGCGCTCGAGGCGGCCGCCGACGAATACATGAAAGCGAACGCGGTGATGATCCACTACGGCATGGGTCTCACGCAGCATCGGATGGGGGTGCAGAACGTGCGCATGCTGTGCAATCTGCTGATGCTGCGCGGCAACGTCGGCAAGCCGGGCGCGGGCCCGTCGCCGGTGCGCGGACATTCGAACGTGCAGGGTCAGCGCACGGTCGGCATCACCGAAAAGCCGGAGCTCGCGCCGCTCGACCAGCTGGCCAAACAGTTTTCGTTCGAGCCGCCGCGCGAGAAAGGCATGAATATCGTCGAAGCCTTCGAGGCGATGCTCGACGGCAAGGTCAGCGCGATGATCAATCTCGGCGGCAACCTCGTACGCTCGGTGCCCGACCGGCTGCGCACCGAGCCGGCGTGGGCCTCGCTCGGGCTGACCGTCAACGTGGCGACCAAGCTCAATCGCAGCCACCTGGTGCACGGCCAGCGCGCCTATCTGCTGCCGTGCCTGAGCCGCATCGAGATCGACCGGCAGGCGGGCGGCGCGCAGGCGGTGTCGATGGAAGACAGCACCGCGCACTTTCACGGCTCGCATGGCGTGGTCGAACCCGCGGCGCCGACGATACGCTCGGAGCCGTTCATCGTCGCGGGCATTGCGAAGGCGACGCTCGGCGAGCGCTCGAGCGTCGACTGGGACGCATGGCGCGACGACTATTCGCGCGTGCGCCTGGAAATGTCGAAGACGTGGCCCGAGATGTTCGATGATTTCGAGGCGCGCATGTGGAAACCTGGCGGCGTGATACGGCCGCTGCCGGCGCGCGAGCGCAAGTGGAAAACCAAAAGCGGCAAGGCTGAATTCATGGTGCCCACTTCGATTGGCGAAGACCCGGACATGCCGACGCGCGAACCCGATTCTCTGCGGTTGATGACCCTGCGCAGCGACAGCCAGTTCAATACGACCATTTATGGCCTCGACGATCGCTTCAGAGGCATCAAGGGCACGCGCATGGTGATCCTGATGAATCCGGCCGACATGGAGAAACGCGGACTCGCGCACGGCGAGCGCATCGCTCTCGAGACCATCGCGGACGATGGCGTCGAGCGCCGCGTCGACGGGCTGAGCGTCGTGCCGTTCGACGTGCCGCAGGGATGCATCGGCGGCTATTACCCGGAATGCAATCCGCTGCTGCCGCTGTGGCACTGCGCGAAGGAGAGCAAGGTACCGGGCGCGAAGTCGATTCCGGTGCGGGTCTCGGCGAGCACGCGGTGATGAACATGTGCTCGCGGCGCAATCTGGCGCGTACCTGCGCGCCGTCATCGGAGTGACCATGGCCGATCTTCGAACTGTCGATATCTACCGCTACGACCCCGACGCCGATGCGAGCCCGCGGCTGCAGCAATACAAGGTCGAACTAGGCGGTGACGAGCGCATGTTGCTCGACGTGCTCGCCACGATCAAGACAATGGACGAGTCGCTGGCCTATCGCCGCTCGTGCCGCGAGGGCATCTGCGGCTCGGATGCGATGAACATCAACGGCAAGAACGGGCTTGCATGTCTGACCAACATGAAGGAGCTGCCGCAGCACATCGTGCTGCGTCCATTGCCGGGCTTGCCGGTGATTCGCGATCTGATCGTCGACATGACGCCGTTTTTCAACCAGTACCATTCGATCAAGCCGTGGCTCGTCAACGACGATCCGCCGCCCGAGCGCGAGCGCCTGCAGTCGCCGGAGGAGCGCGATCAGCTCGACGGACTGTACGAATGCATTCTGTGCGCGTGCTGCTCGTCGTCGTGCCCGAGCTTCTGGTGGAACCCCGACAAGTTCGTCGGTCCGGCGGGCCTGTTGCAGGCCTACCGGTTCATCGCGGACTCGCGCGACAACGACACGGCCGCGCGACTCACCAATCTCGAAGACGCGTACCGGCTGTTTCGTTGCCGCACGATCATGAACTGCGTCGACGTGTGCCCGAAGGGATTGAATCCGGCGCGCGCGATCGGCGAAATACGCTCGATGCTCACGCGCCGCACGGTGTGATCTAAAGAGGCACCGCATCGAATCGCGTGCAACACCGGCCGTGCGCGTCGCTGCTTGCGCCATTCGTGCGCGTTCAGCGCCGCGGCGTCGAGTTCTTCCAGCCCGACTTGCGCGCGAACTCGACGAACGAATGCAGATAGTCGAGCGACGCATCCGCTTCGCGCGTGCCGAGAAAAATCTGCTTGGCGATGCCGGTCTTGCCGAGCTTGACGCTGACCACCGGCATCCGGTCCGCGTATTCCTCGGCGAGCCAGCGCGGCAGCGCGGCCACGCCGCGATTGCTCGCGACCATCTGCAGCATGATGTCGGTGGTCTCGATCGTCTTGTGACGGCGTGGTGCGACGTTGGCGGGGCGCAGAAACAGGTTGTAGATGTCGAGGCGGTCGGTGTCGACCGGATAGGTGATCAGCGTTTCATCGACGAGCTGCTCGGGCCGCACGTAGCGCGCGTTGGCGAGCCGATGCCCGTCGGCCACCACGAGCACCTGCTCGTAATCGAACACGGGGTCGAAGCGCAGGCCGGGCCGCTGCAGCGGATCGGGCGTGACGAGCACGTCGATGTCGTAGCCGAACAGCGCGCCGATCCCGCCGAACTGGAAGCGCTGCTTCACGTCGACGTCGACATCGGGCCAGCGCGCGAGATACGGCGACACGACCTTGAGCAGCCACTGATAGCACGGATGACATTCCATGCCGATGCGCAGCGTGCCGCGCTCGCCGTTCGCGTATTGCTTCATGCGCGCTTCGGCGTGCTCGAATTGCGGCAGCAGCCGGTCGGCGAGCGAGAGCAGATATTGGCCCGCCTGCGTGAGGCGCAGGTTACGGCCATCGCGTTCCCACACCTGCGTGCCGAGTTGCTGCTCGAGCTTCTTGACGGTATGGCTCAACGCGGATTGCGTCAGATGCAGCGCACCGGCCGCCGCCGTGAGCGAGCCCTGGCGGTCCACTTCGCGGATCAGGGTGAGGTGAAAGCGTTCGAGCATGATGGGGGGCGTGAACAAAAGATTCGGAAAAAAGCGACGCGTGTCGAAAGGCCTTCAGCCGTTGCCGGGCACGCTTGAGAAAACCCGAGAGGAATCAATGCGAACTGCAACTTGCCCCTGACATACGAGTATCGGCGCAAGCCGCCGCCTCATACATCGTGTCCCGTTCGCTAGCAGCCGACGGTTTCGCGCGTCCACACAATTTGCGACGCTGCGGATCGAGCGCTTACCCGCTTAGCCAATGCCGGCGTGCACCAAGCGCGAATATCGCGTCCGCAGAGCAATGCAATACGCATGCGCCGATATCGGAATCCGAATACCTCGATATCGAAACCGGGATTGGACGCGTAGAGCGAGGCGACATTAGTATATTTTCATAATATCAAAGTAGACAGAGACAGTAGTTCCGGGACATAACCCAAGGAGGCGCGGTGACGGGCATTCAGCTCAACGGCGTGACAAAGCGATATGGCGACACGGAAGTGATCGCGGGTCTCGACCTCCATATCCACGAAGGCGAGTTCCTCGTCTTTTTGGGTCCGTCCGGTTGCGGTAAGTCGACGCTGCTGCGAATGATTGCCGGGCTCGAAGGCGTCAGCGAAGGGCAGATCAGCATCGGTGGCCGGGAGGTCACCGACTTGCCGCCGGCCAGGCGCGATGTCGCGATGGTGTTCCAGCACTACGCGCTCTATCCGCATATGACGGTCTACGACAATATGGCGTTCGGACTGCGAAATACCGGCGTGGCCGCCAGCGAGATCGAACGGCGCATCACCGAAGCCGCCCGCATGCTCGAACTCGATGCGCTGCTCAAGCGTCGTCCCGCCCAACTGTCGGGCGGTCAGCGCCAGCGCGTCGCAATCGGCCGCGCAGTGGTCAAGGAACCGGAAGCGTTCCTGTTCGACGAGCCGCTGTCGAACCTCGATGCGTCGCTGCGCACTCGCACCCGGGTCGAACTCGCGCGAATCCATCGCCGCCTCAGCTCAACGATGATCTTCGTGACCCACGATCAGATCGAAGCAATGACGCTTGCGACACGGATCGTCGTAATGAACCGCGGCCGCATCGAACAGATCGGCGCGCCGCTCGAGATCTACCGGCATCCGGCCACGCGCTTTGTCGCGGGCTTTATCGGCGCGCCGGCAATGAACTTTATCGACGTCGAACCGGCCGGCGAAAACGGCGGCCGTTTGCTGATCCGCTTGCCGGTCGACAACGTCGTCATTCCGACTACGATCGCGGCCGGGAGCTTGCCGCCTGGCCAACTCACGCTCGGCGTTCGCGCCGAGCACGTAGTGATCGACCCAGATGGTGCTCTCACCGGCCGCGCCGAATTCATCGAGCGACTCGGCGATCGCTCGCTCGCGCACGTGAGCCTCGCGAGCAATCAACTGGTCGTGATCGAAATTCCGCGCGAGTACGAATTGCAGGCCGGCGACCTGATCCGTATGAGCATCGACGCCGCCCATCTGCATCTGTTCGACGCAAGCGGGATGGCACACCATGGCGGCTGAGCGTTCGCTGACGGCCGACTTGCCGAAGGCGCGGCAACGCCGTTTCAACTATCCCCTCGCGTCCTGGTCGAACGGACTGTTCGTGTTGCCGTTCGTGATCGTCTACGTGCTGCTGCTGGTGGTGCCGCTCGCTTACGGCTGGTGGCTGAGCTTGCAGAACGTCGACCTGCTCGCAGGCACGAGCGAGTTTATCGGCATCAAGAATTACCTGGACCTCGCATCCGATCCCATCTTTCGCGGGGCTGTACGCAACACGTGCTACTTCGTGCTGATGACCGTGCCGATGTTCGTCGCGCTGGGTCTCGCGCTCGCGCTCGTGCTCAACCGGCCTGGCCGGTTCTGCGCCGCGCTGCGTGCGATCTTCTTCGGTTCGTCGGTGCTGTCGGTCACGATCGTCACGCTGGTCTGGAAACTCGTGCTGATGCCGGGCCATGGGCTGCTTGCCGACCTGAGCCATGCGCTGAACCTTCCCGAGTACGTGCCGCTCGTCCATGAAGCCACGGCGTTGCCGATGATCGCGGTCGTCACCGTATGGTGGATCGTCGGCCTGCCGATGATGCTGTTCCTTGCCGCACTTCAGCAGATCCCACAGGAGCTCTACGAAGCAGCCGCGCTCGATAACGCAACCCGCTGGCGCACGTTCGCGTCGATCACGTTGCCGTCGATCGGGCGTACCGTCGCGCTGGTCGCGGTAATCGAGGCGGTGTTCCAGTTCCAGTTGTTCGGTCAGGCGCAACTGCTGACCGACGGTGGTCCGAACAACGCGTCGCGGCCGCTCGTCCAGTTCATTTACGAATCCGGCTTCCGCCAATGGTTGTTCGGCTATTCGGCCGCCGCGGCCCAGGTGCTGTTCGCGTTGATGCTGCTGGGCATCGCCGTGCAGGCATGGATCGTACGCAGAAAGGACTCCGCATGAGTACCGCCGCGCTCAAGCCCGCCCCGAGTCCTTCGGGCCACCAACGTTCGCGCGGCGCGCTGGCCGGCCGTCTCGGCGAGCGCGTGATGCTCGGCGCCGTCGTGCTGCTCGCGCTCATCTGGATCGCGCCGCTGGTCTGGGTGTTCGCGCTGTCGTTCAAACCGAACGCGTTCCTCCAGCAACATACCGATGTGTTGTTCTCGCCGCCGTTCACGCTGCAGAACTACACCAGCATCATCGGGACTTCGGCGGTCGGCGGTTGGCTGATCAATAGCGTGATCGTCGCGCTGGGGCAGACGTTCCTGACGCTCGTCATCGCGTCGCTCGCGGGTTACGGCTTTGCGCGCACGACATTTCCGGGCAAGCGCTGGCTGTACGTGATCTGTCTGGCCGGGCTCGCGGTTCCCGAGCAGGCGCTCGTGGTTCCGCTGCATAGCATCTTCGCGTCGCTCGACTGGCACAACACCTATGGCGCGCTGATCATGCCGCGGCTTGCTTCGCCGTTCGGCGTGTACCTGATGACGCAGTACTTCAAGGCGGTGCCCGTGGATATCGAGGAAGCGGCGTTGCTCGACAACGCGTCGCGCTTCAAGGTGTTCTGGCGCATCGTGTTGCCGCTGTCGATTCCGGCGCAGGCGACGCTCGCGATCTTCACTTTCCTCAGCGCGTGGAACGACTACCTGTGGCCGCTCGTGTCGGCATCGAAGCCGGAGATGTACACGCTGACCATTGGCCTCGCGTCGACGCAAGGCAACTTCGCACAGTCCGAAGGCATCGGCTACCTGATGGCGCAAGCCGTGTTCGCCGGCCTGCCGATCTTCGTGCTGTATCTGTTTTTCCAGAAGTACATCGTGGCGGCCGTGGCTGGCACCACGGTGCGCTAAACCGCTTGCATGCCGATGTTCCCGCCAGTAGAGACCTTGGATAAAGCAGAACCGCTGACGACGTTGACCAACCCGAAGCCGCGCGGTGTCGATCGGAAATACGCGGCTCATTTATCAACCACCATTGATGGGATTGAAGCTAGCGCTATGAGACCAGAGTAAGTGCTGAAGCGCTAACTCCCATCGACACCGGAGACAATCATGAAGAGATCGCTCGTGCGCGGTGCGCTTTCGCTCGCGTTGCTGAGTCTGGCGGCCGGCCTCACGGCGCCAGCGCAGGCCAAAACCGAGATTACGCTGTCGCGTTTTTTTGGCGCCTGCGACGCTGAATACGGCAACGTGAACGATGTGAACAAAGCCGCGGGCGAATGCGGAATCATCACGACACTGGTCAACCAGTTCAATGCGACGAACAAGGAAGACATCGTCGTCAAGCCGCAGATCATCGAATGGAATCCTTACTATACGCAGATCGATGCGCGCATTCTGAGTCACGACGTGCCGACGATCTCGGTCATGCACGAAGCCGTGCTCGGCGACTATGTGAAGCGCAAGCTCGTCGAACCGCTCGACGACGGTTTCAAAGCAGTCGGTGTCGATACCAAGGACTTCACGGCTCACGCGCACCGTGGCGTCACGTTCGGCGACAAGACGTACGCACTGCCGTTCGATACACATTCGTGGCTCTGGCACATCAACGTCAACCTGTTCAAAAAGGCGGGTCTGGTCGACGCGGGCGGCAAGCCGATCCTGCCGACCACGCCTGACGAACTGCTCAAACAGGCGAAGCAGTTCAAGGACAAAACCGGTCTGCCGTACTTCGCGATGCCGATTGCGAACGAAACCGCCGCGCAGACGCGCTCGCTGTACACGATGGTCTATCAGCAGAACGGCACGCTGTTTCCGTCGGGCTCGACCCAGATCGATCTGCACGGCAAGCCCGTGACCAACGCGCTGCAACTGCTGGACGGGCTGATGAAGGCGGGCGACATTACGCCGAACCTCGACTATGGCGCATCCAACCAGGCGTTCATGAACGGCAAGGCCGGCGTGCTGATTTGCGGGACGTGGGTGATCGAGGACATGACCAACCTGTCGAAAAAGACGGACTCGCCGCTGGCCAACAACGGCTATGAAGTCGTGCCGTTTCCGAATCTGTTCCAGAGGAAAGCCGTGTGGGCCGACGGCCATTCATGGGTCATGCTCAAGGGCGGCGCGAAGGATGACAAGACTCGCCACGCTGCGTTCGTGTTCCTCAAGTTCCTCTACGACCACGACGCCGACTGGGCACGCACTGGCCATCTGCCGGCGCGCCAGTCGGTCATCGATAGCGCGGCGTTCAACGCATTGCCGCATCGCGCGTCGATCAAGGAAATCTCGTCGACCGGCTATTCGCTGCCGAACACGGTGCCGCGCCAGTTCGCGATTCAGGAGATTGTCGGCAGCGAGGCCAGCAATATGTTGACGTCCGGCAAGCCGATTGCCGCGGTCCAGCAAGACGCGCAAGACCGCGTCAACAAGCTGCTGTCCAGGTAGTTGCCGCGCCGCTCCGAACCTGGTAGCCAGCGTGCCGCATGGGGCGGCGCGCCTAGCCGATCTCACCACAGGACATACCACCATGATTGCTTCCCGCCTTGTCGTCGACCGGGATTTCGTCGTCGCGGACCTTGACCGGCGCGTCTTCGGCACCTTCGTCGAACATATGGGCCGCTGCGTTTACACCGGCATTTATGAGCCGGACCATCCCGAGGCCGATTCGCGCGGCTATCGGAAAGACGTGATGGAGCTGACGCGCGAACTCGGACCGACCATCGTTCGCTATCCCGGTGGCAACTTTCTGTCCGGCTACAACTGGGAGGACGGCGTCGGTCCGAAAGAGCAGCGGCCGAAGCGCCTTGATCTCGCGTGGTATTCGGTCGAGACCAACCAGTTCGGCACCAATGAATTCATCGACTGGTGCCGCGAGCTCGACATCGAGCCAATGTATGGCGTCAACCTCGGCACGCGCGGACCGGACGAAGCACGGCACTTCGTCGAGTATTGCAATCATCCAGGCGGCACCGCGCTGTCGGACCTGCGTCATGAGCATGGTTACGAAAAACCGCACGACATCAAGTTCTGGTGTCTTGGCAACGAGATGGACGGGCCATGGCAAATCGGCCGCAAGACCGCCGACGAATACGGCCGCGCCGCGCTCGAAACGGCCAAGCTGATGCGCGCGGTCGATCCCACCATCCAGCTCGCGGCGTGCGGGTCGTCGACCCATGAGATGGCGACTTACGGCGCTTGGGAAGACCGCGTGCTCGAACACTGCTTCGACCAGGTCGACTTTATCTCGCTGCATACGTACTTCGAAAACCGTCACGACTCGACTGCGGAGTTCTTCGGCAACATCGACGTGATGGACCTGTTCATCAAGGAGATCGTCGCCGTCGCGGACAGCGTAGCCGCGCGCAAGCATTCGACCAAACGCATCATGCTGTCGTTCGACGAATGGAACGTCTGGTACAAGGCCCGCTCGATCAACGATCTGCGCAAGCCGGGCTGGCCGAGCGCGCCGCGCCTGATCGAAGAGGTCTACAACGCCGAGGACGCGCTGGTGGTGGGCGGCGCGCTGATCACGATGATGAACAACGCCGACCGGGTGAAGACAGCCTGTCTCGCGCAACTCGTCAATGTGATCGGCCCGATCATGACCGAACCGGGCGGCGCTGCCTGGCGGCAGACGATCTTCTATCCGTTCTCGCAGGCGTCGAAGTTCGGTCATGGCCGCGTGCTCAAGCCGGTGATCGAATCGCCGACTTACGAGGCCGAGACCTTCCCCGAGATTGCCTACCTGTGCGCCGCCGTGGTCGACGACCGGGCGACCGGCACCACGGCGATCTTCGCGTTGAACCGGCACCTGACCGACGAGATGGATCTGACCATCGCGTTACGTGGACTCGGCACGGAGCGCACGCTCGATCACGCGCTCGAACTTCGCCACGCGAACATGAAGGCGGTGAACACGCGCGAAGCCCCGTTGACGGTCGTGCCCGCAACCAACGCCAGCGTGTTGGTCGACGGAGAGACAATCACCGCGCGTCTGAAGCCTGGCTCGTGGAACGTGATCGTCACGACGGCGGCAAAGCGCTAGCTCGTTCGCGGCGGGCGTCTACGAAGGAGGGGTGATGTTCGAGCGTGAGCCCGTCGTCGGTACGATGACGGCACAAGTCGCGAGAATCGTCGGCATGAGGATCGTCTCGGGCGAATTCGGCCCGGGCGATCTACTCCCTGTCGAAGGCGAATTGTGCAGCGAGTACCGCGTGAGTCGTACGACTGTCCGTGAGGCGATCAAACAGCTCACCGGCAAGCGCCTGATTGAAGTGACGCCGAAAATCGGCACACGTGTGTTGCCGTTCTCCGACTGGAATCTGCTCGACCGCGATGTGCTCGCATGGCGGCTCAATGCGCAGTTCGATTCGAAAATCGTCGAAGACATCTTCGAGATGCGCCTTTGCTTCGAGCCTCGCGCGAGTTTTCTGGCGGCGCGGCATGGCAGCGACGAAGACCTGCAACTGATCGAGCGCCGGTATCGCGAGTTGGCGAACGCGTATGCGTCGCCAGCGGCGAAGTCGGAGATTCGCGCGGTGGGCGAAGCGGTGCTGGAGTTTCATATGGCGATCATCGCGATGTCGCAGAACGGCATGTTCATCACGATTGGCAGCGCGATCAAGGCCGCGCTGCGAGTATCGTCCGAAATGCTTTTGCGGCAGGCGGCGCGGCCCAGCGAGGATATCGAATTGCATGACGCGGTGCGTTGCGGGATCGTATCGCGCGAACCGGAGGCCGCGTCCGCTGCGATGACGCGGCTGCTCGAGGCGTCACGCGAAAGAATGCTGAAGTACACGATCAGGCCCAAAGATTCCCCTTGAGGCCACTCCGGCGATTCTCCGCGACACGCAAATGCCACAGAAGACGCAAGGGCGTGTAGATTAGGATCTTGTTGCGACCCACCACTGTGTCTTCGAACCGGTCGCCATTCGAGTCAATCCTGAAGTTGCACAGGAGCCGGCATGAACACGAAGCACAGCAAGAAAGCTCATCTCGAAGCCGCGGCGTCACATCACGAGCAGGCCGCGCGACATCACCGCGAGGCGTCGCGGCATTTCGATGACGGTCAAGACTTTGCCCACGCCGCACATCAGGCGATGATGGCCCATGGCCACACGTTGCATGCGATCGATCAGGCACACGACGCTGGCGCGCACAGCGCCAATACGCCATCAATAACGCCTTCATCGACCGGCTCAGCCGCAAGTGCCGCGGACGTGGCAAAACATCATGCGGCGGCCGTGGAGCTGCACATGCAGGCGGCGCAGCATATGCGCCACGCCGTCAAGCTCTTCGATCAGGATCGTAGCGCGGCCTCCCACGACGCACAGCTAGCGCTCTCCCTTGCACTGCGCGCTTTGTCCCATGGCAACGAAGCAGCCAGACTATTTGTCAAGCTCGCTGCCAGCGGTGCATCGTGAGTTAAAGCTGGCCGAATTCAAGCTGGCGCAGGGTTTTCGCGGCCGCAACCATGTTGGTCAGCGCCGGAATCACCTCGGACCACGCACGGGTCTTCAACCCGCAGTCCGGATTGACCCAAAGGCGCTCAGCCGGAATGCGCGTGGCTGCCTTCTTCATCAGGTTCACCATTTGTTCCGGGCTCGGGATGTTCGGCGAGTGGATGTCATACACGCCCGGACCGATCCCGTTCGGATATTTGAAGTTGTCAAACGCATCGAGCAGCTCGATATCGGAGCGCGAAGTTTCGATCGTGATCACGTCCGCATCCATGTCGGCGATCGACGCGATGATGTCGTTGAACTCGGAATAGCACATGTGCGTATGGATCTGCGTTTCGTCCCGCACGCCGTTTGCCGTGATGCGGAACGATGCCACCGCCCATTGCAGGTACTCGTTCCATTGCGCGCGACGCAGCGGCAGACCTTCGCGCAGCGCCGCTTCGTCGATCTGGATCACACGCGCGCCCGCCTTTTCGAGGTCGAGGACCTCTTCGCGGATCGCCAGGGCGAGCTGGTAGCAAGACACCGAGCGCGGCTGATCATCACGCACGAACGACCAGTTCAGCATCGTGACAGGGCCGGTTAGCATGCCTTTGATGGGCTTCGTCGTTTGCGACTGCGCGTAGCTGATCCAGTCGACGGTCATCGCCTTCGGACGGCTGATGTCGCCGAACAGGATAGGCGGCTTCACGCAACGCGAACCATACGACTGCACCCAGCCGAACTCGCTGAACGCATAGCCGTCCAGCTGCTCGCCGAAGTATTCGACCATGTCGTTACGTTCCGCTTCGCCGTGAACGAGCACGTCGAGGCCGAGCGCTTCCTGCTCCTTCACGGCGCGCGTGATTTCCTGCTCCATCGCTGCCTTGTAGCCGGGCTGATCGAGTTCGCCTGCCTTGAACTGGCTGCGTGCGTGGCGGATTTCGCTAGTTTGTGGGAACGAGCCGATCGTCGTGGTCGGGAATGCGGGCAGATCGAGAATCGCGGATTGCTTTTCTGCGCGCTGCGGGTAGGCGCTTGCACGCTTGCCGAGCGACGCATCGATGCGCGCAATGGCTGCCTTTACGGCGGGGTTGTGCACGCGCGGCGAGGTGCGGCGGCTCTCGATGGCCTTCGCGTTAGCCGCCAGCGCGTCGGCGACGGAAGCTCGGCCATTGTTCAGCGCGCTGGCCAGCACGGTCAGTTCATCGAGCTTTTGCAGCGCGAACGCGAACCACGACTTGATTTCCGCGTCGAGTTTCTGCTCGCTATTCAGATCGACCGGGGTGTGCAGCAACGAGCACGACGGTGCAATCCACAGACGATCGCCGAGCGTGCGATGCAGCGGCTCGAGCCATTCCAGCGCTGCGGCAAGGTCGGTCTTCCAGATGTTGCGGCCATTGATCGCACCGACCGAGACGACCGACGTCGCAGGCAATTGCGCGACCGCCTTCGCGATTTCATCGCGGGCATTGATCGCGTCGATATGCAGGCCATCGACCGGCAGCTTGCACGCGAGTTCGAGATTGTGCTGCAACGGGCCGAAATAGGTGGCGAGCAGCAGCTTGACGCGCCGCTCCGACAGCGCTTCATACGCGGTACGGAACGCCTGACGCCACGTTGCGTCGAGTTCCGTCGCGAGCACCGGCTCGTCGATCTGAATCCACTCGATCCCTCGGGCCGTGAAGTAGTCGAGCAATGCGGCGTAGACGGGCAGCAGGCGCGGCAGCAGCGCGAGCTTGTCGGCGTCGTCCTTTGCCTTGCCAAGCCACAGATAGGTGAGCGGGCCGATGATGACCGGCTTCGCTTTGACGCCCAGCGTGCGGGCTTGATTGAGCTGTTCGAGCAGCCGCGACGGATCGAGCGAGAACTGCGTGTTCGCGTCGAATTCAGGGACGATATAGTGATAGTTCGTATCGAACCACTTCGTCATTTCACCGGCGGCCACACCGCCGCAACACCCGCTGTGATCCTCGGCACCTTGCGCCGAACGACCGCGCGCGACGCGGAAATAGTTGTCGAGCACATCGCCATGGAAGCCGCGCACACGCGTGGGCAGGTTGCCGAGCGTGAAGCTCATGTCCAGCACATGGTCGTAAAACGCGAAGTCGCCAACGGGTGCGAAATCCAGGCCCGCCTGGTCTTTCCAATGACGCTCGCGAAGCTGTGCGCCGATGGCCTTCAGTTCGTCGCGCGATGACTCGTTCTTCCAGTATCTTTCGAGCGTGAATTTCAGTTCGCGGTTCGCGCCGATGCGCGGAAAGCCCAGATTGTGCGTAGTGACCATGTTTCGTGTGTCGTCCAGAGAAAGTAACTGGAAGCGATGATAGGATTTTCCGTGTATGAATAAAAATGGATTTATTTCATACAAGGATCAATCCTGTTCATGGAGCGTGGCGATGGCCTGACGTCGACGTCGACATCGCTCGCGCGGCGCGGGACCGGGAACGCGCGTTGCGAAGCGTTCGAGATGGCCGTGGTCAGCCACGGTCACCCGCAACCTACATAGGAGAATGTCATGACTTCGGACAAGAACTCGAACCGTCAGCCGACCAATCCGGTGCAGCCCGGCCGCGACAGCGGACAGCAGCAACAGAACCAGACGCCGCCGACGCATCAGGGCGGCCAGCGGCAGCCGTGAACGCGACGAGGTGACACCCCGGTGAAATAGCGCCGCGAACGGCGGATCATGGTTACGAAAGCAACGTGGAAAAACTACACACCTATCTATTCGGCGCGCACGATGCGCTTCGGCACGAACAGGCGCTGATCCGGCTCGACAAGGCCGGCTACATGGTCACGCTCGCCCGCGTCACCGTCGAAGACCTGCCGGCCTACGTGCAGGGGCGCGAGCGCCCCGGGCTGCAGAGTCTGATCCGGCGAATCGTGCCGCGCGACACACTCGTCGTGCTGGAACTGGCCGCGCTCGGTTGCAACGCGCGCGACATCCTCACCACCGTGATGCAGTGCCGCAAGGCCGGCGTCGCGCTGCGTTGCGTCGAAGTCGGCCATACCGATCTGGCCGGCCGTCCCGAGCCCTCGGCGGTGAAGGCGCTGCGCGCGCTCGTGCGGCTCGATGCCGCGTGCCGCAGCCTGCGCAGCCGCGACAGTCTCGCGGCCGTGCGCGCGAGCGGCAGGCATACGGGCAGGCCGCCGTCGCTGTCCGAGCAGCAGCGTCAACACGTGCTGCAATCGCTCGGCGGGGGACAGTCGATCAGCGAGGTCGCGCGGCGCTTCGGCACGTCTCGCCAAACCGTGATGCGCATTCGCGCGGACACGACCGCCGCATAGGTATTGGCTGCCGGTTCTCGGCGCGCGTCCCTCTGTCCGTAACAGTTCAGTTACGGACAGAGCGCGTGCTTTGCTTTGAAAGGTCGCATGTCTAACCTGAACTACACAACAATAGGAAGACATCAGAGATTTGAACCCGAGGCGCGGCACCCTGCCGTGTGAAGCCATGAACGTAAAGCGTGTGACTGTTTATGCAAACCCGGGATCATTGCGAGTCGTCGCAGTGTGGAAAAGCCTGATCGAACATCATGCGCAGGTGTGCGGCTGGTCCGCGCACGTGAACTGCGCGGGCGGGCGGGAGTCGTTGAGCGTCGATCTGCTGGATTGCCCGCCGGATCGCCTCGCGACCATCATGGCCGCGTTGAGCGCGGGACCGATGACGGCGCTGATGAGCGACACCGAGTCGACCATCCGTTCGTCCTGAATGCGCACGACCGGTGCGCTTTTAGCGTCGTGAACGGTATAGGGCTTGCTCGTTCGTCGGCATGTCGAAGAAGGAGAAACCTATGTCCAACGATCGATCGACGAGCGCGCCGGGCCGCGAGTCGCAAGCGGACGACGACACGCCGGCGGACCACGTGTCGCAAACGCGCCGCAAGGTAGTGCAAAGCGCGGCGGCCGGTCTGGCCGCCGTCTTCGCGGGCAATGCGCTCGCCGCCGAGCCCGGCGCGCCGGACAGCAGCGGCGGCAACGCGCCGGCCGCGCCGGACGCGAGCGCATCGCTGAGCGATCCTCGCGGCCTGTATCCGCACCCGCCGTTTCAGGATCAACAGCAGCCGTGGCCCGGCCTCGCGGGCCGCATGACACCGCGCCCCGATCATGGCGAGTCGAGCTATCGCGGTAGCGGCCTGCTCGCGGGGCGCAAGGCACTGATCAGCGGCGGCGATTCCGGCATCGGCCGCGCGGCGGCGATCGCGTTCGCGCGCGAAGGCGCGGACGTATCGATCATCTATCTGCCCGCCGAGGAGCCGGATGCGCGCGAAGTGGTGGCGCTGATTCGCGGCGCGGGCCGCAACGCGGTTGCGATACCTGGCGACATTCGCGACGAAGCGTTCTGCAAGCAGGCCGTCGATCGCGCGGCCAACAGCATGGGCGGCCTCGACATCCTCGTCAACAACGCGGCGCGGCAGCACAGCCACGATTCGATCCTCGACATCAGCACCGAGGATTTCGACTGGACCTTGCGCACGAATCTGTATGGCATGTTCTGGATCACGAAGGCGGCGATTGTGCACATGCCGCCGGGCGCGGCGATCATCAACACGAGTTCGGTGAATGCCTACAATCCGTCGATCAACCTGCTCGACTATGCGATGACGAAGGCCGCGATCGCGAACTTCACGAAATCGCTTGCCAAGCAGATGATCTCGCGCGGCATCCGCGTGAACGCGGTGGCGCCGGGTCCGTTCTGGACGCCGTTGCAGGTCAGCGGCGGGCAGACGATGAAGAACCTCGAAAAATTCGGCGGCGACACACCGATGGGACGTCCGGGTCAGCCTGCGGAAATCGCGCCGGTTTATGTGGCGCTGGCGATGTCGCGCGCGAGCTATGTGACGGGGCAGGTGTATGGCGCGACGGGCGGCGAGGGGCCGCCGTGATCGCGTGACGAGGGGCGCGGCGACGCGGGCATCGCTGCGCCTCTTGCTCAATGAGTGCGAGTGGACGCGGCTTGAGCGCCGTCCATGCCCGCATGCGGCGGCGTTTGCTGACTCGCCGCGATCCGCGCGCGGAAATAGCGCGCGGTACGCAGCAGCCCTTCGTCGAGCGACGTGCCCGGCTGCCAGCCGAGCAGCGCTTTGGCCAACGAGATGTCCGGCTGCCGATGCCACGGATCGTCGGCCGGCAGCGGCCGCGTTTCGAGCGGTGACGCCGAGCCGGTCAGCGCGACGATGCGCTGCGCGATATCGCGCATCGACACCTCGTGCGGATTGCCGAGATTGACCGGGCCGCCAGGATCGTCGGCGCTGTTCATCAACAGGATGAAGGCGTCGATCATGTCGTCGACATAGCAGAACGAACGCGTCTGCGTACCGTCGCCATAGAGGGTCAGCGGTTTGCCGCGCAGCGCCTGCATCATGAAGTTCGACACCACGCGGCCATCGGCCGGATGCATGCGCGGGCCGTAAGTGTTGAAGATGCGCGCGATGCGGATCGACAGGCCATGCTGGCGGTGATAGTCCATGAAGAGCGTTTCCGCGCAGCGCTTGCCTTCGTCGTAGCACGAGCGCGGACCGATCGGATTCACGTGGCCCCAGTAGTCTTCCTTCTGCGGATGCACGAGCGCGTCGCCATACACTTCACTGGTCGACGCCTGGAAAATCCGCGCTTTTACGCGCTTGGCGAGCCCGAGCATATTGATCGCGCCGTGCACGCTGGTCTTCGTGGTCTGCACCGGATCGTGCTGGTAGTGGATCGGCGAGGCGGGGCACGCGAGGTTATAGATCTCGTCGACTTCCACGTACAGCGGAAAGGTCACGTCATGACGCATCAGTTCGAAGTTCGCGCAGTCGAGCAGATGCGCGATGTTGTCCTTCGTGCCGGTATAGAAGTTGTCGACACAGAGCACGTCATGTCCCTGCGCGACCAGCCGTTCGCACAGGTGCGAGCCGAGAAAACCGGCGCCGCCGGTGACCAGAATGCGCTTGCGGGTGAGTTCTTTCATGGTGCGTGACCCTCTGGTGGACCGGATGAACATTGAAAACGCAGCGCGGCATTACGCCGTGACGTGCAGCAGCGCGTCGTGCCAGTCCTGCGCGAAGCGTTCGATATGAAAACGTTCCAACGCGGTGCGCCGTGCGCCTGCGCCGAGCCGCAGCGCTTCGCCGGGGTCGCGCAGCAGCCCGAGCATTGCGTCGACGAGCGCGTCCACGTCGGTATGCACGAAGCCGTTTTCGCCGTTGCGGATCACGGTGGCGAGCTCGGTGGTCGCAAGACCGACGATCGGCATGCCGATCGTCATCGCCTCGACGATCGCGAGGCCGAGGCTGGTCCAGCGGATCGGATTGAAAAAGAAGCGATAGCGCGCGCTGAACGCGGCAAGATCGAGATTGCCGATTTCGCCGATCCCGTCCAGCCGCTGCGCGTCCATGCCGACGAGATCGAGCGGCACACGCGTGCGGGTTTCGCTGAAGACGTCCGCGCCGAGCCGCCGGCCGCGTTGCGCGAGATGATTGACGACCACGATGCCGCGCTCCAGCTCGCCGGTATAGCGCACGCCGTCCGGCACCACGACGCCGTGTTCGATCACGCGCGTCGGCGTGACGCCGCTGTCCCACATCAGGCGGTTGAAGTGCGTGACGTGAACCAGCAGCGTGCCGGGATCATCAACCCAATGCCATTGCTCGAACGGGTTCTCCTGCGGCGGATCGTGCTCGACGTAGACGCGCGGCAGACGCTGCTGCGCGGCGCTCAGCACGTGCTCGCGGTCGTATTCCCAGTGCGTGCGATGCTGGTACAGCACCACGTCGAATTCATGATTGGCGACGTCTTCGAGCGCGATCTCGTGCACGTTGTCGCCCCACGGCAATACGCCGACCTTGCCGGCATAACCGGGCGGATGACCGGGCTTCGTCACCAGATAGAAATCGTGCGGCGTCTGGCTCAGGTAGTACATGTAGTTGCCGTGCACGTGCCAGGTCAGCACGCGCAGCCGGCGGCAATTACGCAACATGGTGCAGACCCTCGAAAGACAGCGATACGGTTCCCTCATGCAGGCTGCCGGGCGCGCCCGGCTGTGCGCCGGGGGTGCGCGCCAGCTGCCCGCGGGCGGTCTCGACGACCTCGTCGACGCCGACGTTCAGCGCGCACGGATGGCCGTATGGGCAGTCGCGGAACATGCACGGCCGGCACGCCGGATAGTCCGCCAGCACGCGATGCCGCGCATGATCGAGCGGCGCCCAGCGGCGGGTGTCGCTGCCGCATGCGACCACGACCGACGCGGTCGCCACCGCGGCGGCGATGTGCGAGATGCCGGTGTCGTTGCAAACTACGAGTCGCGCGTGCGCTACCAGCGCCGCGAGCCCGCCGAGCGAGGTCGCGCCCGCCAGATGCAACGCGGGTGCGCTCATCGCGCCGAGCACCGCGCAGGTCAGCGGCGCTTCGGCGGCCGTGCCGGTGATCGCGATCTGCCAGCCGTCGGCGGCAAGGCGGTCAGCGACGGCCGCGAAGCGTTCGGCGGGCCAGCGGCGCGACGGCAATTGCGAGCCGGGGTGAAGCAGCACGAGCCGCGCCTCTTCGATGCCGTGAGATGCGCGCAGCGCGCTGTACTCGTCGAGGTCCGGCGCGGTGAGCGGGAAGCTCAGACGCCGGTCATGCGCCGCTGCGCCGAGCGCGCTCATCAGTGCCAGATAGCGCTCGGGTTCGGGCAGCGCGTCGGGCCAATCGATGAAGCAGCCTTCGCGCGGCGCCTCGTGCGGCTGCACGAAGCCGGCATCGGCCCGCGCGCCGAGGTCGTGCAACAGATCGTTGGCGATGCCACCGCTGCCATGCAGCTGGATCGCCAGATCGAAACGCCGCTTGCGCATCTGCGCAAAAAACGCGGGCAAGCCGTCGTTCGATTCGGGCTGCTCGGGAAAACCCACGGCGCCAGGAAACACGATCAGCTCGTCGACGAGCGTCGCATAGCGGGCGACGAACGTGCGTGCCCACGGCAGTCCGATCAGCGCGATATGCGCCTGCGGCGCGGCCGCGCGCAGCGCGCGCAGCGCGGGCACCGCGCACAACATGTCGCCGAGCTGCAGCGCGCGAAACACGACGATACGGCGCGGCGCGAGCGCCGCCAGCAGCGAGGGTACGGTCATGGAAAGAACACCTTGAAACGGATGGCGCCATAGAGCCGCCAGTAGATCGACAGGAACGGAATCGGGATCGATGTCCACATCATTTCCGCGACGTGGCGCCAGCCGTGGTTGCGCCCCCGCAGGCGCTGCGCGCAGAAATAGCCGGTCAAGCCGCACCATGCGATCAGACCCGCGCCCGCGAGCGTGGCCTGACCCGCGAGCGCACCGCCCAACGCGAGCAATGCGGCGGCGAGAATCGCGTAGTACAGCAGCGGCGGCCGCGAGCGAATCCGGGTTCGAAACAGCTCGGGATGCTTGCGATAGAGCAGCGCATCGAACTGGCTTTTTTTCTGCTGCGCGATGCTGACGCCCCAGCGCGCGGGCCGCACCGGATGCACGACCACCGCGTCGCGCGCGCGCACGATCTGGCCGCCCGCGGTCAGCAGCGTGAACTGCAGGTCCGAATCCTCGCGCCATGCCGACGTGAAACGTTCGTCGAAGCCGCCGGTCGCGACGAGCGCCGTGCGCGTGACGAATACGTTCGCGGTCGCGAATTCGGCGCGCGCGAGGCCGCTCGTGTCCGCTTCGTAGTCGGTCGGCAGATCGGGCAGCTCAGGCAGCGGCACGACGATCCTGCCGGCGGCAGCGCAGGCGCCGTTCGCAACTGCCGCGACGCCTGCCGTGAGCCAATGCCGGTCGGGCAGCGTGTCGTCGTCGGTGAAGGCGATCAGCGGCGCGCGCGCAAACTGCCAGCCCGCGTTGCGCGCGCCGGCCGGACCTTGGGTGCGCGTGACCGGCAGGTAGTGCACCTCCAGTCCGCGTGGCGCCTGCTCGCGCGCGAATCGTTCGACGCAGGCGCGCGTGGCGTCGTCGGGACCGTCGTCGCAGACCACGATCTCGTAACGGTGCGGCGCGAACTGCTGCGCGCACAGCGCGGCGAGGCAGTTCGCGAGCATCGCGGGACGGCGGTAGGTGGGCACCACCACCGACACGTCCGGCCGCGACGGCGTGCGCAGCGTGCGGCCGGTTTCTTCGGCATCCTCGCTGCTGCGGCGCGCGGCCACGCCGCCATGCAATGGCGCCGGACACATGACCGACGCGTTCATGCGCCGCCCCCCGCCTTGTCGACGAGGAACGGGCCGATCACGAGCGCATCGAGCGGCGAAGTCCAGAACGACTCGACCGCGTCGCGAGGCGAATTCACCATCGGCTCGCCGCGCGTGTTGAACGACGTATTGACGAGGATCGGCACGCCCGTGCGCTGCTTGAACGCGGCCAGCAGGTCGTAGTACAGCGCATGCTGCGCGCGGTTGATGGTCTGCACGCGCGCCGTGCCATCGACGTGGCGCACGGCCGGAATACGCGCGGCCTTGTCGGCGCGCACGTCGAACACGAACAGCATGAACGGCGCGGTTTGGCCGTTCACGAACCATTCGTCCGCTTCCTCTTCCATCACGACCGGCGCGACCGGGCGGAAGTCCTCGCGATCCTTGATCTCGTTGAGCTTCGCCTGCATCCGCGGATCGACCGGCGACGCGAGAATCGAGCGCGCACCGAGCGCGCGCGGCCCGAATTCGGTGCGGCCCTGAAACCAGCCGATCACCTTGCCTTGCGCGAGCAGATCGGCGCTCTCGCCGGCGATGTCGTCGAGGCGCCGGTACGGCACTTTCGACCAGCGCAGAAACTGCTCGATTTCCGCTTCGCTGTATTCGGGCCCGAGATACGCGTGATCCATCTTCCAGTGACGCTCGCGCTCGCCGCGCGCGGCACGCTCGCGATAGTCGGTCCACAGTGCCGCGCCAAGCGCGGTGCCGGCGTCGCCGGCCGCCGGTTGCACCCACACTTCGCTGAACGGCCCCACGTCGCGCACCTTCGAGTTCATCACGCAGTTCAGCGCGACGCCGCCGGCCATGCACAGCCGGCTCAAGCCGGTCTGCCGATGCAGCCAGTGCGCGAGTTCCAGAACGGTTTCCTCGAGCACGCGCTGCAACGAATGAGCGATGTCGAAGTGGCGCTGTTCGAGCGGGCCGCCGCGTTCGCGCGCGTGACCGAAGCGCTCGGTCAGACGCGGCGCCTCGACGGTATAGCTGCCGTCCTGCCGGTAGCGGACGATCTCGCGGAATACGTCGACGTAGGCCGGCTTGCCGAACGACGCGAGCGCCATCACCTTGTACTCGTCCGATGAGTGCAGGAAGCCGAGCCAGTCGGTCACCGCTTCATAAAGCAGCCCGAGCGAGTGCGGCAGCTCGACCTGCTTCAGACGCTTGTACTCGCCCCCGACGAACTGCCCCATGCTGGTCGTTACGCCCTCGCCGCGGCCGTCCATCGTCAGCACGGCGGTGTCGTCGAACGGCGCGGCGAGAAACGCGCTCGCCTCGTGCGCGAGATGGTGCTCGACGAAGTGCCATGCGAAGCCATGTTCGCGGTCCACGCGCTGGAAGCGCTTGCGCAGATGATGCGGCGCACCGTCGAGCAGTTGGCCCTTTGCGTTGGCGATATAGCTCAAAAAGAGCGGGTCCCACGGCGACGCGGACGGATTGTCCGGGCGCGTGGCGGCCGGATCGAACGGCAGCTCGATCGTCGCGCCGGGCTTCTTCGGCATGCCGCCGAACAGCGTGGGGTCGTAAGAGTAAGCGACGTGATCGATCTCCGCGAGCGTGATGCCGGCGGCGCTCAGGCAGTAGTCGATCGCATCGAACGGGAGTTGCCAGGTCGAGAACGGCACCGGGCGTTTCGCGTGCTTGACGTGCGTGAAGCGTTCGTCTTCGGCGGCGGCGAGCACTACGCCATCGCGCAGCAGCGCGGCCGCGCTGTCGTGATAGACCGCATTGATTCCGAGTGTGTACATAGCGTTCGCAATGAGTGTGGGTTCAGGGGACCGTTGGCTGATCCGCCAGCGACGGCGTGCTGGTGCTATCGGCGCGACCGGCGCACACCGGTCGCGAGCCGGCGCGTTCGGACCCGCCACGACGCGGCGTGTGCGCATGCGCGCTCCGCAATTCGAGTGCCGCCTGCACGACCTCGTCGGTCGGAACGCCGAGCAAACAGGCGTGATGCCCGTGCGGACACACGCTGCGATAGCACCAGCGACATTCGACGTCGCGAAACAGCACGCGTTGCGGTGTTTGCCACGGCGTGTGCTGCGGATTGGTCAGCGCGTAAAGATCGACCACCGGCGTGCCGAGCGCGGATGCGACATGCACCGGGCCGCTGTTGTTGGAGACGAGCACGCTCGCGCGTTCGAGCAGCGCGGCAAGCTCGGCGAGCGTCAGCGCACCGCTCAGGTCGTAGAGCTGCGCGCGCCTGTCGGGCGCGGCCGCGCGCATCACGGTGTCGACTAGCGCCCGCTCGCTGGCGCTGCCGGTCACGAGCACCGGGGCGCCGGTTTCGCGCGCGAGCCGTGCCGCGATCTCGCCGAAGCGCTCGGGCGGATAGCGGCGCGACGCGGCGGTCGCGCCAGGATGCAGCACGATGCACTCGGCGTGGCGGGAGATGCCGAGCGCCCTGAGTTTCGCGTCGAGCGACTGGCGAGCGGCGGGCGGCACGCGAAAGCGCATGCCGGTGTCGCTCGTCTGCGCGCCGACGTGACGCACCAGATCGAGCTGGCGTTGCACCTCGTGCCGGGTGCGCTGCTGCGGCTCCGGTTCGCGCAGCCAGTCGGTCAACAGCGCGTACGGATTTTCGCGGCAATGGGCGAGGCGGCGGGGAATCCCCGCGAGGTAGCACAGCATCGCGGCCGGCAACGGGCTCTGGCTGTAGACGGTGAAAATCACTGCAGCGTCGAAGCCGCCGCGCCGCAGCCGCGCCTGCATGCGGTGATCGTCGAGCAGATCACGCGTCGCGTTCGACGCTTGTGCGACCCACGGCGCGTCGTATTCGATCACGGCGTCGACGTCGTCGAGAAACGGTGCGAGCGCGACGCCGCTGCCCGACGCGAGCAGCGTCAGGTGGCGATCCTCGGCGGATTCGCGCAGCGCGTGCAGCGCGGGCGTCGTCATCAGCACGTCGCCGAGATTGTCGAGGCGCACGCACAAAATCCTTTTGACGTCGTCGCCCCAGCACACTGACGGCGACGTCTCGGGCACGCCCGCATGAGCCAGCCTGGGCGGGGCAAGTGGCAGTGGCGCGTTCACCGCAGCGCCTCCTTGCGGCGCACCGCGGCGCCCCGTGACAGGCCGTGCAGCACGACGAGCTGCGCGGCCTCGTGCAGACCGGCGGCGCGCAGGCCGGGTGTGCGCTGCGGGCTCATGCGCCATTCGGTTTCGTGGCCGTTGTCCAGCAGGATCGTGCGACAGCCGGCGCGATTGCCCGCTTCGACGTCGTCGAGAATGTCGCCGATGAACCAGCTGTTGCCGAGCTCGAGTCGGTGCTCCTCGGCCGCGCGCAACAGCATGCCAGGCGCGGGCTTGCGGCAGTCACAGACGATCGCGTAACGCGCGACGCTGCCCTCGGGATGATGCGGGCACCAGTACGCGCCGGCGAGCGTGGCGCCGCACTCGGCGAACATCTGCCGCAGCCGGCGTTCGACGTCGAACAGCGCGCTGTGTTCGAACTTGCCGAGCGCGACGCCGGATTGATTGCTGATGACGAACAGCGGGTACGGATAGGCGGCGAGCAGCGCGAGCGCCTCGCGCGCGCCCGGCGCGAAACGCATGAACGCGGGATCGGCGTTGTACGGCACGTCTTCGAGCAGCGTGCCGTCCTTGTCGATGAACACAGCGGGTAGCGTCATGATGGTTCGTGGTATGCGCGAGCTTCGGTCAAGAGTCGGAAAAGGCGCGCCGCAGCCGCTGGACCGGCCGCGACGCGTTCCAGAGGCGCGCGCCGCGCGCAGTCGTCAACGGAACGATGCTCCGGCTGCTGCTCGCAGCGGTGCCTGCGCCGGTTCGGAGGTGGCATCGAGCGAGGTTTTGGCCGGTGCGAGCCTTGCCGCCCGCGCGTAGATTTGCGCGAGCGCTTCACTGACGCCGCGCCAGGTAAAGCCGGTCCGCGCGCGATCGAGGCCCGCTTCGCCCATCCGGCGCGCGAGCGCGGGGTCGCGCCGCAAGCGGTCGAGACGCGCGGCGAGCGCGTGCGGATCGCGCGGCGGCACGAGAAAGCCGGTCACGCCGTCGACGACCGAATAGCGGATGCCGCCCACGTCGGCGCCGATCACCGGCGTCGCGCAGGCCATTGCCTCGATCGGCGTGATGCCGAACGGCTCGTACCACGGCGTCGTCACGAACACGTCGGCGCCGCTGTAGAAGTAGCGCAGTCGCGCGCGGCCGCGCCGGCCGACGAAGCTTGTCTGCTCCGCGACGCCGCATTCGCGTGCGATCTCGCGCAAGCGCGCGATCTCCGGCGTGGCGATTTCGTTGGGCGCGTCGGAATTGCCGCCGACCACGTACAGCCGCGCCGCCGCATCGAAGGTGTGCTTCAGCACGCCGACGCCGCGCACTACGTTGTCGATGCCTTTGCGCTGTACGAGCCGGCCTAGCTGGAGCACGATGAAGTCGTCCTGACGCCAGCCGAGCGCGTCGCGCGCGACCGCACGCTCGATGGGCCTGAACTCCTCGGCATCGAAACCGCACGGCACGATCTCGATGCGCGCCCGATCCGCGCGATAGTGTTCGAGCAGATCGGCTTCGTCCTGCGGACATTCGGCGACGACCACGTCCGAGCATGCGACCAGTTCGTCTTCGATCGCGAAGCGCTCGTCGGGAAAACCATCGTTCGCTCCCTGATGGATACGCCGCACGCGGCCGAGAGCGTGGAACGTCGTGACGAGCGGGATGCCGAGCGCCGCCTTCACTTGCAGCGCGGCGCGGCCCGACATGAAGAAATTCGCGTGCATCACGTCATAGGGCTGCGGTTCGCGGCGAAAGAACGCGATCAGAAACGCGGCGAACTCGTCCATGAAGGGCAGCAGCTGCTCCTTCGGCAATTGCCGCGGCGGTCCCGCGGGCACATGAATCACGCGCGCGCCGTCCATCTCGACGCGCTCAGGCAGCAGTGCGCGATCGCGGCGTGTGAACACGTCGACCTGGTGGCCCATTTCCACCAGCTGGCGCGCGACGTTCGCGACGTAGATGTTCTGCCCGCCGCTGTCGACGCCACCGGCGACAGCAAGTGGCGACGCGTGTTCACTGATAAGAGCGATCTTCATTGGCACTCCTTCCTGAGATGCGCGGTTATTGATATTGAGGTTCGTATCGGGCGCACAGCATGCGGTGTGCCATTCGCATCCCGCGGTGTGAATAAACGACGCAAACGTTGGGCGAGACGGACGAAGCGCTGTGGCGTGCCCTTTTTCTTGCCGAGCGGGAGGCGCTGTGGCGTTCCCTGTTTCTACACGCGGTCATGTAACTTCGAACCACTCGCGACGCATCGGGACTAGGATGGGCGGATGACGGCGCGCGGTTAATGAGTAAGGGATTCGCGCAAAAGGGCTGTATCGAGGGGCTTTTTTGCTCGCGCTTGGGCGCGCTGCTTGCTCGCTGCCGCATTCGTGTGACATTTTTCCGGCCGCGTCGCGACCCAGGATCTCATGCCGAATTCTGCCCAGATGCCTCGCTCCGCCCTGACTCGCCGAATCGTCGGCGATCTCGCGCAGGCGGTATGGCGTTATCGCGGACAGACCGTCGCGGCGCTTGCGCTGATGATCGCTGCGCGGCTAGCGACCGTGCTGGTGCCGCTCACGCTCAAGCACATCGTCGACGAGCTCGGCCATCCGCTGGCTCAAGCGGTGTTTCCGGTGTTCCTCGTGCTCGCCTATGCGCTGTTGCGCTTTTTCGGCGACGCGCTGAACGAGGCGCGCGACGTCGTGTTCAGCATCGTCGTGCAGCGCACCGTCGCGGCGCTGACCGAGCGGACCTTCGCGCATCTGCATCGGCTCAGCGCGCGCTTTCATGCGCGGCGCGAGACCGGCGCGATCGTGCGCGACGTGCAGAAAGGCGCCGACGGCATCGGTTTTCTGCTGGGCACCGCGCTGTTCACGATCGTGCCCACCCTGTTCGAGATCGCGGTGATCGTCGCGATCATGGTGCACAACTACGCGCGCGAATTCATGCTCGCGGTCGCCGTGACCTTCGTGCTGTACGCGGGCTATACGTTCGTGTTCACGCGGCGGCGCGTGGCATTCCAGCGCGCGGTCAATCAGCTCGAAGCGCGATCGGACGGGCGGCTCGTCGATAGTCTGCTGAACTACGACACGGTCAAGTACTTCGCGACCGAAGACAGCGAAACGCAACGGCTCGGCGACGTGCTGGAGCAGTGGGTGCACGCGCGGGTCGCGAACCAGAACGCGCTGACCGCATTGCACGTGGGACAGAGCGCGGTGATCGCGCTCGGGGTGGCGGCGGTCATGCTGCTCGCCACCCAGCACGTGGTGGCCGGCAGCATGAGCGTGGGCGATCTGATTCTGGTGAACGCCTACCTGATCCAGATCTGCATGCCGTTGAACACGCTCGGCTTCGTGTTTCGCGAGACCAACGACGCGCTCGTCAACGTCGAGCGGATGTTCGTGATCCTGGCGGCGCGCGGCCGCGTCGGCGAGGATATCGACGCGCGCGACGCGCAGCCGCTGAAGATCGGCGCGGGCCTGATCGAATTCGAACACGTCGATTTCGGCTACGACTCGGCGCGTCAGGTGCTGCGCGACGTCGACTTTCACGCGTACCCGGGCAAGACGCTCGCGGTGGTCGGCGGCAGCGGCTCGGGCAAGTCGACGCTCGTGAAGCTGCTGTTCCGGCTGTACCGGCCCGAGCGCGGCATGATCCGCATCGACGGACAAGACATCAGCATGGTCACCCAGCGCAGTCTGCGCGAGGCGATCGGCATCGTGCCGCAGGACACCGTGCTGTTCAATGAAACGATCGCCTACAACATCGCGTATGGACGTCCGTCGGCGACGCGCGCCGACGTCGTGCGCGCGGCGCGTGCCGCGCAGCTCGACGAGTTCATCGAGCGCTTGCCCGACCATTACGACACGCGCGTCGGCGAGCGCGGCGTGCGTCTGTCGGGCGGCGAGCGGCAGCGCATCGCGATTGCGCGCGCGATCCTGAAGGACCCGCGCATCATCGTGTTCGACGAGGCGACCTCGGCGCTCGACACACGCTCCGAGCGCGCTATCCAGACCGAGCTGACGCGCCTCGCGCACGGCCGCACGTCGATCGTGATCGCGCACCGGCTTTCGACCGTCGTCGACGCGGACTGGATTCTGGTGATGGAGCACGGCCAGGTGGTCGAGCAGGGCACGCATCGCGAGTTGCTTGCGCGCGAGGGCGTGTACGCGAAGATGTGGTCGCTGCAATGGCAGCAGGGCGAACTCGAACACGCACAACGCCGGCTGACCGCGCGATCGGTCAGCATCAGCGCATTGACGGCGGGTGTGATCGATGCGCTGCACGACGAGATCGCCGAACACCGCGTGCTCGTCTACGCGGAGCCGTCCGACAACGAACTGCGCGTGACCGGCGATCCGAGCGTGCTGCAACCTCTGATTGCCGAGCTGTGCCGCAACGAGATCGCGCAGGCGAGCCCGGGGCAGCGCATCGCGTTGCGCGCGCAGCGTCACGGCAATCACGTGTGGGTCAGCGTGCTCGGCACGGGCGACAAGCCTGCCGAGTTGTCGCAGGCGACGGCGCGGCATATGGAAAGCGCGCTGGCGGCCGCCGGCGGCAGCTTTACGCTGACGCCTCTGCATGGGCGGCTCGCCTATGTGGCGATGCTGCCGCTGCGGCCGATCGCGGATGCGCAGTCGCCGCTCGCGTCGTTGCCCTCGGCGCCGGGTGCCGGCGAGGCGGCTCCTCTCGACGGCCTTTTCGTCATCGCGATCGACGATCAGGAAGAAGCGCGCGACGCGCTCGAAGCGGTGCTGAGCACGAGCGGTGCGCGCGCGCGGCTATTCGCGGCGGGCACCGAAGCGCTGGACTGGCTGCGCGCGACGGACCCGGCGCGATGGCCGCAGGTGCTGCTCTGCGATCTGATGCTGGGCGGCGAAGACGGCTACGACGTGCTGCGCCGGTTGCGCGAACTGGAAGGCCAACGCTCGTCGCTGGCGGGCAGGCCGCTGCCGGCGATCGCGTTGACCGGCTACGCGGACGCACTCGACGAACAGCGCGCGCGCGCCGCGGGCTACAACGCGCATTTGCACAAACCCGTGCCGCCCGCGGAACTGATCGCCGCGATCCGGCGGCTCGCGCATGCGCCGTCGCGCGCGGACACGGCGTTGCCGTGACGAGCAAGCGCGCGATTGCTGGCTAGGTCGGCGCGTCGAAGTTGCCCACCGTCGTCGTTGCGGCCGCGTCGAGATTGCGCTCAGCCGCGCGTACGCGCTCGCGCATCGCGAGGATCGACTGTGGGACCAGCCGGCGTGCTCGCGCGGCCCACGCCAGCCCGGCCAGCAATTCGATGCCGTCGTGCCTCAGCGTGCGTTCGCGGGCGAACACGTCGAGTGCGCGCAGCGTCGCGCTCAACGCTTCGCTCCACGGCAGGCGCAGCCATGCCACCCACGCGGCGTTACGCGCGAGGGTGCGACGCCGCAACGCGCTGTCGCGCACCGGCGACGGATGATGATGCAGCGTCAACTGCTCGCAGTAGACGATCGCATATCCCGACGCGAGCACGTCGAGCGACACGAGTGCTTCCTCACCGCCGATGAAAAGACGCGGCTCATAGCCGCCGACCTCACGAAACAGCGCGGTGCGAAACACACACGCGCCCGCCATATAGCCGATCAAAGACGGCCCGGGCAGGCCGACGCGGCCGAGCGGACTCGCGCGCATCAATGCACAGGTCGGATCCGTCGCGTTGTCCGCGCCGACGGCGACGCGCGCGTTCAGCACGCCGATGCGCGGCCATGCATCGAGTAATTGGACCGCGCGTTCGAGCGAACCGGGCTCCCACCAGGTGTCGTCATCGCAGAACGCGACATAGTCGGTCTCGACGCACGCGAGCGCGCGGTTGCGGCCCGCCGCGCCGAGATTGCCGTTGCATTCGACCACGCGAACGGTCGGACAGCGCGCTTGAACGAGTGCGACGGTGTTGTCGGTGGAGCCGTTGTCGGCGACGATGATCGGCGGCTTTTCGGGCAACGCGAGCAGACGTTCCAAGGTGGTGAGCAATTCTCCCGCGCGGTTGTACGTGAGAACGACGATCGAAATGCGCGGGTGGGTGGCTTCTCTTTGCATGTTGTGCGATCGCTTCGACGGTTGGACTGCGACGGCGAAGCAAGCGCTGTGCCCTGCGTCACGCGGCTTGCGCAGATCGGCTCGACTCGACACGACAAAGCTGCCAATAGCGTTCGGCCGAAAAGAGGCTCGCCCGTCCTTCGGGACCGAACGCGCGCAGTTGGCTGCGATAGGCGTCGAGCGCCGCGCGCTTCATGCGCTCGTGCTGCGGTGTGCCTGGCACATCGAACGCATGCGGCGTGTCGGCGGCATACCCGCGTTTCGCCAGCTCGCACAGGCGCGCTTGCACGACGCCGGGCATGTGCCGGTAGGGCACGTCTTCATAGGCGATGAACGGCGTGGCTGGATCACGCTGCATCAGTGCGAGGCAGGCACTGGCCACAAGAACGTGATCCGAATGGAACAGCCCCAACGGCATCAGCACGCGCGTGGGTTTGGCGTTGGAAACCGTCCGGCTCAGCGCGGCGACCAGCGCGTCCACATCGGGCGAGGCCTGGTACTGGGCGTCGCGGAACAGCAAATGCACGGGCGTCGCCGACAGCAGACCAAGCGCCTCCCGGTCCTCCGCCTGCCGCGTGCGCATCGCTTCGAGCGCGTCGGTGAAACCGGACGCGCGGTCCCAGTCGGTCGCCATGTTCTCGGCAGGCGGCGCGGTGAAGACGGTGCAAACGACCGTGCCGGGATGCGCGGCGATCAGCAGTCCACAGCTGAGGACCGCATCGTCGAGATGCGGTGAAATAACGAGCAGGCGCGGGTTCGATTCCATACCGGCGACTAGCAAGCTGCATTCCGCCGCCGGGGGGCGCGCGGCGGGCCGCGCTGGTATGGGACTTGCTCAGTCTGCGGTTCCACTATCGCCTACCACGCTAGCCATGAGCCCCACTGGAAAGCCGCCCGACCACGTCCGCACCGTCGAAGTCCGCAAAGGTCAGGTCACCGAGTCAATGTCCCGGGAGGCGTTTCGCGAACGCTTCATGGCCCGCTTCTACGACCCGGCGTTTCGCGCGGAAGACGCATCGCTCGCGCGGCTCGAAGCGATCGCATGGGATGCCTATCGCCAGGGCCGCAAGGCTCCAGTCACTGAAAAGGCCGGGCCGGGATTCGCGGACCCGGACTACGATCTGTCGGTCGAATGGCGTGCGGCGAGCGAGCGGGTCAAGGCGGCACAAGCGCGGCAGCGCGATCCAGCGGCGCGCTCGCGCGTGCTCGTGGTCAACGCGTCGTCGCGCAACGACTACACGTGCCCCGGCGAAATGTCGAAGAGCTTCCGGCTGGCGAAGATCGCGCAGCAAGCGCTCGAAAGTCGGTCCTGCGACGTCGATTTCCTCGACCTTTCGCGCCTGAACTCCGATCGCGATCTGCATATTCACCCGTGCAAAGGCTGTGTGTCGACCGCGATGCCGCTGTGCCACTGGCCGTGCAGTTGCTATCCGAACCACTCGCTCGGGCTCGTCAACGACTGGATGAACGACATCTATGAACGCTTCGCCGCCTGTCACGGCGTGCTGATCGTGACGCCGGTCTACTGGTATCAGGTGTCCGCCCCGCTCAAGCTGTTGATGGATCGCCTCGTGTGCGCAGACGGCGGCAATCCCGATCCGACCTCGACGCACGGCAAGAAACCGGACGAAGCGAAGCGTCTCGAACTCGCCGGCTGGGACTATCCGAAACATCTGGCGGGTAGAGCCTACGGCGTGGTCGTGCATGGCGACGTTGCCGGTATCGAGGACTCGCGCCGGGCCCTCGCCGACTGGCTCGACTGGATGGGCTTCGTCGAATCGGGCGCGAAGTCGCGGCTCGATCGTTTTATCGGCTATTACGAGCCTTACGCGACCAGCCATGAAGCGCTCGATCGCGACGAGGACATGCAGCAGGAAGTGGCCAACGTGGCCGAAGCCGTCGCGACCTGCATCGAGCAGATCCGTGCCGGGCACAAGGAACCGGATGACGGCCTCGGCACCCCCCGCGCCAAATAACCCGCAACTCACATAAGAACGGCGAAGCATGAAGAACGACGAAGTGGCGAGCCCGCGCACGGCGCCGCGCACGCGCGTCAATGTGAATGCGGCCGTTGCGCGGGTCGCCTCACGCAACGCACCACCGTCGCGAGGCCACGGATAGACACGTTGCGCGCCGCCAGGTCGGCGACTCAACCGCGCAGCCGCGCGAAAGTACTCAGCAGTTCTTCGAGAATCACCGGCTTTTTTAGGTACGCGTCGAAGCCCGCGTCTTCGGCCGCGCTGATGTCCGATTGCTGGCCAAAGCCGCTGACCGCGACGCAGATAACGGACTTCATCGCCGGCATGCCGCGCAGTTTGCCGATGAACTCCATGCCGTCCATGCCCGGCATGCCGATGTCGGACAGGATCACATCCGGCGGGTTGCCGTCGATGATCGTCAGCGCTTCCTCGCCGCTCGTCGCGGTCCGCACTTCGACGCCCTCGCTTTCCAGCAGCAGTTTGAGAGTTTCGACAGTCGCGGCATCGTCGTCGACCATCAGGATGCGCATGCCTTTGAGCGAGTCGGCGGCGACTTCGGTCCCCGGGCTCCTGCCCATGGCGAGCCGGTGGACGGGCAGCGTCACGGTGAACGTCGCGCCGCGGCCCACGCCGTCCGACTCCGCGCGCACGGCGCCGCCGTGCAGGTTGACCAGTTCACGCACCAGCGCGAGGCCGATGCCGAGGCCCCCGCGGCGCGTGCGGGGATCGCGGCTCTGCTGAAACATTTCGAAGATATGCGGCAGCAGCGACGGCTCGATGCCGATGCCGGTATCAGTGACGCGCAGCACGGCTTCGGCCTGATCGTTGACCTGCAACGACACCCGGATCGAACCGCGCTGTGTGAACTTCAGCGCATTGCTGATCAGATTCCACACGATCTGCTCGATACGCGTGAGGTCCGCGTGAACGATCACGGGTGCATCGCTCATCTCGACACTGAGCGCGATGCCGCGCTGCGCGGCATCGTCCTGCACCGCGCTGCATACGCGCTGGACGATCTCGCGCATGTCGACCACGGTGCGCACGACCGACAGTTTGCCGGTCCGCACCCGCGAAATGTCGAGCAGATCGTCGATGATTTGCGCCTGGCCGATCACGGTGCGGCGGATCGTATCCGTCGCGCGCGACAGGTTCAGGTTGCGCCGTGTTTCCGGCGCGCGCGCGATCAGCTCGGCGCTCGCCGAGATCAGGTTCAGCGGATGCTTGAGCTCGTGCGACACGACCGCGAGAAACTCGTCGCGGCGCCGCTGCGCGTCGCGCTCGCTTGCCGCACGCAGCGTTTCGATGTGGGTGCCGCGTCCCGAGCTAGGGTCGTTGGCGAACTCGCCGAGATCGCGCGTGATCTTCGCAAAGCCGCTGATGCCCGGTTCGTCGAGACGGGACAGCACGCCGCTCGCGAAAAAGCGCGTGCCGTCCTTGCGCAGATGCCAGCGCTCCTCTTCGGCGCGGCCGTTCAGACGCGCTTCCGCGAACTCACGTTGCGCGACGTTGGCGGCGCGATCCTCCTCGGTGTACAGGGAGTCAGTAGTCTGGCCGATCATTTCGGCTTCCGAATAGCCGAAAATCCGTTCCGCGCCTGCGTTCCAGCTAGTGACCACGCCGTTCTCGTCGAACGTGATGATCGCGTAGTCCTTGGTGCCCTCGGCGACGATGCGCATGCGCCGCTCGCCTTCGCGCAGCCGGTCTTCCGCCTGACGGCGCCCGGTGATGTCGATGAACGACAGCACCGCGCCGTCGATGCGGTCTTCCGTCGTGCGGTAGGGCACGAAGCGGGCGAGATACCAGCGCCCGTCGCTACTCTTCAGCTCGCGCTCGATCAGGCGCAGCGAGTCGAACGCTTCGGCTGCGTCGTCGGCGAGCTTGTCGTATTCGAGCCGGTGCGTGATGTCGAGCAACGAGCGCCCGATGTCCGACGGGATGATGCTGAAGACGTCGGTCGCGCGCGGCGTATAGCGCTTGATGCAGATATTGCGGTCGACGAAGATCGTGCCGATGTCGTTCGCGGCGATCAGGTTGTGCAGGTCGTCGTTGATCTTGCCGGTTTCCTCGACTTTCGACTTCAGCTCCGCGTTGACGGTGGTCAGCTCCTCGTTGATCGATTGCAGTTCTTCCTTGCTGGTCTCGAGTTCTTCGGTCGCCGAGCGCAGTTCCTCGTTGATCGCCTGCAATTCCTCGTTCGATGCCTTCAACTCCTCGGTCGACGTTTCCGACTGCTCGATGGTCGACTGCAACTGCTCCTTGGTGCGTTGCAGCTCGCGTTCGAGCTGGCTGATGATCGGGTCTCTCTGCCCGTCGACCGGCGCCGTTTCGCCGTTGCCCATGCTGTCCTCGACCTCGTCGAACAGCACCAGCACGAAGTCCGCGTTCGCTTCCGGGTCGTGCACCGGCCGGGCGGTCACGTTGACGAAGTACGAACGGTCGTCGCGCTCGATGCGCACGCGGCGCGCTTCGACGCTGCGGTTCGTGTGCAAGGCCTGATAAATCGCGGTACGCAGTTCGAGCCGCAGTTCGGGACGCACGGCCGCCACGATGTTATGCGACGGTTCGCCGCCCGAATACTGCAGGAAACGCCCGGCGCGATCCGATAGATGAACGATTTCGGATTCGCGGCTCACCAGCACACTGGGCGGCGCGTACTGCTCGACGAGCCGCTGATGCAAGTCGCCGAACGAAAAGCGCCGGCGCCCCGGCGGCTGCACCGTGGTCACGACGGGGCGCGAGCTCATCGTGCCCGAAATGGCGATCGGCACCGGCGTGTCGCCGCGCACCACCGCGTTGGCGCGATAGATGCGGTTGCGCTTATCGATAACGGTGAACATCGAGCTCACGCCATCGGCCGACTCGGAGCTGCCGAGGAACAGCACGCCGCCAGGCCGCAGCGCGAAGTGGAACATCTTCAGGATTTCGATCTGCGCTTCGCGGTCGAGGTAGATCAGCAGGTTGCGGCAGCAGATCATGTCGAGCCGCGAGAACGGCGGGTCGCTCAGCACGTTATGGTGCGCGAACAGCATGTGTTCGCGCAGTTCCTTCTTGATCCGGAAATGCGTGGCGTCTTTGTTGAAGAACTGGCGGATGCGCGCCGGCGTCAGGTCGGCGGAGATCGAGTCCGGGTACAGACCGGCACGCGCGAATGAAATGGCGCGTTCGTCGATGTCGGTCGCGAATACCTGGAACGACACGCCCTCGGACGACTTCAGCGAGCGTTCCTGCAGCAGCATCGCCAGCGAATACGCTTCCTCGCCGGTCGCGCAGCCCACCGACCAGGCACGGATACGGTCCTGTTCGCCGCAGGTTTCGAACAGGGGCGGCAACACCTCGCGCTCGAGCACGTCGAACGCTTCCTTATCACGGAAGAAATTCGTGACGCTGATCAGCATGTCCTGCAGCAGCGCCTGGGTTTCGTCGGGGTGCAGATGCAAATAGTCGCGATACACCTGCAGGTCGGTAATGCCGTTGACCTGCAGCCGCCGTTCGATGCGGCGCAGAACCGTGGCCCGTTTGTAGTGCCGGAAGTCGTGCGCGGTGCGCGTGCGCAAAATCACCATGATTTCGCGCAACGCGCGCTCGGCCGACTCGTTGACCGTGACTTCCTCCGGCTCGTCCGGCTGCGCGGGCGGCAAACGGATTTCCCGCGCGGTGGACCACAAATCGAGCAGCCGTTGCGGCATCTCGGCCGCGGGCATCACGAAGTCGGCCATGCCGGTCGCCATCGCGCTGCGCGGCATGCTGTCGTATTCCGCCTCGTTCGGGTCCTGCACGAGCGTGATGCCACCCATTTCCTTGATCCGCGACAGCCCCACCGAGCCGTCGGAGCCCGCGCCCGACATTACGATGCCGATCGCGCGTTGGCGGTGCGCCTCCGCGAGCGTGCGGAAGAACAGATCGATGCCCGCGCGGCGTCCTTGCTCGGGCTGCTTCTGCGTGACGCGCAGGTAGCCGTCGACCATGATCATCTCGAACGAGGGCGCGACCAGATAGACGTGGTCCGATTCGATCGGCGTGGGGCTCGTGACCTGCAGCACGGGCATGCTGGTGACTTTCTGCAGCAGCGAGGCCAGATTGCTTTCGTGATCCGGAGACAGGTGAACGACCACCACGAAGGCCATCGAGGTATGCGCGGGCAGCGCCTCGAAGAATTCCGTCAGCGCGCTAAGCCCTCCCGCCGATGCGCCGATACCGACGATCGGATAGAGTGCCTGGCTAGGCAGAGTCTGCCCTCGCTTTTTTGACATGGCAGCGGGTCCCCTTCTTGGAAAAGAATAGTGTCCAGCGGTGGATTTTTATAGGGCAACGAGCCCATTTCTTGCTGGCTCGGATCGCCATTATCCCGCACTGCACCTATTTTTCCATCAGCAAGGACTGCAGCAGCTCGGCCGCGCGTCTCGCCCGCCGTGCGTTGTCCTCCTCGCGCTGTTGCGCGGTGGTGTCGCCTGTCTTTTCGAAATGGTCACGGAGTTCGCTGCTGAACATTTCGCGCTCGCGCAGCGCACGCAGCGCGTTGCGCAGCGAATCCTCGGCATCGACCATGAGGCCGTCGTGGAGCGACGCGGCCGAATACGCGTGACCGGTATGGCAGCGATAACGCATCACGCGCGATGCAGCGATGCGCCACAGCGTGCCGTTGCACTCGGGGCAGGTGAAAGTCGACGGCGTCGCGAGTCCCCTGATCGCATCGAACGGCGGGGCACCGGCCAGCCATGCGCTCTGTTCGAGGACGATGCGATCGGTCGCCTCGCGCCGGGCAGGGTCGTTTGTCTCCGGCCCGCTGGCGTTGGCGCGGGTCAGGCTTACCAAACACTGCCCCATTTTATCGAGGGGCAGCACGTAGTCGGCAAACGGCGACGCGTGTCGCGGCATGTCGCTCGCGAACGCATCGGCCGGGTCCTGCACGAGCGTCGCGCCGCCGCACGCCTGGATCGCTTCGAGGCCGGCGGCGCCGTCGTCGAGCAGGCCGGTCAGAATCACGCCGATCGCGCGCGGCCCAATCTGGGCCGCCGCGCTGCGAAAGAGCGGGTCGATCGCCGGCCGTGCGAAATTTTCTTTCGCGCTATGCAGAAGCCGCAACTGGCCATCCTCGACCACGAGGTGCCGATCAGGCGGCGCCACGTAAATTGTGCCGGGCGCGTAACGTTCGCCGTCCTCGGCGTGCTTCGCGGGTAGCGGGCCGGCATAGCTCAGGAGTGCGGGCAACATGCTGCCGTGCGCGCCGATGTGGAGCACGACGGCGATGCTGGCGGGAATATCGACGGGAAGCTGCGAGGCAAGCAAACGCAATGCATCGACCCCTCCCGAGGACGTGCCGATTACGATGAAGTCGCGCTGGGCCAAGTGGGCTCCGGGACGTGGGCAAAACTTTGGTATCGATCAGGAAATCGAGCAAGCGATATGCCGCCCAGGCGCTTTTCCGCGTCGCCGCTGAAAAGCGCCCGCTGGCTACCCGCTGACAGTTGCGGGCTGGCTGCCGCTCGCTCCCGGATCGCCGTTCGCCTCGCGTGCGAGCAGCGTGTCGTAAATCGTCAGATAGTCGTCGGTCATGCGGGCGGCCGTGAAGCGGCGCTCGAACGCGCGGCGGCATGCGCCGCGCTCGATGCCCCCGACGCGCCCAACGGCCCGTACCGCCTCATCCACGTTATCGACGATCAGGCCGCTCACGCCGTCTTCGAGCAATTCGGGCACCGCGCCGCGGCGAAACGCGATCACCGGTGTACCGCAGGCCAGTGCCTCGATGATCACCATACCGAACGGCTCGTCCCATTGGATCGGCAGCAGCAACGCGCGTGCGTTCGCGATCAATTGCCGGCGCGCGAGGCCGCCGACTTCGCCAAGATATTCGGTGAACCCGCTCGAGCGGCGCAATAGCGGATCGATGTGCTCGCGGAAATAGTCGCGCTCGCCGGCATGGATCTTCGCGGCGATCTTCAACGGCAAGCCGCTGCGCCGGGCGATGTCGATCGCGAGATCGGGACCTTTCTCCGGCATCATGCGGCCGAGAAAAAGCAGGTAGGAACCGGCCATCGGTTGAAACTCGAACTCGCCTAGCGGCAGTCCGTGATGGACCGTGCCCTGCCAGTTCGCCCACGGCACCGGCCGGCGCTGACTCGCGGAAATCGACACGACCGGCACGCGCGCAAATTCGCGAAACAGCGGGCCATGATCGTGCGGCAGCAGACGCCCGTGCAGCGTCGTCAGGCTGCGGCACGGCAGGCGCTCGGCGCACGGGAAATGCAGCGGCTCGCCGTGAAAATGGACGATGTCGAAATGGTGCGCATCGCGAATCACGCGCGCGAGCTGCCTGAGGTGATGCGTTTGCGTGTCCCACACGTTCGCGTCGCGCCACAGACCGCGCGGGCAGATCGGCACGAGCCGCGCGGCGGTGGTCGAATCGGCGCTCGCATAGAGCGTCACGTCGTGGCCGTGCGCGACCAGTCCTTCGGTCAGATACGACACGACGCGTTCGGTCGCGCCGTACGCGAACGGCGGCACGCTTTCGTAAAGCGGAGCGATCTGGGCGATTCTCATTGATCGTTAAAACGGGAAAAAAGAGGTTTGCGCGCAACCCGCCGCGCCGGACCACTAGCAAGCGACGTACCGAGGCACGACCGATGACGCGGTATGGCGTTTGCTCGACCGGGGCACGTCAACGATAAACGGAGCCGCCATGAACGACCGCGTAACGAAATCCGCGAAGTCCGCTTCCGACGACACCACGCCGTCGGCTCCGCGCGAAACCGCGCGCGCAGCCGACGCGCTGGCGCTGCTCGAAGCCGATCACCGCGCCGTGGAGAAACTCTTCGACGCCTTCGCTCAATCCCGCGGCGACCAGCGCGACACGCTCGACGCGAAAGCCGCGCTGGCGCAGCGCGCGTGCGAAGAGCTGACGATGCACACGATCATCGAGGAAGAGTTGCTGTACCCGGCCGCGCAACAGGCGCTGCCCGAGGACGACGAGCTCGATGTCGACGAAGCCTTCGTCGAGCATTTTCTGGTGAAGACGCTGATCGCGAAGTTCGAGACGCTGAAGCCGGGCGATCAGGGCTTCGACGCGACGTTCAAGGTCATGTCCGAGCTCGTGCGGCATCACATCGAGGAAGAGGAAGGCCAACTCTTTCCGGCCTTGCGGCGCACCGGCTGCGATCTCGCCGCGCTCGGTAACAAGATCGCGGCGCGCAAGCAAACGCTGCAAGCCAGGCTGGATGAGGCGGGCGCTCGCGCGGTCGGCGACAAGACCTGACCGGCGCCAGGCGCCGTCGAGCAATGGAGGTGGATGATGAAGGCAGTGGTATTTCACGGCATCGGCGATATTCGCCTCGACAACGTGCCGGACCCGCAATTGCAGCAGCCGACCGACGCGCTCGTGCGGCTCACGTCGAGCGCGATCTGCGGCACCGACCTGCACATGGTGCGCGGCACCCTCGGCGAGATGGAGCCCGGCACGATCCTCGGGCACGAGGGCCTCGGCATCGTCGAGGAAGTGGGGCGCTCGGTGCGCAATCTGTGCCAGGGCGACCGCGTGCTGATCCCGTCGACGATCTCGTGCGGCTTCTGCTCGTATTGCCGCGCGGGCTACACCGCGCAATGCGATACCGCGAATCCGCACGGGCCCGCAGCCGGCACGGCGTTTTTCGGCGGCCCCAAATCGACCGGACCGTTTCAGGGTTTGCAGGCGCAATACGCGCGCGCGCCGCTCGCGCACGCGAGTCTGATGCGCTTGCCCGACGAGATCGACGACGACCGCGCGATCATGCTGTCGGACATTTTTCCGACCGGCTATTTCGGCGCGCAACTGGCGGGCATTCGTACCGGCGATACGGTCGCGGTGTTCGGCGCGGGACCGGTCGGGCAGTTTGCCGTCGCGAGTGCGAAGCTGATGGGCGCGGGGCGCGTGCTGGTGGTGGATCGCGTTGCTTCGCGGCTCGATATGGCGCGCGCGCAAGGCGCGGAAGTGATCGACTTCGACGACGAAGACCCGGTCGACATGATCCTGCAACTGACCGGGGGTATCGGCGTGGATCGCGTGATCGATGCGGTCGGCGTCGATGCAGAGCGCGCGGAGCACGGCCCGGCCGCGCAAAAAGAGAAGGACCAGCAGCAGCTGTTCGATCAGGAAGTCAAAAAGATCGCGCCGCAGAGCAAGCCCGAGGGCGGCAACTGGCAGCCCGGCAGCGGGCCGTCGCAGGTGCTGCAGTGGGCGGTGCGCGCCGTCGCGAAGGCGGGCACGGTGGCGATCATCGGCGTGTATCCGCCGAGCGATCGAGATTTCCCGATCGGCGAGGCGATGAACCGCAATCTGATCCTGCGCATGGGCAACTGCAACCATCGCGCGGTGACGCCCCGTCTGATCGAGCTGATGCGCAACGGCACGTTCGATCCGCTCGCGGTGCTAACGCAGCGCGAGCCGCTGGTCGATGCAATCGCGGCCTACCGTGAGTTCGACCGGCGCGAACCGGGCTGGATCAAAGTGAAGCTGGAGCCTTGAATTGCGGGGACGGCGTGATTCACGAAGGGAAAGCCATGTCCAGGAGAAAGCTGAAACTGCTCCAATACTCGCCTGCGGCCGCCCTCTCGCGCGACGACTTTTCGATCTTCGTCACCGCGCGACGCAGCGCCGACGGGCGATTCTATGCCGACCTGCTGGTGAGCCGTAAGGTGGACGGCCGCCGTCTGTTCCCCTTCGATGGCGCGCCCGAAGTCGGCCCGTTCGACAGCATCGAAGAAGCGCGGCTCGCCGCCGAGGAATACGGCGCGCGGATCGTCGCGGGCGACCTTGCCTGTCCCGAGGCCTGAGCGCGCGGCTTTCATCGCGCTCACCGATCCGGTCGGGCCGATCGCCGGCAACGCGCCGCCATCGGCGGTTGATTCGAATGAGTCGCCATTGGAACAGCGCTTGCTGGGCTGCACGCGAATCGGACAGCTCACTGCCTTCTACACCTGTGATGGTCGACATCGCTGGACCTATCGGACCTATGGCTTCTGACCGCATCGCGTTCGTTGCGCGGCGCGGCGTGCGCGTTCTGCTCGCCTGCGTGGCACGCAGCGCGTGCGCACAGCAAGCGCCGCAGGATGCGTTGCATCCGGCCGGCGTGCAGGCCGCGCACATCGTGCGGCTCTGGCACCTGTCGCTGATCGTGTGTGGGGCGGTGTTCGCCGCGGTGCTGTTGGCGACGCTGGTTGCGCTGGTTCGCCGCGCCGATAGGAGCGGCGATACCGGCAGCGATAGAGGTGGCGATAGGGGGGGCGACGAGCATGCGCCGCTCGCGCAGCCGCAGGAGCGCGGACCACAGCGCGCGGTCGCCATCGTCAGCATCGCGTCGGTGGTGGTGTTGCTGGGGCTGATCGTCGCCGACGTGTTGACCGATCGCGCGCTGTCGCGCTTGCCGGTCGACAACGCGCTGCATCTCGAAGTCACCGGCCAGCAGTGGTGGTGGAAGATCGACTATCCCAGCGACGCGCAACAGCCGGGGTTCTCCACCGCCAACGAATTTCACGTGCCGGCGGGGCGTCCGGTCATCATCGCGCTCAAGACGACCGACGTGATCCACAGCTTCTGGATGCCCAATCTGCATGGCAAGAAGGACATGCTGCCGGGCATCGATTCGACGATCGAATTTCGCGTCGACAAAACCGGCATCTATCGCGGCCAATGTGCCGAATATTGCGGCGCCGAGCACGCATGGATGGCGATGTTCGTGACCGCCGACACGCCAGAGCGCTATGCGCAGTGGCGCGCGCAGCAGGCCACACCTGCCGTGGCGGCGGCACTCAGTCCGTCCGATGGGCTTGCGCAACGCGGCCTCCAGATCTTCGAGCAGTCGAGCTGCGCGAACTGCCACACCGTGCGCGGCACGTCGGCGCAGGGCACGCTCGGCCCGGACCTCACGCACCTGATGAGCCGGCAGACGATCGCCGCGGGCGTGCTGTCAAACACGCAGCAGAACCTCGCGGCATGGATCCGCGACCCGAACGCGGTCAAGCCGGGCACGACCATGCCGACGGTGCCGCTCTCCGCATCCGACCGGCAAGCGCTGGTCGCCTGGCTCGGAACGCTAAGATGAGCACGCTCGAACGCCCGCCGGCCTTGCATGCCGACCTTGCGATCAAGGACGGGCCCGACGCGCCCGCCGAGACGGCCGCGCTGCTGGCCGATACGTGGCGCGATCCGCCTGGGGTGATCGGCTGGCTGTCGGCGATCAATCACAAGACGATCGCGCGACGCTTCATCGTCACCACGTTCGCGTTCTTCCTGCTCGCGGGGCTACTTGCGCTCACGATGCGCACGCAGCTCGCGCGGCCGAACAATCACCTGGTCGGTCCCGACTTCTACGACCAGCTGTTCACGATGCACGGCACGACGATGATGTTCCTGTTCGCCGTGCCGGTGATGCAGGCGGTCGCCGGCTACCTGATTCCGTTGATGATCGGCGCGCGCAGCGTCGCTTTTCCGCGCATGAACGCGTACGCGTACTGGGTGTTCCTGTTCGGCGGACTGACGCTCTACGTCGCGTTCGCGATGGGCGCGGGGCCGCGCTCGGGCTGGTTCAGCTACGTGCCGCTTGCCGGCCCCGACTACGCGACCGGTAAAGGCTCCGACATCTGGGCGCAGATGATTACGTTTACCGAACTGTCGGCGCTGCTGGAAGCGATCGTGCTGATCACGACCATCCTGAAGATGCGCGCGCCCGGCATGTCGCTAAACCGGCTACCGCTGTTCGCGTGGGCGACGCTCGTCACGCAGTTCATGGTGCTGTTCGCGATGCCCGCGATCATGCTCGCGAGTACCGCGCTGATTCTGGACCGGCTGGTCGGCACGCAGTTTTACAACCCGTCACTCGGCGGCGACGTGCTGCTGTGGCAGCACCTGTTCTGGTTCTTCGGACACCCGGAGGTGTACCTGATCTTCATCCCGGCGCTCGGCTTCATGTCGTCGATCATCGAGACCTTCGCGCGCCGGCCGGTGGTTGGCTATCCAGCGATGGTGCTCGCGCTGATCGCGACCGCGTTCCTTGCGTTCGGGCTGTGGGTGCATCACATGTTCGCGACCACGGTGCCCGAACTGGGCAAGAGCTTCTTTACGGCCGCGAGCGTGCTGATCGCGGTACCGTCGGGCATCCAGATCTATTGCTGGCTCGCGACGCTGCTGACCGGCAAGCTCAGACTCAGAGCACCGCTGCTGTTCGTGCTCGCGTTCTTCTTCATCCTCGTGCTGGGCGGCATGACCGGCATCATGCTCGGCTCGGTCGCGCTGGATCTACAGGTTCACGACACCTACTTCGTGGTCGCGCATCTGCATTACGTGCTGATCGGCGGCGCGGTGTTTCCGCTGTTCGGCGCGTTCTACTACTGGTTTCCGAAGATCACCGGACGCATGCTCGGCGAGCGTCTCGGGCGCTGGCATTTCTGGCTGTGGTTCATCGGCTTCAACCTCACGTTCTTGCCGATGCACTGGCTCGGTTTGCATGGCATGACGCGGCGCATCTGGACCTATCCCGATGGGCTCGGCTGGGGGCCGATGAACTTCGGCGCGACGCTCGGCGCGTACCTGATGGGCGTCGGCGTCGTGCTGTTCCTCGTCAACGTGGTGCGCAGCCGCCGGCGCGGCGCGGTTGCGCCGGCCGATCCCTGGGGCGGCGGCACACTGGAATGGAGCACGCCGAGCCCGCCGCCGCCGCACAACTTCGACGCGCTGCCGATCGTGCATGGCCGCCATCCGTTGTGGGAGCCGTCGCAGCAACCGGCGTCGGTGTCGGGTCTCACGGCCGGCGCGCGCGAGGTGCTGACGACGAGCGCGCTCGATGCGATCGCCGAAACCCGCCCGCTGTTTCCGGCGCCGTCGATCTGGCCGTTTCTGAGCGCGGTCGCGACGACGATCTTCTTCATCGGCTCGATCTTCACGCCGACGGCCGTGTGGTGGGGCACCGTACCGGTCGCGGCGGCGATGATCGCGTGGTTCTGGCCGACGCGCGCGAGCAACGGGCTGGCGCGCGCGCTCGAACGCTGGCCGTCGTCGCGCGCCGGAGCAACGCCGCACGAAACGGCGCGCGAAACGGCGCGCGAAACGGCGCGAATCCGCACCGTCGCCGCGCCCGATGACGCGCCCGATCGCACCGTCTCGACACTCGACGTGCGCGCGCTGCCGAGCTTCGACTTCAGCCATCGCAGCCTGATGTGGTGGGCGACCGCCGGATTGATGGCGATCGAAGCCACCGTGTTCGCGATCGCGGTCGCGATGTATTTCTATCTGCGCGGCGTGAACGCGGCCTGGCCGATGCACGCGCCGCCGCCCGCTCCGCTGTGGGGCACGCTCAACACGGTCGTTATGCTTCTGAGCCTCGCGCCGAACCAGCTTGCGAAACGGGCGGCGGAGCGCGGCGAGCGCGCTCGCGCGTGCGTGTGGCTCAGCGTGTGTCTCGCGTTCGCGCTGGTTTTCCTCGTGTTGCGCGGCTTCGAATTCGCGGCGCTCAACGTGATGTGGTACGCCAATGCCTACGGCTCGATCGTCTGGCTGCTGCTCGGGCTGCACACCACGCATCTGGTGACCGACGCCGTCGACACCGCCGTGCTCGCGCTGTTGCTCAAGACCGGTCCTTTCGAGAGCAAACGGTTGCTCGACACCAGCGAAAACGCGATCTACTGGTACTTCGTCGTGCTGAGCTGGCTCCCTATCTACGCGGTGCTGTATCTTGCGCCGCGCATGCATCTGTGATTCGCGAGGTGCCGATGGATATCTGGCTAGGATTGCTCGCGGCGCCGACGGCGGTGCTGGCGACCCAGAGCGTCGACTATGCGCTGATCCGGCTCGCCTGCGCGAGCGGCGCCGCATGGCCGATGCACGCGGTCAGCGCGGCGGCTTTCGCGTTTTGCGCGTTTGCCGCGTGGCTCGCATACGGGCGCTGGCGTGCCGAGCGCTCGCTCGGCGAGCCCGCCTATACGCCGCGCGATGCGCGCGCCGGCTTTTTCGCGCTAATGGCGATGATCGTCGGTGCGCTGTCCGCGCTCGTGCAACTCGCGATGTGGTTCCCGCAATGGCTGCTGCCCCCTTGCCGATGACACGGCACATCCGCTGGGCCGCGTGCGTGCCCTTGCTGCCCAGCACGACGGCCGCCGCGCACGTGCTGTCCGACGCCGATCGCGCGACGCTGTCGTTCGGCTGGAGCCTCGAGCCGTGGGTCGTTGCGTTGCTGGCGCTCAGCATCGGTGCCTATCTGATCGGCTATGCACGGCTGCGGCGCCGCTCGCGCGCGCAGCGGCGCGGCGTCGGCGCGCGCACGCAGCATCTGCTGGCCTTTGCCGGCGGCTGGAGTGCGCTGCTGGTCGCGTTGATATCGCCGCTCGATACGCTGTCCGGCGCGCTGTTTTCCGCGCATATGGTGCAGCATGAATCGATGATGCTGATCGCGGCGCCGCTGTGCGTGGCCGGGCGTCCGCTCGCCGTATGGATGTGGGCGTTGCCGCGGGGTGCGCGTCTGGCGCTCGGGCGGCTGGTGCGCGCTCGCTGGTTTGCGGGCACATGGCGCTGCCTGAGCGCGCCGCTCGTCGCATGGGCGCTGCACGCCGTCGCTTTATGGGCGTGGCATGCGCCGACGTTGTTCGAGGCCGCGCTCGCGCATCCGGCCGTGCATGCGTTGCAGCACGCCAGTTTTTTGCTGAGTGCGCTGATCTTCTGGTGGACCGTGACAGGCGACGGCGCGCGCCGTGGCAACGGCGGTCACGCGATGCTGTCGCTGTTCACGACGATGGTTCACACGAGCGCGCTCGGCGCGCTGATTACGCTCGCGCCGGACCTGTGGTATCCGTCGTATGTCGAGCCGTGCGCGGCGTTGGGCATCGATCCGCTGCACGATCAGCAACTGGGCGGGCTCATCATGTGGGTACCGGGCGCGATGGCTTATCTGGTCGGCGGGCTGCTCGTCGCGGCGCGCTGGCTCAGCCGCGCGGACCGTCAGCCGGCTTTCACGCACGACGCGGCGCGGGCTCGCGAGGAGGGCGCGCCATGATGCGAACGCGCGCCGCGGCGCGAGCGGTGGCAGGGGGCGCGTTGCTGGCGGCCTGGGTCGGGCTGTTGGCGAGCGGATCGGCCGGTGAACCAGCTGCGGCGGATACGTCGGCGGCCCGCGGTGTCGCGCAGGCTTCGCCGGACGCGGCGGGCCTCGAACCGTCCCAACTCGCGCGCGGCGAGTACCTGGCGAAAGCCGCCGACTGCGCCGGCTGCCACACCGCGCCGCAGGGCGGCGCGCCGTATGCGGGCGGAGTCGGCATGGTTTCGCCGTTCGGCACGATCGTGACCAGCAATATCACGCCGGACCCGCAGTACGGCATCGGCCGCTACACGTACGAAGACTTCGAGCGCGCGCTGCGCAAGGGCGTCGCGCGCGGCGGCAAGCGGCTGTATCCGGCGATGCCGTACGTGTCGTTCTCGAAGCTCAGCGACGAGGACGTGCGCGCCCTTTACCTGTTCATGCTGCACGGCGTCGCGCCGGTCGCGACACCGACGCCGCGCTCGGACGTCGCGTTTCCGTTCAATCAACGCTGGGCGCTGCGCTTCTGGCAGATGGCATTCGTCCCGTCGAAGCCCTACGTGCCGCATCCGCAAAGCGACGCCATGTGGAATCGCGGAGCGTATCTGGTGCAAGGCGCGGGACATTGCGGCGCGTGTCATACGCCGCGCGGCATGTTCTATCAGGAAAGCGGCCTCGACGAATCGTCGAGCGACTACCTGGTGGGCGGCGTCAACGATCACTGGTTCGCGCCGAATCTGACCGGCGACATGGGCTCGGGACTGGGCCGGCTCACCGCCGCGGACATCGCCGCGTTCCTGAAGACCGGCCACGGCGCGGGCGTCATCGCATACGGCAGCATGGTCGAACACGTCGAGGACAGCTCGCAGTATCTGAGCGACGAGGATCTGCAGGCGATCGCGCATTACCTCAAGTCGCTGCCCGCGCAGCAGCCGTCGGGCACCTTTACGCGCGGCGCCGATCCCGCGCGCTGGAGCGCGAACGGCAGCCGCGTGCCCGACTCGCTGAGCGTCGGCTTCAACGTCTACCAGTCGTTCTGCGCGAGCTGCCATCACGCGGATGGACGCGGCGTGCCGAACGCGTTCCCCGCGCTCGCCGGCAATCCTTCGGTGATCGCGAAAGACACGACGTCGCTGATTCGCCTGCTCGTCGAAGGCGGCAACAGTCCCGCGACGCAAAGCGGCCCGCCACGCCAATCGATGCCGTCGTTCGCGACGACGCTCGCCGACGTCGAGATCGCGCAGGTATTGACGTATATCCGCAGTGCCTGGGGCAACAACGCGCAGCCCGTCACCGCCAATGACGTCGCGACGCTGCGTACCGAGCTGCACAAATAGCGGCACGCGGCCGGCGGAACAACGCTTGCTCGCCTGTCGCTCGCCGTCATTGGGGCACGGCGCGTCGCTCACGTTCACGGAGAAACCGCATGGACAAGGAACTCGAAGCCCGCATCCGCACGCGGGCATACCAGATCTGGGAAAACGATCCGTCGCCGGAAGGCCGGGCCGACGATCATTGGGAAGAAGCGCGCCGGCAGATCGAGGCGGAAGGCGCGGCCGACGGCGCTGGCGCGCCGCAGGAGCCGACCGATCAGTCCGCGGATCGCGACCGCGGCTCGCGCATCGCGCCCGAAGAGCAACTGCAGGACATGCCCGGCGAGGACATCGAAGCGCCGAAGCGCGCCAAACGTCAGCGCCCCGCCTAACGCGCGGGGCGCTTTCATACCGACGCCGACGATGGCGTCGGTACCACCGGCAGCGCGCGCTTGTGGCGCGTCGCCATGTAAAAGCGGCGAATCGTGGTCAATACTTCGTCGCTGACCGGCTTGCCTTCGAGGAAGTCGTCGATGTCCTGATAGCTGATGCCGTAACTGTCCTCGTCCGGCTTTTGCGGCGTCAGTGATTCGAGGTCAGCGGTCGGCACCTTGTTGACGAGCCGCTCCGGTGCGCCGAGCGCGTGCGCGAGCGCGCGCACGCGGCGCTTGGTCAAACCCGCCAGCGGCAGAATGTCCGCGCCGCCGTCGCCGAACTTCGTGAAAAAGCCCATCAGCGATTCGGCCGCGTGGTCGGTGCCGATCACCACGCCGACGCGCGCGCCCGCAATCGCGTATTGCGCGACCATGCGTTGTCGTGCCTTCACGTTGCCGAGCACGAAGTCTTCCTGGAAGTCGTCGACGTACTGCACGTTGCCGCGTTTCAGGGAAGACAGCATCGCGTCGGCCGGCTCCTTGATGTTGACGGTCAGCGTCTCGTCCGGGCGGATGAACGCGAGCGCGGCCGCGGCGTCCTCTTCGTCGCGCTGGCTGCCGTACGGCAGACGCACCGCGACGAACCGCGCTTCGTAGCCGCCTGCGCGCAGACGCTCGACGGCAAGCTGCGCCAGGCGCCCCGCGGTCGACGAATCGACGCCGCCGCTGATACCCAGCACATAGGTGCGCAAGCCTTGCGACGCCAGGTAGTCGCCGAGGAACGCGACGCGCCGCTCGCGCTCGCGGGCCGGGTCGAAATCGCGTGCGACGCCCAGCTCGGCAATCACGTCCTGCTGCCAGGCGTGGGTGTCGAAGGAAGAGGTGAGATTCATCGTGCGGTCTCTCATGAGTGATCCCGCTCGACGCGCGGGAGTTGGTTGAAGTAATGCTCCACGCGCGATAGCGCATACAGCGCGGCGGCCGAACGCACGTCGTTGCGGTCGCCGGAAAAGCGTCGCGTTTCCGCGAACGTGACGAACTCGCCGCCGCGCTGCCGGAACGACCACGCGAAGCATTGTGTGCCTGGCGGCGGATCGTCGTCGGAGCCGCCCTGCGCGCCGCCATCGGCGAGGCCCGTGTTCGATACCGCGATGTCCGCGCAGCAGCCTTGTTGGCGCAGCGCGCCTTCGGCCATTTCGCGCGCGACCGCCTCGCTGGTCAGCCCGCATTGCTCCATCGTGCTTTGCCGCACGCCGAGAAAGCCGGCTTTGCCCGACGGCGAGTAGCTGACGAAGCCGACGTCGAGACACGCGCCGCTGCCCGGCACGCTCGCGAGATACGACGCGATCTGGCCGCCGGTGCAGGATTCGGCGGTCGCGAGCTTCAGACCTCGCGCGCGGAGGAAAGACACGACCTGCATGGGAATGTTCATGATTTTCGCCCTTGTTGTGCGACGGATTCGGACAGGCGTTTTGTTCGTGCAAACGCTCTCGCGTCGAACGGAGCAAATATCGGTCCGCGCTCGCGATCCGGATGCACGCGAGAACGGCACATGTGTTGCTCGGATGATTGCGGCTGCGCGGCTCGCCGCCGCTCGCAATGGCGTCGGCGATATCGACGCGCCGCGGCACGCGCATCCGCGAATCCGCGAATCCCATCCAGTTGGCCCGCGCGACGGGCCCATCGACCATGAGGCACGACATGAGAGCCCTTTGCTGGCACGGCAAAAAAGACGTCCGCGTCGACAACGTCCCGGACCCGGTTATCGAGCATCCGCGCGATGCGATCGTCAAGGTGTCGAGTTGCGCGATCTGCGGCTCGGATCTGCATCTGTTCGATGGCTTCATGCCGTCGATGAAGTCGGGCGACATCCTTGGTCACGAGTTTATGGGCGAGGTCGTCGAAGTCGGCCCGGGCAACGCGCGGCTGAAGGTGGGCGAGCGCGTGGTCGTGCCGTTTACGATCGCCTGCGGCGAATGCGATCAATGCCGGCGCGGTTTCTTTTCGGTCTGTGAACGTTCGAACCGCAACAAGGAGATGGCCGACAAGGTCTTCGGCCACGCGACGGCGGGCCTGTTTGGCTACTCGCATCTAACGGGCGGCTATCCGGGCGGCCAGGCCGAGTATGTGCGCGTGCCGTTCGCGGACGTCACGCCGGTCAAGATTCCCGACGGCCTGACCGACGAGCAGGTGCTGTTTCTCGGCGATATTCTGCCGACCGGCTGGCAGGCCGCGGTGCAGTGCGAGATAGAGCCGACCGACACGGTCGCGATCTGGGGCGCGGGCCCGGTCGGACAGTTGGCGATCCGCAGTGCGATTCTGCTGGGCGCGAAGCAGGTGATCGCGATCGACCGCGTTCCCGAGCGCCTTGACATGGCACGCTCGGCCGGCGCGATCCCGATCAACTTCGACGACGAGAGCGTGCTCGATCGGCTCAAGGAACTGACGCACGGCAGGGGCCCCGAAAAATGCATCGACGCGGTCGGTATGGAATCGCATGCGACGCGCTCGTTCGACGCGTTGTACGACCGCGCGAAGCAGGCGATGATGCTGGAAACGGATCGCCCGCATGTGCTGCGCGAAATGATCTACGTATGCCGGCCGGCTGGGGTGCTGTCGATTCCGGGCGTGTACGGCGGCCTGATCGACAAGATCCCGTTCGGCGCCGCGATGAACAAGGGCCTGACGTTTCGCATGGGGCAGACGCACGTGAATCGCTGGACCGACGATCTGTTGCAGCGGATCCTGAACGGGCAGATCGATCCGTCGTTCGTGATCACGCACACGGTGCCGCTCGAACAGGGACCGGACATGTACACCGTGTTCCGTAACAAGGAGGACGGCTGCGTGAAGGTCGTGATGAAGCCGTAGCGCGCGCTTCACGTTTTGCGCATCGCCACGGGTTGCTGCCGGCGGTATGCTCATTGCTGAACCGTGGAAGGGTAGCGGACTCGCGAGGAGGCGGCGATGAGCGATTTCGACGATGCGCGCGCATGGATGGTCGAGCGACAGATCGTGCAACGCGGGGTGCGCGACGACTACGTGATCGAAGCGATGCGGCGCGTGCCGCGCGAGGCATTCGTACCGTCCGATTTGCGCGAATTCGCGTATGACGATACGCCGCTGCCGATCGGCGGCGAGCAGTCGATCTCGCAGCCATACATCGTCGCGGCGATGCTCGCGGCCGCCGAATTGCAGCCCGGCGATCGCGTACTCGACATCGGCACGGGCTCCGGCTACGCGGCCGCGCTCGCCGCGGAGATCGCGGGCCGGGTGGATTCGATCGAACGCGACGCGAGCCTGGCCGAGGGCGCGCGCGAGCGCTTGCGGCAGCTCGGCTACGAGAACGTCGAGGTGCATATCGGCGACGGCACCGCCGGGCTTGCCGCGCATGCGCCCTACAACGCGATCATCGCGGCGGCGGGCGGCCCGCGCGTGCCGCGGGCGCTGCGCGCGCAGCTCGCGGTCGGCGGACGGCTCGTGATGCCGGTCGGCAGCAGTCCGAGCCGCCAGCGGCTGGTGAAGATCGTGCGGCGCGGCGAACACGACTACGACGAACACGCGTTCGCCGACGTGCGCTTCGTGCCGCTCGTCGGCGACGATGGCTGGCCGGAGCAGGGGAGCGCGCCGCACGTGGATTTGCGGCCCACGCCCGCGCCGCTCCCGCCGCCGGCCGCGCTCGAAATCGCGCTTCGCGACGCGGCCGAGCCGTTGCCCGACATCGATTCCCCGGAATTCGCGACGTTTGTCGACCGCTTCGCGCAGCGTCGCGTCGTCCTGCTCGGCGAAGCCAGTCACGGCACCTCGGAGTTCTATCGCGCGCGCGCGGCGATCACGCGACGCCTCGTCGAGCGGCACGGTTTTTCGATGATCGCGGTCGAGGCCGACTGGCCCGACGCCGCGATCATCGACCGGCACGTGCGCGACCGACCGATGCCTGGCGAGCGGTCCCAGCCGTTTCGCCGCTTTCCGACCTGGATGTGGCGCAACACCGACTTCATGGCTTTCGTCGCGTGGCTGCGCTCGCACAATGCCGCGCACCGCGACCACGAAACGCGCTTCTACGGGCTCGACATCTACAGTCTGTCCGAATCGATCGACGCGGTGCTGCGCTATCTGGACAGTGTCGATCCCGCCGCGGCGCGCACCGCTCGCGAGCGCTATGGCTGCCTCAGTCCGTGGCAGAAAGACCCGGCCGTGTATGGACGCGCCGCGTTGAGCGGCGGCTACGCGCAGTGTGAAGAGCACGTGGTCGCGCAGCTCGCCGATCTGCTGAAAAGCCGGCTCGACTACGCGCGTCAAGACGGCGAACGCTTCCTCGACGCGGCGCAGAACGCGCGGCTCGTCGCGGTCGCCGAGCACTACTATCGCGCGATGTATTACGGCGGGCCGCAAAGCTGGAATCTGCGCGACACGCACATGTTCGACACGCTGCGTCATACGCTCGACAGCAGCGGGCCGCAGGCTCGCCTGGTCGTGTGGGCGCACAACTCGCACATCGGTGACGCGAGCGCCACGCAGATGGGCCGCGTGCAGGACGAGATCAACCTGGGTCAGCTGTGTCGCGGGCAGTTCGGCGACGCGGCGGCGCTGATCGGTTTCGGCACGCACAGCGGTACCGTCGCCGCGGCCAGCGACTGGGGCGGACCGATGGAGGTCAAGACCGTGCGGCCGTCGCTTGAAGGCAGCGTCGAATTCAGCACGCACGGCACGGGCCTCGCGCGCTTGCTGATCGACCTGCGGCCCGGCGTGCACGACGGCTTGCGCGAACGGCTGCGCGCGCCGCTGCTGGAGCGCTTCATCGGCGTCATCTATCGTCCGGAGACGGAGCGTGATAGCCACTACGCGGAAGCGTCGCTGGCCGAGCAGTTCGACGCGTACGTGTGGTTCGATCGCACGAGCGCGCTCACCGCGCTGCCCGATGCCGCCGGCGAAAAGCACGGCGCGGCGGAGATGTTCCCGTTCGGCGTGTGAGGGCGCTCGGCACGCACTGCTTGCGGCGAGGAACGCGGCTTGCAACGCAACCGGCAGTGCACATCCAGCTTGTCCGAACCGAGGGGGGCCGCTCATGAAGAAGGCAGTGCAGCGCTGTACCGTCGCCGCGCTGCTCGTGATTGCGCGATGAAGGACGAACCGGTCTGGTTCCTGGTGATCGGCGCGCTGCTCACGTTCATGGCGGTTGCGCGCGGGCCGATTCGTCGCTTGCCGCTGACCGGCGCGATGATCTATCTGCTGGTCGGCGTGGTGATCGGGCCGGCCGTGTCCGGGCTCGTCGGTGTCGATCTGCTCGGCAATGCCGCGCTGCTCGCGACGTTGGCCGAAGTCGGCCTCGTCGTGTCGCTGTTTTCGATCGGCATGCATCTGCGCGTGCGGCTGCGCAATCCGCTGTGGCTGTTGCCGTTGCGGCTCGGCGGCCCGGCGATGCTCGTCACAGTCGCGTTGATGTTCGGCTTTACCGCGTGGTTGACCGGACGCGCCGACGGCGCGGCGTTGTTTCTCGCGGCCGCGCTCGCGCCGACCGACCCGGTGCTCGCCAATGAGCTGCGCGTGACGCAAGCCGGCGACGACGAGCCCGTGCGCTTCGCGTTGTCGGGAGAGGGCGGGCTCAACGACGGCGCCGCCTATCCGTTTGCGGTGCTGGGCCTGACGCTCGCCGGCGCGAGGTTGTTCGGCTCGGGCAGCGCGGTTCATTTCGTCGGCTCGGTGGTGTGGGGGATCGTGAGTGCGCTGGTGATCGGCTGCCTATTCGCGATCGCGTTCGCACGCGCCATCTTCTTTCTGCGCACCCGCTACGGTGAGGCGATCGGTCTCGACGGGTTTCTCGCGCTAGGCCTGATGTCGACGTCATACGGCGCGGCGCTGTGGCTGCACGCCTATGCGTTCGTCGCGGTGTTCGTGGCGGGCGTCGCCGTGCGTCACGAGGAATTGCGCGCGACCGGCGACAAGAATCCGTCGGAAGTGCTCGACGAGGTGCAGCACGGCGAACGGGCCGACGTCGCCAAGGATCCGGAAAAGGCGCAGGTGGTCCTCGCCGAATCGATGATGGGTTTCACGCGTGAAATGGAGCGGCTCGCGGAGTTGTCGCTGATGCTGATCATCGGTTGCGTCGTGTCCGCGCATTGGCGCGAGATGTTCGAGTTGCGCGCCGCGTTGCCCGCGGTGTTTCTGTTTTTCGTCGCGCGGCCGCTGTCCGTCGTCGTCGCGATGATGGGTGCGCGCATCGACAACAGCCAACGGTATTTGATGGCATGGATGGGGATTCGCGGTGTCGGCGCGTTCTACTACCTGATGTTCGGCCTCGAATACGCGCGCGGCCCGATGACGCCGCTGCTGCCCGCCGTGCTCGACGCGATCGTCTTGTCGGTGCTGCTGCACGGCTCGACCGCGAACTGTCTGTTGCGGTGGTATTTCGACCGGCGTCGCTGAATCGTTGCGCGGCAACGTGGACGTGCAGACCACGCTCGTTTGAGCGTCGGTCAGCGCAGAGGGGGCCGGGCCGACGCATCGCGCGGCCCCGCGAATCTGCTACGCCGCAGGCGCAACCGACGCTCCCGCGATGTTGTGCCGCGCGAGCGATTGCGCCACCCACCCCGAGGCCTTCATCTCTTCGACAAACGATCGCAGCGCGTGAGCCGCCGCTTCGCCGCGGCTCTTCGGCACACCCATGGCTTGCCGGATCACCATGAAGCGCTCGTCGAGCAGCCGCAGGCCGGCGGTTTGCTTCGCATCGGCTTCGAGTTGCTGCTTCACGCCTGCCGCCACTTCCAGATGCTGCGCGATAAAGGTCGGCACGACACTCGGCGAGCTCGGCGCGCGCACGATCTGCGCGGATTTCAGTTCGCGCGACAGAAACAGATCGTACGCACTGCCTTTGCCGACGACGACCCGATTGTGCGCCTGATCCACATCCTGATTCGAGCGCACCGGCGAGTCGTCGCGCACCAGGTAGAAGCCTTCGATCAATACATACGGCGCCGTGAACGCGATCGTCTCGCCGCGCGACGGATCGATCGCGAAGAAGCCGAAATCCGCGCGCTCCTCGCTGACGGCCTGCACCGATTTGCCGGCCGTATCGAAGACCACCAGCTCCAGTTCGACGCCTAGTTTCGCGGCGAACGCGCGCGCGAGATCGATCGATACGCCGAACGGCTCGCGGGATTCAGCGTGACGATTGGCGAGAATCGGATTGCCAAGATTGATCGACGCGCGCAGTTTGCCGGTGGGCGCGAATGCGGCGACGACGGAGGGATCGATGGTCATAAGGGCTCTCGTGGCGATGGCGTTGGGGTGAAGGGCGGTCTCGGGGTTCGAGGATGTCGGTGATGCGGGATAGCGCGTTGAGAGTATGCAACGGATGCTCGCGCGTTGCTGCCAAGTCATTGCTTGTGTCGTCCGCTCATGGGCCTACTTCGTCAGGCGAACGACGTACAGCCCGGTCCCGTTCACGTAACCGGCAACACTGTAATTCGGGCTCACCGCCATCAGCGCCCCTGGAATTGTCGGCGAATAGGTCACGCCGGCCGCCGTAACAGAAAATTTCCGGCTCGTCAGCATTGTTGTCTCCTTATGGTCAGTGACTCACTCATCAGAATTGCCCTGTCACCTGAAAGCCCAGGGTGACGCTCGGCGCAGGAAAGCCGGTCGGTGCATAGACCGGCGTCCCGGCGAACACGTCATAGCTGAACGTGCCCAGGCGCGAGGGTACGGAAGCCTTGAACCCCAGGACCGCACCCGCGAGCTGCGTACCCGCGAGACACGCCGTGGACGGTCCCCACAGGTGACCGTAGTCGAGGCCTGCATAAAGAACCTGCCCCGTCTGGCCGAGCGGATACTGGAGTTCGTTGCGCCAGTAGAAGCCTCTTTCTGCCGCGAGCATCGTTTGTCCGCTAAAGCCACGCACCGTGTAACGGCTGCCAATACTCAGGTCATCGATATAGTTCAGTTCGTCGTTGGTGAACTGCCCGTGCAGAGTGCCGACATAACGAAGCGCCTGATCGGCGATGGCGAACGGCACGGAGAGGTTCGCGTCGAGCGTCGCCATCCTGAATCGGTAGGTCGGGCCACCCGGTGTGTCGGGCTGCGCACCGAGCCCGCCGACACCCTGACGGTAGGCCAGTGTCCCGTCGAACTGCGCCGCGCCGAAGTAGTGCCGGTTGGTCAGCCCCGCCTCGATAAATGTATTGTCGCGGTACTGCTGCGGAATCTCGGCGTCCTCGATGAAACTCACACCAAAGCGCTTGATAAGCTGGAACTTGACTCCGGACACATCGTTCTGACTGCGGTGGACCACCCGCTCCAGTTTCAGGCCCGCCGTCTGCGCGTTGCCGCTCGCAACGTAGGTTTCATTGGTGGCCGCGATCTGCTGGTAATACGTGTTCGTATAGCCGTACAGCGTGCCAGTCCAGTAACCCCACGGCATCGCATACGAGGCGTTCCAGCCGTGCGTGCCGAGGTCGTGATTGCCAAACTGCAAATCCTGGTTGAACCCCGCCGAGAGAATGTCATTCAGGCCCAGCAGGTTATACAGGCCGAGCGTTAAGTTACCGATATACCGGCCCGTCTCGTCGGTACCCGAGTTGTCTGCCGAGAACACGAGCGACCAGGGCTTCGTGCGTTTCACGGTCACGGCCACATCGCTTTCGCCGGGCACGATGCCGGGGACAATCTCCAACGTCGCATCCTGGTTCGGTATGCGCTTCATCTGTTCCAGACCCTGCTCGAGGTCACGCAGCTGGAGTACGTCGCCGTCGCGTGCAGGGAACGCGGTTTTCAGCGTGCCTCGCGTGCTGGCGTCAGCAAACTTCAGGTTTCTGATGACGCCCGGTATGAGGGTGAACTTCAGCGTACCTTTCGAGAGGTCCTGGGTCGGCAAAAGGACGCGGGTCGTGATGTAGCCGTGGCTCAGGATGACGCCTTGCAGCCCCTTCGCCAGCATGTCTACCCCCTGCTTGCCGACGCATTGCCCCTCGTAATGCCGCAGCCATTCATGCAGGAATGCGAATGGGTCCATCGGCAATGCCGACGCGCCTTTCACGCGAACCGCCTCGGGCAGCGTTTGAGGCACCTCGACCGCGAACGTGTCGATGCGAAAGCACGGCGTCTCGACTGGCAGCACCGGCCATTCTCCCGCTACTGGTGCGGTCGAGCGCACAACCAGCGCGGCGACCGTCGCCGCCCGCTGCTGGGCGTCGCGCTGCTGCTGAACCTGCTGGTTCTGCTCGGCGTTCGTGCGCGCCGCCGCTGCTATCTCGGGCGGGGTTTGGGCGTGGACGGCGAGAGAAACAAGAACCGCGAGCGGGCCTAACGAACGCCTCTTCTTATTTTTCATCTTCACTTCTTGCTTTCGTCATCGTCCCTTTCATAGCTTTTGCGCGCCTTCTTGTAGCTGTCGTCGAAAGGCTTCAAATGAAGCATATTTGCGCGCTCTGCATAGGTACCTGTCGCCAGAACAATCATTCCGATAACAACGCCAACAAACTTTTCTATGCCAGACAAAAGGAAGTATGAGGCTGCCGCTATCGCTATACCCGTTGCCCACAACAGAATGCGAAACCAGGGCGCGAAGTTTCCGTTTCTTATGATCTTCATTTTTTGTTTTGCACCGCGTTGTTCAGTTGGCTGCTGACGTCATTAAACGTCGTCGTGTTCTTGATCCAACTGCCAGATTCAGTAATTACCGTGCCAGCGAGAGGATATTTGTTCGCAACACCTCCCAGTGTCAGATCCACAACTGCCCACGCCAAATACGAACCCGGATTGGGACGTGTCGTCTGTACCACGAAATCTGCTACCCAACCCGTGACTGTCGATCCAAACGCAATTCCTTCAAAAACTGGTGCATATGGTGTTGGCAGTGCTGCTGCTGTCGCAGCAGCAGCACCAATACGCCCAACATTGGTTGAAATGTCTGCTGCGAATATGCGAGCGATGCCTGGGCTGTGAGCGCCAACGCCGCCAGCCTTTTTCTAATTTGCATGGATGAACGTGTGGTCGTAGTAGGTGGCGACTGATAGTCACCCCTACGTTTTCTAGTAAACCTATTAGATTTATTCACCTTCGCTTTCGATGGTGCCCAACCCCCTGAACTCCCAAAAGAAAGGTAAAGCGCTCGAAAACAGAAAGCAAAGATAAAAGGGAAACAATAGAGCCAAACCATCCGGGGTACCCGCGGACACTGCGAGGTACACAGCCAACGAAATATAAATGGCTGATACCACCCCAACGACAATAACGAATCGCTTCCATAGTTGTCCGCTATCTAACTGCGGCTTTCCTGCAACAACTCGCCACCCCTTGTACAACTCGAAAAGAAAGACAAAGAGAAATCCTATGGCCACAAACACTATCTTTGCAACGATAGCCTTCCAGGCGTTACCTCGAAACAGAGACACTGTGACGAGAAAAACAGCTATGTAGAAAAAAATGATCTTCTCCTAGAGGCCCCCGAGACCGCACGCTTAAACGCTTCGGCCATCAATTCTCCCCCCATTTGTCTCGTTGCTTTTCCTAAGTTGACGCAGCTCCCGCAGCATCGCGTAGGTAACCAAGACAAAAAGCGAGACATACATCGGCATTCCGGCTAACGCAGGGCGCCAGCCGGCGCCGCCTAGCTCTGATATCGCAATGACGACGGCCACTACAGCAAATACAGAAAAATATGCCTTTACGTAACGGACAATGAACCTACGTCTCACTTGGCTTTCTATAGTCATTTCTTTGATTGAGAATTCTGTATAGCTGTCTGAATAGGACCTGCCGAACCCTGCATAATCTGATTGACCATATTCCCTATGGGTGATGGTAGCACTGCCTTCGCCCACGACCCCGCGCTCGTCGTTGCTACAGCTACGCCAGCGCCTACTTCAGGATTGCTGCGCTGCATGCTGGAAGTGCCGAACGCGCCGACGCCGTTCACAACGGCACCAACGATCCCTGCGATATAAGAGCTTGTGAAACTCGGCGCATCCTTGCTCTGTCCAGTGACATAGCTGTAGGCGCTTCCTGCTAAGTCATAGCCCCCGGCAGTTATAGCGGCGACCACCGCTTCAGGCCCAAGTGCCATCACCGCGGCCGCAGGCACACCATACAAAGCTCCTGTTGCCATATTCTGTGACGCCGCCTGGGCATTCGCACCTGTCGCATTCATCTGAGCCGTCATCACCGCTTCATTGCACGGCCCTGTTGCCGTGCAACTAGACGGCACCAGACTCTTTTTCTTCATCAGCGGATCAAGCTGCTGATTGTAGAGCTGCACGTTCGACGCCGTAGCCGCGCCTGCCGTACCACCCACCAGTGCGCCGCCCAGACCCGCCACGACGTTTCCGGTCAGGTTGCCGAGCAGGGCCGAACCCGTTTCCGATTCAACGCCCGCCGCAATGTCGTTCAATCCTTGCGCCGCCTTCGAGGTCAGTCCCGCGCCTAACGCGCCGCCCACTGCGGTAAAGACGCTGCCGCCACCGAGGCCGCCGATGAGCGCACCGCCCGCCGCCTGCAATATCGCGCGCCTGTCGCCCCCTTCGGTCCATATCAACCCCGTATCTTAGCGATAACCAAATAGCCAACGACAGCGACAGCTAGCCCGACAAATATCCAATAGAATATTTTTTCGGATTTGCTCATTTTCTTCCACTTCTCTGGCGAAGGACCACCACCCACTGCAGGCATTTCCACCTCTTACTATTGAGCGGATTTTCCGACGGGCATCGAATGACTCCACGGAATAACCCCATAAGATATCTTGTCACCAGGCGTTCCAACACCCACTTCAACAGCAGTAGCACCACCATAGCCGTGCGTGACAGCACCAACGATATTGAATGGCAACGGCGTTGGTATAGATATAAATGCCTGATTGCCGTCACCGTTCATAAAATTATTAGTTGACGCAGCGTTATTGGCCCCAAAGATCCAACCGACCGTGGCACTGGCTCCCAACGACCAATTAGTCGAAGCAGGATTACCTTGTGCGACGCCGAAAGCTAGATATTTTGTGCCGTCGTATAGGTTTATAGCACCGCCAGCCGCACCAGACAGCACCCCGAAATTCAATGTTGCGTAGTTGGGCTGGAGAGTACCAGCGGCAGCATCTGCATTTGCTCCCTGTGCCTGAATCGCCGCGCTTAGCGTCGCATCACTGCACTGCGCTCCCGCACCGCATACCTGCGATACCAGATCCTTTTTCTGGTGCAGCATCTGGTTATAAAGCTCGACGTTCGACGCGGTAGCCGCGCCCGCCGTGCCGCCCACCAGCGCGCCACTCACGCCCGCCGCCACATTCGCAGCGAGGTTGCCCAACAGGTCCGAACCCGTGTCAGATGCCACGCCCTTCGACAGGCTAACGAGCTGGCCTGCGAGTTTCGATGACAGCCCCGCACCGGCGGCGCCACCAATAGCGCCGAACACGCTACCGCCACCGAGGCCGCCAATCAGCGCACCGCCCGCCGCGTGTAATAGCGCGCGGTTGTCGCCACCTTCGGCCCATGCTGCCGCCGTTTCCGGATCTCCAGTTTTCAGCGCGGCTTCCTCCTTCTTGTCGGCATACAGTCCAATACCCTGAGCCACGACCTGACCCGCCGCCTGTGCGGCCTGCATCGTGTCCGCCTGCTGCGAGAGCAGGGCGTTCACGTCCGGTGTGTTCGACACCGTGCCGTTGGTATCCGTTGTATCGCGGCTCAGGCTCGCCACGTCCTGCGTCTGCTTCGCGCCGTCCGTGATATTGAGCGCGCCTGCGCTGACCGCACTGCGCGTGGTGGCGCTGTCGTCACCGTTCTCGTTCTGCGAGATCATCGGCGTAATGCCAGGTGTGCCACTGACCGAACCCGGACCCGTCGCCTTGCCGGTGTTGCCTACGCCCACACCCGCGCCGATACCGTTGCTCGACGCGCTGTAGTGCGACTGGTTCTGGATATCGCTGTAGGTGAGCGTGCCGGTAGTCAGGCTGTTCTGCGACGCATCGGCCGTACTCGAAATCACCGCGCCCGTCAGGTCCGTATTGCCCTCGACGTTGATATCAAAACCACCTTTGCCTGCCTGAATCCCAGCCTGTTCGTTGACCTGGGCGTAGTCGCTATCCGCGTGGCCGTTCTGCGCGCTGAAGCTCGCGCTGCCGCCGCCCTGGCTGATGCTGAAGCCGCCGCCCGCGCTGCTCTGGTGTGCGGTGCTGACGGTCGTATCCTGCACGCTCTGGATATTCAGGTTGCCGCCGACGCTCGCCGTCACCTGGCCGCCGCTGACCTGCGAGCCGATGATGTTGGTATCGCCCCCCGAAACGACGGTCACGCCGTTCGCACCGCTGACGTGTGACGCGTTCTGGATCGCCGCGTTGCTGTTGCCGTCGCCGTGCGCGTTGGACATCGAGGCCGAGACGCCGAAACCCTGCGTGCCATAGGACACACCGACGCTCGCGCTGCTCGATTTGTTCGTGCTGGCGGTCGTGTCCGTGTTCGTGGTGTTGACGATGTTGACCTTGTCTTTCGCGGCGAGCAGTACATCGTTCGCGCTGACGTTCGAACCCGCGATGGTCAGGTTGCCGCTGCCGGGCGTGCCCGCATTGTCACCGCCCCCGGTTGCCACGAACGCGGCGGTGCCGCCCGCCTGAATGTTCGAACCTTTCTGCGTCGTCTGATCCTCGGTGAACGTATTCCTGCTCTGGCTGGAACCGAAACTCAACTTCACGCCGATGCTCGGCGCATTCGGCCCCGTCGCTCCGCCCATCACATCCGCTGCACCCATACCTGCCATCGCCGCATTGCCGCCCGCCGCAATCGCATTCAGCGCCTCGGCGCGTCCGTTGCTGTTGCCGCTCGCGAGCGCCTGCCCCTGCGCTACCGCGCCGTTGATCGCATCGCCCACGCTGCCCGACAGACCGAGCGTGAAACCGCTCTGCTTCGTTTCCTGGGTGTCGTCCTGATGCGAGGTGCTGATGGCCGCATCGATGACCACGTTGGCCGCCGTGCCCGTGACATTCCGGGCTGCCACCAGATCGCTGCCCGTTACGTGCAGGGTGTCGCCCGCCTGAATCGACAGGTTGCCGTTCGTGCTGCCCACCAGGCTGCCGTTGTTCGTCACGCTGCTGTCGTGCGTCGTCTGCTTCGTGTCGCTGTTGCCGTAGTTCAGGCTCACGCCGCCACCGCTCATCGCGCCGAAGCCCGACTTCTTTTCCTCGTAGAACGAACTGCTCTGACTCGTATCCTGCGTCGTGGTGATGTTCACGTCATGCACGGCGGCGAGCGATACATCGTTCGTCCCGACGATCGTGCTGCCCGCGACGTTGATATCCTTGCCGCCCGAAATCGACACGGCGTCTGCCGAAATCATGCTGCCTTGCGAAAGCGTCGTCGTGGTATCCCTCGAACTCGATACCTCCTTGCCGCTCACCACGTTGCTGTGGCTATGCTGCCCCTGGAAATTGTCGACATAGGTCGCGGTGGCCGCGCCGATATTGACGTTGTTCGCGGCCGCGAGCGTGGCCGTCCCCTGGTCGAGGCTGATCGTGCTGCCGGTAACGTTGATGTCGTTGCCCGATGCGACGGTAAGCGAATTGCCGGCATTGAGCGTCGTCGCCGTCAGCGTATCGACGGAGGTGTGCAACGACTCCGAATTGCTGCGGTGACTGTCGCTGAGCGAGCTGTTGCTGTCGACGGTCGAGGTCGTCTTCGCCGCCTGGAGCGTCACGTCGCCCTTCGCCACAACTGTCCCGCCACCAGCCAGGTTGATGTTCGCGCCCGTCGCGGTCAGATTGCCGCCTACGCCGATCTGCGAAACTCCGCCAACATTCACGGAACTGCCGTTCGCGCTGTTGAGGTTCGTATCCGACACGCCGTTCGCGCCATGAACCACCTTCTGCTCGCCGGTCTGCACGGCGCCGATGTCGTAGTTGCCGCCCACGGCCATGCCGAGGTTGCCGCCGACATTGAGATTGGCTCCGTTCTGCTCGAAGTTGCCGCCCGTCACAATCGCGGCGTCGCCTGCCACGTTCAGGCTCGCGATTGGCCCAAGCGTCGTCGTGGTCCGTGTTGCGCCCGTCGCGCTGACCTGGTGGACCGTATTCGCCGCGGTATTGAGGATCAGGTCGCCGCCTGCATTCAGCGCGAGGCTCCCGGCGTTCACGGTGGCCGAACTCAGGTCAACATTGCCCGTCGTCGCCAGCGACATGAGGCCGCCGCTCTGCAGCGTACCGAACGCGTTGCTGATCTGCTGGCCCTGAATCGACAGCGTATTGCCCGCCTGCACCGTACCGCTGTTATTGAAGTTCCGCGCGTTCTGCAAATCGATGTTGGTCGCCGCGATAAGCGGTCCGTTCATGTCCTGCTGGCTGGCCTTCGCGAGATAGACGACCGGCACCAGCACGGACTGACCGTCAACGACCTCGGTCTGCATGATGATCACGTTGCTGGTGAGTGCCGCGACCTGGTCCGGCGACAGGCTCATTCCGAGCGGCAGCTGAAGGGACCCGGCGAGCGACGCACCCGCCGCCATCAACGCTTCATACATCGACTGGACATTGGTATAGGGGCCGAGTACGGCCTTGCCGGTCAGCGAGGTGATCTGGTTCTGCACGAGCTGCTGCTCGTAGAGGCCGTCGCCGAGGCGCTTTTCCACCGTCTGGGGATTCAGGCCAAGCTGCTTGAGATAGTAGTCGCTCGAAATGAACGATTTCGCGTTCGTAAAGGCCGGGTTCGACTCGATCAGGTACGGCGCGTTCGGTGCCGTGTCCGGTTTGAACAGTCCGCCGTGCGGGATCGTCAGGTTACTCAGGACGTTCACCGCCGTAGCGCGCGCAATGGGCGGATCGACCTGGACGGCGCTGCCGCCGATCCCGCCGACATTCACCCCGCTGACCGACTGGCCGGGTACAAGCCCGAGCGACGGAATCCCCGCATTACCCGCCGTGTTGTTGACGCTTACGCCGGTACCAGAAATCGTGCCACCGGCCGTCCAGGTGGATTCGTAGTCGGGCAGGCCATAGTCGTGGACGTTAGCCGGTGCTACCTGGTAGCCGCCCGGATTGGAACCGACAAACGGCGCATTGCCGAACGGCAAGGTCCAGTTGTGTTCGCTGTTGTCATAGTTGTTGTAGTGATAGTAGCCCGAGTAGGTGACCTGTACCTCGGGCGCGAGTTGCCCGCGCCAGCTATCCGCGTCGAGCGAGACGGGCATCGCAATGTTGCCCGCCGCGGCGACGGCGCTCCAGTAGTTCTGGAACAGCCCGGTGTTCGACGCGTCCAGGTTGCCGCCCGCAATGATCTGCGCCTGCGGGCTGATGGACGCAATCAGGTTTGCTACCGCCGCGCCCGTATAGGTCGTGTACTGGTAGCCGCTATTCCACTGGCCGCCGTGCGGCGGCACCGTGTACGCACCGCCAATCATGGTCAGGAACGCCGGGTTATCCGGGGTGGTCCAGCCCACATCCTGCCCCGAGCACGCGGCCATGTTGACCGCAGTACACCCGGACAGGCTGATGCCGAGTTCGGCCAACAGACCAGGATCGACCGACTGATTCAGACCTGTTGTGGTCATCGTCGTCCGCGTATTCGTGACCTGGTTGGCGTCGAGCGTCATGTCGCCCGCCGACTGGATCAGCGCCGACTGGTTGCGGATCAGATTCGCGTTCGTATAGTTGCCGTTCGCATCCTTGCCACCCGCCAGCACGACCTTACCGAGACCGTAGATCGCGGTCGTCGCCTGCGTGTCGGTGGCCGTGGTGTCGTCGCGGTTCTCGATATCGGGCGCGAGCAGCTCAAGCGTGCCGTTACTGTCCGTCGCGCCAATAAGCGCGGTTGGTCCTACATTCGAAATGCTGCTGGTGGCGTTCAGCGACACGCTGCCGCCGACGATTGCGCCGGTGTTTGCCAGCGTGTTCGAGTGCGTGGTGAGCGTGCCGCCTGCCATCATCGCCCCACTGTTGGCGATGTCGTTCGCGTTGATGGCCAGGTTATCGACCGCATCGAGCGAGCCGGAATTGCTGAACGTGCCGGGCAGCGTAAAGGTGAGGTCGTGACCGGCCATGAACTGCATATCCGGCGTTGGAGCAAAATTGCCCTGAACATTCACCGCCACGTCGTTGGCCGCGCTGTATGCGCCGCCCCCTGTGAGCGTCGCGGCAGTCAGCAACAGGTCGTGATCGGCGCCAATCTGGCCGTTGGTGTTCGACACGGCCCCCGTTGCCGAAATGACGACATCGCCGCCCGAACCGGCGAAGGTGCCAATCTTGCCCCCTGTGTCATCGAGCGTACTGGTCTGGATCGCGACATTCGCGCCACTGACCTGGCCGCCCTGCGTGTTGGAGATGGAAGACGCGCCGAGCTTCACCGACCCATTACCTGCGATCAGGCCGCCACTGTTCACGATCTGGCTGCCGCCCTGCACGGTGGTGTCTCCCGTGCCGAGGTTGCCGATGAGCCCGTTTGAGCTGTCGATGGAAGCCGCCTGAACCGAGAGCAAGCTGGCGTCGCCCGCAGCGCCGGTACCTGACTGGATCTGGCCGCCCGTGTCCGTGAGTGCGCCACCGCTCGCGAGCGAGATCGACGACAGCGAACGTACCGCCCCCTGCGTGTTGTTCACGTCGCCCGCGACGCTGGCTGCGATGGCCCCCATCGCAGCCAGCGCGCCGGCCTGATTGTTGAGGCTGCCGGCGTGCACCGAAAGCTGGCCCGCCGTGATCACCGTGCCGCCCGCATTTGAAAAGGAACCCGAGCCATTACCCGGATCAATTGCGAGAGTGCCAGTGCCCGCGTGGGTGATAGTGCCATCATCATTTTTCAGAACCGCCGGGGCGAGCGTGAGGTCCGTGCTGTTCGTCTGGATTTTCCCGCCCGCAGAGTTATCGAGCGTTCCCGAGACGGCGACGGTCATCGCTGACGTGCCAGTCTGCGTGACCGTGCCTGCGTGATTGAGGAGGTTCGTGGCGTCAAGCGACAGTTGCGCCGCCTGGGTGACGCCACCGCTGTTATCCAGCGTCGTGGCGCTCACCGCCGCCCGCTGACCGGCTACGATCACGCCGCCGTTATCGGTAAGTTGCGCCCCGGCATTGATGGCCGCATTGTTCTGCGCCTGAAGCGTACCCGCGTCGTTGTTCAGGGACTGCGCGTCAAGCTGGAGGTCCGTTTGCGCGCTGACCGTGCCCTGATTGACAATGCTCCCGCCTTGCAGGGTCACGGTACCATTGCCGCCAATCACGCCGCCCTGCGCACCACCGGCGGTGGTGCCTGCTGTGTTCAGAAGCTGCCCCGTAGTCGTGACTGACAGGCCGTCTGCGCTGAGCGACGTTATCCGGCCCGCGCTGTTGTCCAGCGAGGCTCCGGCTACCAGCACACCCCCGGCGCCCTGCATGGCCCCCTGGTTGTTCGAAATGTCTGCGCCGCGTACCTGCATCGCACCCTGCGAAATCATTTCGCCGCCCTGATTCGCAATCTGTCCCGAGGTCTGTGCGACCAACGCTCCCTGCGAGGACACGCCGCCGTTCCGGTTCGACAGGCTGCCGGCGTCAAGCGTCATGCTGCCGCCGGCCGTCAGCGTGCCCCGGTCATTGACCAGCGCACCTGCAGCCTGAGCGTTGACCGCGCCTGCGGCGCTCGTGATCGCCCCGGCGAGGTTCACGTCGCCCGCGTATGCCGCCAGCGCCATGTTGCCGTTCGCCGCCGTCACGCTGCCCGCGAGATTCACGCCGCTGCCCGAGAGCGTCGCATTGCCGCCCGCCATGTTCAGGCCGCTGGCATCAAGCTGGCCCGATGCGGAAAGCAGCAGATCGCCGCTGCTGCCCACCGAACCATCGCCATTCACGCCCGCGCCGAGCGTGCCGGTCGATGCAACGCTGCCCGCAGTGATCGACGTATTCTGTTGTGCAGCAACGGTGCCACTGTTGGTAACGGCTCCCGCCGTGCCAATGGAGGTATTGCCTTGGGCGTAGATCGTGCCGCTGTTCGCGACGCCCGCCGCGTTAATTCCGAGATTGCCGCTCGCGTTCATCGTGCCGGACTGCACAAGCTGGCCCGCACTCGTGAGTATCAGATCCCCCGCCTGCGCAGCGATGGTACCGGCATTCGCAACACCCACGCCGTTCTCCGTGCCCACCAGAACGATGCGGTTGCTGTACATGCCACCCAGTTGCGACACGTCGATGGAAACGCCGGGAGCGGGGCCACTTCCTGCAATCGGTGTTGGAATCAGACTCGTGTAGTCGATGTTGTTTGCGCCCGTCACAACATGCATTGACTTGCCATATATGGCTGCATTCACCTGCAGGGCGCGGGACAATAAGTCCACTTCATCAATATTTGAAGTGTTCAGGCCCGCCCCTTGGACAGTAATCATGCCGCCCGTCACACTGAAACCCGTCAGATTGCCATTGCCGTCGATCAGCGGATTGCCAGTCGTTAAAATTCCACGTGCGGTGTTGATAAAGCCGCCGCCGTCCACGACCAGGCCGGAAGCGTTCGATATGATGACATCCGCCTTTTTCCCCGCGACCTCGACATAACCGCGCAACAGCGACGCATTATTGCTGTTGACCTGGTTGACGATTATCTTTGCGGCGTTGTTCGGTCCGAAGTTCGGATTGCCCGATATCTGTCCGGCGAGTTGGGTGTTCGTATTAACGGGCGAATTATTGAGGATCGCGCCGTTTTTTTGTACATCGAACTGCGAATACGTATTCACGGATACGCCCGCATTCGACGGTCTGTTCACGTTCACCTGTGGTAGACCATTCGCCGTGCTGATGACGCCGGGTGCATGTGCGCCACCGGGAACGATCTGCCCGTACGACGTGACGGGCGCAAAACCGAAAATAGCTAGTGCGGCAAAGGCCGCGTGACGCATTGCGAAGAGGGTGAATGATTGCAGCGCGACCGATGGGCCGGTTTCTCCCTGACTTGCCTTACCTTGTCCGACTGCGGTTTCCGCGACCGCAATGAGCATTCCCCGGAGCTTGCTGAAAACAAGCCGGTAATAACGGTTATTCATTGCTTGTACCTGTGATGCTGGTTGAATCCCTGCACACTGCAACGGCGTATTCCAGTGACCTCACACGACGCCGGACCGGCATCGCACCTGACGGCGCACACCTCGCGCGCATACGGTTCATGCTGAGGCAATCGCAAACTCATTTCTGTCAACGATTGTCACGATTCGACACTAAAACCACATTTTTGGAATTCGGAGTCATCTGATTGTCAAAACCGGATTCACATGAAAAGTCGGATTTGACAATCGACAAAAGCTGCCTGATATGTCAGTCAGTCAGGACGCTGCAATGCTGTCCCTGAAACGAAAAAAGCCCGCGAATGCGGGCTCTTTCGTTTCAACGCTCGGAGTTTATGATGCGCGCGCCACTCTCACGCCACCACCAGCACTTCAATCCCGCAACTTCACCGCCGTCATCCGCGGCATCAGCAGATGAATGATGCCCAACGCAACCAGATACGCCGACGCGCCGACAGTGAAGAGCGCCCAATACTGCCCGGTGCGCTGCAACGTCTCGCCGATCACGCCCGAGTAGAAGAACGAGCCGACCATCCCGGCCACGCCGCCGATACCGACCACCGTGCCGACGAGCCGCTTCGGAAACACGTCGCCGACCGTCGTGACGAGGTTCGCCGACCAGCCCTGGTGCGCCGCTGCCGCGAGACCCACGGCGAACACCGCGTACCACAGGCTCTGAAAATACGACAAGGTGGCGATCGGCACCACGCACAACGCACAAACGAGCATCGTCACCTTGCGCGCAAAATTCGGCTTGTTGGTGCGTGCCATCAAACGCGACGACAGCCAGCCGCCCGCCACGCTGCCGACCGATGCCATCGTATAGATGGCGATCAGCGGGAGACCCATATGGCCGATGTCGATATGGCGCGATTCATTGAGCCACTTCGGCAGCCAGAACAGATAGAACCACCACACCGGATCGGTCAGCAGCTTGCCGAACACGAACGCCCACGTCTCGCGGTACTTGAGCACCGACAACCAGCTGACTTTCTGTTCGACGACTTCTTCGCGATCCGCGTTGATGTAGTCGAGCTCTTCCTTCGTCACCGACGGATGCTGCGAAGGCTGCCGATAAACCAGCAGCCACACCGCCAGCCAGATGAAACCGGTCGCGCCGCCCGCGATGAACGTCGCGCGCCAGCCCCACATCAGCGCGGCGAGCGGCACGAAGGCCGGTGCGATGATGCCGCCGATCGTCGCGCCCATGTTCCACAAGCCAGTCGCCAATGCGCGTTCTTTCTTCGGAAACCACATGGCCGTCGTGCGGATCGCCACCGGAAAATTGGCCGCTTCGCCAAAGCCGAGCAGACCGCGCACGGCCGCGAAGCCCGGCACGGTCGATGCCACCGCGTGCAGCATCGCCGCGAGACTCCACATCGCCATCGCGCTGCCGTAGACCTTCTTCGTGCTGACGCGGTCCGCGATGCGGCCGAAAATCGCGAGACCCACCGCATAGGCGACCGTAAACACCATCACGGTCTGCGCGTACTGCACCTGGCTCCAGCCGATGTCTTTTTGCAGCAGCGGCGCGAGCAGCCCGAGCATCTGACGATCCATGTAGTTGATCGTCGTCGCGGCGAAGATCATCGCGCAGATCGTCCATCGGTATCGTCCGACAGCCGTGCTTGCGGCGGCCGTCGTGGCTTCCATCGTTTTCATCGAGTCTCCTGAAGATTTTTGGAAATAGTGTTTGTGCGGTCGTTCGGTGCGGTCAATGCGCGGAGGCGGGCAATCCTTCGCGTCGGGGCGTGCGGGTGAAGAACACGACCCCGGCGGCTACCACCGACATCACCGCGAGTCCAGTGAGGCCGCCCTCGATCGAGCCGGTCTTCTGTTCGAGCAAGCCGAAAGCCGCCGGCGCGACGAAGCCGCCGAGGTTGCCGATCGAGTTGATCAGCGCCAGCACCGCCGCGGAAATGCGCGCGTCGAGGTATCCCTGCGGAATCGGCCAGAACAGCGCCGAGGCCGCCTTGAAACCGATCGCCGCAAAGCAGATCGCGATGAACGAGAACAGCGGGCCGCCCTGGCCGGCCGCATACATGCCGGCCGCGGCGATCAGCAGCACGCACGCGACCCACGCTTGCTGGAACTTGAAGCGCGCCGCGAGCATCGCGAACAGGTACATCGCCACGATCGAGATCAGCCACGGAATCGAGTTGAACAGGCCGACCTGCAAATCGTTGAAATGGCCCATCTTGCGGATGATGCTGGGCAACCAGAAGGTCGCGCCGTAGATGGTCAGCGACACCGCGAAGTAGATCAGGCAAAAGATCAGGATTTGCGGATCGCGCAGCAGCGCTCCCAGCGATGGTTTGACCGGGTGCGCCGCGGCGCGCTGGCGTTGCTCTTCGTCGATCGCATCGCGCAGCGCGTCCTGCTCGGCGCGGGTGAGCCAGGCGGCGTCGCGCGGCTTCGAGTCGAGCCACAGCAGGACGAAGCCCGCGAGCACGACCGAGAACATGCCTTCGATCACGAACATCCACTGCCAGCCGCGCAGCCCTGCGCCTTCGATCAACATCAGCCCGCCGGAGATCGGCCCGGACACCACCGACGCGAGCGCCGAGCCGCTCAGGAAGATCGCCATCGCCTTGCCGCGCTCGTTGCTCGGCAGCCATTGCGTGAAGTAGTAGATGACGCCGGGAAAGAAGCCCGCTTCGGCCGCGCCGAGCAGCAGCCGCACCGCATAGAACGACGTCTCGCCGCGCACGAACGCCATGCCGGCCGCGGCCAGCCCCCACGTGAGCATGATGCGCGCGAGCCACAGCTTCGCGCCGAAGCGCTGCAGCAGGATGTTCGACGGCACTTCGAAGATCGCATAGCTGATGAAGAAGAGTCCCGCGCCGAGCCCGTAAGCCGCCGCGCCGATGCCCAGATCGGCGCTCAGATGCTGACGCACGAAGCCGATGTTCACTCGATCGATGTAGTTGACGATGAACATCACGACGAACAGCGGCAACACACGCCACTTGATCTTGCGCACGGCGCTCGCCAGCACGCCGGCGTGCTCGGGCCGCGCTGTACCGGCCATGGGGCTGCTCATGGGGTTGTCTCCTTCGATGGCGACGCGCGCTGCGCGTCGCAGGGCTTGTAACGCGGATTAAAAGCGCGGATCAAAAGCGCGGATTCTTGCCGCTGAAGCCCGGCTCGTACTTGCGCATCTGCGTCAGGTCATCGCGATTGCGCACGCCGCACGACAGATACTGCGCATGCAGTTCGGCGAGACGCTCGCGGTCGAGCTCGACGCCGAGGCCGGGCGTGGTGGGCACGCACACCGAGCCGTTGTCGAACTTCACGCGGCCGCCCTTGATGACTTCTTCCTCCTGCCACGGGTAGTGCGTGTCGCATGCGTAGGTCAGGTTGGGGATGCTGGCCGCGACGTGCGTCATCGCCATCAGGCTGATGCCGAGGTGCGAGTTCGAGTGCATCGACATGCCGAGGTCCCACAGCTTGCACATGCGCGCGAGCGTCTGCGTCGCGCGCAGCCCGCCCCAGTAGTGATGATCCGACAGCAAGACCTTGACCGAACCCATCTCGGCGCCGCGACGGAAATCTTCCATCGTCGTGATGACCATGTTGGTCGCGAGCGGCAGGCGCGTGTGCCTGGCGAGCTCAGCCATTCCTTCGAGACCCGGGCACGGGTCTTCATAGTATTCGAGCAACTCGTCGAGTTCGGGGGCGGCCGCGACGCTCGTTTCGAGCGTCCAGTTGGCGTTCGGGTCGAGGCGCAGCGGCACGCCGGGGAATGCCTGATGCAGCGCGCGCATGCACGCGATTTCGTGTACGGGTTCGAACACGCCGCCCTTCAGCTTGATGCTCTGGAAGCCATACAGCTCGATCATCCGACGCGCCTGCGCGACGATCTGCTCGGGGCTCAGGCCTTCGCCCCAGGCATCGGGCGCATAGGGCTTGTCGATGTGCTCGGCGTATTTGAAGAACAGATAGGCGCTGTAGGGCACCGCGTCGCGCACCTTGCCTCCGAGCAGATCGACGATCGGCGCGCCGACGATCTGCCCTTGCAGGTCGAGCATCGCGACTTCGAGCGCGCTGATGACTTTCGGCGCGTTCTTCGCCGAGTGCGAGCCGGGCGCGAGTTCGAATTCGACCGCGCCCGGGCTCGCCTTGATTGCGGCCCGCACGCGCTCTTCCATGCGATTGAGGTCGAACGGCGACAGGCCGATCACCAGCGACTTGGCCTGCTCCAGCACGCGCAGCATCGGCTCGTCGCCATAGGTCTCGGAGAGGCCGACGCGGCCGTCGCTCGTCTCCAGTTCGACGATGGCGCGTAGCGCCCACGGTTCGTGGATCCCCGCGGCGTTGAGCAGCGGGCCGTCGCGGAAAGCGATCGGGGTGATGCGCACCTGTGTGATGGTGATGTCGCGAGTCATGATGGCAATCGGCTAGGAAACAAGGGAGAGTTCGATGAAGCGGATAGTAAAGCACTAATATATTAGTGCGTCAGTGGGGTAAATACCGATCCGCGCTTTCGTGGAACCTAGCCCGCAAGCCCGCTGGAAGCGGCGGGCGTCGGCTATAGTACTCATGCTTCAGCGGACTGACACGCCAGTCCCCGCCTGCTTCCATGCTTTAGTGTCTGCCATGAAAAAACACGCTACCTCGCGCACGGTGAGCCGGCTCGACCGCTCCCGTCACGCCGCGCCGCAAGTATTCGAACGACTGCGCGAAATGATCCTTTCCCTCGAACTGACGCCGGGCACGGTGCTCTCGCGCACCGAGCTGGCGGGCCGCTACGGGCTGAGCCAGACGCCGGTGCGCGACGCGCTGATGAAGCTCGGCGAGGAAGGCCTCGTCGACATCTATCCGCAGCACGCAACGGTCGTTAGTCAGATCAACGTGACCTCCGCGCTGCAGGCGCACTTCCTGCGCCGCTCGATCGAACTCGAAGTGGTGCGCACGCTCGCGGAGCAGCGCGACCCAACGCTGATCGCTGAACTGCGCGTCGCGATCGCGCGGCAAACGGAATTGCTCGACCTGAAGAACTACGAGCAGTTCTCGCTGCTCGATCAGGCGTTTCACCGGCAGATGTACGAGGCGGCGGGCGTGCCGCAGCTATGGGACCTGGTGCGCAGGCTGAGCGGCCATATCGACCGGCTGCGGCGCCTGCATCTGCCGGTAGAGGGCAAGACGATGGCGGTGGTGCGCGATCACACGGAGATCATCGATGCGATCGACAAGGGCGATGTCGAGGCCGCGCAGGCGGCGTTACGCAAACATCTGTCGGGGACGCTGAATCAGATCGATCAGATCAGGACGAGTCATCCGAATTTTTTGGCGGATGATTGACAGGCGCGGGCGTGACGACTCGCGCCCGCGCCGCACGTCAACCTTCGGTGATCGTCTCCCACGCGCCCGAGCGGGCCGAGCGGAACACGGCATCGATCACTCGCATGTTCGCGCGCGCGTCTTCTAGCGCAATGGCCTGCTGGCTTCCACTCAAGATCGCTTGCGCGAACGCGGTGGCCGCAACGCCATATTGATCGCACACCGGAAACTCCAGCCAGCGATCCGTCGCGACACCGTCGCCCGAGTGTTCACTCAGCAACAGGCGCGTCGGTCGATCGTTCGGTGCATTGAATGGAATTTCGACTTCGATCCGCCCTTGGGTACCGTGAAATAGCATCCGCTGATACGGATAGGTCTGAGTCGAGTAAAAGAAACTCGCCTGCACGCCATCGAAGTCCATCAACACGGAGCCGAGCCGGTCCACCTTGAATGCCGGATCCTGCTCCATCAGCGCAACGACGCGTCGCGGCTCGCGCCCGATAGTGAAGCGCGACGTGGTGATCGGATAACAACCAATATCGAGCAGACCGCCACCGCCTAACTCGCTCCTGTTGCGGATATTGTGTTCGTTCGTGTTGTGATAGGTGAAACCGCCGGTCACTGCCCGCAATTCGCCAATCGCACCTTCGTCGATCAAGGTCCGCACCTTCAGCCATTGCGGATGCGTGCGAACCATGAAGGCTTCCTGGATGTATCGTCCGGTCTTGTCGCGTGCGGCGATCAGTCGTTCAACCTGTTGAGCGTCCAGACTGATCGGCTTCTCACACAAGACGTGCTTGCCCGCCTCAACGGACTTGATCGTCCATTCCACGTGCAGATGATTCGGTAAGGGAATATAGACCGCGTCGATTTCCGGGTCCGCGAGGAGCGCCTCGTAACTGTCGTATGCGACCGCCAGACCGTATCTTGCCGCGGCTTCCCGCGCCTTCTGCGCAGAGCGTGACGCGATGCCTTTCACCCGACACTTCGGCGCATTGTGCATGGGCACGACCACCTTGTCGTTGATTTTTGCGGCACCCAACACTCCCCAGACTATTTCATCTTTTGCCATGACGTCCCTTTTTCCGATTGCGTATCCGATGAGTCGAGCCGGTGAAGCGCCCGATCGCATCAGTTTAACCGTCGACTGCCGTGCATAGCGTGGCTAGACCTCGGTCCGCCTGAGCAGATAGTCGAGGCCACCCACCCGATACCATCGGTATCCGAACGGCTCGAGCACCACCGTGTGGCAGCCGTCATCGTCGCCCTCGCTGTGGTCGTCGGACAGAAGATTGATCAGCGGCTCTGTGCCCGGTTCGTTGGCGTTCAGGCGGAATTCGACGGTACCCGCTTCCGCGCGGAAGTTATGCAGAAACAGCACGGAGTTGTTGCGCCAGTGATAACAGAGCGCAAGGACATCGTTTCGCGAGGTACGCAGCACTTCGAAGTCCCCCCAGCTGACTTCCGGCACTTCGCGGCGCATGCGAATCATTCGCTCCGTCCAGTTGAGAAACGAATCGGGATCGCGCCGCTGGTTCGCCACGTTGACCCGCTCAAAGCCATAAGCACCGCTCGCAATCGCGGGGACGGGCGGATCCGGATGGTTGGTGAAGCCGCCTTGCGGCTCCGCCGACCATTGCATCGGCGTGCGCGCGCACTGGCGATCGGGCCGGCGCAGGTCGTCGCCCATGCCGATCTCATCGCCGTACCGGAACACGGGCGTGCCCGGCAAACTCAGCATCAGGCTGTAGGCAAGTTCGAGGCGGCGTCTGTCGCCCGACAGCATCGGCGCAAGTCTGCGGCGGATGCCGCGCCCATACAGCTGCATGTCGGGGTCCGGGGCGAACGCGGCGAACACGGCCTCGCGCTGTTCCGGTGTCAGGCGGCCCAGATCGAGTTCGTCGTGATTGCGCAGAAACACGCCCCATTGCGCGCTCGGCGGCCGTGGCCTGGTGGCAACGAGCGCGTCCTTCAACGGCTTCGTGTCGGCCGTCGCGAGCGTGTAAAAGGTGTTCTGGTTGAGCCCGAAGTTGAACATCATCGGCAAGCGCTCGCCCTCGTCGCCGAAGTACTGAAGATCCGTTTGGGGCGGCACATTGGCTTCCGCCAGAATGATCGCGTCGCCCTCGCGCCACTGTAGAAACTCGCGAAAAGTTCGCAACATGTCGTATTGCTCAACGGGTCGACGCACCTTCGGGCCCTTCGTCGCAATGACGAAGGGCACCGCGTCCATGCGGAATCCGGAGACGCCAAGCTGGATCCAGAAGCCCATGATCTTCAGCAGCTCCGCCTGCACATACGGATTGGAGGTATTCAGGTCCGGTTGAAAATCATAGAAACGATGGAAGTACCAGCGTCTCGCCCGCTTGTCGAAACTCCAGGTCGACTTCTGCACGCCCGGAAATGCGACACCGCGTTGCGCATCGGGCGGCTTGGCGTCCGACCAGACGTACCAGTCGCGATACTTCGAAGCGGGATCGCTGCGTGCTTCCTGGAACCAGGGGTGCTGGTCGGACGTGTGATTGACCACGAGGTCGATGATGACGCGCAAGCCCCGCTCGGCGCACGCGTGCGTGAACTCGACAAAATCGCCGAGCGTGCCGTACTTGGGGTCGACGTTGTAATAATCGCTAACGTCGTAACCGTTATCGCGCCCCGGCGACGGATGAAAGGGCATCAGCCAGATCGTCGTCATGCCAAGCCCTTGCAGGTAATCGAGCCTGCGCATGAGACCCTGGAAGTCGCCGACGCCGTCGCCATTGGCGTCCATGAACGTGCCTACCGACAGGCAATAAATGATCGCGTTCTTGTACCAGAGGTCATTGAGCATAGGGTCCGCGCATGGCGCCAAAACAATCGATCGTGAAGAGGAATTGCAATGTCGGAGCTGGCGTGGTGGCAACGCGGCGTGATCTATCAGATCTATCCGCGCTCGTTTCAGGACAGTAACGGCGATGGCATCGGCGATCTGCCCGGCATCAGCGCGCGCCTTGAATATCTCGCGGCGCTAGGCGTCGATGCGGTGTGGATCTCTCCGATCTACCCGTCGCCCATGGCCGACTTTGGCTACGACGTTGCCGACTACTGCAACATCGATCCCATATTCGGCACTCTGGACGGGTTCAAGCAATTGATGGGCCACGCACATCGGCTGGGGCTCAAGGTGCTGCTCGATTTCGTGCCGAATCATTCGTCGGACCGGCATCCGTGGTTCGAGGAAAGCCGCTCGTCGCGGGACAATCCGAAACGCGACTGGTATCTGTGGCGCGATCCCGCGCCCGACGGTGGGCCGCCAAACAACTGGTTGAGCCGCATGGGCGGCTCGGCGTGGAAATGGGACGAGGTGACGGGGCAGTACTACTTTCACGCATTTTTGCCGGAGCAGCCTGACCTGAACTGGAGAAACCCGCAAGTACGCGGCGCCATGGATGAAGTGCTGCGCTTCTGGCTCGATTGCGGCGTGGACGGCTTTCGCGTGGACGTGCTGTGGCTGTTGATCAAGGACGCGCAGTTTCGCGACAATCCGCCCAATCCCGGATACCGGCCCGGCGAGCCGGACCATCATCGGCTATTGCAAAGTTACACCGAGGATCAGCCGGAAGTGCATGACATCGTCCGCTCGATGCGCGCCACACTGGACGAGTACGGCGAGCGCGTGCTCATCGGTGAAATCTATCTGAGCGTCCCGCAACTGGTGAAGTATTACGGCGTGAACGGCGATGGCGCGCACATGCCGTTCAATTTCCAGTTGCTCAACGCGAGATGGAAAGCGGACGAGATCGCCGGCATGATCCGGGATTACGACATTGCATTGCCCGAATACGCGTGGCCGAACTGGGTGCTGGGAAACCACGACAACCCGCGTGTCGCGTCACGCGTCGGCACCGCACAGGCGCGGGTGGCCGCTGTACTTCTGTTGACGCTTCGAGGAACGCCGACGCTTTACTACGGCGATGAAATCGGCATGACAGATGGCGAGATCCCGCCAGATCGGATTCATGATCCGGCGGAACTGCGTCAACCGGGCATTTGCCAGGGGCGCGATCCTGAGCGTACGCCCATGCAATGGGATGGCTCGCTGCCCAATGCTGGTTTTACCGACGGCAGACCGTGGTTGCCCATTGCAACGACGACCAGCGTGCGCGAACAGGACGGCGACAGGTCGAGCATGTTGTCGCTATATCGTCATCTGCTGAGCTTGCGCCGCAGCAACGCCGCGCTCGTGCAGGGCGCGATCGACAATGTCGAGGCTTACGGCGACGTGCTGACCTACGAGCGGCGATACGGCAACCAATGCCTATTTATCGCGCTGAACATGGGCGTCGAAGACGCTACCGTGCAATCGCGCTCGGGCGTGGTGTTGCTATCGACGGTGAGCGCGCGCATCGGCGAAAACTTCGTCCAGGGTGCCAATTCGCTCGCCGCTAGCGAGGCGGTCGTCGTGGCCGTTTGACCGTCCATCGAGGCTCGATGCGGCTACGCAGCCGTGACAGGCGCGGCTGCAACCCGTTCCTCGATCGATGACACGGCACTGCGAATGCGCTTTGCGATTCGCGCGTCGAGCGGTGTGTACACGAGCATGCTCAGGTCTGGCCGACCATCGACGGCGAACAGCGAATACTCCATTTCGATGCTGCCGAACGTCGGATGCATCAGGCGCTTGACGTGCTGTCCTTCGCTGTGGCCGAAAACCTGGTTGTCGCGCCACATGCGCTCGAAGTCGGGGCTGATGCGGCACAGATCGTCGACCAGATCGCCCACTTCGGAAGCGAGCCCGGCGCGTGCAACGTCCGCGCGGAAGGTCCCCACGACGAAGCGCGCGACGCTTTCCCAGTCGTGCTGTTTCGCCCGCACGGCCGGGTCGCTGAACAGAAAGCGCAGGATGTTGCGCTGGCCCGGCGGCAGTGCGCCGTAGTCGATGAGCACGACGGCCGCGGCGCGATTCCACGCGATGACGTCCCACGTCGCGCTCTTGATGATCGACGGGCTGGTATCGAGCGAATCGAGCACCCGCTGCAACCGCGGATCGACCCCGTCGGTGGCGCGGTAGCGCACTTCCGGCGGTCGCCCGAGGCCCAGCATGAAAAGATGTTCGCGCTCGGGATTGGTCAGCATCAGCGCCGCGCAGATGCGCTCCAGCACCGCGGCGGAAGGCGCACCGCCGCGACCCTGCTCGAGCCACGTGTACCAGGTCGAACTGATATTCGCGCGCTGGGCCACTTCTTCACGCCGCAATCCGGGCGTACGCCTGCGGCCCGACAAGCCGAAGCTGGCCGGATCGAGCCGCGTGCGTCGGCTGCGCAGAAAGTCTCCGAGGGTTTGGGCGGTGTTCACTGGGATGATTAACCTGTTAGTCGCTTTACCGGGATAAGCTCACTACTTCAATAGCATATTGAATGATCGCATAGTGCGTGGGTGACTTTCCTGGAGACTTGACTATGCGAATCTTTCTGACGGGCGCGACCGGGTTTATCGGCTCGGCTTTGGTGCCCGAACTTATCGAAGCGGGACATCGGGTTATCGGCATGACCCGGTCCGATGCGGGCGCACAGGCGCTAACCGCAGCGGGGGCGGAGGTCCATCGCGGCACGCTAGAAGACCCCGACAGCTTGCGCATCGGCGCCGCGAAGTCCGACGCCGTCATCCACCTCGCGTTCGATCACGATTTCTCGCACTTCGTGGAGAACTGCGAGAAGGACAAGCGCGCGATCGCAGCACTGGGCTCGGCGCTGGCCGGCTCGGATCGGCCGCTTCTGATCACGTCGGGCACGGGCGTCGGCAGCCGCGATCACGGGCAGCCGGCCACCGAAGATGTGTTCAACACCAGTCACCCGAACCCGCGCATCGGCTCCGAACTGGCCGGCAATGCGCTGCTGGAGGCGGGCGTCAATGTATCGGTGATGCGCTTGCCGCAAGTGCATAACCCGTTCAGGCAAGGCCTCATCACGCCGCTGGTCCAGATCGCGCGGGAGAAGGGCCTATGCGCCTATGTGGAGGACGGACGTAACCGCTGGCCGGCGGGGCATCTGTCGGATGTCGTGCGGCTGTACCGGCTTGCGATCGAGAAGGGCGAACGCGGGGCGCGCTATCACGCGGTCGGTGAAGAAGGCGTTAGCGCTCGCGAGATTGCCGAGGCGCTGGGGCGCGGCCTGAAGCTGCCGGTCGTGTCGATCGCGCGCGACGAAGCGCAGGCCTACTTCGGATGGCTGGCGATGTTCGCCGCGCTCGATATGCCGGCATCGAGTGCGCTGACGCAGGCGCGCTTGGGCTGGCAACCGACAGGCCCGACGCTTCTATCCGATCTGAACGAAGCGCGCTACGTCTAGCTGGTTCATAGGTGTTTGACTACACCGCTCGCCAGTCTGCGCAGTTCGTCGAACTGCGTGACGAGTTCGAGGCAGAGAATGAAGGCCAGCATTGCTGCGGGCCCCGGGTAGCGATCGATCCATCGCAGCACCGGGGTCGCATAGCGCGTGCGGATCGCATCGCGCGTCATGACGAGGGTAATCGCGATCCCCACGGCGGCGCCCACCAGCAAATCGGTCGGATAGTGAAAGCCGAGATAGGCGCGCGGAAGGCAAATGAACAGCGCGGTATAGAGAAATGCGAGCACACCGATGCGCCGCCACACGAGGAAGATGCCGGTGGCGACCGCCATCCATAGCATCGCGTGATCGCTCGGGAACGAGCTCCAATTCGTCAGCACGGCGTCCTTGATGTCACCGCTTGCAAAGCGCAGATGCAGTTCGGTGCTATAGACCGGGCGCACTCTGAACGGCAACCAGTGCGTCAGCAGTCTCCCGACGAACAGCGCCATCACGCCGCTGACGAGCGTCGCGAGCACCATTTCTCGCCGCCATTCGCGGCACTTGTCTTGCTCGAACCACATCCACCACAGCACGGGAATGAGCACGAGGCCTTTGAACGTGTACATGTCCGCGACGGCTTGTATGGAATGGGTCGCGAAATGACCGAAGTGGAGGTTGGACAGGTATGTTTCGATGGACGAATCGAAGCTGTTCATTGTTTTGTAAGAAAAATTGAACCGGTCGCAGACGAGGGCTAGCTTAATCGATTGGGCGCGCCACATTTTTTGGCGCTTACTTTCACTGACAATTTTTACTGCGCAATTTCATCGGTGACTGGTCCTGTCGAGTGCCGATTCGTTACGCGAGGGCGCGCCGGTAAACTGTCATCGGCTTTTTCAAGGAGCCCAACATGAAGCTGGTCGACTGGAATATTCAGTGGGGTTGCGGCGTGGACGGACGCGTCGACCTCGGCCGGATCGTGCGGGAAGCACGCGCGTTGTGCGACTTCGACGTTCTGTGTCTGCAGGAAGTCACGCGCGGCTTCAACGAGGAACCGGCGGCCGGCGGACTGAAAGGCGCGCCATCGCCCGATCAGTTCGCGGAACTCGCCGCTCTACTGCCGGAAATGACCGTGCTCGATGTAATCGGCTCCGACCTACCGTCGCTGGGCGCGAGCCGTCATCGGCGGCAGTTTGGCAATGCCATCGCGACCCGCTTGCCGGTTCGTCAGGTGCTTCGCCATTCTCTGCCGTGGCCCGCCGACCCGGCCAAGCCGTCGATGCTGCGCGTCGCGCTCGAAGCGGTGCTCGAAGCCGACATCGGTCCGCTTCGTGTCATCAGCACGCACCTCGAGTTCTATTCGGAGCAACAGCGGCTCGCGCAAGTGGCAGGACTGCGCGAGCTGCATCAGGAAGCATGCGCTCACGCGCGCGCTCCCGCACGTGGCGAAAAGCCGGACAGCCCGTTTGCCGATACCGCGCGCCCGGTCGGCGCAATTCTCTGCGGAGACTTCAACAGCGCATTCCAAGGCACCGCCTATCGCCGGATGCTCGAACCGATCGCGGACGCGCCGGCGTTTGTCGATGCGTGGGCCTGCGCGCATCCCGGCGAGCCACGCGCCGCGACGGTCGGCCTGTACGATCACGAGCAATGGCCCGATGGACCGTTCGCGTGCGATTTCGTTTTCGTCACGCAAGGCCTGGACACCCGCATTGCATCGTGCGATGTGGACCCGCAGAGCCGCTCGTCCGATCATCAGCCGATGTGGCTGGAACTGCGTTGAAAGGTCTCGGAATGACCGTTCTGTGATCGCGCAGGAAAATCTGACCGCCGTCACTCCGTGAGAATGCTTAAGCGTCTGTTAAGCGTTGCGCTGCGATGTTTACACCTATGTTCAAGCCATCAGAATAGTGAGCCCCTCGGATGAATAGCAACCCGTCGCAAACTCGCGCAAATATAGTCAGCAAAGTCCCTCAGATCACTCTCGGCTTCTGGGTCATCAAGATCGCCGCCACGACGCTTGGCGAAACGGGCGGCGATTGGGTAACCATGTCGCTCAAATTGGGTTATCTGATAGGCTCGGCCATCTTTGCGGTTATTTTTATCGGGCTGGTCGCGGCGCAGATCCGCGCGGAGCGGTTCAGCCCCGTGCTCTATTGGGCGACTATCGTCGCCACGACCACGCTCGGTACTACGATGGCCGATTTCTTCGATCGCTCCGTGGGAATCGGCTATCCGGGCGGCGTGGTCATTGTCTTCGCGCTTCTGCTTGCGAGCCTGGGTGTCTGGTACAAATCGGAAGGCTCGGTGGCAGTGCAGAGCGTGACCACGACCAAAGCGGAGTGGTTTTACTGGGTGACGATCCTCTTTTCCCAGACTCTGGGTACGGCGTTAGGCGATTGGGTGGCGGGATCGGACGAAGGTGGCCTTGGGCTTGGCTATGAGTACGGCGCTTTGATCTTTGGTGCGGGTCTGCTGATCGTCGCTGCGCTCTATTACTGGTCGCGTCTGTCGCGCACCGCTATGTTTTGGGCGGCGTTCATCCTGACACGCCCGCTCGGCGCGACCTTGGGCGACTTGCTGGACAAACCCGTTTCTCAAGGCGGGCTCGAAGTCAGCCGACTCTATGCGTCGTTGATTCTGATTGCGTTCATGGCTGTCTGCGTGGTTTTGATACCGCAGCGTCCTGCCAGGCAAGCGATGCAGTAGATGGCGGCAGATCGTAGCCGCCGCGATCGAGCAAGCGCGAGATCGTCCGTGCCGCCCCGAGGTCAAAGCGCGAACGCATCGGCTTACTGCGCGCCGCTCGCGCGCAGGGCCCGGTATTCCCGTTGCACGATGTCCATCAGCTCCGCCACCGAAGTCAGCGCGCTCTCTTGCTCATAGGTCACGCGTCCTCGCTGCATCAGCATGATGCGATCCGCGATATCGAGCGTCTGCGCATAGTTGTGCATGATCATGATGATGGACAGGCCGCCTTTTTCCTTCAGGCGCATCAGAAGATCGATGATGAGCCCCGCCTCGCGCGCGCCCATCGCGGCGAGCGGCTCGTCGAGCAACAGAATCTTCGCATTCGAATGCACCGCGCGCGCCACGGCGATGGCCTGGCGCTGGCCGCCCGATAGACGCTCCACCGGCAAATCCACCGAAGGCACGTGCACGCCGATATCGTCGAGGCATTGCGCCGCGCGCTCGCGCATCTGCTTGTGGTCGAGCAACCGGAACGGCCCGCGCCGCACGAGTTCGCGGTTCAGGAACATGTTGTGATAAATGCTCAGCGAATTCGCGAGCGCGAGATCCTGATACACGCATTCGATGCCGAGCGAGCGCGCATGATCGACCGAGCGCAACAGCGTCTCCGCTCCGTCGATGTGGAGCGTGCCGCTGGTTTGTTGATGAAAGCCCGTGAGGATCTTGACGAGCGTGGACTTACCCGCGCCGTTGTCGCCGAGTATGCCGAGAATCTCGCTCTTGCCGAGCGTGAGCGAGACACCGTCGAGTGCCGTCACCGCGCCGAAGCGTTTGACGAGGCTGTCGCCGCGTAGCGCGAGCGGCGCGTTCGCGCTGTCCGCGGCGGGCGTGGCATTCGCGCCTGCGGGGGAGGTTTGGGATGGTTCCATCAGCGTCCACCTTTGCGGCGAATACGCCCGACGTGGATATTGAATATCATCGCCGCCAGAATCGCGGCGCCAAGAATGATGTTGAAGGTAAAGGCGTTGATGCCGATCAGCGTAAAGCCGTCGTTGAGAATGCCGAGCACCGCCGCGCCGATGAGCCCGCCCACGATGGTGCCCGAGCCGCCCGTGAGCGGCGTGCCGCCGATCACGGCGGCGGCCACGGCGAGGAACATGATCTGGTTGCCGCCCGCCTGCGGGTCGATCGAGGTGATGCGAAAGGCTTCGAGCATGCCGGTGAAGCCCGCCAGCACTGCCGCGAGGATGAAGTTGCCGAGGCGCAGCCGCGTCACATGGATGCCGGCCTCGCTCGCGCCGAGTGGATTCGCGCCCGCGGCTTGCGTATGCAGGCCCCAGCGCGTATGCCGCAACAGCACGTGCATCGCGAACGCGATCGCGAGAGTCCAGATGATCTCGCTGTAGCCCCACGCGCCCATGAACGCGGCGAAGGTGGGCGACCCCGGCGCGGGCGCGGGCGTGCCGCGCGAGAGGGTGAGCGTGATGCCGTTGATGAGAAACAGCGTGCCGAGCGTCGTGACGAACGACGGCAGCCGCAGCCACACCGTCACCGCGCCGTTGACGAAGCCGACCACCGCCGCGGCCACGAGCCCCGCGATCACGGCGAGCCACATCGGCGCGCCCGCGTCATTCGCGAACACCATCATGAATGGCGCGAACGCAAACACCATACCCGCCGAGAGATCGATGTCGCCGCCGATCATCAACATGATTTCGCCGAACGCGATGATCGCCACCGGCGCGATGAACTGCGAGAGGTTGACGAGGCTCGCGTTGGTGAGCAGGAAATCGTGGTTCGCGAATTCGAAATAGGCGGCCAGCAGCACGGCCACGAGCAGGATGCGCAGCTCGGCCGCCCATTGCGACGCGAATGAAACGCCCGCACGCCGGGGCGCGCGGACCGTTTCGGGGTTGCTGGTTTCGTTCACAGTATCCATCACGATTTGATTGCGCCGGACCGCGGAACGATTTGTTCCTTGTCGGTCTTGCCTTCAAAACGCGTCGAGGTATTGAGGTACGGCTCGACGTTGTCCTTCGTCACGAACTTCAGGCCGGTGTTGATTTCGGCCGGCCCGACGAGGCCGCCGGAGCTGAGGAACACGAACGCCTGCATCACCGTATAGAAACCCTGCACGTAGGGCTGCTGATCGATGGTGAAGTCGAGGAAGCCTTCGTGGATGAGCTGGATCGTGCTCGGCAGCAGATCGAAGCCGCCGCCGTGCACGCCCTTCGCGGGCAGGTTCGATTCCTTCATCACCTGCGCGACGCCTTGCGTGCTGCCTGCATCCACGGCGAACATGCCCTTCAGGTCCTGGTGGCCCAGATAGAACGACTTGATCTTCGACAATTCTTCGTTGACGGTCGCGCCCGTGGCCACGGTCTGGATGTCGATCTTCTTGCCGGACTTCTTGATGGCGTCGCTCGCGCCGTCGAGACGCGGCTGGATATTGAGCTGCCCCGGCGTGGCAATGAACAGCCCAACCATGCCGCTGTCGATGAGGCTCACGATGCGCTCGCCCATCTGGTAGCCCGACAGATAGAGATCCTGGCCGATATAGGCGAGGCGCGGATTCTTCTTGCCGCGCGGCGCGTCGGCGTTATAGGCGAACACCGGAATGCCCGCGTCGAGCGCGGCCTGAATGGGCTTGTCGAAAGCGCTCGGATCGACGATCGGCACCGCGATGGCGTCGGCCTTCGCGGCAATCGCCGAGTTCACGGCGCGGACCATTTCGCCCGCGTCCGAAGTGGCCGAGCCGGTCCACTGATAGTCCATGTTGAGAAGCGAGCAAGCATCCTGAATGCCGTATTGGGTGGGCACGAAGAACGGGTTGGTGGTGACGTGATTGACGAACACGATCCGCCACTTCTTGTGCGACGGAAAAGCCGTCCCCGCCGCCTGCGCGGTGCCGATCAGTCCGCCTGCGCCGCCTAGCGCGCCCATCAGCGAAAGCGCCGCGCCGAGTCCGACGCCCTGCATCAGCCCCCGCCGCGCCGTGCTGAATCGGTTACCGCCGTGTTCCTGATCGTCATCCCGTTGCTGTGTCATCTCATCCTCCGGTTCTTGTCTTCGTTGGTCGATGTGATCGACGTTGCGTCGATCGTGTGCAGATGCTGGACGGCACCGGGAGTGCGCTAGACAGCGCGAGACTTTGGCGTGGCGACGTGCAACCCCGATTCGAAAGCGCTCGATACGCGCCGTGCGGTACCGCAAAAATGTTAGTGCAGTGCGGTTGCGCCTCCTAATCCACGTATACCCGTAACCATTCCGAAGATTGGGACGCCCGGTCGGGATGCCCGGTCAGGATGCGTGTTTTTCCACGAGCGGCTGTCCGCGCAGAAGGTGCGCGGCGCTCAAAGCTCCCCGCCCGCCAACACTGTCGCCACACGCTCGCGCAAAGTCGGCAACACCTCGCCGTCGAACCAGGCATTGCGCTTGAACCATGCGATATTGCGCGGCGAAGGATGCGGCAACGGCATCACGTGAGGTCCAAACTCGGCCCACCTGACGAGCGTATCGGTCGAGGTCGTCCCGAATGCATCGCCCAAGCCAAAGCGCTGCGCGTATTGCCCAATCAGCAGCGTCAATTTCACCGAACGCAGGTGCGCGAGCAATTCGCGATGCCAGCGGCTTGCGCACTCGGGACGAGGCGGCAGATCGCCGCTCGCGCCGCGACCCGGAAAACAGAAGCCGATGGGCACGATGGCGAATTTCGAAGCGTCGTAGAAGGTCGTGTCGTCGACGCCGAGCCACGCACGCAGACGTGCCCCGCTCGCGTCGCTCCACGGCACCCCCGACGCATGCACGCGCGCGCCTGGCGCTTGGCCGATGACCAGGATACGCGCCCGCACGGATGCCGCGAGCACAGGGCGGGGTGCGTGCGGCAGCATCGGTGCACAGAGCGTGCAGGAGCGGATGTCGTCAAGCAGCATGTCGAGCGACGCGCCGTTTTTCGACATGCGTTTGGTGGTAACGGCCATAAAGCGGTGTGAGGTGACTGGCGTGCAGTCGTGTCGTGGGTCGGCTCAGTGTGGCGGCTGAGCCGGATAGACCAGCCTGCCGTCGGCCTGGGGCTCGGCGCCCGGCGTCATCGTGGCGGCGTTGGTGTGATGCGCGTCCATGATGTGCAGCACGGTTTCCTCGTGCATCAGCAGATAGTCCGTAATGATACGCCGGTGGCAACGCCACCAGACCGCTTCCGAGCACATGATCGCGCAGCGCTGCCGATGACCGAGCGTCAGAAGTTGCGCCAGTCCGTCGCGGAAGGCGTCGCTCATTGCGTAGTCGGCATAGTTGCGAAAGGCCGGATGGGTCCAGTACGTATTCGGCGACGGCGCATCGTCCTTGCGTTTGCCGCGGCGTCCACCCAGTGCGGCGAGATGCACGTAACCGATATGTTCGGGCGCGAGCGAGCCGGGCAGCGTGTCGCGATTGAACTGCGGGTTGGTCCGCGAGCGCGGGATGCTACGCACGTCGACCAGCAAGGCGATCCGCTCGCCTTTCAGTAGACCGACGAACTCCTGCAACGCGCGCGTCGAATGGCCGATCGTGAAAAAAGGGCGTTTCGTAATCATGCGTGCCTCGCCGACGCTGACAGCGGCGACGATTTCTGCACATTTACAACGTGTGGCACAGCAACGTCAACCGCCGCTCGATTCAGGTGTTGCACGTGTCATGCCTGGTGGGTCCGCGTTCATCGCGATCGAAGGAGCCGGTTATCGTACGAGGAACCCGTAGGTGAGAGGGTCACGCTCGTCCACAATCCAATTCGCAAAGCCGTAAACGAATGCGCTTCCTTCGACCTCGGGGATAACGGCCCTGAAATCGCCCACGGTCGTCTCGCTCAGCACCCGTCCTTTGAATACCGTGCCGATGATGGACTCGTTCACGAGCGTATCGTCCTTTCCCAACTTACCGCGCAGATACAGCTGAGCGACGCGTCCGCCGGTACCTGAACCGGTTGGTGAACGGTCCACTTCGCGGTCGGCAAATACGCAGCAGTTGGCTTGCGTGGAACCCTCGCTGCGCGGCGCGTTGGCGATAATGGTCCCGTAGATATGGTTGATTTCAGGGATATCCGGGTGCACGACCGCGAACGCCTTGTTCGCAGCCTCCTTGACCTCTGCTCCGAAACGAATGAGTGCTTCCACCGACGATTCGCGAACTTCGAGTCCGTGTGGTTGACCATCGGTGTAAAAGTAGAATGCGCCGCCGAACGCAATATCGCCAGTCACCGAACCGAACGATAGCGTCTCGACCGTCACGTCCTGTTTCCAGATGAAGGACGGCACGTTCACGAAGCGAACGTTTCCCGCATGCTCGCCGTCCCATTGCACGAATGCCTCGATGAACCCACACGGCGCATCGATGCCGATGCGCGTTTCAGGTACCTGGCGCTGGACCCAGCCAAGCTCGACCGCCGCCGTCGACAGCGCAATGACTCCGTGCCCGCAGTGGTCGCTATAACCTTCGTTGTGAAGAAAGATGATGCCGAAATCGGCATTGGGGCTGACCGGCTCCGTCAGATAGCCGCCGTACATATCGGCATGCCCACGCGGTTCGAACATCAGGGCCCGGCGGATATCGTCGGCGTTTTCCTTTAGCCATGCACGTCGCTTGACGATCGTGTCGCCAGGCACGCGCGGCAAACCGCTGGTGACAATGCGGAACGCTTCACCGCCGGTGTGAACTTCAACAGTCGAGATGGTGCGTGTGATTTTCATGTTGGCTTCGGTGAAATCTGTGGATGTCCTGCTTTTACTCACCGCACGGGACCGGCAGCGATTTACATCGACGCGACTTACCTGTCAGCGCGGATTGTACGGGCGTTCGAGTCGAGCGCTGAACGCGCTGCGCGGCACGCGCCCAGGTCCCACGCAGCGCAGCCAACGCTCTTGAACAGAATCGGCGCACTCGGCTTCAGCTCGCCAGCTAATGCCTTGGCTAGCGGAGAAACTGAAGCCCATTCAACCCCGGCCTGGATAAGGTCGCCCGCTTCATGCGTTGCGCCGACAGGGTCATCTACAACGACGAAACTTCCGTCGACGGTTTCCCTGCCGATTTCCGCTGCGTCTGCCGTGAAAGCGCCGACGCCGACGACGAGACGGCCGGGTCGCGCCGACAACGTGTAGACCGGAGACTTGCTCGTTGTCAAGGTGATGACGACTTCAATGCTGTCGGGAATCACATCGCCATCAAGGACAGACAGGTTCGGTGCTACCGACCGGGTCCGAGCCACGAAGGCCCCCGCGGCTGCCTGGGAGCTGCCCTTGACGAACAGTTTGGCTTCCGGGAAGGAGGCCGCGAAAGCTTCCGCGTGGTTGGCCGCCTGTTTCCCGGTGCCGATGATGAGCATTGTGCGCGGAGCCTTGCCATGCAGGGCCTGGATGCCCAGCACAGTGACCGCTGCCGTTCGCCGCGCCGTCACGGTCGGGCCGTCGAGCACGAACAACATGTCCCCGGTGTGCGCGTCGCATGCGATGACCTGGCCATGGATGGTCGGAAGCTGGCGCTTCCGATTCGAAGGACACACCGTCACCAGCTTATGGATGGCGATGTCTTTGGCACTGGCAGGCATCGACAGCATCAGGCCGGCTTCCTGCATCGGAATGGCCAGCCGCTCAGGACTCACGATGTGTCCCGCGCCGTACTCGATGATGGTCTGCCGAAGAACGCGCACCAGCGGGGAATAGTCCAGCAGTGCAGCTGTTGCGTCGGCGTCGAAACTTCGGGTGCCGAGAGAGGTCATGTTCGGTTTCGCCTTTGGAGGGGGGGCGCGACCGAGGCCGCGCGCCGGGAGTTCACTCTGCGACTGGCTCGAGCAGTCGGCCGGCCTCCTTCATACACACGCCAGCCTTGATGACCACGGGAATGTGTTCACCTTGCCCCAGCAGAAGGGAAATGTCCTCAATCGGGTCACCGTCGACCACGATGAGGTCAGCCACGGCGCCGACGGCGACCGTTCCCCGCACGCCTGTTTCACCCGTGATGTCGGCGGCAACGCAGGTTGCCGACCGGATGGCTTCAACGTTGCCGACGATTTCTGCCCGAACCGCGAACTCGTCGGACTGGAAGGCGTGCAGCTCGCCCAGCATGTCCGAGCCGAACCCTACCTTCACGCCTTCGCGCGCCATCAGCGCAACTGCCTGCCGGCCGACGGAGCGCGCTCCCTCAATCTTCGCGAGCGATTCAGCGGGGAAACCAAGCGCGGGACCTTGTTCAATGAGACGGTCGAGCGTGGCGATTGTGGGCACAACCGCTACGCCACGCTCCGCCAGCAGACGGGCAGTCTCCTCGTCGATAAGGTTGCCGTGCTCGATACATTTCACCCCGCACTCGACGGCGCGCCGGACGGCACGAGCGGTGTAGGCGTGCGCCATCACGTAAGTCCCGGCAGCCTCCGCTTCCTGAACCGCGGCACGGATTTCATCTTCCGAATACTGCGTGTTGGTGATGGGGTCATTGGGCGAAGCGACACCGCCCGACGCCATTATCTTGATTTGGGAGGCCCCTTTGAGGAGTTCTTCGCGTACTGCCAGGCGCATCGCCTCGACGCCATCGACCACCCGGGCAATCGCTCCCTGACGCCCCAGGCACCCGCAGGCATCGTCAAGCTTGTCATTGCGCTGACGGAAGTCGCCGTGGCCACCGGTCTGCGATAACGCCTTGCCCGAAGACAGGATGCGCGGGCCCCAAAGCACGCCGCTGTTGACAGCATCGCACATTGCAAAGTCAGCGCCGCCTGCATCGCGAACGGTCGTGAACCCACGATTCAGCATGCCGCGCAGGATGGGCAACGTTTTAAGCGCAGCCAGGAAGTTTGGCAGCATCGCGTTAGCGCCCAGATTCGCATTCGACGCGACGACGTGGACATGCAGATCGATGAAACCCGGCAACACGGTGCGCCCGGGGAGGCTCATTCTGCGGGCACCGACAAACGACGACGGTATCTGTCCTATTGCCGCGATCTTCCCGTCGGCGATGCAGACATTGACGTTTGTCTGGCGTTTCTTCGTTGCGGGGTCGAAAACATTCACCCCTTCGATGACCAACATGCTCATGTGAATTTCCTCAAGCCTGGTATGGCTTTGTCAGCAAGATGCCGAGCAGGCTAACCACCGCGGCGAAGATGATGTAATAAGACGCAGACTCGGCATCACCCGTGTGTTGGGTGAGCCAGGTGATGATGAAAGCGGCAAAGCCACCGAAGATGGTCACTGCGCCGTTGTAGGCCAAAGACAATCCGGTCGCACGGACGCGGCTCGGGAACATTTCCGTGAAGAGAGCCAGAATCGGGCCGGTGTATGCAGCAATCAGCACGCCGAAAATCGCCTGGAAGGTCAGCAGCGTGGCCAAGTCGGGCGATTTAATCAGGTGAGAGAACAGTGGATAGCTGGCAACCAGAATAACGAGCGCAGCGACCGACAGGACCCGCCGCTTGCCGACCTTATCCGACAGTGCCCCGAACACGGGCGCCATGACCATCAGCACGATACCGCTGACGACGCCCGACGTGAAGCCCTCACGCTGGGTCATGTGCAGATACTTCACCACATAAGTCGGGATGTAGAACAGGATGACGTATGTGCAGACGGTCCACAGAACGACCATCAGCAGGCTGGAGAGCACCTGGCGGGGATACTCGCGAATGACGTCACGCAGCGGCGTGTAGGTGTGGCGCTTCTCCGCTACGAACTCGGGCGTTTCCTCGATTTTCAGCCGAATGTAGTATCCAACCGGGGCCACCAGCATGCCGATGAAAAACGGAATACGCCATCCCCATGCGGTCAGCGAATCAGCCGACATGCTCGACGTGATGAGCGTACCGGTAAGGCTGCCGATGACCACGGCGAAACCGATACTGGTCTGAATCCAGCTCGAATAGAAAGCACGACGTTTAGCTGGAGCATGCTCGGTAAGGAACGCGGTAGCGCCGCCCATTTCGCCGCCAGCGGACAGCCCCTGCAGCAATCGCGCGACGACGATAAGACACGGCGCGGCGATGCCGATAGATTGGTACGTAGGGGCGAAAGCAATGATGCCCGAGCCGAGCGCCATGACGAGCATCGCGAGCGACAGCGCCCGCTTGCGACCCACCCTGTCGCCGTAGATGCCGAACGCGATGCCGCCGAGCGGTCGCATCACGAAACCAACACCAAAAGTTGCCAGCGATAGCAGCAGCGACGTCGTCTCGTTGCCTGCGGGGAAAAATAGCTTACCGATGGTTGCCGCGAAGAACGCGTACCCGGAAAAGTCGAACCACTCCAGGCCGCTGCCAATGACAGTCGCGAAAATCGCCTTCCGGCGCGTCGCTGTCTTTACGAGCGGCTCGCCCACCAGAATGCCGCTTGATGCACTCGTTGCCATATAGACCTCTCTCAATTGTCGTTTAGCGAGATGAGCGTTCGCGGTTCGTCACGCAATCAATGTAATTTTTGGCATGACGGCCGCATAACGCTAAATTCGCAAACGCGCTTGCAAAAAACGCAAGCGCATCGAGAGGCTTGAACGGAGACGTCAGGGTGTGAGTGTCTGACCGATTACCCATTCACGGAAACGACGTGCGGCAGGTGTTTCCGCACGCTCTGATGGCCATGTGACAAAGTATGAGCCGCCCATGGTGGCGTAAGAGTCGGATGCTCTGACGAGTGCGCCGTGCTCGAGGAGCGGGTCAATGACCCGGTTCCAACCGAGCGCGACGCCCTTGCCATGCGTCGCAAGCTGCACGATGAGTGGGTAGCTGTTGATAATGATGGTTTGATTGAGCGCTGGTCGTTCGAGCCCTGCCTGTTCAAACCAGGTGTGCCACGACATCCAGCTGCGTTCCGCGTCCTCCAGAACAAGCAGCGTGCAGGACAGCAGTTCCGCTGGCTTCAGTTTGCGCCCAGCAAGATACGTAGGCGAACAAACCGGAAATACCTCTTCGTCGAAAAGCTTCCGAATGTGCGTGCCGGGAACCTCGGGGTTGCGCAGATAGAAAATGCCTACGTCGTACTCAGCCGGCGAGACGGCTCCAAAGTGGTCCCGCACGATGATGCGCAGGTCCACATCGGGATTCGCATCGATAAACGAGCCGATTCTCGGCGCGAGCCAGAATACCGAGAGGCCAGCTGTGCAGGACACCGTGAGACGAGACCTGACGACGCGAGCCATCAAACTCGATGTAACGCTAGTGCACAGCTCCAACATGCGCCGCACATCCACCGCATAGGTTTCCCCTGCTGGTGTGAGCCTCAGCGTGTTGTGCTCCCGCACGAACAGCCGGCGTCCCAGGAATTCTTCGAGTTGAGATATCTGACGGCTCACAGCACTAGTGGACAGGTGCAGTTCCTGCCCCGCACGAGTGAAGCTCAGATAACGGGCGCTAGCTTCGAATGCTTGCAGACATGCGAGTGGAGGCAACGGAGAAAGAGCCATGGCGTGCGGCGAGCTATCGAAGTGGAAGTAGCGCAACAGGATAGCCCAACGACGTCGGCCGATGGACCACGGGTGTCCTCGGATAGTTTCACGGCGGTACAACCGTTATTTAGATAGCGGCTCGCGCGCAAACAATATCGAGCGCGATGGTTATCGCGAATGAGGGCAGGCGAGCGCGGGCGTGCCGCGCGCTTCATCGGGCCGTTCGGCACGGCCACGCCGACATTGCATCCGCGGCGCAATGCATTGCACAAATGCTTGTTTGCGCTAGTGCGTGCCGCCGACTAGATTCGATCCATGCCATGAGCAGGAGGGCGCAGGATGTCAATGAAGCTTGCATCGTTCTATCGGCGGGCCGTGTTCGGCTCCTTCGAGGCCGTGCGGCAGCGGGTCGATCGTGACCGGCGCCCCGCGGCTGTCCGCGCGCGCAACGCGCATGCAGGGTCGCGCGACGATCCCGAGCGCCTCGAGCGTATTGCGACCTACGCGCGCGCGGGGTACTTCAACATGGGCTACACGCTCGAGTCGTTTCACGTGATCGCCGAAATCACGCCGGATTAACGGTTTCCACCACCAGCATAAGCATGCCGCGACATCCCCGTATGAGTAGTGATGCCCCCGATGCGTCGAAACCCGCTTCCCCGCGTCGGCGCCTGTTGGGCGGCTTCGCGTTGTCCGCATTGGCCGCGCCGAATCTGAAGGCCGCCACGCTGCTCAAGCCGCTGAACGTCGATCCCTGGACACAAACACCCGGCGCGCCGATTCTCGCTCATCAATACGGGCTGCCGTCGCCGCACGAGTCGAACGTGATTCGCCGTGCCGCGCGGGCGTGGCCGATGCCGGGCGCGGCATCGTCGCTGACGCCGCTCGCGGATCTGCATGGCTCCATCACGCCGAATGGGCTCGTCTACGAACGGCATCATGCGGGGGTGCCCGACATCGACCCCGATGCGCACCGGCTCGTGATTCACGGTCTCGTACGCGAGCCGAAGCTGTTCACGATGGATGATCTGCTGCGCCTGCCTTCGGAGTCGCGCATCCATTTTCTCGAATGCTCGGGCAATACGGCGAGCGAGTGGAAAGGCCCAAGCGGCCGGCCCGTGCAGATCACGCATGGTTTGCTGTCGTGCTGCGAGTGGACCGGCGTCAGGCTCTCGACGCTACTCGAAGCAGTCGGCGGGCACACGGCGGCAAGCGACGGCGGCACGCCGCAATGGCTGCTCGCCGAAGGCGCGGACGCGGCCGCAATGACGCGCAGCCTGCCGCTCGACCGGATTCTCGAGCGCGCGCTCGTCGTCTATGCGCAAAACGGCGAGCGCCTGCGACCGGAGAACGGCTATCCGCTGCGTCTGTTGGCGCCGGGCTTCGAGGGCAATACCAACGTGAAATGGCTGCGGCGGCTGAAGATCGTCGATGCGCCGTTGCAGACGCGCGAAGAAACCTCGAAATACACGGGCATCTTGCCCGATGGTCGCGCGCGTCAGTTCGTGTTCGAGATGGACGCGAAGTCGGTGATCACGCGGCCGTCCGCGGGGCAGCGTCTGACGGCGCAGGGCTTCTATCCGATCGTCGGGCTCGCGTGGTCGGGGCGCGGAGCAATCCGCAAGGTCGAGGTATCGACCGACAGCGGCGCGACATGGCAAGCGGCGGTGCTCGACGAGCCCGCGCGCGATCGCGCCTTGACGCGCTTCCAGGCCGGCTTCGTGTGGAATGGCGCGCCGACGGCCATCCTGTCGCGCGCAACGGACTCGACCGGCTACGTTCAACCGACGCGCGAAGCGCTCGTCGCGGCGCGCGGATTGAACTCGAACTATCACTACAACGGCATTCAGCGGTGGCGTATCGAAGCGGATGGGAGCGTGAAAAATGCGTGAGTCTGTCCGGTTCGATCTGGTCGGCGCTTCGAAATCGAAACGGATGGGTGCTCTGCTGGCGCTGCTCACGGCTAGCGGTCTGCTCGTTGGCTGCTCTTCTTCGTTCGACGCCACGCGCGACGCGCAGTCCACCGCCGCGCAGGCGCGCTGGCGTTCATCCGTCGACGCGATTGGCAAGCGAGTCAGCGAGACCGATCTGAGCGCCTGGAACATCGACGTCGCGCCGGACGGCCATGGCCTGCCCGGTGGCAGTGGCGACGTCGCAACGGGCGGCCGCATTTTCGCGGCGAAATGCGCGGCCTGTCACGGTGCGAATGGCGAGGGGCTGATCGGCGATCAACTGATCGGCGGTGCGGGCACGCTCGCGACTGCGAATCCGAAACGCACGGTCGGCAGCTACTGGCCCTATGCGACGACGCTGTTCGACTATATTCGCCGGGCGATGCCGTATAACACGCCGCAGTCGCTGAGCGCGGACGAGGTGTACGCGCTCAGCGCGTGGATATTGAACCGCAACGGCATCGTGCCGGACGACGCGCGTCTGGACGCGCATTCGCTCGCCGCCATACGCATGCCCAACCGGGATGGCTTCGTGCCCGACCCTCGGCCGGGCAGGCTTTGACTGAGCTTGCAGACGCTATGAGCGAATCAAGCCTGCGGCGGCAACAGTGCCGAAAGCAGGCGGCGCAACTGCGCCAATTCGCTCGCTGTCAGCCTTTCAGTGAGAATGCGCTCGACCTGCTCGACTCGCGGACGCAAGGCCACGAGCTGCTTCTTACCGGCAGCGGTGAGAAACAGCACATAACTGCGTTTGTCGACGGGATCGTCGGCTCGCTCGATCAGGCCATTGCGCACCATCCGTGAAACCAGATCGGCGATCGTCGAACGGTCCACGTCGAGTTTGTCGCCGAGTTGCCGCTGATTGACGCCGGGCGTCTCGTGTAAGACCTCGAGCGCCGCATACTGCACGCTCGTGATCTCCGCGGACACCTCGCTTAGCCACACCGCTGCATGGCGCTGTTGGGCACGGCGCACCAGGCTTCCAGTGAATCTGGGGAGCGCGCCGGCGTCTTCGGGTTTGATCGGCAATTTCGGAGTTTCAGTTTTTCGTTGTAGTCAACGCGCGCGGAAGATGGGCCGGAAGAAGGCGTTCAACTCCGCGTATGCGTTCAATGGAAGAACATGGGCCACGTATTGATCGGGACGTACCACGACGAGTGCGCCTCGTTCGCGATCGATGCCGCGCTCGTCGAAGATATCAGTCGTCGCATCGCTCGTAAATGCCTTTTCGTAGTCGATCAGGCCATGGCGACCCTTGCGCGGCAGCAGCAGGGCGGGAAGGTCCTGAAGACGGACTTCGCGATGCGGTTGTTGCAGCACCGCGCGCAGATCGAGAACGCTGTCCACGTCGGCGTCCTTCGGCGTGACGAGCCGCAAAACGGAATCGGGCGACGTGTCGAGATGCTCGCACAGCGCATTCAGCGCACGGCGTGATGCGTCCGCGAAAGCGTACAGTCGCCAGCGGCCGTCCGCGCGTGCTGCGTGCCCGAGGTGGAATGGCCTTGCATCCGCGAGGCGAACGACCGGCGACGAGTGAAACCGCGTGCCGATTGCAAAGCCTTTGGCGAGCGCCTGATGCGTCGCTTCACCGGTCAGCGTGGCCGGTCGGTAGCGCGTTGCGACGCCAGCCGTATAGCGGCCCGCGCGAACGAAGTACGCCTGAAGCTCGGCGGGGTCGACGCCGCCCGCCTCGGGCCGGCTCGGGTCCTTCGGCGGAGCGGCCATCATCGCCGACCATTCCTTGTCGAACTCGATCAGCTCCTGCGCAATGGGTTGGCGCTCGTCCGAATACGTGCGCAGCAGATCGGCGTCGCTACGCCCTTCGAGCACCGCGCCGAGCTTCCAGCCGAGATTGAAGCCGTCCTGCATCGACACGTTCATGCCCTGGCCCGCCTTGGCGCTATGCGTATGGCAGGCATCGCCCGCGATGAACACGCGAGGTTCGCGCGAGGTGCCGTCGGCGGCAATGGCGTCGTCGAAGCGGTCGGTGAGGCGCTGGCCGACCTCATAGACCGAGAACCACGCCACTTCTTTCACATCGAGCGTATACGGATGGAGGATTCGCTGCGCCGTCTCGATGATGCGATCGACCGTGATCTGTTTGAGGCTGTCGCGGTTCTGCGGCGTGACATCGCCGAGGTCGACATAGAAGCGAACGAGATATCCGCCTTCACGCGGGATGATGAGCAGGTTGCCCTTGCTCGCGGACTGTATCGCCGCTTTCAGCCGGATGTCCGGAAAGTCGCTGACGGCCAGCGCATCCATCACGCCCCACGCATGATTCGCCGCATCGCCGCGCAGCGTTTGTCCGATCGCGGTTCGTACCCGGCTGCGCGCGCCGTCGCACCCGACGACATAGCGCGCGCGCACGGTCACGTTCCCATCATGCCGGGCAGGATCGGTATGGCGCAGCGTAACCCGGACCGGATAGTCGTCCGTATCGTCGCGCTGAAGGTCGACGAGTTCGAGGCCGTAGTCCGGTTCGATCCGTCGCGCGGAACGACGCATCGTGTCGAGCAGATATTCCTGAATGCGCGCCTGATTGACGATGACGTGCGGAAATTCCGAAAGACCCGTTTCGGTGTCTTGAACGCGACCGGTACGACTGATCGCGCCTCGGTCGTTCGCATCGGGTCGCCAGAATACCGTTTCGTTGACCCAATAGGCTTCTTGCAGCAAGCGATCACTGAGGCCGAACGCATTGAACATTTCGACGGTGCGGCAGGCGACGCCGTCGGCCTGTCCCATCTGCAACGGTCCGTCGCGACGCTCGACGATGCGCGTGCTAATCGACGGGAATTGTGACAGTTGCGCCGCCAGCACGAGTCCGGCAGGGCCGCTGCCGACGATGAGCACGTCGACCGTCTCGGGCATCTGCGCAGCATGCGCATTGCCGATGGCTGGCTCGACCGTGGGATCGCCGACGCGGAAACCGTTGAGATGAAATTGCATGACGTCCTCCTCCGTTCAGTAGATATCTGCTGAACGCGAATATACTCCGTACACCAACTATGTTGAAGTACTTCGTGCGAGGATGGATGTTTACCCTGGTTCGCAAGCGCTAGTGGATTGTCGGGAACGGCCACGCATCGGTGAGTGGCGTGCGGACATGCGTGGCCATTCCAATGTCGTCATTGCCTTCGAGCCTCTGATTCAATGGCCGTGCCAATGGCCGCCATGGCCACCCCAGTAGCCGCCCACGCCGATGCCGAGGCTCACGGACGGTGCGACGTAATACCCGGGCGCATAGCCATAGGCGGGTGCTGGCGCATAACCATAGCCATAGCTGGGCGGCGGCGGGGCGACGACGCAGCCTGCCACGCCGACTGCCAGGATGATTGCAAAGAGTAGTCTGGTCATGATCGTTGCCCTCCAGTCATCGAGGAGATGCAAGATTCAGTCCAGGCGTCTTCTGCCACCACGTCGACAGTACCCATTCGTCGGCGGCGAAGTAAAGCGGCAGCTTCGCGGGATAGGCGAGGCTGCTGCGGTACGCGATGCGATGAACCGCCGAATACCAGTGCGGAACGACGTAATAGCCGTTCATCAACACCCGGTCGAGCGCGTGGGTCGCGTCGACGAGCTGCTCGCGCGTTTGCGCGCCCAGCACCTTGCGCAAGATCGCATCGACGGCGGGCAACTTCACGCCCGCGAGGTTATCGGAGCCCGGCTCGTCCGCGTACTTGCTGCCGAAGCGCGACAGCTGCTCGGTGCCCGGCACCTGCACGTCGGGCAGGCGCACGGTCGTCAGGTCGAAGTCGAACGCGTCGATGCGCTTTTGAATCAGCGCAAAGTCGGCGGTGCGAAAGTTCATCGTGATGCCGAGCTTCTGCAGATTGCGGCCGAATGCGGCGGCGACCGGCTCCATCGACGCGCCGCCGCCCGTGTCGCCGAGCAGTTCGAAGACGAACGGCTGACCCTTCGCGTTGCGCAGCGCACCGTCGCGATAAGTCCAGCCCACCTGCGCCAGCAGTTCGCGCGCCTTGATGAGGTTGGCGCGCAGCGACCCCGGCGGATCGGTGTCGGGCTGCTGCGGCATGTCGCCGAACACGGCGGGATCGAGTTCCTTGCGCAGCGGCTCCAGAATCGCGAGTTCGCCTGGGCTGGGTTTGCCCCTGGCCTGCAGGTCCGTATTGACGAAGAAGCTGTCCGTGCGTTTGTACTGGTTGTAGAAAAGCTGCCGGTTGAGCCACTCGAAGTCGAACGCGAGATCGAGCGCTTCGCGTACGCGCACGTCCCGGAACAGCGGCCGCCGCAGGTTGATGAAAAAGCCCTGCATGCCGGCGCCGTTGTGATGAGGAAACTCGCGCTTGATCAACTCGCCGCTGTCGAAACGCTTGCCGATATCGCGCCGCACCCAGCTTTGCGCGGTGTGTTCGACGAGCACATCGTACTCACCCGCCTTGAACGCTTCGAGCTGCGCGACCGCGTCCGCGTACAGCTTGTAGTCGATGTGCGCGAAGTTGTGCGTGCCCACGCGGACGGGCAGCGACGCGCCCCAATAGTCCGGATTGCGCTTGTAGCTGATGGTTCGGCCATTGTCGTACCGGTCGATCAGATAGTCGCCGCTGGCGATCGGCTTCTCGAACGCGAGTTGGTCGAAAGGAATGCGCGTGCCGTCCGGCCTCATGCCCCACTTGTGCGAAAACACCGGGATGCCGCCCGCGAGCAGGGGCATCTCGCGCGTCGCGACCTTGAAATCGAAACGGATCGTGAGCCGGTCGAGGACCACCGCGCGCGCGATCTGCCCGAAGTACACCGCGAACTGCGGCAGCGCCTGCGGACTTTTCAGCGTGTCGAACGAGAACTTGACGTCCGCTGCCGTGACCGGGTCGCCGTTTGAGAAACGCGCCTTCGGATTGATGTGGAAGGTTGCCGACAGGCCGTCTTTCGCGACGTCGATGTCGTCGGCGAGCAGACAATACGCGCTCGCCACTTCGTCGGCGCTGCCGGTGGTGAGGCTTTCGAACATCAGCCCCAGTCCCGGTGCGGGATTGCCTCGCAGCGTAAACGGATTGAACTTGTCGAAGCTCGTCAGCCGGTTCGGATTCGCGAGTACGAGGGTGCCGTCGCGGGGCGCGTCGGGATTGACGTAATCGAAATGCTTGAAATCGGCTGGGTATTTTGGCTCGCCGTATTGGGCGATGGCGTAGACCGCCCAGTCAGAATTGGCGCTCCAGATGGCCGCGGCGCTCAGCGCGAGCGCGAGCAGCAACCGCCACCGGTTGGACGAGCGGATCGTCGAATAACTCATCACTATGTTGCGATATCCGCGCCGCCGGATCCGCACGGCAGGCGATCGCGCTGTGTGCATCAGCCGCCCGCGCCGGTCACGCGCCACACCGTGTTGCCGACGTCATCGGCGATCAGGAGGCCGCCGTCGCGATCCTGAGCGACGCCCACGGGTGCGCCATACAGCTCCTTCTGATCCGGCGATGTAAAGCCGGTCACGACATCCTTTGGCGCGCCGACCGGTTTGCCGTTCTCGAAGGTCACGTACGAGACCACGTAACCGCTCAACGGCGAGCGGTCCCAACTGCCGTGCTCGCCGATGAACGCGCCGCCGCGATATTGCGCGGGCAGGTTGTTGCCGGTATAGAACGTCAGTCCGAGTGCTGCAACATGCGAGCCGAGCGAGAAGTCGGGGGCAATCGCCTTCGCGACGAGGTCGGGACGCTGCGGTTGTGCGCGTGGATCGACGTGCTGGCCATAGTAGCTGTACGGCCAACCGTAGAAGGCGTTCTCCTTCACCGAGGTCAGATAGTCGGGCACGAGATCGGGGCCGATCTCGTCGCGCTCGTTCGCGATGGCCCACAGCCGGCCCGTCGTCGGTTCCCATTGCAGGCCGGTCGGATTGCGAATGCCCGCGGCGTAGATGCGGCTTGCGCCCGTCGCCGTATCGACTTCGAGGACGTCCGCGCGGCGATATTCGACTTCCAGGCCGTTCTCCCCGACATTGCTGTTCGAGCCGACGCCCACATACAGCTTCTTGCCGTCACGACTGGCGAGCAGCGCTTTGGTCCAATGATGGTTGATCGTATCAGGGAGATCGGCGAGTTCGACGCCGCGCTCGCTGATGGTGGTTTCGCCCGTCTTGTACGGAAACTTTAGTATGGCGTCCGTATCGGCGACATACAGGGTATCGCCGACGAGCTGCATGCCGAATGGCGAGTGCAGATGGTCGATGAACACGTACCGCTCCCATTCGCCGCTGCCGTTGGCGGGTTTTCTGAGCAGTGTGATGCGATTCGCGCCTTTCTCCTTCTTTCCCGACCGGCTTTCGATCATTCCGGCGATCACCTGCTTCGGCGTGGTCACGGCCTCCTCGTTCGGGCTATTGGATTCGGCGACGAGGACGTCACCATTGGGAAGCGTATAGAGCTGGCGAGGGTGCACGAGTCCCGAGGCGATCTTCTCGATCTTCAAGCCGTCGGCCACCTTGGGCGTCGCGCCGTTTTTCCACCCGGCGTATTTCGGCACCTGCATCGGCGGCGCGAAGAAGTTGCGTGCCCGCGGTATCGACGGATTCGCTCCTGCCTGTTGCGACGGCGTGTACTCAGCCTGTACGTGGCAGCCGCTGAGCAGCACCGGGATGGCGACGACGAGCGCGCTGCCGGCGATGAGCTTATCCATGGGTCGCCTCCGGGAGATCGAGCCTGTTCAACGCCATGGCGACGTGGGCGATGCTCAGCAGCACGACGGTGATGACCGACAGAATCACGTTATCCGGGACCATCGCATAAGCGTCGCGGCTGTGCACGAATGCATTGACGATCGCCGCGATGATCGCGAGCAGGTTGAGCCAGAAGTCCATTCTTTCGATGCGGGTCACGCGCCGACGCCGCTGCAACCAGACGTGACCGAAATTAAGCAACCGCGGAATGATGGCAATAATGAGGCCCACCGTGACGAGCCACGCGGCGCCCTTGCCCCAGAACACGTTACGGCTGCTCATGTAGGTCAGGTCGAAAATCAACGCGCCGACGAACATCCCGTACGGGATGGGGTTCAATAATTCGAAGATCGCGGGCGCGAGTTTCGATGGCTGGCTGGCTGGAGGTCTGATAGCGGACCGGGTGGCGGACATGGCTTTTCCTCTCGAAGTTGAGCCGGTGTCGTCGTCGCGCGCATTAGCCATGCCTGAACATTTCGGTTGACTGTCGGTCGTCGCGCTCTGCGCGGTTTGGCATGCGCGATGCTGCCATTGGAGATTATTCGTTTGCGGCGTCACGAATGAGCGATGCGAGGAGCCGAGATGAAACGATTCATATTGGCGGTTTTACTGCTGATGCCATTGACCTGCGGCGTAGCGAGTTGTCAGAAAGCGCACAAGGCCGGCAACGACAGCATGAATGCGGGCGGCGCAAAGATCGATGTTTCGGCATCGGCGCCGGTGGATGGGGCGGCGGGGGCGCGGCGGTAGGGAAGGGTTAGGTTTCAGGGGCTGTGGCCGGAAGTCCGCTATTCAGCGGACGCGAGAGCCAGCTCGATCCAGCGCCTTGATCGCGTTGGCGGTGCCCGCCGCGAGTCCATTGTCGGTGACGACGACGCTTTACGTCGACTTTTAATGACGAGACACGCATACCGACTTTTTTGTCCAGCTGCGATACTCGACCGATGCGGTTGCAAATGAGATACCCGGCGTAATCGTGAATAATTGTCAAAACGTTCTAATCTCAAATTAAAGATGTTGACCGTAACGAGTCAGGATGGTTAAGTCGTCGGGTGTTTTATGGACAAGTAGAAAAGGCCAAATGGAACAACAGAAGAAGGAAGGGACCGGCGGCAAGGAGGAGTGCCAGGTCTGCCGTGTGACGTATTCACTATTTTCCAGCTTCCCTGCAATGCCGTCCGCGATGGCTCTGAGCGTCGATATCGGTGAATTCTTTCCGCAGGATACGTTGCGGTCGTATTCGACCGGAGCGACGGTAAGCGAGTAGTTGGCGAGCGATCCGCCGATGATACGGGCGGTGGCATTCGCGGCGCACATATCGACCACTTCAGCTGCCCCGGAAGCGCGGCGACGCGCGCATGGCAAGCATCCGGCGGGGATCTCCAGAACGCCCGCGTCAAATTCCTGGGTTATTAAATGAAAAAAGCTTTTTTTCTCCTGCTGTTTTTTCCGGCTGTCTCTTTCGCGCTAGATGGGACCGGATCGGTAGATTTTGACTCTGCAATTGTTCCGCTATTGAACAGAAACACAGTTCTCAAAGACCTCGTGCTTTGTAACTTCGATATCGTCGGCGATCCAATGGGGACGCGAATCGGCGACGTTCAATCGAAGGCTCTGGGAGGAGACAGAGTCGGGCCTTATTCAATGTGGGCAAATTGGCACGGGAATTCAGGTGTAAAGCCAGTGATTCTCACTATAAATACGCGCACAAATTTTATCGACGCGCACGGAAAGAAGGTGAGAGGCGATTTGCAAAAAGCGGTTCGCATTGAGGAATACGTCGAGAGTGTCACGATAGAGCCGCCAGACAAAGACCAGCCGCAATCTGTTCCCGGTGGGCTAAAGCACAGTATCGACGCGCAGGCGTGCTCGGTGAAAACTGGCCAACGCAGCAAATAGCGGGATGACGATTGGCCATAGGCCGAATCGTCACTCGCGTCGGGCGCGGCGTTTCCGAACGGAAAAGACGAAAGACCGGACTGCCATTCCTCTAGTTCGTAGGCGGATCAGTTCTGCAGCGCGTCCCACATTTCCTTGTCGCGCTGCGCGGTCCAGATGCGCGGATGGCTGATGCCGCTCGCTTCGTCGTAGGCTCGCGATACGTCGAACGGCAGGCAATGCTCGTAGATGAAGACGTTGCCGAACTTCGGGTCCATAGCCTTGCGCGTGAGCGCCATCGCACCCTTCAGATCGAGTTTGTTCTTGAATGCATCACGGCCCGCCTGCAACAGCGTAGTGACGAAGTCTTTCGTGTAGTCGAGGCCTTTGTTCACTTCGGTCGGCGACAGCAGCGCGGGGCCGCGACCCCGACCAGCTTCTGCGCGTTCAGCGCGCGCAATGCCTCGAGCGTCGCGGGCCATTGTTCGAGTTGCGCGTCGCCGCAATAGCAGGCCGCGTCATACTCGACCAGGTCGCCGGAGAACAACACTTTCTGCGACGGTAGCCAGACGACCGTGTCACCCTTCGTGTGGCCGGAGCCGAGATGCGCGATGCGGACTTCGAGCTTGCCGAGAAAGAGCGTGATTTCCTTTTCGAAAACCAGTGTCGGCCACGTCAGGCCAGGCACTGTTTCGACACCTGCAAAAAGACGCGGAAAGCGTTCGATTTCCGACTTCATATCGGCTTCGCCGCGCTCGGCGATCATTTCGTAGGTGCCGCGGCTGGCGATCACCTGCTGCGCGCCTTCCTTGAAGTACGCCGACGCACCCAGCACGCGCACCGCGTGATAGTGCGACAGCACGACGTATTTGATCGGCTTGTCGGTGACGCCGCGAATCTTCGCGATCAGGTCTTGCGCCATGGCCGGCGTGGCGGTGGTGTCGACGATCAGCACCCCGTCGTCACCGATGATCACGCTCGAGTTGGGGTCGCCCTCGGCCGTATACGCATACGCGTTTTCCGACAATTGGGTCCACGTGATCTTCTTTTCTTCCAGGTCGGCCTGGGATGCGAAAGCCTTCGCCATGTCTGTCTCGCGACTGGTTGGGGATGACTAATGGTCGTCGCCATGCTTATATTTGTCAGTGACAAAATATCTTGTCATTCACTAAGTCAGGGTAAACTCCGTTGGTGGGTCGGCATGTCCGATCGGATACCATCTAGGCCTTCCACGGCGACACCGCACAACACGATGGCTGACACGACAATCGAAAAGAAACAGCGGGGCATTCAGAGCGTCGAGGTCGGCGCACGCCTGCTGCAGGCGCTGGCGCGGCAGCGCGTACCGCTCGGGCTGACCGAACTGGCCGGCGACGCGCAACTGTCGTCGGCGCAGGCTCATACGTATCTCGTGAGCCTCACGCGGCTCGGCCTCGTCAAGCGCGACGTCCTTACCGGAAACTACGAGCCGGGTCCGCTCTCGTTGCGACTTGGGCTCATGCATATCGAACAGCAGCCGGTCTATCGCGTCGCGGCGCCCTACGCGGCCGCGCTCGCAGCGCGAATCGGTCTGAGCGTGGCGATCTGTGTGGCGGGCGTGCAGGGACCGACCATCGTGCGCTACGAGCGCAGCGGTGCGCCGCTGCATGTGAATCTGCACATCGGCACGGTGATGTCGCTCGAAGCGACCTCGACGGGCCGCGTCTTCTGCGCGTTCTGCGCGCCCGGGCAGGTCGCCGACATGGCGCAGAGCCAGGCGCGGCCGACGGACTCGACCCCGGCCCGTGGCCGCGCTGCCAAAAGGCCGGCTAGCGCCGAGTGGCGCAAACGCCTCGATGAGATCCGCGCTCGCGGCATCGAGCGCGGCATCGATGCGCCGAGTCCGGGCGTCAGCAGTCTGAGCGTGCCGGTGTTCGATGGCGACCAACGGATGCAACTCGCGTTGACGGCGATCGGCCCGTCGGGCGCGATCGACGTCGAATGGGATGGTGCGGTCGCACGTCAGTTGCTCGACACTTCCCGACGTATCACCGAAGCGGTGCTCCCAGCCGCCTGAGAACCATGCAGATCGAAACCCCGGGCGCCTCCGAGGCGAACCCGCCCCAACTCGACGACACGAAAGCTCAGCGCGGCATCAGCGCGCTCGACAATACCGGCGAACTCCTGCTTGCACTCGTTGCCGCGGGCCGTCCGCTGTCGCTGCGCGATCTGGCCGCCGCCGCCGATATGCCCGCCGCCAAGGCGTTTCCGCATCTGGTGAGTCTGCTCAAGGTGGGCTTGCTGAGCCGCGACGACGCGGGTCTCTTCGGCGCGGGACCGCTCGGCATGGAGCTCGGCCTGATCGCGTTGCAGCGCCTGTCGCCGATCCGCGATGCCGAACCGGAGATCGTCGCGCTCGCGGCGCAGTCCGGCATGAGCGTCGCGGTAGCGATCCTTGGACCTTTGGGGCCTACCGTGATCCGCTTCGAAGAATCGGCGAGACCGCAACATGTGAGCCTGCGGGTCGGCACGGTGGTGTCGCTTGTCAACACAGCGATAGGACGCGTGTTCGCCGCGCATCTCGCGGACGACGTATTGGTTGGGCTGTTGTCGCAGGAATCGATCAGGCTCGCGGGCGCACCGGTTGGCGAGGTGCTCGTGTCGCCGAAAAAGGGTGTGACGTCGTTGGCCCCGGCCTATCTGGCACGGCGTGCGAAGGTGGTGAAGGAAGGCATTGACGACGCGCTCGATGCGCCGGTGCCGGGCATCGGCACGTTGGCCGCGCCCGTGTTCGATCACACGGGCAGTGTCACTCTGGTGGTTGCGGTGATCGGTACGTCGAGCAGCTTCGATTACAGCCTGCAAGGCACGACCGCGCAAAGGCTCCTGGCGACGACCAGACGGCTGTCGTGGCGGTTCGGCTGGATCGGGCGCTGAACGCAAGCCGACCCGCCGGGTCAACCTGCGCGCACCAGTGCGAGGGCTCGAGCAGCACGTCGGCATTGCCAATGTGGTTCGCCAGCAGCAGCACCAGCTTCGCGTTCATGAAATCGGTGCTTGCCGCGCCTGGCACCATCGCGCCGCTGAACGGATCGGCGTCGCGCGTGTTCAGCGGTGAATCGCGCAGCACCGCCGGCACCGACAGACGGCCGCTGTTGACCATGCGCCGCGCGAACGGACACTCTTTCGCGAGCTTCAGCGTGGCGTCGCGGAACGTCCGCGAGACCGCGCTTTTCGGCGTGATGAAGTCGGTGGCGCGCGATGAGTTCAGGATGTTTTCGTCCGCGGCATCTTGGCGCTCGGATGCATAGGTATCGAGCAGCGCGGGCGGCGCGTCGCCATCGACGACCAGTCGCAGCTTCCAGGCGAGATTGTCCGTGTCCTGCACGCCGCTATTCGCGCCGCGCGCGCCGAACGGTGACACGCCATGCGCCGAGTCGCCGGCGAACAGCACGCGGCCATGCCGGAAATTGTCCATCCGCAAGCACGAAAACGTGTACACGCTGACCCATTCGAGCTCGAATTCCGTGTCGTCGCCGAGCAGTGCTTTCACGCGCGGAATCACCTTGTCGGGCTGCTTCTCCGCGACCGGATCGGCGTCCCAGCCGAGCTGGAAATCGATGCGCCAGACGTTGTCGGGCTGCCTGTGCAGTAGGACCGATTGATTGCGATGAAACGGTGGATCGAACCAGAACCAGCGCTCGGTCGGAAACGACGCTGTCATTTTCACATCGGCGATAAGGAAGCGGTCCTTGAAGGTGCGACCGTGGCTGTCGAGGCCGAGTGCCTTGCGCACCGCGCTGCGCGCGCCGTCGGCGGCGATCACATATTGCGCGTGCATCGAATAAACGCCGTCCGGCGTTTCGACTTGCAGTTCGACATAGTCGTCCTGCTGGGTCACACCGATCACGTTGCTTTTCCAGCGCATCTGCCGTCGAGTGCGGGCAGTGCCATTCGTGATACGTTAACCGGCACAAGCAGTCGTGGAGGCCGCCCATGCTGACGCATTCGTTGTTTCTCGCGGGGCTTCTCGTGATGGTCATGGACCGGTTTGGCCCATCGATGTTTTCGATGAAGGGCGCTGAACATGCCAGTGCGGTGACTACAAACACTTCCCGAACCTATCTGGCGTATCCAGGCGCGCGGCTCTGCGGGTTCCTCACTTCGGCACCTATATACGCGATAGCTTGCGCGATCAGCGCGGGCATCGTTGGCCTCGCGCAGGCTCAAGCACAGCCGCCATCGTTCGAAAGCTTCGCGGTCCCGGCCGGCAGCGCGCCGCATGACGTTGCGCCGGCGCATGACGGCACCGTGTGGTACACCGCGCAGGCGCGCGGAGTGGTCGGGCGGCTGGACCCGCGCAGCGGCAAAATCGACGCCGTCGCGCTCGGCCCCGGATCGGCGCCGCACGGCGTCATCGTCGGTCCCGATGGTGCGGCGTGGGTCACTGACGGCGGACAGAACGCAATCGTGCGCGTCGATCCGAAGACGCTTGCCGTCACGCGTTTTCCGCTGCCCAAGGACCGGTCAGACGCCAATCTGAACACCGCCGTGTTCGACAAACAGGGGCATCTCTGGTTTACCGGGCAAAGCGGCATCTACGGCGAACTCGATCCGCAGCGAGCGCGCATGCGCGTCTTCGATGCACCACGCGGCACCGGGCCCTATGGTATCTGCGCGACCCGCTCCGGGGATCTATATTTCGCGTCACTGGCTGGGAATTACGTTGGCCGCATCGACCCGACGACCGGTGCGGCACAGGTCAATGAGCCACCAACGCCGAATCAGGGCGCGCGCCGCGTCTGGGCCGATTCCAGCGGGCGCGTCTGGGTCAGCGAATGGAACGCGGGAAAAGTCGGCGTTTTCGATCCCGCCACGCATCAATGGCGCGAATGGCGACTGCCCGGCAACCATCCGCACGCGTACGCGATATTCGTCGACGACCAGGATATCGTCTGGCTCAGTGAATGGAGCGCTAACGCGCTAGTGCGCTTTGATCCGCGTGCCGAGCGGTTCGACGTGTTGCCGCTGCCGCGTGACCACGCGAACGTGCGTCAGATGATGGGCCGTCCGGGCGAACTCTGGCTGTCCGAATCAGGCACCGATCACCTGCTGCTCTACCGCTCCCGTGCAGCCGACCCTAGCGGGCAGTGACGACACACTGCACCGCAACGGTAATTCCACAGTGCACTGCGCCCCGTGCGCAGGCTGGCCACGACTGTGTTTTAGAGCAGATCGAGAGTTCGCGGATCGGCTTCTCCGCCGAAATACTTGCGCAAAGCTTCGACAAATACGTCGTTGTCGTTGGTGGCGCGCGCGAACAGGGTGACCGACGAGCGAAACTTGAGGTAATCCGGATACCCGAAAATCTCCTCGATGGAGCGGTCGCCGACAAGGTTGACCAGTTGCGTCGTTTCGCGCAGCCGTGGGCCGAGTATCGGGTGGCGCAGATAAGCTTGCGCCTCGGCCAGCGACGAAAGCGCGAATCGCTGAGCCATTGCGCTTGCGCCGAGCCCCTGGATCTGGGGAAACACAAACCACATCCAGTGGCTTTGCTTACGTCCATGCTTCAGTTCATCGCATACCTGGGCGTATACCGGGTTCTGTGCATCGAGGAAGCGCTGAAAGTCATCGAAATCGTTCATTTCATACTCCGCGGCGGGCATGAAACCTATCGTTGAATTACGATTCTCCCACCTGTTTTCCAGCCGGGTACGCGGCGCGACTGTTATAAGCGGTGCCAATGCCAATGGCCACACCGAACTACAATAATTCAACCGGTCCGAACCCGCTCCATCCGAACTCGGGTTACACAGGTCATGGGGCGGCTGTGCGCTGACTATCCGTCTGCGTTGGCGGGCCGTTTAGCTGCACTCCCGGCAGAGCGGCAGTGCGCGACTGGGCCGCTCGCAGCAGGGCATGGGCGACGACAAGCACAGGAGGGACTATGCGGTCTGAAGACCGGCGTGCGCCTGAGACGTTATGCAATCACGGCGATGGCCGTCATCGCAGGTCTAATTGTCGTCGGACGCATTACCGGGATCCTGGTCGACTGGCCGTGGTTCTCTTCGATCGGCTATGGTGGCGCTTTCTGGACCATGCTTTCCGCGAGAGCGCTACTGTTTGCGGCGGTGTTCGCAGTCTCTGCGTACGCGATATGGCGGTCCGGGATGTTGGCGCATCGTTACGCGAGGGGCGTCAATATCTTGCGAGCGGAAGCAGCCGCACCGCGGCGCGCGACGGAAGTTGCTGGCGATCTGTCCGGACTGCTCGCGCCGCGCGTTCCGTGGCGCGCCACCATTGCCTGCGCAGCGGTCGTCATTGGGCTGCTTATCGCGGCTAGCGAAGTCTCTGTTCGGCAGTTCGTTTGTGTCCGCGGTGATCTATCCATCGCTGTTTCAGCGCTTCTATGTCAAACCGAGCGAGCTGAAACTGGAAACACCCTATATGGAGCGCACTATCGCGCTAACGCGACAGGCTTACGGCCTTGCGAAGATCGAGGTTAAACCGTTTGAGGCCGGTCTTTCCCAAGGACAAACTGGTCTATGGGCCGTTTCAGATCGAAGCACGGATTCAGCAGAATACCGAAATCTCGCAGCAGATCCTCACTGTGAACCGAATGGGCTCTCGGGTCATCCGCGGTCATCTTGTGGTAGTGCCGATCGAGAACTCGATCCTCTACGTGTCTCCGCTCTATTTGCGCGCGGCGTCCGGTCAGTTGCCGGAGTTGAAGCGGGTGATTGCCGCCCATGGCGACCGGGTGGTGATGGAGGACAGCCTGGGTGAAGCGCTTGCGGCGTTCTTCAAGGAGACCGCGTAGGCCGCATCGCCGCACCGGGGCACAGTGGACGCTCGCGCGCGAGAGGCACTTGCCCACTATGACCGCGCCATCGAGCTACTAAAGGCGGGAGACTGGAGCGGCTTCGGCGCGGAACTGGATGCCCTCCGGCCGCTGCTCGAGGCACTCGGTGCCGGCCGTTCCGATGATCGGAAATGACCAGGGGAAATTAGCCGGGTCCGCGCTGCCTGGCGGGTGGCGTGGCTGCGTGAATCGCTCAAAGCTGTGCGTCGATCAATGCGGTTCGCCGAGGCAAGCGTCGGCAACATCGACGATCGGCTCGTCGTCGGCGTGAGCTTGAGGAAACCGGTCAACGCACTTGATCTGAACGTAGGTCCACCACGTTCCCGGTGGATCGTGACCCAGCCACATCAAAGTGGCTGCAACCTTGGTGCGCAATCCCCACTGCCGCCAGTCAGCACCTGTTGGCGAAAAGTTTCCGTGAATGTCCGTGTACAGGTTGCGGTCCAATCCGTACTGCCTTAGATAGGGCGGATTGATGCGCTCCTCGGGCGTAGCCGGCTCGCCACGCGCGATGTCTGCTTGCGCTGTTGCCGTATCCCGGCGGAAATCGCTCACCGCATGACCGATCACCGCCAGTTCGAACAGCAATGCCCCGCCAACTGCCATGCGGGTCACAATGGTGCAGAGCGAGAGCGCCCAAAGTACCCGCCTTCTGGTCGTCGGTGTCTTCATCACTCGCGACGTCCTTCCGGCATTGGATTTGCCGCCATGCCGGGCGCCTCTACCCTTTGTAGAATGTCAAACGCCTTTTCGGCATCGCCCAGCGAGTCGACCGCGAGATGCTGGTCGACAGCAACATGCCGCAAGACGCAAGACGCAAGACGCTTAATACCTTTGGAAGGCCGCCTCGGACCTCATTAGAAAAAATCTACTTGACGAACGGCACACGGGCAAGGCCTGTCGGACTCCGCGCCGGTCGGCAATCTGCGTCCAACTTGCTGCTATTGCGCATCTGTATCAAGATCAAGTCGCCTCATCACGAACAGGCGACTCCCATGACAGACGATCCCGATCCCGATTCCGATGCTGCTGCCGATCCCGACCAACTGAAAGCCCCGGGCGGCATGACCTTGCGGCAAATCCACGAACAGGTGCGGAGCTCCGCCCAACGCGACCGCGAAGTACAGACTCGGCGCAATTCACCCGCGCCGCCGCAAAGCCGGTGGCAGCGGTGGGTGCGCTACGTATGGGGCCGCAGCGGGCGGCGCTAACCGCAGTTTGGAGTGAATGACAATAGTGGCCGATCTCTGCCTCAGATTGCACCGTGACATCCTCACTGCATTTGCCCGGCTACCCATTTGGGTGGTGTGCGCCCTCCGTCCTTCTGTCATTGTGAACACGTCGTCGTAACGCTACCTGGACAGGTGAGCAAACGACTACGCGGGGCACAAGCAGGTCGCACGCATTTGGCAGGGGAATTGAAATGGAAACCACATCCTCAAGCGGAAATCCTTTGATGGATCTGTCGGACAATCTGGCAGACATTGTCACGCGAGTCGGGCGGAGCGTCGTGGCAGTACACGGCCGACATCGCATGCCGTCGAGTGGGGTAATCTGGCGACATGGCGTCGTCGTGACGGCTGCGCACACGATCAGGCGTGAGGACGGGATCGAAGTTACATTGACCGACGGCCGTACGGTCGCCGCAGTCCTCGCGGGCCTGGATCTGGGGTCCGACGTCGGCGTGCTGAAACTGGACGGCGCGGACATGGACCCAATCGATTCCGGCGATGCCCACTCACTGAAGCCGGGTCACCTTGCGCTCGCCGTCGCACGTGCGGACGATTCCGGCATCAGCGCTGATTTTGGCGTGATCGGCAGCATAGGTGGTCCCTGGCGCACGTGGAAAGGCGGACAACTCGACGCGTTCGTGCGATTGGACGGCGGTCTGCGCCCAGGTTTCTCCGGGGCGGCCCTCGCGGATATGCGCGGGCAGGTCATGGGCATCTGCACCTCGGCACTGATGCGCGGCGCCGGTATGGTGATTCCGGGGATGACGGTGGAGCGTGTCACCGATGAACTGCTGGCTAAAGGGCACGTCTCACGCGGCTACCTTGGCGTCGGCACACAGCAGGTCGCCCTGCTGGATGCCTGGGTCAATAAAATGAACCTGTCATTCAGCAGTGGATTGCTGATCAATTCGCTTGCGCAGGGCGGTCCTGCGGAGCAGGCGGGCGTGCTGATAGGCGATGTACTGATCGAACTGGACGGCAAGCCTTGCCGCGACATTGGCGACGTGAGTGCCGCACTTGGCTCCGCAAACATTGGGCAGCAGTTGCAAATCGCCTTGATCCGAGGTGGCGAACGCCACGCGTGTTCGATAACAGTGGGCGAACGACCTCGACGGAATTCGTGCAGGTAAAGTCCGGGAAGCGACGAAATGTCGGATGGACAGACGGTACAGACGGCGCCGTTACGGGTCGCCGTGATTGCGACATCGTGGCAAGAGCGCGTAAGCCTGCAAGCGCTCGTCGAGGCGAACCCGGCATTTGAGTTCCTGGGTAGCGCAGCCGACGCCGAAAAGCTCGTCGATTGCCTCGCCGGATCGGTGCCGGATGTGGTCGTCACCGACATCGCGCCGGAGGCGAGCGACGCGCTCAAGACGCTATTCGAACTCTCGCACGCGTTACCGTCGCTGGTCCTGTTGAGCGACGACCCGGACAGCGACTGGATCCTCGATGCGTTGCCCGCCGATGCGGCGGCGATCCTGCCGCGCAACGCGATGCCAGCTGAAATCGTCGTGTCCATCGAAGCCGTCGCCGCAGGCCTTTGTGTGGTGACGCGCGACGTCCTCGTAAGGTTGCTGGCCGGAACGAGAGCGCCGCGCCAGAAGCTATCCGGCGAACCGCTCGAAGCCTTGACGTTACGAGAGATTGGCGTGCTGGCGATGCTCGCGGACGGACTCGGGAACAAGGAGATTGCGCGGCAACTCGACATTTCGGACAACACCGTCAAATTTCACCTCTCCTCCATCTTTGGCAAACTCGGCGCGACCAACCGCACGGAAGCGGTGATGCTCGGCATGCGGCACGGATTCATCATGGTGTAAACAGATTCGACGACATGCCGCCAATCAACAGATGCGCCGCCGCCGTCGCGGCGCGAGCGATTGATTACGGGGTTGGCACGACTGCTCCAAAAGGGCAACTATGTGTTGATTCATCCCATACCCCGACCTTTTTCGTCGCATGCGACGAATGTTCGCGACAGGAAAACCGGCAAGATGCCGATGGCGCCCCGTCCCGGACGCCGAAAACGGTACATCGGCCTGGTTGTCGTCGAAAAGTGCCAATTTCCGATCGAACGTTGATTCGCTCTGCCATTAGCGATACCTTTACATCTATTCTGGTCGTCGGGTTCTGGTCAGCGAAGGGGGAACTGTTTCGTGAAGAGAGCGTGGGCTTTCTCCTGCATCGTCGCATTGAGCGCGATCCTCGGGGGATGCGGCAAGCAGGCATCGCAAAACGCCACCGAGGCATCGAGCGCGTCCGCAAGCCAGGCGCCGGTTCTGCCATCCCAGAGCGCGAGCGATGCAAACGCCGCATCAGGCGCGCAAGGGGCGGGCGCGCTGGCCACCGTCACCACGACCCAATTGCCGGGAGAGGCAGCCGAAACACTGCGGTTGATCAAAACGGGCGGCCCCTTCCCGTTCAGCGACGACGGCGTCCTGTTCCGTAACAGTGCGCTTTTGCTGCCGAAGCATCCGCGCGGCTACTACCACACCTACACCGTTCGCACGCCGGGCGCGAATGATCGCGGGCAGCGTCGGATCGTATGTGGTGGACCGCGCAGGCAGACCGGCGAGTGCTATTACACCGACGATTACTACGCCAGTTTCAAGCGCATTGCAGAATAAAGACGGAATTGACTTCATGAGCAGACGCAGTCCGCGGGCTGACCGCGGCGTCGCGAGTCATCTTTTCACTAGCGGTGACGGCGCCTGTTTCGGCGCGTATTGCGGCAACACGTAACGGATCGCTGAGCGGCATTCGGCAGAACAAGAACGCCCCGGGCTTCCTGTCAAGGAAACGCCGGGGCGTTGCGTTTGCAGAGTCCGAGCCGCAACGGCTCGTTCAGTGACAGCGATGAACGCCCAAGCCATTGCGATGAGCCGGTGGTGTTTCGTCAATCAGAAAACCTGAAGGCAGCCATCAGAACTATGAGATTTTCCTGCCGCGGCGCTTCTGCGATAGTTGTTCTCAGCCGTTGTGCTGGATATCCGTACCGCGCGTCGTCGACCAGGGAGAATCTGCATGCATCGTTTTGTGATCGTGGGAGGAGGAGCGGGCGGAATCGAACTCGCAACGAGGCTAGGCGATCGCTATGGCGGTCGGCGAAGAAGCGGCGCACAACGTGCGTCCATCACGTTGATCGACCGCAACCCGACGCATATCTGGAAGCCCCTGTTGCACGAGGTCGCAGCGGGAAGTCTGGATCCGTTCGCACAGGAACTGGCGTATGCCGCGCAAGCCCAGTGGCACGGTTTCCAGTTCGTGCAGGGCGAACTTGTCGGACTGAATCGTGGCTCGAGGCACGTTCTGCTCTCGCCCCTGCTCGATGACGACGGAACCGAGCTGGTGCCGCCGCGCCGGATCGAGTACGACTCGTTGATTCTTGCCATCGGTAGTACAACACACTATTTCGGAGTGCCGGGCGCGGCGGAAAACTCGCTCGCACTTGATACCGTCGCTCACGCGGAGCGCTTTCGCAAGCGCCTGATCGCAGCTTGTATTCGCGCCGAACAACGAGAAAGCGCGGAGGGGAGTGCTTGCGCAACGCTTGCCGACCGCACACCTCGTGTCCAGGTTGCGATCGTCGGAGGGGGCGCTACAGGCGTGGAATTGTCCGCCGAGTTGCGCAACACGGCGAAGGTACTCTCATCATACGGCCTGCATCGACTCGACCCCACACACGACGTCGGAATCATGCTGATTGAAGCAGGTCCTCGGATTCTGCCAGCGTTGAAAGAACGCGTATCGACCGCCGCAGCCGGCTTGCTGGGCAAACTCAACGTCAAGTTGATGGTCGACGAGCGGGTCGCGGAGATCACGCCCGGACTGATCCGCACGAAAAACGGCAAGACCATCCGTGCGGATCTCACAGTGTGGGCCGCAGGCATCAAGGCACCTGCGGTGCTTTCAACGCTCGATGGGCTCACCGTCAATCATCTGGGACAACTCAATGTGCGCCGCACGCTTCAGACCAGTGTCGACGACCATGTCTTCGCATTCGGCGATTGCGCGGCCTGTCCATGGTTGGGTTACGAGCGCAATGTTCCCCCGCGCGCTCAGGCGGCGCATCAGCAGGCATCTTTTTTAGTCAAGGCACTTGCGCGACGCATCGACGGACAAAAGCTTCCGGAGTTTGCCTATCGCGATCTCGGCTCGCTGGTATCGCTCGGGCACGCGAATGCGGTGGGGAGTCTGATGGGCGGGCTTATCGGCGGCAGCATGCTCGTGGACGGACTGCTTGCTCGCTTCATGTACCTGTCGCTATATCGGATGCATGTTGCAGCGCTGCATGGCTATGCACGCATGATCGTCAATACGCTCGCGCATCGACTCCGCCGAAGCACGGCGCCGCACGTCAAGCTGCACTGAGCAACAGTTCGTTGTAGATGGCGGAAGTGTCTGGCCGCGACAGGTCAAGCAACCGGTTCTAATCACCAGCAAGATAGAGAGAACATCATGGATAACTTCGATTTATCGCCCGTCAGCGTCGACTTGAGCAAAGGCGACACGCGCGCTCGAAACGGTAAGGATGGTTCCGAAAAACGTCTTCGCTCGTCATATAGATCGTTTCTCGCGTCAACGGTAGCAACGATTGCCTCGAATGTGCCTGAGAGACCGGACGTGTCGTCCGCCGCTGTCCTTGGCTATAACTGACACGCGTCGTCTGCATATGAAAGCGGCGGTTCAGGCCCAAGCCGCGACCGATCTCTGCTGGCCATCGTTCGGCCGTTTCAGACGCTTGCTAGTCACCAATCGCCTCATACCACGCCAAAACGCGCCCATGGAGCCGGACGTTAGTCGACTGTAATGCCAGCGACTCTCCACGTTCATGGAGTGGCTCTCAGGTCTTACCGTTGTAACCAACGGTAAGGAGGCGGCAAATGGCCAGTCAGTGTGGAACCTGGTACACCGACGAAACGGCAACGCCGCCCTCGGACCAGATCGAAAAACCCGATCCGTTGGCCGGCACCAACAACTGGTACACGCAGGACGGCTACTCGGGCGGCAGCTATAGCAATTGTTCGGACGCGAGCCAGCCCGGCGTCGGCCCGATCCGCCAGTACCTTGAATCGCTGCCCTATGATCCCAAGCCGAACTGTGCGTCGACGCACTATTACCTGCTGAACAACTACAACCTGGGATATAACGGCGACGGCGCAGTACTTGACAGATGCGCTTCAGGAGGACGGCCGTCGCCCTGGGCTCTTAGCCAGCGGGTGGCGCTGTTCTATTTTTATTTTTTGCCTTCTTTTGGAATCGTTGGCAATCCACCACAGATCACGACGCACGCTCCGTGCAATGAACAAACTTGACGGTTCGGCTGACCGCGATTCCGACGTCTGGATACCGCGATCGCGGGCCGCTCACCGGCAGCAAATGCTGCCCATCCAAAGCCAACAGCGAACGCGTTCCGACAAAGGTCTGGTAGCATGCCTTACGCCGGCGCTCGACTTCATTGGTGGATGTCTTTGATGCTAACGTCGCACAACGCGACGTGAGATTGCACGTGCAACTCAACGCTTTGAAAGAATTGATCGGGTCCTTAAAGGAGTGAAGATGGTAAGTTTCCTGACGCATGCCGCGTGTCTGTTGGCCGGCGTGGCGATTGGTGTCTTTGCATGCGCACTTTGCGTGGCACGCGCGAGGAGCTCGAAGGACGGCAATTGATCTTTTTATAGTCACGCGGTGTCTTCGCGAGCCAGCGTGGAGTAAATCGCCGTCTTGCATCGCCCAAACCGCCAGGCGGGCGAACCGTTGTCAGAAAGGAAACCGAAGCGGGTGCCATGTCGGCGCCCGCTTCGTTCATGAGTTACAGAATAAGGGATTACTTGATGGGCGTTAGGTAAGCACCCGACAGGAAGCGCTGCGAACGCGGAATAGTCGCAGTGTAGGCCTGAATCGCGGCTGCAAGCTGCGGACGGATCAGATTGCGCTTGTAGTCGTAGATCGAATAGCCGTCGCCTTCGCCATTGCTCGGATCGCCGTTACGCACGACATACCAGAACGCCTTTGCCACCGAACCCTTGTTCATCAGAATCTTCAACTTGTTGAATGCGGCCGTTTGTCCAGCGTCCGTACGGTCGGTGCCGTTGTTGGTTTCGGTCAGCCAGATTGGCTTGGCGCCGCTGCTGACGAGGTTCGACACCGTGATCATCAATGCCTGCATCATCATGTCGTAGTCGCCGGTGCTGAAGTACGGGTGAATGTCGACGACATCGATCGTGGTGTTCAACGGGCTGGAAGCGCTATTCGCGTTGTTACCCATCGACTTGATGTAGTCGGTCGCCTGGATCAACTGGCTGCCTGCTGGCGGTTGCCAGCCGTTGTTCGGGTACGCCGAGTTGTAGAAGTATGAGATGCCCTGAGTGTGCAGAACCGTTTTGTACCCCGACTGGCTCTTCGTGTTCAGAATCTGCCTGGCTTCCGAATAGAGCGTCTTGCTGCGATTCAGAATGTAGCCGGAAATACCGTTCGGATCACCGTAAGACGGGTCGGAAGCGGAAAACGACCAGTTGGTCTCGTTGAACAACTCGATGTCAGCCGTGAATGGCAGAACAACGTCCATCAGCGAGCCGAAATACTTCTTGAATGTCGCGTCGCAGAAGTCGAATCGCGCTGACGATGCGGTCGGCGGATCGTGGGTGGCCGAGCATTGGTACGCGCTGGCAGGCGCGTACATGCCGACCAGGAAAAGGATCTTCATGCCGCGCGTGCGTGCGGCGTTCAGAAGAGACTTCAGGAAAGCGACTTTGTTTGGGTCTAGCGTGCCGCCATCGGCCAGTGTCATGAACTCCCACGAGACGCCGAGGCGAACCGTGCCGACGCCCAGTCCGGCAATCAGATCCAGGTCCCTCGAACATTCACTCAGCGCCGTCTGATCCGCACTCCAGAGATTGCAATTGACGTCCATTGCGAAGCGGTCCCTGCCACTGCCAGTTGGCGGCGGCTGAAGTGCGACGAGTTGCTTTAGCGAGGCGGTGGCAGAACCTGCCCCGGCGAGCGTCGGCATTGGTTGGGTGCACACCAGTGTCAGAGCGACGCATAGGGAGAAGAGTCTGAGTTTCATGGCTCGACTATAAACTTCTACCGACTCATGCTGGCACGGAAACGCTGAAGTTACGTGCGGCGATGAACATCAATCGCTAAAGCAGTGGCATCGCTGATCCAGACAAGTCAAACGCGTGTGTCCAACCGACGCTGGCATCACGATCACAAAATATCTGGCACGGCGAACATTGCGAATTGCGAACAAACTCGCATAACGCGATTTTTATCTGAACGCGTTAATTACGAAGATTGCTGCAGTGCTCGCATTGAGGAAAGTATAAAGACGGTCGACTACTGCACAGGAAAATAAAAGCAGTTTTATTGAAGGTATAAGAGCAATGTGACCAAACCCACAGAGTGCAGCAAGTCGCGGACCTGATACCACCATCTCACGCAAGTTCCCTGCTACGCTTGGAAATGTCACAGATTCGCCAACAAAACGCGAACAAAGCCGTCGCGCGAGTCGCGCACATTATTGACCAGTATCGCGCGTCGACAAATGGCGACGCGTCATCCTGCAGGCCGTTAGATATTCGGGGAAATGATTGCCATGTTTCGTCAATCCGCTCGGACTCGCGCGGCGGTATGTGCGCGCGCGCCAATTCAGAATTCGAGGCGCCGTGCGTTGCTGCGCGGCGTATCAGCAGCAGCGTTAACCGGCGTGTCCTTCCCGGGGTTTGCACAGCACGCAAGCATAGGAGTCGTTACGCCGCCCGTTCGTCTCGGTGACGTCTGGCTGGTTGATCAAAGCGGCCGGAAACAGCTGCTAAGCGATTTGTTGCATCGAAAAGTGACTGCGATGCAGACGATTTACACAGGATGCACTTCAGTGTGTCCTTTGCAGGGTGCGTTGTTTAGCGCCGTGCAGCAACGCATATCACAGCTTCACACTCGCTATCCGGTTCAGTTGGTGTCGATCGGAATCGATCCGCTTTCCGACTCGCCAACCGCGCTGCATGCGTGGCTCAAGCGCTTTCAGGCCGGACCTGAGTGGCGGGCGGCCACACCGACGTTGCAGGACGTCGACGGGATGCGCGTCGCACTTTCGGGGAGTACGCTGCCGCTCGGCAACATTGCCGATCATTCGACGCAGATCTACTGCTTCGACGCGGACGGGATGTTGCGCTGGCGCAGCGACGACTTGCCTCGCGCAGATCAGGTTTGCGATGTACTGGGCGCATTAGCGCGCGTATAGCTTATTGGATCGAGGCCATGTCAAAAAATAGATCGTCAAAGGTTATTTGCCAAATGTTCGACAGGTTCGTGAGAGCGCTGCTGCTAATCTCAGTCATGTCGACACTTTCAGCATTGTCCACGGCTGCCGACGCGCAGACGTCGAGCACGCTTACGGTCAACGGTACGACCTTGTGCGCGGACGTCAACGCCGAATCGAAAACGCCTGGTGCGTTGGTTATCGAGTGGACGTGCAACGGCGGAAATAACCAGCATTGGACATTGACGCAGAACAACGGGCTCTATCAGTTCGTCAACGTCAACAGCAACCTTTGCCTCGACATCTACGGTGTCAGCACGGACGCCGGCGCTGGGGCGGACCAGTGGACCTGCAATGGCCAGGCGAATCAAAGCTTTCAGTTGATCCCGCAAGGTGGCGGCTTTGCAATCGTCGCGTCGCAGAGTCACCTGTGTCTGGCTGTTGCCAGCCTCACGGCGCAGGGCTCGCAGATAACGCAGCAGCCTTGCAGCGGAGCCCCTCTGCAGACGTGGCAGATCAGTGGCATGACCGCGAAAACATTGCCGGCGAAGTGGACTACACCCTATAACCTGTCGATCGTGCCGGCAGCTGCGGCGAATCTGCCCGATGGCACCGTGGTAGTGTGGTCCTCCGACCAGAAGCTGGACTTTACGGCTGGCGAAGTGACCCCCGGCAACACATACACCGCAATCTTTAACCCGACTACCGGCACGAGCAAACAGGTTTTCGTGACGAATACCGGCCACGATATGTTCTGCCCGGGCATCGTCAATCTTCCGGATGGCCGTATTTACGTCACTGGTGGCTCGAGCAGCGACGCGACGAGTTTCTACACGCCTTCGACTGGAAAATGGTCGTCAGGTCCTCTAATGAAAATTCCGCGCGCCTACCACGGCAGCGTAACGTTGAGCAATGGCAACGTATTCCTGGTGGGCGGCTCGTGGAACGGAGGCGAGGGCGGCAAGACCGGCGAAACCTGGTCATCCAGTACGGGTTGGCAGCTCAATAGCGCCATTCTCGCCGACTACATCCTCACGAATGACGCGGCTGGTATTTTTCGCTCAGACAATCATGCATGGCTGTTTGCGGTGGCAAATGGGCGAGTCTTCCACGCCGGTCCGAGCGTTGCCATGCACTGGTTCGATACCGCCGGCGGGGGCAGCGTGACGCCTGCCGGCAACCGGGGCAGCGATACCGATGCGATGAACGGCAACGCCGTTATGTACGATATCGGCAAAATCCTGGCTGTAGGCGGTGCACCGAGCTACGAGTATTCCAACGCGACTGCGGACGCCACGCTAATCGACATCAGCAGCGGCACCGCGGTGACGCAAACGCTTACGCCGATGAATTACCGCCGCGCCTTTAACACCAGCGTGGTCTTGCCGAACGGTCAGGTGGTAGTCCTAGGTGGAGAGGCGTTCCCGGTAACGTTTTCGGACGACACCGCGGTGCTGGCGCCAGAGTTGTGGGACCCTGCCACCAAGACTTTCTCGGTGCTCCCGCCGCAAGCCGTGCCGCGTAACTATCACAGCATCGCACTGCTGTTGTCGGACGGTCGCGTACTGAGTGGTGGCGGTGGACTGTGCGGAAGCTGCTCGACAAACCATACGAACCTCGAAATACTGACGCCGCCCTACCTGCTCAACGCGGACGGCTCGGCGGCAACACGACCGACCCTCACAGCCGCGCCCACTACGGCACAGCTCGGGACATCGATCGCCGTAACGGGCAGCAGTGGCATCACGGCCTTTGCGTTGATGCGCATGTCTTCGTCGACCCACGCGGTCAACAACGAGCAGCGGCGTGTACCCGTGACTTTCACGGTAGGAACGGCGGGCGAATATCTGATCAATATTCCTTCAGATCCGGGTGTCGTCGTGCCGGGTTACTACATGCTGTTTGGTCTGAACGCGAAGGGTGTGCCCAGCGTGTCGCGCACGGTGCAGATCCAATGATGGCACTACGGTTACGCGGTACCGCAACGCGTGCGGCTCTAGCACTGGCACTCGCTGCGGCGTGCAGCACGTATGTTGCGCACGCCGCGCCGCTTTGTCGGCCGAACGAACTTGGCTGCTCGATCTTTAACGGGCAGCATGTGCTCGAGGCGCAATTGCGCGACGACGATCATAAGTTGCCCGGCTCGACCACCCGTTGCGCCAACTGCCACTCGCAAACCGGCGCGGCCGACGGATTCGCGCCACCCTTGACCGCCGCCACCCTGCTTCCCGCCAGGAGTCGAAGAGGCGGTCCGGCGAGTAATTACGATCAAGCATCCTTCTGCACGGCGCTGAGAGAAGGCATCGACCCAGCCAATGTGATGTTGCGCAAAGCCATGCCTCATTACCACATATCCGATACAGAGTGCTCTGCGCTGTGGCATTTCATTACGAAACCGTAGCGACGTTGCCTGCAGTTGCAGGAGTTTCCGCGTCTGTCGTGGCGACACGCATCGGTTATAGACGTATGGCGCGTGGCCTGTTCAGACAAGAATAAACGCTGGCGTAAGGCGCGAAAAACGTCTGATAAGAAATGAGTGTGACGTGGCAGTTAATTGTCATAAAAAGGTGTGTTCGTTACTAAGGAGAATTAACGACAGTCAGTGCGTTCGAAGCGCTTATTCGAATAACGCGGACTCCACGCAACACGCGACTCGGTATTTTAACGACGTGTCGCGATCCAACTGCAAGATGGCGTAAGTATGCGTGATCGATAATATTTTGACTGCCGGCGGAGTGTTACGATGATTGTGAGTCCGAAACAACATTAAGGATCTGAGGCCGTAACAGACCCTTCTTTGCTACTGCCCCGTGCGCGTAGCCCCACATTTCGCCTTGGCGTCCTCGCCGGTGCTATCCCCAGCGGTGGCTGCATCTTTAAGGAGATAACATGTTTGATTCTGACGCCGCCGCGGATCCGAAGCTGGACGACACGCGTCTCGATGTCGATCTAAAGCAGGGCGCCTCCGATCATTCAAATACGGCGAACGCGGATTCTCTATTTGTCCGGTGGGACGACGTGATGAAGAGAACCATGGACGTCTGTGTTGCTTCCATCCTGCTTGTTCTGCTTTTACCAGTGCTAGTCATTATCGCGTTGGCGGTGATGCGCGACAAAGGAAACGCTGTTTATGGTCACCCTAGAATCGGCCGTGGCGGACGTACCTTCAAATGCCTGAAGTTTCGCTCTATGGTGATGAATTCGGACAAGGTTCTTGCAGAGTTGCTCGCAACCGATCCGCGGGCTCGCGCGGAATGGGAACGTGACTTCAAGCTGAAGAACGATATCCGTATTACCCCGGTGGGACGCATCTTGCGTAAGACGAGTCTCGACGAGTTGCCGCAGCTCTGGAATGTGCTGCGTGGTGAGATGAGCCTGGTTGGCCCCCGGCCCGTGGTCCAGAAAGAACTGGTGCGATACGGACGCGACGTGCGCTACTACCTCGCGCTGAAGCCGGGAATAACGGGCTTGTGGCAAGTGAGCGGGCGCAACGATGTCGACTATCCGACGCGGGTTGCGCTCGACGTCAAATATGCAATGAACCGCTCGCTGGCGTTCGACATCGGCATTCTCCTGAGGACCGTCAAAGTCGTCTTTGCAAAAGACGGAGCTTACTAGGCCGCGATCCAATTCGTCGCGCGCGGCAGATAGTACGCTTTCGCCGATCACGCCGACGAATTGCCAATGGCCTTCGCCAAGGATGCACAGTTCATGAGAGAAATGCCATGAGAATAGTCCACGTGGTTGAATCGACCGCTACGGGAACGCTGATGGTAGTCAGCACACTTGCGACCCGCCTCGTCAAGGAAGGTCACGAGGTCTATGTGATTTATTCAAAACGGGAAGAAACGCCAAAGAATCTGCATTCGATGTTCCATCCGGGTGTGGTTCTCGAACATCTTCAGATGAAAGGTCCGTCGCTGACGAGCATATTGTCCAAGCTGCGTCGGCAACTCGCGGAATTGGATCCTGACGTCGTTCATATGCACTCGTCGTTTGCCGGGTTTTTCGGACGAGTTTCGACCTTATTCAGTCTTCCTTCCACCGCATTTTTATATAGCCCGCATTGCATCTCTTTCGTCAGGCGCGACGTTGGCAAACTGAAGCGCTATTGCTTTGCCGCGCTGGAGTGGCTTGCGAGTGTAAAAGCTTGCACGTATGTCGGTTGCTCCGAAAGTGAATGCTTCGCGATCCGACGTCACCTTTGGCGAGACGCCGTGCTGATCGAAAATGCGATAGACAAGGCCGTTGCCGTTCAGGCGGACCATCATCCGGGAAGCGCAAGAAAAACCGACGCGGGAAACAAGCGCCGAATCGTAACGGTAGGTGGAATTCGCGTGCAAAAGAATCCCCAACTCTTCGCTGAGATTGCACGTTTATTGGATCGCGATGGAGTCGAGCTCGTATGGATTGGCGACGGCGACGCGGACCTGAAGAGAATGCTCATCGACGCGGGCGTACGGGTGACTGGATGGGTCGCGCGCTCGGAAGTGATCGAAGCGGTGGCGCAGGCGGACATCTATCTGTCGACGGCGGCGTGGGAAGGCATGCCGATCTCCCTGATCGAAGCCATGACGCTCGGCACGCCGGTGGTGGCAACGGATTGCGCTGGCAACACCGACACCGTTCGTCATGAATCGACCGGTGTTCTTTATCGAACCGCTGCGCAGGCGTCGTCGCTGATCGACAGAATAATGGCGGACGACGTGTTCCGGGAAAAACTTGCACGCGGCGCGCAACAGGAAGCGCGCAGCCGATTCAGCGAAGACCGCTTTTACAACGATATGGTGCAGTTGTATTCGGCCCTGCTCAAAGGCATACGTCAGGGGCGTCCGGCGCTGAGCGAATAGTTGGGGAGAGAGGGGTGGCCTAACGCAGAGGGAGCGGCGCGGGTACGTAGCTGTTCAGGAATATCAGGAATTGGTTTGCACGCGTGAACGCACAAACCATCTTTCATTTTTGAAGTCGCGCGAGGTAGCGATCCACCCCCGAAGCGGCGATCACATTCGTCCACCGCAGATGCAGTAGTGTGGAAGGATCATTCAGCGGCACCATGTCGCGATGGAGATGGGAGATGCTGGAGAACACATTCGGGCCCGTCACCTTGCATTGAATGCCGAACTCGGCGACGGCGTTCAGGTTTGATGGCGAGTCATTGCAGATGATTCTTTTGCCAAGCGCGGCGTACTCCAGTAGTTTGGTAGGCGTTTGGACGTTATACGGACGCCTGTACGGAATGGTGGAAATGGCGACATCGCAATTGCGCACCACCGCGAGTGCGTCGCGCTGCGCGAGACGTCCCGTGAATACCACGCCTGGCGAGCGAAGATACGAGTCCGAGATCTCTTTCTCGACCGGGCCGATTAACACGAGCGTGTCCGACGCTTGCTTTGCGGCCAGGAAATCGGCGATCAGGTTGTCAAAGCCGCGTTCCCGCGTTATCTCGCCCAGGTAACAATACGTGCCGGTGGGGAGCGATTGATTGCGGTTCGCGCCCGTCGCGAAGATCCAGTCCGGCACGCCCATTGGCAGGAAGACGGTATCTACGCAGTCGTCGAAGCCCATCATTGCGCGCATCGACTCGTTCTGGAAAATTCTCAGGTCGGGGCGCGGGTGGAATTTCTTCTTGATGCTGTCCTTCAGCACCGGATAGCGACCGACTGACAGCGAGCGATAATCGTGAATCACGAATTTCGCGGTCGGGGTTCTCGGGTAGAAGCCCATGATGCACCAAAGAACGTGGTCCTCGGGATTTTTGATCCGCCGATACTCGCTCGGCGTGCCCGAAGAAACGTTGCATCCGTTCCCCGAAAAATATTTGGTGTAGGCATCTATCTCTGGGTAATTCGCCTTGCCAGGATGAAGGATGAATATCTGCATTTCTGTTCCGAGAGTCTAGTAGGGTCGCTGCGTCTGAACAGATTGCCGCCGTCGGGGCAAAAGCTCTGCTGGGAGGAAAGTCTCGCTGATGAACCAGTCAGGAGAGCCTCCGCTTCAGATCATCTGGCAAAAATGATACGACATTGGATTGCTCTATCACCTTGTCCCAGACCAGATTGGCGAAGTCCGAGCGGCGATTGGTTTTTGCACCGCGCATGGCTTCCTCATCGATTCCGTCGAAGATGTTTGCCGTGGTGATGACGCTATTGATGCCCATTTCCTCGCAGCATTGAATATTGGATGGCGAGTCGTTACATAAAATCTTCTTGCCGAGCGCGGCGTACTCGAGCAGTTTGGTCGGCGTCTGATAGCAGTGCGGCCGGTGATAGGGGAAATAGCAAACGGCAACATCCGACTGGGCCACGTGCTTCAGCGCATCACGCTGCGGCAAAGGACCGGTAAAGATCAGATTTTCCGTCTTCGAGAATTTCTCGTGGATGTGTGGATCCGGCTTGCCGACGAGCAGAAGAGATTTGTTCCCGTCCGAGTATTTCTTGATGAACGCTTCCAGCACGCGATCGAAGCCACGCTCGACGCTCATTTCGCCGATATAGCAGAAGTCAGCTTTCTTCTCATCCTGACCGCTTTCTTCCTGAACTTCAAAAATCCAGTTCGGTACACCCATCGGTAAAATCACGCTGGGCACGCCGGCGCCAAAGCCCATGATCTGTTGCTGCCGTTTGTTCTGGAAGATTCGCAGGTTCGGCTGACAGTTGAAGTGCCGTTTCGCGAAGTCCTTCATCGCTGGCCAGCCGCCCACGGAAAGCGAACGGTAATCGTGGATGACGAAATCGGATGCAAGGCGGTCCGGGTAGAAACCCATGATTGACCAAAGAATAATGTCGTTTTTCTTTTCGAGTTTTCGGAATTCGCTCGTTGATCCAATCAGAACATCCGCGCCGCGATTCTGAAAGTAATTCTTGTAGGCCGTGACTTCCGGATAATTGGCGTTGCCCGGATGCATGATGAAAATCTTGCGCATGTTGCCCCTTTGTCGCTATACGGAGATGAAGACAATTAAGGTTATTATGAGAAATTGCTCCGCAGGCGCAGACGATTCCTGATTCGTCAGGCGGTCCCGTCCCAGTCTCTCCCGCACTCAATTTATCGTTGGCCGAACTCATCGACCAGACGTTGTCGTTACGATCGACCGCGATCTGTTCGATGCCGCGCGTCGAAGGACCGAGTCCGACCGAGTGTTTCACACTACACGTTATTGCGGGCGCTGCGCTTGCGACGTCTGATTCAGTGACCGCGACCTGCCACGAAACCGCTCGCAGAAGCGCCGAACACGGCCCAGCCGGAGATAGCGTGGCGCCAGCGTGAAGCCGGTGAGTTGCGCGGCAAACCATGACACGGAGGAGTCATCCTCGATGTCGAACGCCTTGAGCCGGAACGGATCGCTGCTTTGATCGTTCCATCCAACATCGGTCGTGCGTGCCGTCTTGTAGCCGGCGACCTTCAGCATCGCAATTTCGCGCGGACCGTAAATGCCGTAGGGATACGCAAAATGCTCGCACGGCTTGCCGACGAGGCGCTCAACCTCGATGCGGGAGCCGGCAAGTTCTTCAAAGCACTCGTCGTCGTCACAGCGGGTCAGCGTCGGGTGATAGCGCGTGTGGGACTGAAAATCGACATAAGGGCGCATCGTTTCGATCTGGGCGGCGCTCAGGCCACTCACGATGGCCGACTCGTTCAGCTGGTCCTGCCGAAAACCCCGCGCGGCCAATTCCGCGAGGCGCTCGTCGTTTTTCATGCGGATCAGCCGCTTCACGTCGGCATGTTTGGCGACGGGATCCAGGAACCAGTGAGTCCGCTGTTGCGCCACGACGCTGCTACAGATATAGATGGTGGGGCGCACGCCGTACTTGACAAAAATGGGTAACAGGTCGGCATTGCCGACATGACCATCATCGAAAGTGATTGCGGCGCGCGGGCGGCCGTTGCCGCGCGAGTTTGCCTCCGACAGCGGAACGAACTCCACCTTGTCTTTCAGATATTCAAGATGCGCTTCGAGCGTTGCGGGCGTAGGATCGTGATAAAGCAGTATCGCGACACGGTCGCGCCACAATAGCGCTCTAACCGCCGTCGGCACACCAGCGACAAGTAGAGCGCGTGTGAATATCTCACGCATCAAGGGTTTCATATGTCTGTCCAATTACCGGCGATTCAATTGCATTGTGCCGTTGTGGCCAGAAATGAGAATGTGCGGCAGCGTACAGTGGTGCTGTAAGCCATAAGTTAATCTGCGATTGCTGCTGGTATGAATAAATCTCTCTGGTTTCTGGCGCCATATGTCGTGCGCTGGAGAACGGAGAAGACCGCGCCAGAAGAGGCGGAATTTTCCTTTAAGACGATTTGTCTCGAGCGCTCGGTGGGTACAACGTGTGCGGATTTCCGCGTCGGTGCGTTGCACGCCAGGATCCCACACTCTGCATCGTGGTTAATTGTGGCCGTCCCGTGACAAGCATTGTTTTGGTACGCCGCGGTGTCTGCGCACCCATGCAGGTTCCGACTTTTTCGAATATCGATCCGTGGGGTTTCGATGAATCACAATTTTCCGCTTGCGAATCCTGCTGCGCTACGAAATGACGATGTCAACCTGTCGCGTTATCTGGACGTGCTCGTGGCAAGCCGCTGGCTTGTCGGAGGAATCGCCGGCAGTGTCCTCGCACTGGGTGTGGCTTACGCGTATATCGCGCGGCCCGTTTATCAAGCCGATATCCTTATTCAGGTCGAAGACAGCCTACCAACCAACAATAATTCGAAAAGCCCTCTGGGTGACGTCTCCAGCATGTTCGACGTCAAAACAGAGGCAACGGCTGAGATGGAAATACTTCAGTCGAGAATGGTGGTCGGCAAAGCCGTTGACGATCTCGGCCTTGATATCAGCGCAAAGCCGAAACGCTTTCCGTTAATTGGCGACTGGGTGGGCCGGAAAGCCACGAGCCTTTCTCAGCCAGGCATATTCGGATATGGCGGATATGCGTGGGGCAAAGAATCGATCAAAGTGTCCAGCTTCAACGTTCCGGAAGCATTCGAAGGCGAGAAGTTCGTATTGACGGTATTGAACGGCGGCCGCTACCGGTTGGAGCAATCGGATCTCGACCAGCCGATCGAAGGCGTCGTCGGCGGATCGCTAGATATGAAGCTGCCTGTTGGCGCGATCACGCTCAGAGTCGATTCGCTGAACGCGAAGCCGGGCACTGAATTCGTTCTGGTGAGGCAGTCGCGTGAAAAGACGGTCGAAGATCTGCAGAACAAGCTCAACATTTCGCAGAAGGGAAAAGACAGCGGCATCATCGCGGCGTCGCTGACGGGTTCCGATCGGTTGCTCACGGCCGGCACGCTCGCCGAAATCGGCAAGGCGTATGTCGACCAGAACCTCGAGCGCAAGGCGGCAGAAGCTGAGAAGTCACTCGCGTTTCTGAGCGATCTGCTTCCGCAACTCAAAAGCGACCTCGAGCGCGCTGAAGGTCGCTACAACGACATGCGCAACCGCATGGGCGTCTTCAATCTGAGCGAGCAAGGCAAATCGTATCTCGATCAAAGCGTGGCGACCGAGCGCAGCCTTCTCGAGCTAAAGCAAAAGCGGGCTGAAATGAGTGCGCTCTACGCACCGGATCATCCGAGCATTCAGGCAATCAACCAGCAGATCGGCATGCTGACCAGCAAAGTCGAAACGCTGTCGAAGCAGGAACAGGCGTTGCCGGACCTGGAGCAGAACGCCGTGCGTCTGACGCGAGAGGTGAATGTCGACAACGAACTATACGTCGGCATGTTGAATAACATGCAGCAACTCAAACTTGTGCGTGCTGGCAAGGTGGGAACGGTGCGGTTGGTCGATAGCCCGGTGGTCCCGAAAGATCCGATCAAGCCGAACAAGCTTCTGGTGATTATCTATGCCGCGCTGGGCGGTCTGATTCTGGGCGTGGGCGCCGCGTTCGCACGCGCAGCGCTGTATCGGGGCATTACCGATGCAGAGGAGATCGAAGAGCAAACGGGTCTCAACGTCTACGCGACCGTGCCGCTTTCGCAAGCGAGAGTCGCGCGAATCGGCAAGACGCCGAACCCGCCGGCCGGTGACAAGTTCTTGCTCGCGAGCGAGTTTCCGCGCGACGCATCGATCGAAAGCCTGCGCCGGCTCAGGACCGCGCTGCATTTTGCGATGCTCGAATCGGAATCCGGCGATAACCGGGTGCTTCTGACGGGCCCCACGGAGCAGGTTGGCAAGTCGTTTCTCTCCGCCAATCTGGCGGCGGTCGTATCGGCGGCCGGCAAGCGGGTGTTGTTGATCGACGCGGACTTCCGCAGGGGGCACCTCGAGCAGTACTTCGGTGTCGATTGCAAGCCCGGACTGGCCGATTACCTGTCGTCGTCGGAGGGTGAATCTGAGTCAATCATCATGCGTGACGTCGTACCGGGCCTCGATTTTGTTCCGCGCGGCGCCACGCCGGAGAATCCCGCCGAGCTTCTGTTGAGCGAGCGCATGCAGCGATTCCTCGCTAACACAAGCGAATACGACATCGTGCTGATCGACACGCCGCCTGTTCTCGCCGTGTCCGACGCAACCGCGCTCGCGCATAGCTGCGGCACTGTGTTGCTGGTCACGCGCTTCGAGACGACTTCCATTGCCGAGGTGATGGAGGCAACCAAGGAGTTGAAGCAGGCGAAAGCCCACGTGAAGGGTGTGATCTTCAACGGCATCAACACCGACATGTATCGCTACAGTCTGGGCGCGCGTGCCGGACTCTATCGGAACGCGTCTTATCTCGACGGATTGCCGGCCAGTGGGAACACGCAAGAAAGCTAGTCATAGCGACGGGAGGACCGCTGTCGTGAAGTGCGATCAACAAACCAACCGGCTTTCGGCGTAGATAGACTGTGAATATCAAACACTCGTTCGTCAGTGTCGCTGGGGTCGTACTCAGTCAGGCGCTCAGTTTCGTTTCGGTACTTCTAATCGGGAAGTATTGTGGGCCAACGGATCTCGGTTACTTCAGCCAACTGATGGCTGGTGGTCTTTTCGTCGGCTCGGTGATCGGCTTGCGGCTCGAGGTCGCATGCTTGACGGCGGAAAAGGCGCTGGCTGTGCGCGCGATGACGAGCTCCAGCGCCGTCGCCATACTGATCGGTCTTGCGCTCGCGGTGGCCGCAATCATTTCGGGCCACCTCGAATACATTCCGGTAATCTGCCTGGCGTTCGGTGTATTCATGCAGCAGGCGCTGTGTGCCGCACTGACCAGCGAAAGAAAGTACGCGAAGATCGCCTCGATCCGATTCTTTCCGAATGCTGCATTCGCTGGCTACTTCATCTGCCTGATGGCGCTGTCAAAGGGTGAGTGCACGGGCGCAAGCGTCTTCAATATCTATAGCTGGATCTTTCTAGCCTCCACTTTCGTGCCGGCCGTCATTTATCTTTACTCGGCGCGAAATCTGGTCCCGGCCGCCTTCATGAAGCTGTCCGCGCTTCAGATCCAGTACGCTAAATTTGGCGTGCCTACCACTACGCTGAATTCCTTCGTGATCTATGCGTCGGCCATTCTGATGCCGATGATCTTCGACCATCGCGACGCCGGCATCTTCGCGCTCGCGTACCGCGTCGGCTATTTTCCCGCGTCATTGTTGTCGCAAAGTCTTGGGGCCGTGTTCCGCCGCGATCTGATCGATTATTTCGATGGTGAACGAAAGGGCGGCGAGAATCCGACCCGCCAGTTTTTAACGTCGCTGACTTTTATCAGCCTCGCGCTGGTCGCCGCTTGCTACGCGGGCTTGAGTCTCATTATTCATGTGAAGATGGGCGAACAGTGGGAATCGTCGATGTCGGTGTACCTGCTCTTCGTTCCGTACTTCATCATGATGGCGATCTACGGTTCGATGGCGCAGGTGTTTATCGTCGTGAACCGGCAGAAGGTTGATCTGATGATTCAAATGGCCAATGCGGTTCTGATCTTCCTGATCTTTGCGACGGCGCATTTCTTCGGAGTTGGCTTCATCCACACGCTGCTGCTGCTCAGCGTGAGCGGAACGATCGTGGCAAGCGTAGGTACGTATCAGGCACTCAAGATCGGCAAGGGGACCGAAGCTTATACGGATCGGCAACCCGGTTGGGGAACGCCATGAACGTCACCATCATGCGTGCAATGCTTGCGGCTTTACCGGTCACGTGCACGTTCGGGGGTAAAGCATGCGCATCGTAAAAGTACCTGGCATTATCGGCAAGAGTGCGAGTCCGGGCGTGTCAGCGGCGGTGTGGTTCCTGTTGTTCATTGCGCTGTACGCCGTTTCAGCGGCACACGATTCATTGCTACCCGAGCGCTTTCTGCTCGATGAGGCCATGATCTTCGACCGGATGAAGACCGTCACCTCGTTCCAGGCCTTTGGGGATTCGTTCGACAACCTCGCGTGGATATTCAAGGGCTTTGGGCTGGAGAATTTTTCAATCTCCCTTGCCGGTTTTCTGGCATCGACACTCGGCATGTTTTTCGCCATCTGGCGCTCCAGTGTCAAGTCGTTGAAGCCCGCCGAGTTTGTCCTCGTTGCGTTCTGGCTGGTCAATCAGACCGTCTACATCGGCATACCGTCGAAAGAGCTCATCATTTCTGTCGTAGTGATGCTGCTCCTGTTTTATAGCTCGTCTCGCGCGATTCTGGCTTTGTTCGTCGTGCTGGCAGGACTGGTCGCTGTTTACTTCCGCTCGTACTGGGCCATTACTTTGGTCGCGACCGTGTTTCTCTACCTCGTGCCGAAAAGCTTCAGAAAGCCTTTGCCGTTGGTCGTGATCGCGCTCGTCATGTTCGTGATCGTCGCGGTCGTGTTTCAGACGGTATACGGCCAATCGTTGGACTTTGCACGGCAGAGTGCCAACGAGTGGCGAGATCCGAATGAAGTGGGTTCGATCATCGTTCAGTTCATTCCGGGCAACAATATGTTCATCGGGGTAGCGAACGTCGCCATTACGCTTGCGACCTTCGTGTTGCCGTTGCGCCTGATCACGTCGGGTTCTCCGTTGCAAATGCTTGGTGGTCTTGGCGTGTTCCTTACCTTCTGGATGGTCTTGCTGCGCTACCGAAAGGCCACATCGTTATTTCCGGTAGGCCGCTTCGAGAAACTGTGCTTCTGTTTTCTGGTTAGTTTCATCGCAACGCAGGCTATCTTCGAGCCGGACTATGGCTCATTCCTGCGGCACCTGTCTCCGGTGTCACCGATGATCATGTTCCTCGTTCTGCGCCTCGAATCGCTTCGGAAGGGCAAGGCACCCGTTGCCGAACAGCGGAGTTGACGGTTTGTTGCGAGTCGGCTATTGCCGGCCGCGCGCGGGCGACAGTCGTGAGCGAGACGCTCAACTGTCGGGATGGCTCGCGACAAAACCCGCGAACGCGTTATACGGAAGCGCAAGCGCGGTGCCGTTGATCATCAGACCGTAGGTGGCGTCACCGCTATCGAGCTCGTAATACATCGCCGATTGGATGTTCTTCGTCTTTCTGGCCTGGTAGTAACTGAGCAGGCGCGAGGCAATGTAGTCGGCCCGGTACGCCTCGGTCTTCTCCGGCCCGGTGTTCCACTCCGAAATCACAAAGGGGACGCCATATCGGGCCTTGCAATAGGTGGGCAAATCGAAACCCGGGCCGGACCCGTCGGAGCCGATATCGAAGATGTCGCCGTACACCTCGTAGTTGTGCCAGGTCGTCAGGTCCCACCGTACGGTCGGATAGCCGCTCGTCCCGTCGGGCTGCTTGCCGTCCCACAGAGCGTCGGATGCGCCGATATCCGCGACGCAAAAATTGATGCCGCATTTGGCATCCGCCTGCACCGACTTCACTCCGGCGATCATGCCGCGCATCGCCCCACGCATCAGCGGCCAGTTCGCATTGTTGAAGTCGACGACTGCCGTTCCCGCGGTGGTGGAATCGAGAATCATCCCGCTCGCACGCGTCAGTTCGTTGCCGCATTCATACATGGTCACCCCGTGGGGTTGCAACGCCGTCGCAACGGCTGCCGCGCAATTGAAGCCCCGCGTATAGGCCGCCGATTCGCTCGCAAAAAGGCTGCCGTTGCTGTCGTAGATGCCGACATCGATCAGCACGAAAAGCGTCAAGCCCGCTGACTGGAATGCTCGTGCCAACGCGACGACGGTGGCGACTTGCGACGGGTCGTCGGTACAGCTGAGCCGGTACGTCGAGCAGCCGAGCGCTTTGATGATCGACACGAGCTGTGTCGTCGAATACGGGTAATCGTAGTGCCCGTTGATGCCGTGAAACGAGCCGGCTGGCGCCGCCGCCACAATGCGCGGATCGTTGCACGGTAACCATTGATCGGCATCGGCGCACACATAGAACTGACCGCCGGTGGTCTGCGTCCAGAACTTGCCGCCGTACCACAGCAGCAGCGCCGCATTCGACATCGTGCCGACTGCGCTTCGATTGCGGTACACGACGCCGTTCGCCACGGTCCATATCGCGCCGCCCTTGTCGATCAGATACGTCGCGGGCGGGATCGCGGTGCCGTCGGCCGAAGTGCCGCCCAAACGTGGGTCATTGCACGATCGCCATGTCGAGCCATTCCATCCGTAAAACTGACCGCCGGTTCCCTCGTGGTAGATCGCGCCTCCGTACCAGAGTATCAGCGAGACGTTGTACGTGTTGCCCGCTGCGACACCGTTTCTGTACACCGACCCGTTGACCAGTGTCCATGCCGCGTTCTGACTGTCGATGATGACCGTCGCCGGCGGGATGGTCGTCTTCTGGGGTGAAGCGTTCGAAGCGTTGCCGGTCGACCCCGAGTTCGGGTCTGACGGAGAGCCGGCGCTTTCGCCCGCGGTCGAGCCGGATAGGTCGGTGGGCCCCGTGCCGCTCGAGGGCGCCGGCGACGAGCCGTTCGCCACCGTCGTCGCGCCGCCAGGCGAGGTCGCGATTCCAGAGCTGGTCGTACCCGTCGAACTCGCGATGCCGGCGGTGCCGGTGCCCGTAGAGGGTGCTGCCGCCGTGCCCGATGGATTCGCGGAGTTGCCCGTGGAAGAGCCGCCGGCATCCGCAGTGCCACTACCACCACCGCCGCACGCGCTCAATACGACGCTTCCGCCGAGCGCGGTGAGACTACCAAGAAATTGACGTCGTCCAATCATGACAATAGCGCGGGCTGCCGCGAGACGGCCCACCAAAAGATCTGTAGAGAAGTAGGGGAGTCCTGCGGATCGCGAGTGCGTCGCGCGAGCCGGTCGGGACATTCGATGTGCGGCCGCGCGCGGTCTTTCGTTGCGACCGTTCACTGCGTCCGGCAAGTCATGCCTGTCTGTCGGCATAGACGACGCGCGGCAGCAGGGTTGTGCGGAAATAAAATCGTTCTTCTCGCAACGGACGAACTGCGGAAAGATTTCACTCTGCTTGCACGGCTTGCGAATCGCGCGATGTCTTGGTCCGACGATGCCCCGCCGCGCGATGCGCCAATCCGACGAATACCTCCCCGTAACCTCGGCTTTTCGAACGATTGAGCGCCGGTGATGTAACCGACAATTCGTAGGTATGCGAGGCGAGTCGCAGCGCGCGGCTGTCTCCCGAACGACGAAACGGTATTCGTCACCACGTGCACTTTGTCGAGGCAGGCATGTCAAGCAACATTACGATCACGGACGAACTCGTCGCTGAAATCGCAAATCGGATGGCCGACGAGGGCCAGAAAGTGTCTCCCGTCGCGATCTGGTCAGAAGTCCATACAGGTTCGGTGGTCGCGGTGGCCGCGGCATTGCGCAAGTGGCGCGAAACGCGCGCCCCGCGGATGCCACAGGTCGTCGAACGTCCTACCTTGCCGGAAACCGTGACGCACACCATGCGTGATGCGCTCGACCGGCTGTGGACGTCAGCGCAGGACGAAGCCGAACGCGCCGTGGCGCGACGCCTCGCCGCGATGCGCCAGCGTGTCGAGGACGCAAGCAGCGAGCGCGATGACGCGCTCGCGGAACTGCAAACCACCGTCCAGGAACTCGATGCGCTGCAAGTCCAATTGGACAAGATGACGAGCGCCTACGACGAGAAGGTCGATACCGTGGCGGGGCTCGAAGAGGACATCGCGCTGGCGGTGCAACGGACCGACGCGGCGGAAAAGCGCGCGCAGGAACTCGCTGGACGCGTTTCGCTGCTCGAAGCGGAACTGGAACGCGCGGCACTCGCCGCACAGCGCGGAGCGCTTTCGTTCGAGGAGACGGACGCCGCAGGCGAGGGCGAGGGGGCGAGCGAGTCGGCTGGGTCGGTTGTCGAAACGCGGGCCGGAGAAACGGAGCGCGCGGCGCTCGAGGCGGCGCATTCGGAAGCGGTCGCTCGTCTTGAAAGCGAGCTCGAAGCGATTCGCGCGCAGTTGCAGACAGAGCAGGAAGCGCACGCCGCCCGACGGGAAGAGGTGATGGGCGCGCAGGCTGAGCGGGATGCCGCCGCACTTGAATTGCAGAATGTCCAGACGCAAATCGCCAGTTTGACCGATCAACGCGATGCGGGCGCCTCTGAAATCGCGGTGGCTGTCGACTCGGCGGAGCTCGACGCATTGAAGGCGCAGATGTCGCGCGACGCAAAAGCGCATTCCGCCGCCATTGCCGAAGCGCGGGAGACCGTCGGGAAATGGTCCGACTACGCGAACGGACTGAAACAGCAACTGGCACAGGCGAATGAAAAAATGATCGTCGTCCTTGCCCGTAGCGCAGGCGAAGCGTCATTGAGCCGCCGGCTTGCCGCCGAACTCGGCCGGGTCGAGCCGCAGCATGAATTGCTGCGCAATGAAACTCAGCAGCAAGTGGTTGTCGAAGCGATCAACGCTCACCTCGAGAAACAAGGCTACCGCTACGATGTGAATACGGGAGCGGTGTCGAAGCTGGACACCGAAAGGTCGTCGGCGTGACGCCTGATAGCTGCTCGGTGACGGCGAGATAGGGAGCTGATGTTCGCTTATTTAGGCGGCCCGCCGAATACAGATTCAGGGTTATCCCGCCTTATGCAAAAATTGCATAGCCATATGCAACACTAGCATTCACGTCTTTTCTGCCGTCTCTAGAATTCCGTCCAGACATAAATAATCCCAGGACGGAGACACATGAAGAATCGGCTCACCCTCTACATCCTCGCCGGCATGGTGCTCGGCGTGGCCGTCGGTTACGTCTGCCATCGCACCGCGGCCGATGCCGCGCAGGCGAAAGAGATCGCCGGCTACTTTTCCATCGTCACCGATATCTTCCTGCGGCTCGTGAAGATGATCATCGCGCCGCTCGTGTTTGCCACGCTCGTGTCAGGTCTCGCCGGCATGGAAGGCACGAGCGACGTGCGCCGGATCGGTCTGCGCTCCATCGCGTGGTTCCTGTGCGCGTCGCTGTTCTCCCTCGCGCTCGGCCTCGTGCTCGCGAATCTGCTGCAGCCGGGCGCGGGTTTGCACATGACCCAGACGAGCGCTGACGTGGCCACTGGTCTCAACACGTCCAGCCTCAACTTCAAGGACTTCGTGACACACGCGTTCCCCACCAGCATCGTCGATGCGATGGCGCGCAACGATATCCTCCAGATTCTCGTCTTCTCGGTGATGTTCGGGATCGTGCTCAGCGTGATCAAGTCGGACCCACGCGTCGCGCCGTTGATCGCGGGCGTCGAAGGGCTCGTGCCCACCATGCTAAAGCTGACCGATTACGTGATGCGTCTCGCGCCTGTGGGTGTGTTCGGCGCGCTCGCATCGGCGATCACGGTGCATGGCCTCGACGTACTGACGACGTACGGCAAGCTCGTCGCCAGCTTCTACACCGGGCTCGCGCTGCTGTGGGCAGTGCTGATCCTCGCCGGATACGCGTTTCTCGGCAAGCCGATCTGGGCCTTGCTCAAGGCGATCCGCGAACCCGCGATGCTGGCGTTCTCCACCGCGAGCAGCGAGGCGGCGTATCCACGCCTGACGGAGAAGCTGGAGGAATTCGGTGTCGACAAGAAAGTGGTCGGCTTCACGTTGCCGCTCGGCTATGCGTTCAATCTCGACGGCTCGATGATGTACCAGGCGTTCGCCGCGATCTTCATCGCGCAGGCGTTCGGCATCGACATGCCGATCAGCACGCAGATCGTGATGCTGCTCGTGCTGATGGTGAGCAGCAAGGGGATGGCGGGCGTCGCGCGCGGATCGGTGGTCGTCGTCGCGGCCGTGGCGCCGATGTTCCATCTGCCGCCATCGGGCGTCGTGCTGGTGCTCGCGATCGACCAGATTCTCGACATGGGGCGCACCGCGACCAACGTGATCGGCAACAGCATCGCGACCGCAGCGATCGCGAAGTGGGAGGGCCAGCGCGTGGCGCGGCAGGCACGCCGCGCGCCGATGGCGACGACTTCGTTCGGCCCGTTCGAAGGCGAGGCGAAATGAGCGGCATCGAGCCTCACTAACCCAACCGCATCAACCAGTCAGCGCGACGGACCTGCACACGACGTGTGCCGGATGACCCCGCTCGCCTGTCGATTTCAGAACCTGAGAGGAATTCATGCTTGCACCGACCGAACGTATCGAACACGACCTTCTCGGCGATCTCGCCGTGCCCGCGAGCGCGTATTACGGCGTGCACACGCTGCGCGCGCTGCAAAACTTTCCTATCACGGGCATGCCGATTTCCGTGTATCCGAACCTCGTCAATGCACTGGCGAGCGTGAAGCAAGCCGCCGCGCTCGCGAATCATGATCTCGGCCTTTTGAGCGAAGTGAAGACGCAGGCGATCGTGCACGCCTGCACGCAAGTGCGCTCCGGCGCCGCGCACGAGCATTTTGTCGTCGATGTCATTCAGGGCGGCGCGGGAACGTCGACCAACATGAACGCGAACGAGGTGATCGCCAATCTCGCGCTCGAGCATCTCGGACAACAGCGCGGCGAATACGCGGTTCTTCATCCGAACGAGGATGTGAATCTCGGTCAGAGCACCAACGACGTTTATCCGACCGCGCTGAAGATCGCCACGCACGTGGGAATCATGCAGCTCGTCGACGCAATGGGCGTGTTGCGCGCATCCTTCGAACGCAAGGCGGTGGAATTCGGCAACGACCTGAAGATGGGCCGCACGCAGCTTCAGGACGCCGTACCGATGACGCTCGGCCAGGAATTCAGTACTTTCGCGGTGATGCTCGGCGAAGACCAGGAACGGCTCAAGGAAGCGGCCCAGCTTATCTGCGAGATCAATCTCGGCGCGACGGCGATCGGCACCGGCATCAACACGCATCCGCAATACGCGCAGCTTGCATGCAGACACCTGAGCGAAATCACCGGTATTGCGTTGACCACGTCGCCCAATCTGATCGAAGCGACGCAGGATGTCGGCTCGTTCGTGCAACTCTCCGGCGTATTGAAGCGCGTCGCCGTAAAACTCTCGAAGACCTGCAACGACCTTCGCCTGCTGTCGAGCGGTCCCCGCGCGGGTCTTGGCGAAATCAACCTGCCGCCGGTGCAGGCGGGCTCGAGCATCATGCCGGGCAAGGTGAATCCGGTGATTCCGGAGGTCGTCAACCAGATCGCGTTCGAAGTTATCGGCAACGATGTGACCGTGAGTTTCGCCGCCGAAGCCGGGCAGCTCCAGCTCAACGCGTTCGAGCCGATCATCGCGCACAGCCTGTTCAAGAGCGTCGCGCACCTGCGTGCGGGGTGCCTTACCCTGGCGTCGAAATGCGTCGACGGCATTACCGCAAATCGTGAGCGGCTGCGCGCGATCGTCGAGAACTCGGTCGGCATCGTGACCGCGCTGAACCCGTACATCGGCTATATGCACTCGACCGAAATCGCGAGAGAAGCGCTTACGTCGGGCAAAAGCGTCGCGCAGATCGTGGTCGACAAAGGGTTGTTGAGTCAGGCGCAGCTCGACGAGATCCTTCAACCCGCCATGCTGACGCAACCGAGAAAAATGACGTCGGCGGGTTGAGCGAAGGGCACGCGACTCTTTTAAACGATAGATGAGGTGAGAGATGAACATCGACACGATCGATCGATCAGCCATGCGGCTGTGCGTTTCGGCGGCACTGCTGATCGCGGGACTTGCCGCGGGCACTTGCGTGAGGGCGGCCGACGCGCCATCGCAACAGGCAAGCGCCGTCACCGCCGCGCCGCGCGTTCTGTTGCTGGCCACCGGCGGCACGATCTCCGGCACCGCCGATCCCCGCTCGGCGATCGGCTACAACTCGGGCAACGTGAAGGGGCAGGAACTGGTGCGCGGCGTTCCGGGCATCGAGAAGCTCGCAAGCATCAGCGCGGAGCAGATCTCGAACGTCGGCTCGCAGGACATGAACGACAAGATCTGGTTGCAGCTTGCGCGGCGGATCAACGAGGCGTTCGAGCGCAACGAAGCTGACGCCGTCGTGATCACGCACGGCACCGATACGATCGAAGAAACGGCGTTCTTCCTGAACAACGTGCTGCGCTCCGACAAGCCGGTGGTGCTGGTCGGCTCCATGCGGCCGGGCGGTTCCACGAGCGCGGACGGTCCTAACAATCTGTACGAAGCCGTCGAAGTGGCGGCGAGCGCGCAGTCGCACGGCAGAGGCGTGATGGTCGTCATGAACGACCAGATTCACGCGCCGCGCTGGATCACGAAGACCCATACCACGGCGGTACAGGCGTTCGCGTCGCCGAACGCGGGCGCGATCGGTTATGTCGATCCGGCAAGCGTGCGCTTCGTCGCGCCGGCGGCGTCATCGACGCGCGCTGCGCTCAGCCTGCCCGCGGATGGGCAATTGCCGCGCGTCGATATCGTCTACGCCCACAGCAACATGGACGGCCGCCAGATCGATCATGCGATCGCCGACGGCGCGAAGGGCATCGTCGTAGCGGGTGAAGGCGATGGTGACATGTCGAAGGAAGCGCTCGCGGCGCTCGACCGCGCGGCGGCCAAAGGCATCGTGGTGGTTCGCTCGACGCGCCTGGTGTCGGGCTTCGTGAACCGCAACGTCGAGGTGGATGACGACAAGCGCGGATTCGTGGCGTCGCTCGATCTGAATCCGCAGAAGGCGCGCTTGCTGACGCAATTGCTGGTGGCCAACGGCGTGACCGACCCGGTCAAGGTACAGCAGGCGTTTAGCGCGACCTGGTGATCTGTTGGGCGCGGCGGCGGGGGCGCCGGATCGGATCGGTCTTGCGCCGCCTGTCCTTTTCAGTCTCGTTGCGCGTTCGGGTTGCCGCTGTGCTTGAGCGTCGGATCGAGCAACGAACCCTTGATGTCAAACGAAGACGTTTGCCCGAGCTTTGCGTAGTCATTTTCGAGCCATACGTCCGCCACTTCGCGTCCACGCTCGAAGAGCGTTTTGAGCAATGGCCAGGACGTGCTGCTCTTCGAGACAAAGCCGAACTTCGCGAGAAAATCGTCGTCGCGAATCAGGTGAAACCGCACTGGCTTGAACCGGCTTTTGCGCGCCGCTTCCTCGCCGACCGAGTCGAGCACGCGGTTGACTGCTTCGATCGCGTTGATCTCCAGCACCACGGATGCGTTGAAACCGATTTCGTTGAGCCGGTCGAGAATGCCGCGCGCGTCTTTGGGCGGCATGTCGTGGCGCACGAACGGATTCGCGAGAACGAGGATCAGGTCCTGGGCATGGCCGATCAACGGCGCCAGAGGCGGGTTGCCGAGATAGCCGCCGTCCCAGTACGGTATGCCGTCCACGCTCACGGCGCGAAACTCGCTCGGCAGGCATGCGGAAGCGCGCAATACGTCGATGGAAATGTCGGGGCGTGTGAAGATCGCGCGCTGGTTGGTTCGTACATCGGTTGCGCAAATGAACAGTTGCGGGCCATCGCGCGTCGTATTGAGCGTGGCGAGAACCGGTTCGGGGAGGGCCGAACGAATCACCGGACCGAGCGGATCGCGGTAGAACGGATTGCCGTAAGGCGAAGCGACGAGTCCCACGGCCTCCAGCACGATGGGGGCGGGGTTCCAGTCGATGTTCCAGCCGCCGAATGGGCCGGGTTCGGAAAAGCCGAACAGCGCATTGCCCGCGAGCGCGCCGGCGCGCGACACCGCCTCCCAAAACGCGCGCAGCATCTCGCGTGCTGTCGTTGCCCCGCTGGTTGCGAGACCCGCCGCGCACAGCGTCGCATTGATTCCGCCCGCGCTGGCGCCGCTAATTGCCGCGATGTCGAATGGCGTTGCCTGCGACGACGCCTCCAGCAGACGGTCGAGCACCCCCCACGTGAAGGCGCCGTGCGAGCCGCCGCCTTGCAGGGCGAACGCGACCTTGGGGCGTTTCTTTCGCGTCGAGTTCCGGGGTTCGTCCATCGCCATGGCTCCTTCGCGTCTTCATCGCGTTCCCGGCCATCTTACGCGTACGCGACGATTCCAGCACGCCATAGCGGACCGCCGTCGATCCATGCGGTGACCCCCGGCTCCGCAGGCAATGGAATAAGCGGCAAGCGCATGCAAATACTTCAAGTGGTGAGCCTGCGCTATGCCGCGACGGTTCACTGTTGTTGCTTCGCCTTCTGGTTGCCTGCGTTTTCGGCGAACTGGGTTAGCTTGAGGTCGGTCGCCTTTTCTTCGTCCAAGGTCTCTTTCAACAGCTTCACGGCTTCAGTGAAACCGAGTTGCTTGCCGATCGCGCAAAGACTGCCGTAGGCAGCGATCTCATAGTGTTCGACCTTCTGCGCAGCCGCCACGAGACCCGCATCTAGCACCGGACCCTTTTCAATCTCATCGATGAGTTCTTGCCCTTCCTCGATGAGTCCTTCCATCGCGACGCACTTCATTCTCTTCAGGCGGATGTTGCAGGTCTCGACCACCTGATCGATACGTTGCACCTGTCCATGCGTTTCCTCGAGGTGAGTCTTGAACGCATCGCTGAGTGCCGGATCGGACGCGGCGCGCGACAGTTTCGCCAGTGCGCGCGTCAACTGTTTCTCCGCACTGTAGATATCCGACAGCATATGAATGAAAAGATCGTCGACCGTCTTACGTTGAGACATTTCGCGCTCCTGAGAAGTTGGGGAGAGCCTGGAATGTCGCAACCGCTGTGCCCGAAACCGGCAGAACGTCGTCGATGCCAGAGTGTTTCACCGGCTAGACCGCGGTTAAGCGTGAGCGCGTCGCGGCCTACCGTGACGGGCGGTCGTGCGCGAACCCTCTGCAGTGCCCGAGGTAGTCAACTTCATGCACCGCCATCAGTTCCACGATGCTGCGCCATAGCCAAGGCGGGGCGGTGCGTGATTCCTCTCGGCCCTTTCCCAGTTCGGCAAGCCATGCCGCGCGCGTGCCGGTGTCCATCTGCCGCGCATGCGCCCGACCGACGACCAGCGCGAGGAAATGCGCAGCCTTCACGGCATCGTCTTCGGAGAGCCGTTCCGACTCCAGCTTCAGGTCCTGCCGCATCAGTTCGCGAACAACGACGGTGCAACCATCCAGCCGGGCCGCAATCATCCGCTCGCCGAGCATTGGGGTGAGATGCCGCGCGCCCTCCAGGACGCGCTTTGCGTTATCGCGCGGAATGCTTGCGCCATCCCGTTGGGGCGCCGCGGCTGCGGCCGCTTGCTTGATGTCGACCAGGTACGGCGGGCCGTCGGATGGACATGTGTCATCGACGTTCAACAGAACGGCATAGCGGCGCCGTCCGAGCGAGCTGCAGCCTTTCACCCAGTACGCGGCATCGAGTACCTCGATCTTCGGGGCAGCGTTCGTTCTGCCGGTCAGCGCCGCATGAATGCGGGGCGCCGACTCGCTCTCGAAGAGAGCGTGAATCGCCACACGTTCCGCGTCGGATAGCGGCCAGAATCGCTTCCCGAGCGGTATTGCCGGTCGACTGTTGTCGATGGTCTGCCGATCCATTCGATGCCACGACCGATGCAGCGCCTCGTCCATGGCGATCTTCGCGACGTCGGGGCGTTGCGCCTTTTTTGTCGCGTCGCTGCGGCTGTCGTCGAACGCCTGTTCATAACCATCGGCAAGCGCATCGATCATGCTGCTGATGATCACGCCGGGCAGGTCCGAGCTGCGTGCGGCCGTGGCGAGTGACAGTCCCAGCCGCAGCAGGTCGTGCAGGGGATTGCCAATCACACTCTGGTCAAGATCGCGGATCTGGATTGCAACGTTGCCTGTCGCGTCGGCGACCGGACCCAGATTGCCGAGATGGCAGTCACCGCCGATCCACACGGCCGGTCCTTCGGGCAATCGGCCGCGAGGCTGGCTATCGAGCCAGGCGTAGAAGCGAGAAGCACTGCCGCGGACATAGGCATGCGCCGAGCGGGCCATCTTTTGTCTGCGACGTGCGGTGAGCAGCGGTTGCCTTTCATCGGGGCCGGGCAGCGCTTTAATTTTTGCGGATTTCCGTGTCACGACGCTTCCCCTAGGTTCTTGCTGTAACTACCGGCGTGCGGTGGCCGTGTAGCCGCTGCACGAGCGGCTCCGACGGTTGATCGGCGAGCAAAAACGAGGCCTGAAGCGTTATTGGCGTGAACCGCTGCGAGCCGTGCGTTGGCCGGCAGGTTCATCGCCGCGGGAATGTGCGTTGCTCGACTCACATCGGCTAAGAACCCGAATTGGGAGACGCACCGCGAATGCGGCCAAAGAGGTTCTCAAGCGAGCGGAACGCCAGCCATGCCCGGCGCTCGCCCAGCCTGTCGGTTTGCGGGAGAAAGGAAATGTCGACTCAAGACTATGCGCCCTATCGCGGCTGCGATATCGAGGTTCACGTCTCGCTGTCCCGATCGCACGGGCTCGGCGGCAAATATCGCCGCTTCCGGGTGTCGTGGACGGTGACCATGCCCGGCGATCCGCCTCGCGAACTGGCGAATCTGCCGGAGCAGTTCGATTTTCTCACTGAGCACGAAGCGTTCAAATACGGAGAAAACCGCGCGCATACGTTCATCGACTCTATTCTGTCGACGCCGTCGCGACGACGGCGGCTCGGCGATAGGCGCCCGCGGCCCGAGGCACGTACGGGTTGAGGCCGGCGGATGCTCCCGCCAGGTCGTTGTGCGCATGATGGCGAGTTTGCTTCAGCACGGCTAGCTCGCTTCACCCGACTTGCGCATCGGCATGGTCCATCCATGCACGCCTCAACAGTGACCGAAGGCCCCCGGCGACTGCCTGCCGCGCTCGAGGCACGGCGGAAAAGTCTCGTAAGGGTATCCACCATGTGTACGGTCGGAGTCCTTGTCTTTACTCTTCTAGACTTGTCATACAACCAGCGCCCTGCCGATTCGCGCGCACCTATAACTATCTGTCTGGAGGGGACTCGATGTCCAAGCTTTCGTTCGATCTTGATAAAAATGCACCCGCAACGGGCGACTCCTTGCGCATGTCGCGCCGTGGATTCATCGGGCTTGGAAGCGCACTAGCGGGCAGCGCGCTGCTGCAAGCCTGCGGTGGGGGCAGTAGCGTGTCCGCTCCCGCGGGAAGCACCAGTTCTGCGCCCGGGACCGGAAGCACGCCGCCAACGGCTGCCGCCGACCCGATCTGGGGCCCCAATGGCTCAGCGACGAACATCATCAATGCGCTGCAGAAAGTCGCCCAGAGTGCGTTCCCGGCCGTCGATTTCCAGGTCGAACAGTACGGTGCGCAACCGTGCGCGGTCATCGCACAGGCCAGCCCCTATACCGGTACTTCATCGCCCGTGAGTACCGGTGCCGGCGCGACCAACGCACCGGGATCGGTGGATTCACGTCCCGCGTTCCTCGCGGCAATCGCCGCATGCAATGCAGCCGGTGGCGGCCGGGTCGTCGTGCCGGCGGGCACGTGGTATTGCGCGGGCCCCATCGTGCTGCAGAGCAACGTCAACTTCCACCTGAGTGCGAACTGCACGATCTATTTCAGCCCAAACCCTGCCGATTATGCGAAGGACGGTCCCGTCGACTGTGGCGCTAACGGCAAGCTTTTCTACAGCCGCTGGCAGGCAAACGACTGCCTGAACTTCGGCGCGCCCGTGTACGCACGAAACGCCAACAATATTGCGCTGACTGGCGAAGGCCCGACATCGGTGTTGAACGGTCAGGCAATGACGCCGTTCGCCGGAAGCGGAAACACGAGCACCTGCTGGTGGACCTACAAGGGCACCAGCGGCGCGTACGGCTGCGCGGGGTCGTCCACGCCGTCGCAGGCCTATTCGAACCCGAACAACGCCGATCTGAAGGTGGTCGCCCCCAATCTTTCGGCCGCCCTCTACACGCTATTGACCAATCCCGCTACGCCGTGGCAGCAAGACCAGAACTACCTGCCGGCGCTCTCGGAAGCGGGCGTGCCAGTCGCGCAGCGAATCTTTGGTCTCGGCCACTATCTGCGGCCGTGTATGGTCGAGTTCATCGGTTGCACGAACGTGCTGATGGAGAACTACCGAACCAACAATACGCCGTTCTGGCAGCACCACCCCACCGACTGCACGAACGTCGTGATTCGTGACGTGACAGCCGACAGCATTGGGCCGAACAACGACGGCTTCGATCCCGACGCCTGCAACACGGTGCTGTGCGACAACGTAACGTTCAACACGGGCGACGACTGCATCGCGATCAAGTCAGGCAAGGACCTCGACACGGAGTACGGACCCGCGCAGAACCATGTGATCCAGAACTGCATGATGAACAGCGGTCACGGCGGCATTACGCTCGGCAGCGAGATGGGTGGCGGCGTGCAGAACATCTACGCACGCAATCTGACCATGCTCAATCAGTTCTGGGCAACGAATTCGCTGAACATCGCTATCCGTATCAAGACGAATATGAACCGCGGGGGCTACGTCAAGAACTTCTATGTGAATGGGGTGACGCTTCCGCACGGGGTGAGCCTCACGGGCGGCGGCTACGGCAGCAAGTTGCTGGCCGGCAGTCCGATCAACAGCACCGTGCCCATCGGCGTCGCCACCGCAACCGCTGCTAACCCGTCCGCGTCTCAAGGCGGTCTGATTACGTTTGATTGCGATTACCAGCCTGCTGCCGATGCCATCCGCACTCGCCCTGCGCTGGTGGACAACGTCAACATCACAAACGTCAATGCCTCGAACGTGACATTGGGCAGCACGACCGGCTCCTGTTTCCAGGCCATCGTTGCACAAGGTCCAGTGGCGTTCGACTACAACGGCCCGGCGCCCGCGCCGACGGTACCCGCAATCACGGGCGTGACGATTTCCAACTGTAACTTCGGCACGCCTGCGGCCGCAGGCCCCGCGAGCGCCAGCACGCCCGGCCCGATCTACCTGTACAACGTGCACGACATCACGTTGCAGAACGTGATCATCGCTGGGCAGACGCTGAATCAGACGCTGTCGGATCCGCGTTAAATACGCTCTCATGACGGGGTGTTTTGCAACTCCGTCATGAGGCTTGCCGCGTAGGCCGGAATACTTGCCGCCGGCTGTGGGGCGGCGAAGTAGTATCCCTGAACGGTCTCGCAGCCGGCCTGGGCAAGGAAAGCCAATTGCTCTACCCGCTCGACGCCTTCCGCGACGACTTCGAAGCGCAGCTTGCGGGCCAGGGCGATGATCGCACCGATAATGGTCTCATCCGCACGACTGGTGCCAATGCCGCGAATGAACGACATGTCGATCTTCAGACGGTCAGCATGGAAGGTGCGCAGGTAAGACAGACTCGAATAACCGGCGCCAAAGTCGTCGATCGCGATGGACACGCCAAGGTCGTGCAGGGCACGCAAGGTGGGCAGCGCGCCCGGTGCAACCAACCCGCCTTCGGTAATCTCCAGTTCCAGACGGTCTGCGGCCAATTGCGACGCGGCGAGAGCGCGACCCACGACGCTGCCGAAATCGCTGGAAGCAAGCTGGCTGGGCGACACGTTGACCGACATGCGCAGCCCCGGCAGAACTTCCTCCCAGCGCTTTGCCTGTGCACAGGCGGTTTGCAGCGCCCATTCGCCGATTGACGCAATCAAACCAATGTCTTCGGCCAAGGGTATGAACGTCGTTGGGCTGACCGTACCGAAGTCCGCGTCGTGCCAACGGATCAGCGCCTCGACGCCAGTCAGCCGGCAGTGGCGGATGTCCACTTGCGGCTGGTACACCAGCTCGAAGTCGTTGCGCTCGGCGGCGTTGCGTAGCTTGTGCGATAGCGCGATGCGCTGAGCGGCTGCATCGGCGAGCGCAGGGGAAAATCGCTCGACGCCGTTGCGCCCGCCTGCCTTGACGCGATACATCGCAAGGTCGGCATGTTTGAGCAAGGTTTCGCAGTCAGTGCCGTCTTGCGGATAGCAGCTGACCCCAATGCTCATCCGGACCCGCAGTTGCATGTCGTCGACTTGCACTGGCTCGTTCAGCGTTCGGGTCACGCGCGCCAACAGCGCCGACAGCTCTACATCGTCGGTTGAGCCGTTGAACATCGTCACGAACTCGTCGCCGCCGTATCGGGTCACCACGCCATCCGATCCGACCGATGTCGACAGCCGCCGCGCAACTTCCTGCAACAGGCGATCGCCTGCGCCGTGGCCCAGGCTGTCGTTGATGTCCTTGAAATGATCGAGGTCGATGAAGAGCAGCGCAAATTCACGCCGCTCGAGAATCGCCGTGTCGATCATTTCACGCAGCGTCACGCGGTTCGGCAGATCCGTCAGCGCGTCGCGGCGTGCCTGCCTGAGCAGAAGATCGCGTGATTCGATGAGCTCCGTGAGGTCGCTAACCACGCTGATGTGATGCGTCACCTTGTCCGATTCGTCGCTTACCGGTGCGACGTACAGCTGATACCAGAACTCCGCTCCATTCGCGCGCCGGCTTTTCGTCAGCGTGGTGGCCTCGCGTTTGTCGGCAATGGCCGTACTGATCTGTTCGCGCAATCCAGATGTTTCCGGCCACGCGAAGTGATGACCTTCAATCTGCCGGCGCGCGCAGCCGGTAATCTTCTCGAATGCCGGGTTGGCGTATTCGACGACGTCGCCATGCGGATCGGGTCGCGTGATGAGCACGCCGTTCCCAATTGCGTCGAGTGCACGGCTTCGCAGCAATAACGCCAGTTCGGCGCTCTGCTTCTCCGTTACGTCGACGGCCGTGATGAAGCACGCCCGACGGCGGGCGTAAGTGAGGAAGTGGTACGACAGTTCCACGTAAACCGGCGTGCCGTCGCGGTGTCGATGCCGGCACATACCGGCCGAGCCGCTCCGGGTCGCGGCGGCCAGCAGGGCGCGCAGATCGTGCAGAAATGACGGCAAATCGGCGGACGCATACAGAGAGGCCATGTCGAGCGAACCTAGCTCACGGCGCGTGCGTCCGTATTGCGATGCGGCGGCGCGGTTCGCAGCGAGAATCGATAGCGTGTCGACGTCGAAAATCAACATCGCAAGTGGATGATGATAGAAATACTGACGGAAGCGGCGCTCGCTTTCCTGGGCAATGACGCGTGCGCGCTGCCGTGCGAGCCGGGTGCGATAGTGAGCAACCAACGCATAACAAAACAGAAAACATGCCGCCAGCGCCGTGATTGCAAGCACGGTCCGCTCGATCACCAGGTGGCGCGTCGCGCTGTCGGCCGCGGCTCTCAGGGAGGCGGTCTGCGCGTCGCGGAGGATCACCAACTGGGCGATGATGTTGGCCAGCATGCGGTTCGCTTCGAGTAGCTCAGGGCTGTCGACGGTGGCGCGGCCATCCACCATGCGCGCACGTACCGCGATGTCGGCTAGCAGCCACGCCCAGCGAGCCGTCTCCGCGCGCAGGCGCCTTACTACCCGTTCGCTTCGCGGGTCGCTTGCGTAACTTTCCTCCAGGCGGTCGAAGCAGGTGGCGGCCGACACTACACGCGGCACCGGCCACGCGAAAGATGCTACCCGTGCACTGTCGAGTCCCAGCAGGAAGTCGGCGTTCGCCTGGATGTGCACTGCTTGCAGTGTCTCGATGTCGTCGCGGGCGCGCAGAGCGTGATTGCGCAGCGCGTCGGACCGCTCGTGCCATATAAGCGTGTAACCCATGCCGAGAGCGAAAATGACGAGGCCAGTCAGCACCAGTGCGATGGTGATGATGAGTTGCCGGTCGACGCGATGTCGCCGCCTCCAGCGGTCAATGACGCCGGCGATGCCTAAGCTCGAAATATATTGCATCGATTCACAATCAGCGCGCGCATGGGTAAAGAAACATTGATACTCGACGGCGGCATCGCTGCGCGTCAGCATCTTTTACCGGCTACTGCGCGCCGTAACCGGGGTGTTGTCTCCTCGTTGGAGATATCGGCAGAAATACGAAGAACTTAAGAAATGCGCCGCACGAGTCACGCGCCACGAACGCCTCGATGAGATTGACGCATGCAATTCCTGGTGTTCATTTGCGCATGCGCGGCTGAGTTTCAATCGAGGCTTCGAGATAGCGCCGCAGGGCGTTGAAGGCGCGTGAGCGCACCGGCCTGGCGCCAAGGGCCGGCGACTCATCAGGCGTACAATCGTCGACGCGTACGGGGTGCCACGCTATGGCTAGCTGAATCGCTAACGGCGGGCAGTGACGATACGCGCTCCTGTTAAACCGCCGTCCAAAGGCCCGGAGATTCCCGGTCCGGCAGCACTGCGGAGAAAGAGCCACATGGCCGCAAACATAACGCCCAACCAGCTTATTGAACTGATCATCCCAACTATCACGCTGGTCTTTTCGCTCAGCTTTGCGTGTGCATGGGTTTATGACAAGCGGCTGCGCTATCTGCTGTTTCTCGCCGCTTCATTCAGTGCTTTTGCACTTGGCTCAATAGCGCAGGTCGCGCACTTGCCGGATGAATGGCGATTGAACGCGCTCATATCGGCGAGCTTTTACGTGCTCAGCACCCAGCTGCTGGCCGAGGGCATCTTGCGCAGGGCGGGGCTTCACTTCCCGGTCTCGATGCACTCATTGACTTTCGCGCTCGTGATGGGCTGCATGTATTACTTCTCCTATGTCGCGTCGAATCTGCTCGTGCGCATCTACATTCTGAATCTGAACGCCGGGCTGTGGATGTTATTTAGCGCGGCCTGTCTTCGGAAGCGCTGCAATGGCCGCATCATCAATTACATTCTTTTCTGGGTGCTTCTGATCTGCGGCGTCAGCTTTTTTGTCAGGACGCCGCTCACGGTCATTCAGCCATTGCCGCATAGCACCGCACCTTTCGGGCAGACCATTTTCTGGGTCTTGCTGCAGTTGTCGCTCGCATTGATGGGCGCTGTGTTAGGGCTGGTTCTGCTGGCCGCCGCGATGTCGGACGTGATCGACCGACTCATTCTCGAACGGGACCGCGACTCGCTGACGGACACCCTGAACCGGCGCGCATTCGAACGGCTGGCGGGGCACCGCATCGCGGATATGAAAAGCTACCCGCTTGCACTCATCGCTTTCGATATCGACAACTTCAAATCCATCAACGATCGTTACGGGCATGCGGCCGGTGATGCCGTTCTACGCGAGTTCGGCGCCATCCTGCGGGCCGCGGTGCGCGAAAAGGACGTGGTGGGACGGCTCGGTGGCGAGGAGTTCGTTCTTCTGCTGCCGGGCACTGACGGGGAGTTCGCGTACCGGATCGCCGAGCGCTTGCGCACCGTACTCGAGTCTTCGCGGTTCGATGAAATCGATGCAGCACTGTGCGTCACGACGAGTGCGGGCATTGCCCAGTATCGGCCTCGCGAGGCGGTCGCGGCGTTGCTCGCGCGCGCCGATCATCTGCTCTACGCGGCGAAACGGGCCGGACGGAATCGTGTGCTGACGGAGGCGTCGGGGCAGAGATCGGACGCCTCGACGCTTGATGTCGCCTGAGCGGCCGTGAGGGCGGCGAGGTTGGTCAAACCTTCGAACGCAACCGCGAGGTTACGCACAGCCACATGAAGGCAACGTAGTCGCCCTTCGTGGTCTTTGCGGGTCTTGCCCGGTTCCACGCTTTCCCTAACCATTGCCGCTTCTCTTTTGCGCTGACCACCGTCGTCGGCGCTGCGGCCCCGTCCCATCCTTCCATCACTTCCTGCTCCCGACCACGTGGCCGCGCCCAGCGTTCGACGCTCGCCGTCAAGCCTGCTAATTCACGCATTTCCTTCTGACGGCACCTAGTGTCGTTGTGGAGCCTAAATGTAGAATTATGTTAAATACCGGCAGTAATAGACGATGTTTATGGCAGATTGTTCTATTCTTTGTGAATATTCACAACAATGTGAAACCACCGCTGAGCGGCACATGAAACCGGCGCGAAACGGCCGCATGCCGGCTGTCGAGCGACAAAGATAGACCACGCTTCATCAAGGGAAAAATGCAAAAGTCTCAACCCACTAAAAAGAAAATCTCGTTAGCGGTTCTGACGGCGCTCGCGCTGTCGGCGGGGGCCGCACAGGCGAACAACTTCGCCATCGGCGGTTCGGACACGACGGCGATGGTCGCGACGCCAGGCGGGCTCACCAGCGCGCCGACAGCGACCGCGGGAGCCGGTTCGGTTGCAGTCGCAGGCGCGGACGGCACGAGCCTGAATACGGCACTCGGTCAAAGCGCGACGGCAAACGGCGGTTTCGCTACGGCTGTCGGTGATTCGTCGACGGCAACCGGCGCAAACGCTACCGTCGTCGGCGCGATGGCTAAGGCGACCGGCGACAGTTCGGCAGCCTACGGTGCAAACGCAGTGGCAAACGGACAGAACGCGAGCGCGCTCGGCGTGAATTCGGCGGCGACAGGTTTGAATACGACAGCAGTCGGCAGCGGCGCAAATGCAGCGGCCGATTACGCCACGGCCGTCGGCGCAGGCGCTGCGGCAAATTCGGCTCAAAGCATTGCAATCGGTACGGGCAGCTCGTCAACCGGCCTCGGCGCCTTTGCTTCGGGTACGAATGCACTTGCGGATGGTGACGGCGCTGTCGCAGTCGGCCAAAGTGCAAGTTCGACGGGCAAAGGTTCGATTGCACAAGGCTTGAATGCCGCGGCAACGGGCAACGCAGACACGGGTTCAATCGCAATCGGCATGGATTCGGTCGCCAAGGTCCTGAAGGACACCGACGGGGGTCCGGTCGCAATCGGCGATAAATCCTACGCTGCGGGCGGCGGCGCTGTGGCAGTCGGTTACGACGCGGGCGCCGCATTCAACGTCGCGACAGCGATGGGTTACCAGGCGCTGGCAGGCGCCTATTTTTCGACGGCTTTGGGTGCGCAGGCGACGGCAAGCGGCCAATATTCGACGGCCGTAGGCGGTCTCGCGCAAGCCACGCTCGATAATTCCGTGGCGCTCGGCTACAAGTCGGAAACGTCGAAGGCAGCAGCGAATATCACGGAAGCCGTAGTCAACGGCGTGACGTACGGCGGATTTGCCGGAACGGCTCCGGTCGGCGTCGTGAGCGTGGGCGGTGTCGGTGCGGAACGTCAGATCACGAATGTCGCGGCCGGCGAAGTGTCGGCAACGAGCACGGATGCGGTGAACGGTTCGCAGCTTTTCTCGATTGCTTCGCAAGTGTCGGCGCTGACGACCGGCCTCACCGCAGTGAACACGAAAGTCGATGCAGTTAGCACGAAGGTCGATTCGCTTCCGACGAACGAAACCGGTGGCGTTGTTGCCGGTACGGTCGTTGACGACACGGGCACCGCGGTTGGTACGAATTCGGTCGTCACTGCAACGAACGGAACTGCTATCGGCAATGGTTCGAACGTCAGCGGCAATGACGGAACAGCCATCGGCACGAATTCCAAAGTCACCGCAAACAATTCGGTTGCCCTGGGTGCAAATTCGGTCGCAGACCGGGACAACACGGTTTCGATTGGTGCGCCGGGTGCTGAGCGTCAGCTTACCAACGTTGCAGACGGTACGGCTCCCACTGACGGCGTGAATGTGCGCCAGCTCGACGACGCGATCAACGGCGTACGCAATGACATGTCGCGAATCCGCAAGGACGCGGACGCAGGCACCGCATCCGCAATTGCCATGGCGAATTTGCCGCAGGCCGTTCTGCCGGGTGAAAAAGTCGTTGCGATGGGCGCAGGCACGTACGGCGGTCAATCCGCCATGGCCGTTGGTCTGTCGGTTGCAACGCGTAGCTGGATGGTGAAGGGCTCGGTAACGACTGCTGTGTCCGGTCATGGATCCGTCGGCGCGGGAGCGGGCGTGGGTTATCGCTGGTAACGCCTTGTGCGGGACGAGCCCTTGTGAGGGCTCGTTTTTTTGGTGCGTCAGGCATGGCGTGCAGCGCCGCGGCTGGCGCTATCCGGTCCGCTGTGGTGGAGGTGTCCATCGAATACCTGGCGACACGACGCACCGAACAAGCTCAAGCGGAGGACCTGCGAGTCTGACGCCGACAGCAAACGCCGGATACGTGATCCGTACCTCCGGTGTTGTGGGAGGACGGCGGGACAACCCCGTTCCTACCCGATCACAGGTACGCGGATGTAGATCACGAGTCACAAGGTCCGCGGCTGTCCGTCTGGCAGCCTGCTGCGCGCAAACCGGGGCCCGCTCATTAAAAAACGTGAAAACGCGCACGGCCCAGTGGTATCACTCAGGGCCGTTCCACCCGCATGCGTCCGGGCGGCTCGAAGTACGTACCGAACCGCACGAGTCCAGCCTTCTTCATGTGGCACGTCATCTCGAAGCTGACGAGCACGCCGGGATCCTGGTTGTCGGTGATCTCGACGTCGATCGCACGGATCCGGGGTTCGTACTTCAGAAGCGTTGCCTCCATCTGCTGCCTGAGCAGATGCGACGAAGCGGGCAGGGCCTTGTAGATGTTCGTGAGGTCCGGCAGCCCATAGTCGGGCAGATGCTTGAGCGCGCCCGCGCGCGTGTTGAGGATGCGCCGCACATTCTGCTGCACGCTCATGATTTCGAGCGTCCTGTCGTCGTACGCGTCGAGCGGCGCTCCACCGATCTGCCCGAGCAGCATGTCGTAAAGGGACGGGCCTGCTGGCATCGTGAGCTCTCCTAGATGCCGGCGTCGGCGGGCACCTCATCGTGCTCGACGAAGTCGATCGTGAGATTTCCTTCAGCCGAACTCGACAGCCGGATTTCCGCCGCCGCCGCGCCGTTCGCCATCCGCATGAGCAGTTCGCGCGACACGGCGGGCAGGATCCGCTGGTTGAGGAACGCGTCGACGTTGCGCGCGCCCGATTCACGCGCGAGGCACAGCTGCGCAAGTGAATCGGTCAACGCGTCATCGCAGGTCAGCGCGACATCGTGTTGCCTGCGCAGACGCTCGGCAACTTTCGCGAGCTTGAGCCGCACGATCGAAGCGAGCGCGGGTGCGTCGAGCGGGCGATAAACCAGCGTCTGGAAGCGGGCGAGCAGCGCGGGCTGGAAGTGCGCAACGAGCTGAGGATGAATCGCGTCGAGCAGTTCGGTCTGCGAGATGGCCGGGTTCTCCGCGGTCGCCTCGTCGATCTGTGCGCTGCCGAGGTTGGATGTCATCAGGATCACGCAGTTGCGAAAATCGATTTCGCGCCCTTCGCCGTCGCGCATCATGCCGCGATCGAACACCTGATAAAAAATGTCGAGTACATCCCGGTGCGCCTTTTCGATCTCATCGAGCAGCACGACGCTGTACGGGCGCTGCCGCACCGCTTCGGTCAGGATGCCGCCGCGGCCATAGCCGACGTAACCGGGAGGCGATCCCTTCAACTGGGAAACCGTGTGCGACTCCTGGTACTCGGACATGTTGATGGTCGTGAGCGCCGCTTCGCCTCCGAACAGCAGATCGGCAAGCGCAAGCGCTGTCTCGGTCTTGCCGACACCCGAGGGACCAGCCAGCAGGAACACGCCGAGCGGCGCCTGTTCGTTCTTCAGCCCCGCCTTCGCGGTGCGCAGGCTTTCGGCGAGGGCGGCCAGCGCGTCGTCCTGCGCGATGACCCGCTTCGCGAGACTGTCCTCGATCGCGAGCAGGCTCCGAAGTTCGTCCTCGACCAGGCTGCCCACCGGCACACCGGTCCACTCGGCGACCACGCGGGCGATGGCCTGCGCATCGACATCCGCAAAGACGAGCGGTGTCTTGCCCTGTGCATCGGAGAGTGTCTGCTTTGCTTTGGCAAGCTCGCCGGTCTCCGGTTCTGAACCCCTGGCATCTCGCCGCATGTGCAGCGCCTGCACGAGAGCCAGTTCGCGCTCGTAGCGGGCCTGCAGCACCACGAGGTCGCTGTTCGCATCGGCGAGCGCCGCAGTGAGCGCATTGCGTCGCGCGATGACGTCGTCAACGCCGGCCCGCTCGTCCGCGTCGAGCGTCGCGCGCTCCAGTTCGAGTGCAGCGACCGCTGCGCGGGCGCGCTGCAGCTCGGCCGGCGGGGATTCGAGCCCCATGCGCACGCGCGCGGCGGCCGTGTCGATCAGGTCGACCGCCTTGTCTGGCAGTTGCCGCGCCGGAATATAGCGGCGCGAGAGTTTCACGGCCGCGACGAGCGCTTCGTCGCGGATATGCACGTCATGGTGCTTCGCGTAGCGGCTCGCGAGTCCGCGCAGCATCAGGCACGCTGCTTCGTCATCGGGCTCGTCGACCTTGATGAGCTGGAAGCGCCGCTCGAGCGCGGCGTCGCGCTCGAAATATTCCTTGTATTCCGACCAGGTGGTGGCCGCGATCGTGCGCAGCTCGCCGCGCGCGAGCGCGGGTTTGAGCAGGTTCGCCGCGTCGGCGCCGCCGGCGGCGTTGCCCGCGCCGATCAGCGTGTGGGCTTCGTCGATGAAAAGCAGGATCGGCACCGGCGAGGCCTGCACCTCGTCGATCACGTTCTTCAGGCGCTGCTCGAATTCGCCCTTCACGCCGGCGCCTGCCTGCAGCAGGCCCAGGTCGAGTGTGAGTATGCGCACGTCGCGGATCACGTTCGGCACGCTGCCTTCGGCGACGCGCAGCGCGAGGCCTTCGACCAGCGCGGTCTTGCCCACACCCGGCTCGCCGACGAGGATCGGATTGTTCTTGCGTCGCCGCGCGAGCACGTCGACCATCTGCTGGATCTCGCGGTCGCGCCCGAGCACCGGGTCGATTTCGCCGCGGCGGGCCTTGCCGGTCAGGTCGATTGCGAACCGGGCGAGCGCCTCGCCGTCAGAGGAGCGTTGCTGTGCGCGCGCCGGGGGCGCGCTGGCGGCCACCGGCGGTTGGGTCGCTGCGGCTTCGGATGCGGGCGCTGTCGCCGGCACTGCTTCGTCGGGCAGGTTTTCGCACGACTGGCGGCCGAGTCGAGGGATCAGGCGCTGGATTTGCGCACTACTAACAGACAGCAGCGGCCATGCGTGTTGCGCGCGCAGTACGTGCGGCGCATCGACGATTGCCTGCAGCAGATTGCCCGAGCGGATCGGCTGGTCCTCGTCCGCAGACGACGCCCGGCTCCACGCATCCTGCAACACGGTCGCCAACTGCAAGGAAATGGCGGGCTTGCCGCGCAGGTTGCGGGGCAGATGATCGATCGCCGCGATCAACGCGTCCCAGACGGCGTTGATGTCGATTCCGTAGTGCCGCAGGATCGCAGGGATGTCGCCGTCGTCCGCCTCGATCAGCTTCAGCAGCCAGTGCTCGACGGTGATCTCGTCTGCGAGGCGGATCTGACAGAGGCTCGCAGCCGCTTCGAGCGCTCTCGCGCAGTGCGGGTTCAGCCGGCGAAGCAGATGGGTCGAGTCGCGCAGTGTCATGTCAATGCCGTATCACGGAACAGGGCAGAAACGACGTTCTGCCCACATCAAGAAAGTGCCAGCCCAAATGCGGGGCCGGCAAAAGGAGACCGGCTGCGGGGTGCAAACCGGTTCAGCACAACATGGCCGATGGCCAGAATCAGGAACGCTCGTTCCAGGTGTCCTTGTGGATGATGTTACCGTCCTTGTACGACCACGTGACCGTCTCGTAGCGCAGTTCGACTTCTTCGACGTGGTTATGTTTTTCGTACGCCGGGTCCTTGATGTCGAACATCTTCGGCTTGACCGCGACGATCTTCACGTTGTCCAGCTTCGTGTTGAAGTACTCCTTTTCCTTGCCGGCGTCGTCGATCTTGTACCACTTGATCTCGACCGACTTCAGCGTCTGGCCGCTCGTGACCGCCTTGTACAGGTACGGCGTCGACGCGTCGGTTTCCTTCGTCAGCGTGATCGGTTTGTGCACGCGCGTGCCGGTCAGCTTGCCGGTGTTGCCGTCGGTCGGAATATGCACGCCGTGATCGAACGCGACGAGCTCGACGCTGCCTTCACGGCCTTGCACCGTCACCGAACCCTTGATGTCGGCGCCGCCATCGTCCTTGAGCCACATATAGGCCGGAATTGCCATCTTTCACTCCCTTTTCTCGTACTACGACACTCGCCCGGAGCCAGCCCCCGAGCCTCTGAAAACCGAAGCATTCGCTTCGGAGGCTAAAAATTGCTGCTATCTGGCCGAATCCCCCAGTGCCCCAACGGCACTTGCCCCGAGGCGACGGATTTCCTTCGGTGCGTCCGGCACCAACGTGATTTCCACGCGCCGGTTTTTCGCTCGTCCGTCCTGGGTGTCGTTGCTCGCGATCGGCCGCGTGTCGCCGTAGCCCTGGATCGCAAACTGCGTGGACGCGATGCCCGATGCGTCGGTGAGCCAGTCGCGCACCGCGCCCGCGCGTGCGACCGACAGTTTCAGGTTGCTGTCCGCATTGCCGACGTTGTCGGTGTGACCGGCGACGAGAATCCGCTTGTCCGGGTGAGACCTGATCATTTCGAGCGCGCCGACCATCGCACGCGTCGAGCCCGGCTTGAGTTGCGCCTTGCCGCTGTCGAACAGCGACATGCTGTCGAGCGTCACGACCGTGGGCGGTGGAGGCGGCGGCTGGTAGGTCGCGATCGCCTCGTCGAGCGCCGGCATCAACTGCGCACCACGGTACAAGCCGAACGACAGTCGGAGCGGCACGCCTGTGCGTGAATAGCGGTCCAACTGGTCCCGATCGGCCACGAGCGCGTGCAGCGCATCGCGCTTGGCGGCGTCGTGAGCGGCGGGAATCATCGAATACCGGCCGAGATCCGCGCCGACACGGGAGAGCAACGCCTGATTGTTTGTTGCGGACCCCCAGAACGTCACCGCGAGCGCGCAAGCAACGAGAGCCACGGCGTGGGCGAGGGCAGCCAGCCGCGGCGAGATCCACGACCGCCGCGGCATGGCCTCGATCAACGGTTGAGGTAGCGGCCACGGCAGCGGTGACGCGGGCAGTGCGGGCGGCACGACCCGGGTCTGCATTTCAACGTCGCGCTCCCAGGGCTTGCCCGGGCCGCTGGCCGGCCCGCAATCGATCCAGCCTGCGCCGAACAGTGCCCACGGCGTTGCCGGCTGCCGGCGGTCGCACAGTACGCCGAGCACGACGCGCTGCGTCCAGCTGACGATCGATGCCAGGCTCGCGGCGCGTGCCGCCACGTTTGCCGACATCATGCGGTCGCCTCCAGCCCGCTCGACTTCACGCTCGGCCGCCTGGATGACGACTTCGAACCGCTGTGCGTCCGTCAGGTGCGTGGCCGATGACACGCCATACCATTGAGGCAGCGCGAGTGTCATCGGCGCCCTGGTGAGGCGCTGGTAGACAGCGACAAAACCCGGCAGGCGCGCGCCGAGCATGCGTGACGCGTCAGCGACGGACTGACGCACGACGCGCAGCTTCTGCGCCAGCACGTCTTCACCCGAATGCAACGCCGGCGCCACCGACAGCACGACGCCGTCGGGCGCGCGACCATCGCGCCACTGCTTCACCGCGACGGCAAGCTGCGGCAGGTCTCGCGGACGGTCGGCCCTGAGCCAGATCGCACCGTCGCCGACGTGCGCCATCCTTGGCTCGCCGGCAATCCGGTCGAACAGGTTTTCCAGCGCATCGCCCGTCACAATCACGAGCGGCATGCGGATGCGCAGGTTGAGCGGAATATCGGCCGTCGCCGCGCCAAGCGCTGCGAGCAGGTGCGCGTTCTGTCCGCGAGCGCGTGAGAGCTGACGGGTGCGCAGCCAGATCAGTGCGAGCGCAGACAGGGCAATGAGGACAGTGAGCGTGCAGGCGAGCCCCCGATCCACGGGAAGCACGAGCCAGATAACGGCCAGCGCGAGCACAGCGGCCAGTGCCACGATGGCCCGGAACGGATAGCCCAGCCCCTCCAGCACATGGTTCGATTCGCGGCTTGCGTCCTCGAGCGCCGGCCCGGACGGTGCGGGCAGATCGGACTTCACGGCCGCCGCGCCGTCGGTACGGCCGGTGCGAGGTGGGAGAGTTGCGCAAGGTGCGCATCGAGCACCTGTGCCCATATCAGCCAGATCACCGCAGCGGCCACGCACGCGAGACCGGCGATCGCCCAAGGCGAGAGACGGTAAAACCAGTCCGTCAGCCGCCTGCCGGTGTGATCGGCAAAGAAGGGACGGCCCGCGAGCGGGCGCCCGCCAGCGGGGCTTCCTCCGGCGCGCAGTTTTTCAAGCTGGGTATTGAGCGACGCCATCAGCGCCGCACGCTTCGTTTCTCCTTCACGCGCGTAGCGGCCCATGAAGCCTAGGCCAAGGATCGCCGCGTAGCATTCGAGCAGTTCGGTATTCGCAGACGGTTCGCGCATTCGTTGTTCCAGCCGCTCGAACACGCGCTCGCCCGCGTCGTGCTTGCCGAAACGCTCGACCTGCAACGGCTGGGCATCCCACACCGGCTTGTTCTCCGCGCTCAGATTGCGCAGGGCCGCCTCATCGAGCAGGCCGCATTGGGCAAGCGCCGCGTCTTCGCGGACGTCGGCCGCAAAGCCGCGCTGATCGAGCGCAGCAGCGAAGCTGGCCATTAGTTGTTGGCAACGTTGACGCAGGGTGGCAGCGTCTTCAGGATGGCCACCCTCGGACAAACGCGTCACCAGCAGGGCTGTGTCGCGCAGCAGGTCGCGGATGCCCGGGGAGAAAGTACGGCTTGCAGTGGCGAATCCGTCCATCAGGGCCGTCTTGCTGCGGACTGGAGTGAGCGTGCTCATGAGCGCAACACCGCATATAGTTCAAGCGACGCCCCGGAAACGGACGTCGGCAGGTAGATCTGGCAGGCACGGGCAGCGAGCATGCGCGCGTGCGCCGGATCGCTCGCGTCGAGCGCGAAGTACTGGTTGTCCAGCCGCACCGGGATGGCGGCCGGCACGCGCTGCACGGCCTTGAGTGGAATGCCGGGCAGCGCCGAATTGACAATGTGCTCGATGTCGTCCGGCGCACCGATCTTGCAAAGCCTCGGGAACTGCTCGACGAGTTCGAATGCCGGCGACGCGGCGTTGACCGACAGGTACCAGTCGGCCGAACTCTCCACGATGCGCTCGTCGAGGAACTGGCCCGCCCACGTCGTTGCATTCCTGTGCGTAAGCCCGATCGAGACCACGCGGGACGGGATGATCGCGTCGAGCAAGTCGCGGATCATGGTCTCGAGCTTGGCGAACACCTCGTCGGCACGGGCGTGGTCATACGGCGGAATGTCGGCGAGCTGCGAGCCGGTCGAGAACGTCATGAGGACGCTCGCGAGTTGTGCGAGGGTCGAGTAAAGACGCTCCGGAGGCTGGCTCGGGTGCGTGCAAAAAAACCGCAATTGCGGCCAGGCCGTATGGATGCAGTGGAGCAACCAGAACAGCTGCACATCCGCCACGCCATATTCGGCGACCTGCTCGATCCGTTCGCTTCTACGCCCGCCGAGCGCCGTGCTCTTTGCCTGCAGGATGTCGGCGAGCCGTTCGATCCGTTCGACATGCAGCGAATGGGCGGCAAGGGTCAGGCACGGTGGCACGTAGCGGTGGTCCACCTGAAACTGGCCGCTCGTGGTGCGCGTCAGCCGCGCGATCGCACACACCGTGTCGTCGGCATGCGACTCGAAGTCGAACAGCACTCGCACCGCATGGCGTTCGGCGGCAATCTCGGCTTCGCCGGTACCGTTGAGGTCGATGACCTTGACGAACTCGCGGTATGAGCGCCGCGGCCGTGCCAGCGTCGTTTCGTCGAACCGGCAGTTGCTGCCGGTCGCATTGAACAGCGGCAACGCGGCCAGCACGACCACGCTCTGCACATCGGGCGACAGGCCCTGTGTGAGGTCACGCGCGGGCGGCAGCGCATCGGCCACCGTCGTGTCGATCAGCGTGCCGTCCGGAAAGCGCAGCTTCAGTTGCGTGAGCTTCAGGCGTCCGGCCGCGAGCGCCTCTTCATCGATCCTCACGCCTTGCGTGCCCCATGGTTCCGCCAGGCACGCCCCAGCCACCTGACGCGATACGTGAGTGAACCATAGATCCTGCTGCTGGAAGTGCTGCTGCGTGAGGATCAGCCCTTCATGAAAAAGCGGTTTGTCGATCCGCATGGGTGTGGTTTGTGCCGTTGTCTGGAATTATGGTGAGGGCCGATTCTATACGCCACATTCTCTGTTCGCATAGTCAAAAAGTAGTTAAGCATGCGAACTACATGAAATGAACGACGATTATTTTTGAGACATTTTCCGTATCAGCATAGGCAGCATTCGCGACGCATGATTAGCGCGATGTTTCGATCATACTGCCTTAGTAACAAAAACAATGTCAGAAAATGTCATGAGAATGTGATCCTTTGCCAGCACCGGTTCTGGGGAAATTTTCGCGTGCCGGAGAACCGTATTTGTCAAATTTTCGATATCGGAAGTGTGTGGATGCCTATTGAATAGACGGTATTTAATGATGTTTAACATTGTCTTTGCAATCCGTATCGATTTAACAACGCCGTCATGCTTTGACTAAAAGCGGGTAAACCTGTTTAATGGCGTGGCAATAAAGTTCGCATGAATGGAGGCCGCGCTATGGGGTGCCGGAAGAAGTCCTTCGCGAGCGAAACACGCGTATGCGTGTGCGCCCGTTCGCAAGAGGTCACCGCATCGCACCGGGCGAGTTCTGCGGGGACCTTGAACGTCGTTCAACTCAGGAGCACTAATGGACAGCTTCCAGCGCGAAATTCCTAAAAGTCGCGTATCAATCACACTGGATCTGCATACGGGCGGAGCCCAGAAGAAGGTCGAGCTTCCGTTGAAGCTGCTCGTCGCCGGCGACTTCAGCGCGGGCAAGGAGCAGGCGCCGCTTGCGGAGCGCAGGAAGACCGACATCAACAAGAACAACTTCGACGCGGTGCTTGCCGACTACGCGCCGGACCTCAGGCTCGCCGCGGCAAACACCCTGGCCGGCGACGGTTCGGAACTGCCGGTGAACCTGTCGTTCCGTTCGCTGAAGGACTTCGAGCCGGAGCAGGTTGCGCGTCAGATTCCGGAAATGCAGGCGCTGCTGGCGGTGCGCAACCTGCTGCGTGACCTGAAATCGAATCTGCTCGATAACGGCACGTTTCGCCGTGAGTTCGAGAAGATCCTGAAGGATAAGCCGCTATCGGACAAGCTGCGCGGCGAACTCGCCCAGATCGCGACGGCGGCAACCCAGCCGGAAGGCAATGCCTGAACGGCGTCGGCCCAGCACGGCCTTAACTGCAATCCATAACCGGGTAGATAAGCAGATAGCGATGGCATCGCAGACAGGACACGGAATGAATCCCACCGAATCGCAGCAAGGCGGCACGACCGAAACCGTCGTGCTCGACGCCCCCCACGGGGGCAATGACAGCGTCTATGCGGCGCTGTGCAGCAAGATCAACCTGAATCCCGTTGCCGAAGCACGGCCGCTGGTCGCCTTCCGCGACAGCGACATGCTGTCCGAGGCGTCGGCCGACGAGCGGATCGCGCGCGGCATGGGCGCGTTGCTCGATCTGATCAGCCAGGGCAGCAAGCCGGTCGACCGGCTCGACAAGTCGCTGCTCGATTTCCATATCGGCCAGATCGACCGCCAGATCAGCCGGCAGCTCGACGCCGTGATGCATACGCCGGAATTCCAGGCGCTCGAGGGCCGCTGGCGGGGTCTCAAGATGCTCGTGAGCCGGACGGACTTCCGCCGCAACGCGCGCATCGAAGTGCTCGACGTGTCGAAGGAAGCGCTGCAGCGCGATTTCGAGGATACGCCGGAGATCATCCAGAGCGGCCTGTATCGACTGACCTACATTGAGGAATACGACACGCCGGGCGGCCAGCCGATCAGCGCGATGATCAGCGACTACGAGTTCGCGAACTCGCCGCAGGACGTGGCGCTGCTGCGTAACATCTCGAAGGTGGCGGCCGCCGCGCACATGCCGTTCATTGGCTCGGTGGGCGCCGCGTTCTTCGGCAAGCAGTCGATGGAGGAAGTGGCCGCGATCCAGGACATCGGCAACTATTTCGATCGCGCCGAGTACATCAAGTGGAAGAGCTTCCGCGACACCGACGATGCCCGCTACGTGGGTCTGACGATGCCGCGCGTGCTGGGCCGCTTGCCGTACGGCAAAGATACGACGCCGGTGCGCTCGTTCAATTACGAGGAAGCGGTCAAGGGTCCGGACCACGACAAATACCTGTGGGTCAACGCGTCGTTCGCGTTCGCGGCCAACATGACGCGCAGCTTCGTCAACAACGGCTGGTGCGTGCAGATCCGTGGCCCGCAGGCAGGTGGCAAGGTCGAGGACCTGCCGGTTCACCTGTACGACCTGGGCACCGGTGCACAGCCGAAAATTCCGACCGAAGTGCTGATTCCCGAAACCCGCGAATTCGAGTTCGCCAACCTCGGGTTCATTCCGCTGTCGTTCTACAAGAATCACGACTTCGCGTGCTTCTTCTCGGCCAGTTCCGCGCAGAAGCCCTCGCTGTATGAGACCAAGGAAGCCACGGCAAACAGCCGCATCAACGCGCGCCTGCCGTACATCTTCCTGCTCTCGCGCATTGCGCACTACCTGAAGCTGATCCAGCGCGAGAACATCGGCACGACCAAGGACCGGCGTCTGCTCGAGCTCGAGCTGAACAGCTGGATCAAGGGCCTCGTGACCGAGATGAAGGACCCCGGTGACGAACTGCAGGCGTCGCACCCGCTGCGTGATGCGAAGGTGACGGTCGAGGATATCGAGGACAACCCGGGCTTCTTCCGCATCAAGCTGTTCATCATTCCGCACTTCCAGGTGGAGGGCATGGACATCGGACTGTCGCTGGTGTCGCAGATGCCGAAGGCCAAGAGCTGATTCACTGCTGGCTGACCGGTTGTCTCTGATGTAACCCGCCGGGACGCTGGAACACGCGTCCCGGCGTTCTCGTCTTTGGCATCTGTTGTGACATCACGCGCGTGGAATGACACGCTTGAGGAGTCGTTTGTGGGATCGATGATTCTGCTGTCCCAGGCTTACGAGTTGAAGCTTGCGCCGCATCCGGCGCCGTTCTCGGTATTGAAGTACCGCGGATTTGACGATGTCAGCAGGCTGTACCGCTACGAGGTCGAGTTCACGAGTCCGGTGGCCGGCATTCCGATGGACCAGGTGCTGGGGCGCCCGGCGAAGTTCATCATCGACCCGGTCGACCCGAACCTCGACTACCTGCGCAAGATGTTCGGCGAGAACGCGGAGAAGTTCAGCGACAAGCCGCCCGCGCGGACGATTCACGGCATCATCACGCAGTTCGACGAGTACGGAACGTCGGCCGACGAGACGCGCTACAAGGTGGTGCTCGAGCCGAAGCTCGCCGACCTCGATCGCGGCGTGACGAGCCGGCTGTTCCAGAAGCAGTCGGTCGAGGAAATCGTGACCGGCACGCTGCGGCACTATGGCTATCAGTCGGGTGTCGACTTCCAGTTCCAGCTACGCGCGAAGTACAGGCGCTACGAATACATCACCCAGTACCACGAGAGCACCTTCGCGTTCATCCAGCGGATCTGCGCGCAGGAGGGCATCTGGTTTCGCTTCGAGCAGAAGCGCGATCGCGCGGTGATCATCTTTGGCGACGACCTGGACGCGTATGCGCGTAACCAGCGCACGGTGCCGTTGCGACGCGACGCGGGGCTCGAAAGTGCGGGCGCCGAAGCGATCAGGTCGCTTGAGCGGCAGACGCTGCGGGTGCCGGAAGCCGTGCGGCTGCACGACTACAACCACCGGCAGGCGGACGTGTCGCTGCTGGTCGAGGAAAGCGCCGCGCGCGATGACAAGACCACCCATGCGGTCGACTACCACTGGGGCGAGCACTATGAAACGCCGGAGGAAGGCAGGCGCATCGCCCGTCTGCGCCACGAAGCGCATCTGGCGCGGCAGATCACCTATTCCGGCAAGGGCAACGCGTTTTCGCTCGAGGCGGGCGAGGTCATGCGGCTCGACCAGAATCCGGCGGATGCGCCGCATGGACTCTTCATCACGTCGGTCGAGTCGGGCGGCGGCAGGAGCGAGGCTTACTGGAACACCTTCACGGCGATTCCGGCCGATCGGGTCTGGCGCCCGAGCGTTGATCTGGCGAAGCGGCCGGTCATCGACGGCATCCTGCCGGCACGCATCACGTCGCCAGGGGACTACAAATATGCGTATCTGACCGAGCAGGGCTGGTACGTGATCAAGCTGCCGTTCGATCTCGACGAATGGAGTCCGGGCGGGACGAGCCGACCGGTGCGACTCGCGAGACCGTACGGTGGCGACAACTACGGTCATCACTTTCCGTTCATTGACGGTACGGAAGTGGCGATCATCCATACGCATGGGGACCCGGACCGCCCCGTCATCATGGGTGCGATGCACGATAGTCTGCATCCGGATCTGGTCAACAACCTCAACAACACCCGGAACATTATTCGTACGGCGGGCGGGACGGAGTGGCGGGTTGAGGATAAGCAGGGCGTTGAGCATAGCCATCTGACGACGCCGTATCAGACCAGTGAGCTCAATCTTGGGCATATGGTTGACGCTGATCGCAGGGAACGGGGGCAGGGTGCGGAGTTGCGTACGGATGGGCATCTGTCGGCGCGGGCAGCGAAGGGCATGTTGATCAGCGCCGAGGCGCAGCCCGGTGGCTCAGGCGAGCAGCTCGCGATGCCAAATGCGGACGCCACGCTTCAGCAGGCCGAGGCAATACTGCGCTCGCTCAATGATTCCGCAAGCGCCGCGCAGGCGTGGCTGGCTGAAGTCGATCAGCAGCGTGCGCTCGTCGAGCAAAAGCTCGCGAAACTCCAGAAGCCGGTAATCGTGGCGAGTGCCCCCGAAGGCATCGGTGTCGCAAGTGGTCAGCATATGCAGCTGGCCGCTGCAAGGCAGATGTTCGTGACGGCAGGCGAAGGGCTCGACATTGGCGTCCTCAAGCGCATCACGATCGCGGCCGGCGACGCGATTTCGGTCTTTGCGGCAAAGGTGGGCATCCGGATATTGGCGGCAAAAGGCAAGGTACAGATTCAGGCCCAAGGCGATGCGATGGAGCTGATGTCGCTAAAGGACATGGTGGTGAGTTCGTCCGATGGCGAGGTCGTCATTACCGCGCGGAAAGGGGTCACTCTAGGTGATGGGGCGGGGGCATATCTGAAGATCGCGAACGGAAAGATCGAGATTGCGAGCCCGAGCGAAGTACAGGTGAAGGGTGGACTGGATGTTGACGGCCCGGCGAAGGGCAACTTTACCTTTCCCGGCTGGTCTGGCAGCCCCCTGAAAGATGCCAAGGGAAACATGAACTTCGGGTTTTCAGAATAAGCACAATGATGGCAAATACGACTCCACAGAATCCGCCCAGCACACCCGTGAAGCTTCTTCCTTTTGCCTTTCCGTTTCGCAAGAAGGGACCGGGCACTGACGCGGCATCGGCCGATTTCACCGATGAACATGAATTCCACGAACTGTTGCGGCAGGAGCCATCGGGCGCCTATTCGGTCAGCGGCAAGGGCATGTGGCACGGTGGAATCCATGTGACCGAGGCTGGCGCCGGTGCCTCGCTGGATCTGAAAAGCGGGGTGCGCTGCATTGCCGACGGCGAAGTGGTGGCCTGGCGCCTCAACCACACTTACCCGTTAAGCGAAATGCCCGCGCAGAACGGCAATCCTGCGATCAGCGCGCCGTACAGCACCGGTTTCGCGCTGGTGCGTCATTCGATGGAGTTTCCGAAAGACAGCAAACTGACCTTTTACAGCCTGTACGCACACCTGCAGGATTTCGCGGACTACGAGAGAGGCCCGTCCCTTCCCAGGCCGAAGTACTGGACGACGCGGTTCGAGGTGACCACTTACGCGCAGGACCGCCCCACCGCAGGAGCGGGCGGCCAGTCGGCACCGGGTGACCAGCGGGGGCTGCGGATTCGGGCATCGAAACCGCATGGCGCCGTGCTTGGCATCCTGCCGCAGGGGGCACAGGTGAGCATTGGAAAGCGCGAGGGCGGCTGGGGGCAGATCAAGGACGCGAGTGGCGTATCGCTCTATCCGCCAACCGCAGGTGGCTTCGTGCAGCCCTCGGCGTGGATGAACGGATGGATCTTTCTTGGCGTGGAAAACGGTGGGCCCGTGGCCAAGGAAGTGATGCCTGATTCTTCGCTGGACCAGGTGGTCGTGCTGTCCGATCCTGCCGAAATGGTCCAGATCAAGGCGGGAGAACTGATCGGCCATCTTGGGCGATACGACTCATTGTCCCAGCAGACTTCGGGCAACCGCATGGTGCACATCGAGGTCTTCTGCGACGGCAGCGTCAAATCGTTTATCGACCAGGGGCGTAGCTGGATCAGCCAGAACGGCGCACACGTCAACGCATGGCAGCAATTGAAACTGCCCGGCGATCCGACAATCCTGCGGATTCACAGCCAGACCAGGTTGTACGGACAGCCCAACCAGGAGGGTGCGGAGCCAAAACAGACCGGTGTGATCGAGGTTTTCCCGCTCGCGGCGCTGGCGAAGGCAGACTCAGATCATCAGTTCATGGAGACGGTGGCCGGCAGCGACGGTGAAAAGCGGCACTGGTGGAAGGTGGAGAGCGCGGATGTTCGCCACCAGCCGATCGACGGGTGGGTGCGTGAACAGAGCTTCGCAGGCGGCCGTGTCACGCGGGAGTTTGCGCAGAAGTGGGTGGACTTTCTACCCTTGGACGATGCGCACGATCCGACGCATACGATGTTCGCGACCACGCAAGGGTTCGTCGACTATTCGGTCGGTGCGGATGTGCCGAACCCGGGTTCGCTGGACAAACTCAGCCCGCTGATGACGTCGATTTACCAGACGTTGAATCTAGCTGGCGACCAGACACAAGCGGCCGATGATCTGCGCAACGCAGCGAACGACCCGTGGAATGCGCTGCGTATGTCGAGGCTGATCATTCAGCACGAGAGCGAGTGGGCTAATCCCGACAAATGGAAGCAGTTGATTGCCGCGATTGAGACGCGCACGGGGCCTCGGCCCGAGCACGCCGAGGAACAGAAACGGATCGAAAAGCTGGTCTGGTGGGATGAGGTCAAGGCCAAGCTGACGGACTTCCCTGCGTCGAATGTCTTTCATATCCATCCGATCGGGTTGGTGGGGAATTTTGTTCGTACACACGGTGACTGCCGCTGCGCGGAAAGATTTGAAAAAATCGCGGCGATAATTTTAAGGCACGAAGGGGGTTACGTGAATAACCCGGCTGACACCGGAGGAGCGACAAATAAAGGGATTTCTTGGCCAGTATGGCAGGCACACGCGCAGGAGGATACCGGAGTTGCTCCGACGCTCAACAATCTAATTCATATGACTGATGAGCAAGCAAAAAAAATATATCTAATGAGATATTGGGAGCCCCGCGGCTTCTGTAAAATACAAAACATAAAAACGGCACTTATGGTTTACGATTGGACGATTACGTCGGGTGGCGCTATCGGGAAAGTAAAGAAGGTTTTGAACGATTATTTCAATAAATCGTTGCATCTAAATAGTACGATGGATCAGCTCATGGTCGATGCAATTAATAGCGTTGCAGATCAAAATGTGCTGATCGAAAAAATTGCCGAATCCAGGCGTGCTTATTATACAGCGCTAACGGTTGGCCACCCATCGCAACTTCAGTTCCTCGCTGGTTGGATAAATCGAGTAAACGACTGTTCGCAGGCTAATATTTCATGAAAATTTCTCGCTTTAAAATAAGCTCATGGTTTTTTGTTGCCTTGTCGATTTTTGCTGGTAACGTTGTTTATGCTGAAAATCTGAGTGAAATAAGTGGCTCATGGACCGCGACAGAAAATCCATTCGGAAAAGCAGAGCCGATGTCTGTTTTCGATTTGAAGTTACATATTATAGCAGGTGTGGTGCGCGGGCAATACTGCTATGTAACTCAGTACGGAAATAAAATCGACTGTGATCCCAGTGATAACGAAAATATCAGTGGGTTTATTTCTGGTAGCAAGGCAAGGGTTACCTTCTTCTCATTCTTCGGTGGCACGAACGGCGTGGCTGAAATAACGATGGCTGGCGGACGATTGACTTGGCGCGTCGTTAAATCGCCCGATGGTGAATTTTATGGCCCGTTGCGAGCAACGTTATCTCGGTCTTCGCCAGCAAAAGAAAATGCGAGTCCATCGCGGGCAAATAGAAGGGTGATCGTTGATAAAGCGTATTTTTATAGCGCTCCGTCAGATGTGTCGGTCACAAAAGCGTATGCGATCAAAGGCGACTCTGTGGTAGTACAGGAAATGTCTGATGATGGAAGGTTTATAAAAATACGTTATCAGGGGAAAAAATTATTTATTCGTTGGATTCATTGTGAGGACGTCGACGCATGTAAAGACGTTCGCCGTGCCCCTGAGTGAGAGTTGAGTACAGGCAATCAAATGGAGGTTTCATCGAAAAATGGATTCAGGCGGTTTCGGTGGAATGATAATGCTGACTTGTTGATAGCTTATCGTTAAAAAGCATCGAGGATAACTCGCGAGGTATGGAGTGGGGATTGCAGGCGTCATGATTGTGACGATCCGATCTTGGGCCTTCAAACAGAGTGAAATTGTGAAGAATATTTATTTCGGATTTTTGTTCGCAATTATTGTTAATTTCACGGCTGCCGCGCATGCAGAAGGTATGTGCCAGGCGTCAGAAGAAGCTGTATTTAATTGCGTATTGGGCAGGACTACTGCCTCCCTGTGTGAGATGAAAGGTACAGGCGTTTTGACGTATCGCAATGGCACGATGAAAAAAATTGACCTTGAAGTGTCGGATATGGGGCCGAGAAACGGTGCCGTTTTTTATTTTAGTAATGTCTTTTACGCCGGCGGTGGCGAAGCACATATCAGATTTTCGAGGGCCCGGTACACTTATTATCTCTATGATAAGTCCATAAAAACCGGCGACGGCCCAGAATTTTCGGCTGGAATAATTGTGTACCGCGGCAGCAAAAAACTTTTGGGGAACATTTGCGGCAACGACGCCTCGATTCGTCAGGCTGCATACAGTAGCATAACGAACGAGCCGTACGAGAATATTGAATCCCAATAGATAGTTATCCGTTGCCCCAGTAAGGTATCCTGCTATCAAAGAAAGTTTGGCATGACGAGGGATAAATTGATGGCCAGGAATTCCGCTAAGCGTATGTCGGCACTACTGTGCTTAACCTTCATTGCAATGACAGGCGTTGCAAAAGAGAATCGCATTGAATTTTCGAATCGATCCGCTCTTGTATTTTCCGCTCCGCTTAAAGGAAAATTACACGAAAAATTTGGGTTTGGTTGGACGAAAGCGACATACCGCGGCGCAACGGGTGAACAGGTTGATCTCTTCCCGATGGAAGCATTTACAGTCGGCGGCGTAATATTTCAAGGCCCGTATGCACCTCAAATTTCGCCTTCTGGACGATACGCTGTTCTCGACATTCTCAGAGCAGGCATTGTCGATCCTGGTCCGAACGGGAAACCAGAACCTGAAACAAGGCAGTATTGCCCCGTTTTGGATACCGATACAGGATGCGTCGTGAGTGTTCAGTCCGGCGATTTATGCGGTGGTAGCTGGGACCAAAGGAAAGATTTATGGGTAGTGCCCGGTTATGGGGGTGATTCAAACAAAGCAATGCTTGATTACCAATTCCAGAATGTGAACATTGTATGGCGAGAATATCTGGCGGCAAACGCGAAGACCTTTCGTTATACACTAAATAATGCCTTGGTTTCAAATTTAGGCGTCACCAACTTGATGGCCTGTCAACCGCCGGCAGCCGACAATCTTGATGCTTACGCTGCGATGGCTCGTCAGCTGAGAAACGACGGAAATTTCTCTGATGCCAGCTACATTGACAAGAAGCTCGGAATGAAATGAAATACTTCTGCCCAGTCTCAAGGCTTGACAATATCAGTTGATAAAGCACGCCTGTATGACGGACCTAGTTTGTCCACTCAAACGCGGATGTACCTGGTGAAGGGAGATCGAGTAAGGATGCTTGATAAATCTGGAGCAGACTGGGTGAAAGTTGAGTACAGGCAATCGAATGGACGTGTCATCCAAAAATGGATTCAGGCGGTTTCGTTGGAATGATAATGCTGACATGTTGACTAGCTTATCGTTAAAAAAGCATTCGATCCAACCTATTTGACGTTCAAAGGCGGCAAGCTCGTTATCAATACAAGCAAAGGCATAGTGAAGCAAAATGACTCGGACCATACCGTGCATCCGGTCTCCGCTCGCGACCGGACACGTCTGAAGCAGTTATCAGACGCACTGCGCCAGTGGCGTCCGCAACCGTACAGAAACGACGATGCCAACGCGTCGCATTGATCGAGTCAGCCTGAACAGGGATATTGAAATGAAAAAATTAGCGTATGAAGGCGACGCGACGAGTCACGGCGGGAAGGTCCTTACCGGCTCGGACCGGATCAAGGTCAAAGGTCGCCGCGCGGCGCGCGTGGGAGATCTTGTGTCCTGCCCGATTCATGGCGACAACGAAATCGTGGAAGGCGGAAGCAGCATGAAGGATGCGGGCACGCCGCTTTCGCGCGATGGGGACCGGACCCAGTGCGGGAGTGTCCTCATCGCTGTGTCCGATGGCGCGACGGTCCGATAGATAAATGCCGGTTGACTTTGCTCGCGTACCACCGCGGATCGCGGTCCCTGCGCCACCACAGCTCTCAAAACCGGTCTGGACCGTTCTGCTCGGTGTCGTCCTGTGCCTTGGTGCGGCGCTGACGATTGCCGTGTGGCCCAAAGGAAGGTCGACCAACACCGCCTGGTTCTGGTTCTGTGTCTTCGGTTATCCGATGCTTGCTTGGGCGTTTTTGCTATGCATTCGTCTTGGGTACCTGTACGTGCGCCGCAGTGCGGCCGTAGCTGCAAATCGCGTCAGCGACCGCGAAGCCGAACGTTGTCATGCCCTTGCCAGCGAGCCGCTCACGCTGCTTGGCCATGCGTGGTGTTTCTCCGCCGATCGCGGCGAGAACGGTATCGAGGGGCTGGCCGATGGCAGCTTGGCGTTGCGCACCCGGACGAGCCGGGCGGAGCCCAACACCGACGTCAGTGCCCGTTGGATAGAACTCCCGGATCAGCAGTTCTATGCAGGAAACGAACTGACCGAATGCGCTCGCCATCAGGCGGTTTGCAATTGGCTTCTGGTCCGATTGATCGACAGCCTGGCGCCGCAACTAGCGGCTCTTCCGGCGCGCACCGCGCTCCACATTGAAGCGAGCCTGCATTGCGCACTTGAGGCAGCTGACGTGCGTGCCCGGTTGCAGCAGCTTGTTTCCGCGAAGTCGCCATCGCTACGCGTAACGATAAACCCACCCGCCGAGCCCTCGTCAGTGTTTCAGACGGACGCGTGGTTCGACCGCATGAAGCCGCAAGTCGCTCATTTGCTAGTGGCCGTTCAATTGCGCAATGCAGTCAGCGAGCGCCTGCAGGACGGCGTTGCCGAGGTGGGCGTCGCGCTGCTGTTGGGGCACCCGAGCCTTGCCAAAACAAGGACGGAAAGCCCGCTGCTACGTCTGCATCGTCCAGCGCGAGGCCCGGCCGACGCGGTTGGCAAGACACTTGAGCACGCGATGCGTTGGGGACAAACGACGAGCACGCACATTGGCGCCGTCTGGAGTCACGGACTTTCTCCGGAGCTTGAGGCAGCAATCAGGTCTGCGCCTCAACTCGGCGGACAAAGATCAAATATCGACCTTAAAACAACGGTCGGGGACTGTGGTGAGGCGGGAGGATGGCTCGCGACCGCGCTCGCCGCAGAACTCGCGGCGCGCACTGGCGACCCGCAACTCATACTTACACGGGAAGGCAGCGATCTGATCGCGCTCATGTGCAGAAAACAAACATGAATGAACATAAGTCTGAACCGGTAGCGTTCTTCATTGGCGTCGGGATTTGCATCCTCTTCGTTGCATTGGGTCTGGCCGTCTGGATGGAGGGGCCGGCGCGCGGATGGTCGTTTGAGACACGGATCATCATCGAATTGTGCCTCCTCTCGGGGCTGCTTCTCGCACTGATCTTCGTCAAGTACTTTGAAGCCGTCCTGCTCTGGGTCGCCTCGATGCGCGCGACGCGGTGGCTGGCTCGCTACGATTCGCAAAAGCGGCAGCAAGGCGCCAGCGAAGGCCCCGCGTTTGCGCACGTCGCAGCACCGCAAAAGATCGTTACGCTGCGCGATACGCTTCGCGACCGCCACGGCTGGCGCTGGCGCTACCGCGCCCGCTGGGTGCTCGTCGCTGGCGACGAACCGCTCGTCAAGCGCCTCGCACCCGGGCTCACCGACACGGGCTACGCGATCACCAGCGATACCGTGCTGCTCTATGCGAAGCAAACCACCGACAAGCTTGAGACCGAATGGCTCGACCAGATCCGTCGTCTGCGCCGCCGTCGCCCCGTCGACGCGATCGTCGCCGTGACCCGACACCGCAGTTCAGCCAGCGCACCGTTTGACGCCGAAGGGACCGCGCAGCGACTCGCGCGCCACGCCCGCGCGCTGCGCTGGGCCGCGCCCGCCTATCTGCTGAACGTCACCGACTTCGGCGGCGAATCTTCGGGCCGGGATGAAGCAATCGGCTTCACCTGGTCGAACGAGCGCATTGATCGCGACGAAATCGACGTCTCCCTGAGAGGCCTCGCGGACAACCTCGCCGATGCCGGCGTCGTGCGCCTCACTCGGGATCCGGACGACCGGTACCCGGCCGAGCTGTCGCGACACATTTCGGAACTCCGTGCAGCATTGCCGGACCTGGTCGTGCAGACCGGCCACTCACGCCTCTGGCGCAACGCGGTCCACGGCCTGCTGTTTGCTCCGCTGTTCAAGGAGCGGGAACTGGTTCCACCCAGTCCGGACCACGATTCTGAAGACGGCGAACCGTTACCTCCGCAGCAACGCACGATCTGGCAAACGGTCGCCGACCATAGCCGCAAGATCCACGGCCGCCGCGTTGGCTTCTCGCTGTCGACCATGGCGGCATGGACCACGACGGCGCTCATCGGATGCTGGATCGCCGGCACGATGCTGTCGGGCTTCACCAACCGCTCGGCGATCCAGACAGCGGCCGGCACGCTGACGAAGCTTTCTACCGTGCAGGACCACACCCAGGCGTTGCTTGCACTCGACAGCCTGGACAAACAGCTCGACACGCTCGAAGTCCGTCAGCGCGACGGCGCACCGTGGACCAGCCGTTTCGGCCTGAACCACGACGATGCGCTGTTGAGTGCCGCCTGGCCCGGTTATGAGAATGCCGTCAGCCGCATCCTCGTCGCGCCGATCCGCCTGAAACTGGAGGAGCGCCTGCACCAGCTCGCCTCGCTCTCGGATGCGGAAATCGCCAGCGGCGGCAATGCGCAGGTCCAGGCCGCCTACGACACACTCAGGACCTACCTGATGCTCGCGAGGCCGGACCGCGCGGTTGCCGCATTCCTGACGCCGCAGCTGATTGCCACGACCGTGCCAGCGCGCCCGGCCAGTTCCCAGCTCACGTCCGGCACGTGGGAAGACCTGCGCCAGCATGCAATCGCATTCTTTGCGGGTCACCTGGGGCGCCGTGGATCCGCCGGGGACCTGTCGCTCGCGATCGTTGCGGACGGCGCACTGGTGGCCACGGCGCGTCAGACCATCATCGGCGTGCGCGGCATCCAGAACTCGACCGACACGATCTACCAGCAGATCCTCGACGACGCGAAGCCGAAATATCCGCCCGTGTCGCTCGCGACGCTGCTCGGCGATACGAGCAGCAAGGGGCTGTTCAATACCGCGGCGACCGTACCGGGCGTGTTCACGCGCACTGCGTGGGACGAGCGGATCTCGAAAGCGATCGACGACGCGAGCGAGCAGCGCAATGTGACCGGCGACTGGGTGCTCTCGGACGTCCGCGCGAGCGCACCGTCGACCGGCTCGCTGAAAGCCGGACTGCGTCAGCGCTATTTTGACGACTACGCGCGGGCCTGGGAGCTGTTTCTCAACAGCCTGCGCTGGCAGCTGGCGCCGACGTTGTCAGGCACGGTCGACCAGTTGACCCTGCTCAGCGATCCGCAGCGCTCGCCGCTTGTCGCGCTGATGAACGCCGTGGTTTATCAGGCAGGTGCGGGGAGCGCGACGCAATCGCTGTCCGACACCCTGATCAGCAAGGCGCAGCAGCTTGTCGGCGCCGACGGGAAAGATCCGTCGAAGCAGACGCAGCCGCAACTGGCACCGCTGGTCGTGGCCTTCGGACCCATCCTGCGCCTGACGGGCAGCGACCTGGTGGCAGCGACGCCAGCGAACGGCAAGTCCGTCGCGCAGGCCGCCACCGGCGACCTGAGCCTCGCGCGTTATCTCGAACGGGTGAGCGCGATGCGGCTGAAGGTACAGCAGATGGTCGACAGTGCGGATCCCGATGCCATGGCACGCTCGGCCGCGCAGGCCGTGTTGCAGGGCAGGACCTCGGACATCGCCGACAGCCGCGACTATGCGAGCCGGCTTGCCGCGAGCCTGGGCGAACAGTGGGCCGGCTTGGGCGATCTCTTTCAGGCGCCGCTCGACCAGACCTGGCAGGTCGTGGTGCAGCCGGCCGCGGCGAGCCTGAACGACATCTGGCGCACAGCGATCGTCGCGGACTGGAACCGGACGTTCGGCGGGCGCTATCCGTTCGCGGACTCGGACAACGATGCGTCGCTGCCGGAGATGGCGCGCTTCATGCGCCCGGACAGCGGCGTCATCACCGGGTTCGTGACGACGCAGCTGGCGGGCATCGTCGAGCGGCAGGGCGACCGATGGGTCGCTGCCCAGGGGGCTGATCATGGCACCAGCCACGGCGCGCTCACACTGGATCCGGGCTTCCTCACGGAGCTGAACCGGCTCACGCGCGTGGCGACCGTGCTGTTCCCATCCGGCGATGCGCAGGTGCGCTATGAGCTACGCGCGGTACCGACACCAGGCGTAACCGACATGAAGTTTGTCCTGTCGGGCCGCGAGCTGCACTACTTCAACCAGAAGGAAGCGTGGACGCCGTTCGTCTGGCCGGGCGACTCGCTGGAGAATCTCTCGCATATCGAGTGGCAGACCGAGCAGGGCGGATTGCGCTCGGCGCTCGATGCGCAGGGCAGGTTCGGGCTGATCCGTCTGTTCGAGCACGCCACGGTCACACCGCAGGACAGTGCGCGCTATCTGCTGTCGTGGACACCGGACCAGAGTCAGGGCATCCCGCTGCGCGTGCAGCTGCGCAGCGAGGCGGGCAAGGGCCCGCTCGACGTGCTCGAGCTGCGCCATTTCACGCTGCCAACGCGGATCTTCGTGACGGCCGGCGCCCGCATCGCGCAGAAACTGGCTGAGGCTGCTCCACCGCCGCTGCCGCCAGCGGCAATCGCCGCGGCAAGGCACGCCGCAACGCCGCTGCCTCGCGGCTTCCTTGCGGAGGTCGAATAATGCTCGCCGGTCTGCTCAAAAGTCTCTTTCCGTCCCGCGACGCGGAGCAACTGGTGCGCGCGCGTCTGGAAGCGTGGGACGCCTGGCTGCAGCCACTGTCCGAAACTGGATGCAGGGCACAGATAGCAGTCCACTCCGTAACATACAAATATAAGAACGCGCTCGCGGTGAGACATCAACTCCTAGCAAGGGGCTATAGGTGATTTCATTACGACGTCGAGCAAATGGTTTAGCCCTACTTATGATCCTCACAGGGTCCGCATTTTTGTCTGCGCCTGCATTCTCGAATGTACTGAGAGGGCGAACCGTGTCCGGAGGTGATTTCACTCTGGAATTAAGCAGTGCTGCCGTGCCCTCCAATCCTGATGGCATCTGGGGGTTTGCAACGGTGACCTACAAGACCGGGAAGAAAGATACGCCCGAGGTATATACGTTTCCGGTTCATGCACCTGCCGTTGTCAAGAAAATAGCCTTTGGACTGTTGTCAATTTCAGAAAAAATGGAGGCATGAGCGGTACGTACAATGTGACGTATCTCTATCCTGCCGACGATGGCTTGACAGCAATCGGCGAGATTGAGTCTGATCTGGATAACGGGAGATATATTCGAATCGACAGAATCTCGCCAAAATGGATCAAGAGAACTGGTGAAGTCGAGATGGTACGTTTGATCCAATCAATTGCGGCAAATCGAGCTGATTTCGTTGGCCCGGACGGAAATCAAGCTCTTGACAATGCGGCGATATTTTTTACCATGCCAGTCCTGATGGACGAAATGCTCAAGCTGGATCCTTTGTTTGCACGAAATTATACCGACCGCCTAAGCAATGAGGTCGATTCGTCGATGGCGAATCTTTTAAGGCGGAAGTTCTTGGGGAAAAACATTAGCCTATGTGGTGAGGACCAGTTTGATGTATTTGTTTGCAAACTTGACAAAAAAATTATCTCGATCTGCTCCGGAAACAACAATGGCGCTGCGGTTCTTGAGTATCGATATGGCTTCGGACGGAAAATTGAGTTGTCTTTGACCAAGCCGGTGTCGATTAATAACGATGACGAAAAAGAGACAGAATTGTTCGAGAACGGTGACTACATATATACCGTTAAATTGGAAAATCGCAGGGACATGGGTTCGGCCGGCGTCATTGTTGAACGCAGAAGGGCGATTTTGTCCCGGCAACAATGCCAACAAGAAACAATCGAGCCGTACCTCATGCCAAGAAAATAGAACGAATCATGCCAAATTTGATACTCGAAGGTGATTCCATCAGTCACGGCGGCAAGATCATTTCCGGCAGCGAGGCCGGCAAGGGCCCGCTCGACGTGCTCGAGCTGCGCCATTTCACGCTGCCAACGCGGATCTTCGTGACGGTCGGCGCCCGGGTCGCGCAGAAACTGGCTCAGGCCTCTCCACCGCCGCTGCCGCCGGCGGCAATCACCGCGGCAAAGCACGCCGCAACGCCGCTGCCTCGCGGCTTCCTTGCGGAGGTCGAATGATGCGCGGATGCAGCCACGTCACCTGACGGGATACGTGGGTGAACCGGAGATCCTGCTGCTAAAAGTGCTGCTGCGTGAAGGTCAGCGCTTCGTAAAAAAGCGGTTTGCCGATCCGCATGGGTGTGGTTTGTGCCGTTGTCCGGGATTATGGCGAGGGCCGATTCTGTACGCCACATTCTCTGTTGGCATAGTCAGAAAGTGGTTAAGCGTCCCAACTACATGAAATTAACCATGATTATTTTTGAGACATTTTCCGTATCGGCATAGGCAGCGCTCACGACACATGGTGAGCGCGATGTTTCGATCATACTGCCTTGGCGATCGAAACAATGTCAGAAAGTGTCATGCGAGTGTGATCCTTGACCAGCAGGGATTTGGGGGGAAATTTCGCGTATCCGCATACCGGCTTTATCAAATTATCGACATGTGATGAGCGTGGATGCGTATTGAGTGGCCGATAATTAACAATGATTAACATTGTATTGACAATCCGTATCGATTTAACAACGTCATCACGCTTTGACTAAAATCGGGTAAACCTGTTTAATGGCGTGGCCATAAAGATCGCATGAATGGAGGCCGCGCTATGGGATACCTGAAGAAGTCGTCCGAAGCGAAGCGCGCGTTTGCGCCCGTTCGCAAGAGCTCACCGCATCGCACCGGGCGAGTTCTGCGGGAACCCGGAACGTCGTTCAACCGAGGAGCGCTAATGGACAGCTTCCAGCGCGAAATTCCAAAGAGTCGCATCTCAATCGTTGCACTCGCTGAACGACTTCGAGCCGATCCAGGACCGGCGTCTGCTCGAGCTTGAGCTGAACAGCTGGACCAAGGGCCTCGTGACCGGGATGTGTCGCAGATGCCGAAGGCCAAGAGCTGATCCGCTTTACTTATGTAACCCCGCCGGGGCGCTGAAACATGCGTCCCGGCGTTGTCCTTCGATGTGACGCGTGTTCAAGGGGTCTTTCGAAAATGTCGATGGTTTTGCCTTCCCAGGCCTATGAGTTGAAACTGGCGCCGCACCCGGCGCCGTTCTCGATCCTCAAGTTCAGCGGGCGCGACGCGGTCAGCGAGCTTTACAGGTACGAGATCGAATTCACGAGCCCGATGGCCGGAATTCCGATGGATCAGGTGCTGGGGCGTCCGGCGACATTCATCATCGACCCGATCGACCCGAACATGGGCTATCTGCGCAAGATGTTCGGCGAGAACGCTGAACAGTTCAGCACGATGCCGCCTGCACACTCAGTGCACGGCATCATCACGAAGTTCGATGAGCTCGGGACTTCGGCTGACGAGACGCGCTACAAGGTCGTGATGGAGCCGAAGCTCGCCGACCTCGATCGCGGTGTCACGAGCCGGCTGTTCCAGAAGCAGTCGGTCGAAGAAATCATTACCGATACACTGCGCCACTATAGTTTCCGCGCGGGCGTCGACTTCGAGTTCAAGTTACGCGCGAAATACAAGCGGCACGAGTACATCACACAGTGCGAGGAAACGACGTTTGCCTTCATCCAGCGGATCTGCGCGGAGGAAGGCATCTGGTTCCGCTTCGAGCAGGAGCGCGATCACGCCGTGATTATCTTCGGCGATGACCTGGACGCGTATGCCCGCAATCAGCGCATTGTGCCGTTCCGGCTTCACTCCGGGCTGGAAAGCGTCGGCGTAGATGCGATCAAGACACTTGAACGATACACGCAGCGTGTCCCGGAAGCCGTCCGCCTGCAAGACTATAACCACCGGCAGGCCGATGTCTCATTGCTCGTCGAGGAAAACGCCGCGCGCGACGACAGCACGACCAATGCGGTTGACTATCGCTGGGGCGAACATTACGAGACGCCTGAAGAAGGGCGGCGCATCGCACGGCTGCGGCATGAAGCCTGGCTCGCAACACAGATCACCTACAAGGCAACGGGCAACGCATTCGCCATCGAGGCTGGCGAGGTCGTACGGCTCGACCAGAATCCGGTCGATGCGCCGCATGGGCTTTTTATCACGTCGGTGGAATCCAGCGGTGGCCGCAGCCAGTCCTACACCAATACGCTGACGGCGATCCCGGCCGACCGGGTGTGGCGCACGTCGCTCGACACGATCAGGAGACCGGTGATCGACGGTATCCTGCCGGCGCGTATCACGTCGCCGGGCAACTACAAATACGCGTACCTGACCGAGCAGGGCTGGTACGTGATCAAGCTGCCGTTTGATCTCGACGAGTGGAGCCCGGGGGGCACAAGCCGGCCGGTGCGCCTGGCGAAGCCATACAGCGGCGACAATTACGGCCACCATTTTCCGCTGATCGATGGGGCGGAGGTCGCCATCATCCATACGGCGGGGGATCCAAATCGGCCCGTCATCATCGGTTCGATGCACGACAGTCTGCATCCCGACCTCGTCAATAACCTCAACAACACCCGGAACATCGTTCGTACCGCGGGTGGTACCGAGTGGCGAATCGAAGACAAGGAAGGTGTCGAGCACAGCCACCTGACGACGCCGTACCAGACCAGTGAGCTGAACCTCGGGCACATGGTCGACGCGGATAGCAAGGAACGTGGACAGGGCGCGGAACTGCGCTCCGATGGGCCGACGGCTGTCCGAGGTAAGGGCGTGCTGGTTTCCTCCGAAGTGCAAGCAGGGGCAAACGGCAAGCAACTCGACATGACCGCAGCGAAGGCTCAGCTTGGAGACGCATTCTCGCTGATGCAGGATCTGACTTCCAGTGCGCAAGCCGCTCGTGCTCATCTGGCCGAGCTTGAGCAGCAAAAACAGTTTCTTGAGCAACGGTTAGATGGGCTGCAACGGGCCGTCATTCTGGCTTCCGCTCCGGACGGTATCGCAATGACCAGCGGTCAGCACCTTCAATTGGCTGCGAGCCAAAATCTGGCGGTCAGCGCCGGCGGGGCCGCCGATATCGGCGTACTCAAGAAGTTTACGGTCGCGGCGGGCGAGGCGATTTCGCTGTTCGCCAGGAAGTGCGGGATGAAATTTTTGGCGGCGCAGGGAAAGATCGAAATTCAGGCCCAGACAGACGAGATGGAAATCAGTGCGTTGAAGGATCTGAAGATCTCCAGCGTTGACGGTAAGCTCATTCTCGCCGCCACGAAGGAGGTCTGGATTGGCGCGGGCGGATCGTACATCAAGATCACACCCAACGGTATCGAAAACGGCACACCGGGCGATATCCTCGAAAAATGCGCGTCGTGGGACAAACCTTCCGCTGCGAGCGACAAGATTCAGATGCCAGAATTGCCGCAGGGCGTTTGCCAGGATTGCAGAATGCAGGCTGCTCAGAGCCGGAGCGCACTGACGCCGCGAGCGTAGGAGATCCGATATGAACGTAGTTCCTTTTCAGGTCGAACGGTTCGCCGAACTCACTCAATGGTTTGAATCGCTGGGTGCGGGTCGCGATACGCCACTTCAGCTTTATGCGCTCGTCGACGGCGCATTGAACGCAGACATGTTGCGCCTCACGACCGAGCGCGAGGCGGCATGGCAATGCCTTTATCCCAAGACAATGCTGGAAGCGGCCTCGCCCGCGATTGCGCCTTACCTGGTCGAGATCAGGTTGGACAATCAGGGGCACGCGGCGCTCGCACGGGCGCTACTGCGGCAGAGCGAGCGCATGGATCTTGTGCTTTGGGTTGCGTCGCGCGTGTCGCTGGCCGATATGAGTTATCAGCTCTATCCGTTCGCGGAGGTCGAATTGGCGGATGGCAGACAGGCGTTGCTTCGCTACTATGATCCCCTGATTCTCGAAGCGCTACTGATGGCATTTACACCGGAGCAGCGCGAGCGGTTCGTCGCGCCGTTTCGTGCGCTGCGGTACTGGCGTGGTAGCTGGAAAGACGTCGAGGGCTTCGATCACGACGCCGCCAGTCTCACCGCGACGACCGACGGTCTGAAGCTCACCATCGGGCAGCAACAGAGACTGGCGAGGGCCACATTGGCCGAAACGTTCTATAACGAGATCAAGAGCGAACTCTTGCCGCCGATGTCCGGAATCGACAGCCGCACCGCCATTGCCCACACGCGCGAACTTCTAGACCGTGCAATGCAGCAACATCTTCTTAAGAACCGGGATGAACTGATGCTCTTCACGCTCATCGGCTTGAACATAAATCCGATGTTTGATTTGCATCCGGCAATCGTTATACATCTAGACCCGCAGCAGCGGGGCAGCACTACTTTTCAGGAAAAGATCTCCTCGGTGCCAGGCGACGTATGGGATGAACTGTTGTCGACAACGAGCTTTCACTAATTTTCTACTGACGCGCTAATTGAAAACTGAACATATGCAAGACCCGAATGACGTCGCTGTCGCATTTTTCGTTGGAAAGAAGGCGGACTACTACCAGCAGAAATGGGCGGTCGGTACCCGTCGAAGAAGCGGAGTGTCGTGGAACTGGGCTGCGTTCCTTTTCTCGGGATTCTGGATGGCATACCGCAGGATGTATTGGCAGGCATTGTTTGTGCTTTTCGCGTGGAGTGTCGTGTTCTTTTTGTCGATCACTTTTTTCCCGCCTCCCCTTGGTAACAAGGTGCTCGACGTCCTGAATATCGGAATAGCGGCGACACTTGGATGGCGAGGTAACGGCTGGTATAAGGCGCACGTGCATACCGTAATCGAACGTCTGCGTGCCACGCGCCTCTCCCAGGAGCAGTTCCAAGTGGCTGTGCGACGCCGGGGAGGAACTAGCTGGTTCTCCGTTATTGGTCTGTTTCTGTGTCTGCTGGCCGCAATCTATCCGCTGATGGTGTTGCGCAACATAGTGATCGAAACGGGTTGGTAGGCTTCGAAAACCCACGACACGAATCTTTGAATGCTGTTCTGCCGGACACGAAGATCGAAACAAAACGGGTGAACTGTCCAATAACATCAAGCAATCCCAACGCTACGAACTGAGAACAAGGCAGAACGATGCTGCAGATTACGAAACGGTGGGGAAGTCTACTGCTGCTGGCTTGTGTCGCTGTATTTACAGTAGGCAAAGCGTGTTCCCAGGAAACGTACGGCCCATACGAGGTCATTGGCTACAACTATACGGATAGAAATATTGCGGCGTTTGATGTCAACGAATTCGGCGCGGGAAGATCCGAAGCTCGCCAGTCTGGTGGAGGCGGTGGTGAAGTATGTTGCCTCGATATCCTGAAGCATGCAAAAACGCTGCTATCAAGGTCAAACTTGGTTTGACCTTGGATCAATATGACAAGAACCTCCCGAATGACACGTATGAAACCGACATTCCAGTGCCCGAGTTACCAAACAAGCGCGATGGCTACATCGAGTTTCACTTCCTGCCAGGAAAAAAATAGAGGCCAAATGGGTGGATTTTCCGACCACGCCGCACATCCCGAACGCTACGAACTGAGAACAGGACAAAACGATGCTGAAGACCATGAAACGCTGGGGAAGTTTGCTACTACTAGCCGGTGTCACTGTATTTACGGTAGGCAAAGCGTGCTCTCAGGAAACGTATGGGCCGTATCACGTCACTGGATACAACTATACGGATCGGAATATAGCCGCATTTGATGTTGACGACTTCGGGGGCGGAGATTCGCAAGCGCACGAAAAAGGCGGCGGCGGTGGAATTGTTTGTTGTCTCGATATCCCGAAGCGTGCCAAAACGCTGCATATCAAAGTCGTGCTTGGTTTGACGTGGGATCAATATAACAAAAATCTTCCGAATGACACGTACGAAACAGATATTGCAGTGCCGGAGTTACCAAACAAGCGCGATGGCTATATCGAGTTTCATTTCCTGCCAGAAAGAAAAATAGAGGCGAAATGGGTGGATTTTCCGACCACGCCGCACATCCCAAACGCTAAGAACTGAGGTGGGACGATATGAGCAAGAATGAAACGGCGATTTCCGCGACCGCCGCGACGGAAACCAGCCCGTCGATGGCCGATCGCGTGACACGGGCAGTCAGTTTTACCAGCACTCAGCCGTCCACGCCACCGGATGGCTGTTACCGCTGCCATCAGGAAATTTACGTCAGCTTTTTCTTCGATGGGTTCGGACAAAGCCTGAAGAGCAGTGACCCTTCTTCGAACGTGAGCCGTCTATACCATGCGCATCGAGGAACAGATAAGTCAGAGGGAATTTACAGACTCTACTACGAGGGAATGGGGCGCTTACTGTCCAAGGAAAGGACGGGGGTAGCTGGCGCATTGGCTTCCGAGGCCGCAAATCGGGCCAAGGACGCAGTTGCTGACCAGGTTAAAGATAGCATCAGCGATGCGCGCAAGGATGCGACGAAGGATTTTACAAAAGAGGCGACGGCTGCCTACAAGGCTGGCACCAAAGGCGGCATCAAATCCGCGCTTCTCAACGCTCTTGGGAAATTCGAGGAAGGAATCCAGCCAGGCGCAATTGCCACGAAAGTCGGCACTGGTCTAGCGAGTGCGAAGTTGATTGTTTCAACCGGCGTTCAGGTCGCGGTGAACGCCATTCCTTCGCTTCGGGACAGCGAACTGGCGGCGGCCTGGCTGGGGACAGGTTTTGACGCGCGCGTCGATGCGGCGACCAAGGACTTTACGGCCATTATTAAGCAGGCCCAAAGCGATCCCAGACCGATCCGGTTCATCCGGATTGCAATGTTTGGTTATGACCGCGGCGCGGTGGCCGCACGAAAGTTCGCCAGTGATCTGATCGAGAAAGTCTGCAAGAAGGACGCCGAAAAAATCACCTATCAAGGCGCGGAAGTGCTGTTCGATTTCATGGGTCTGTTCGACAGCGTTTCCAGCGCCTATGCTGACTCGTTTTTTGCGAAAGTGGGAACGCAGGTATTGACGGCGGCGGCTACCGTTGCCACTCCTGAAGCGGGCGGATTGGGCGGGGTCGCGGCCAGAGTCAGCATCGAGGGCATTAGTCAATTGATTGCAGCTGGCAAGCGCTCGCTTGGTGAGTTCGATACGCCCGGTGTGTTTCGCAAAGTTGTTCACCATGTGGCTGCCACCGAGTTGCGTTTCTACAAACCGCTGGATTCTTCGCGGAACTCGAAAGGATCCGGCAACCTGACGGAAATCGTGTATCCGGGAAGCCAGTCTGACGTGGGTGGTGGCTTCGTGGACGGCGACGACGGAAAATCGGCTGAACTCGCCAAGGTATCCGCACGAAACATGCTCGACCAGGCTTGGGCGTATGGTGTGCCTGTGCGGAGATTGGAGGAACTGCGTGCAGCAGGCGACCCCGATACCCTTCGGCAATTTACTTTTACCAAGAGCGTTTTGGTCAATGGCAAAGCGCTTACGGTCAATGATTTGTTTGGCGCGTATGCGGCCTTGATGCCCAGTGGAAAAAGCACACTCGAGCATCACTTCCTCGCGCATCAGAAACTGTTCGTGTCGTGGGCGCGTACCCTGCACGATCGCACGGGCAAGGACAGTACCGGCAACCATCTGTTCGTCAACATGATCGATGCGTCGGTCTATAACGAGATATTCGCTGGCGCGCCCACGCCCGATTTCGGCGTCCGGGCGGACTATTACAAGGAGGCGGAGCAAGGGGCGCTGCGGCCTGATCTGATGGGCCAGACCCACACCTTGGACGACATTCGCGATCCGGCGATCCGGGAGTTAGCGACGGCGTGGGTGAAACCGGCACCTTTGTCGGCAGAGGTGACGGCCTTCTTCGACAACTTTGTCCATAACACCATCACCCGGGCGAATAACGTCTCGCTCGGCGATGGAGTGTTTTTGCAGTTGCGGTCGATCGAAGACAAGAGCCGCAAGGATCAACTGCACGACAAGGTGAATGACGCTGCCAGCGACGCGCGGAAGAAACTGCTGCCTGACCCGGACCGGATCCGTCAGGCGGAGCTGAAAGGACTTCAGGATGCCGGAACCTGGAGCCAGGGCTCGCAGCGATACCCGGATCCATTGGGGCTTGGTTCGTCTATTGGCAATGCTTCCTCACTCAACAATCTCATCAGGGACTAAAGCATGATCGATCTGGTTCTCCTGGGCGATTCCACCGATCATGGCGGGGAAGTGATCACCGCCTCGAAAACAATGAAATTCGGCGGCCGTCTCGTTGCGCGCAAAGGCGACGAGGTGTCCTGCCCTAAACATGACATCAAGCCCAATCTCATTATTGATGGTGACGAAACGATGAAAGATGACGGGATGCCGGTCGCTCGCCATGGTTATCGGGCCATGTGCGGTTGCCGCCTGATTTCCAGCCTCGTCTGAAGAACACAAGATGCCAGTTGTACTTCCCGTCTCTCCCGCAAAGCTGTCGGACGAGCCTCGCCCCCCGCGAGCCATCGTGTGGCTGGCGCTTTTCGTGGTCTTTATGCTTGCCGGGATCGTGGGTACGCTGCTCACCTGGCCCAAAACGGAACCCACCGGCACGCCGTGGTTCTGGGTGCAGTTGCTCGTGTTGCCTACACTCGCGTGGACGCTCGCCTTTGGTTTGCGGCTGCATTACTACGACGAAGAGATCGCGCGGCTGAAAGCGGAGCATGAAGTTCTTCAGGAGGACCGGGGCAAAGCGATTCGCTTTGCAAGCGAACCTCTCGCCGTCATGGGGTTGAGCTACCTGTGTGGTGCTGGCGCTTCAGACGTCGCAAGCAAGATCGCGCAGGGCGAGACCGCGCTCGCCGCGCAAACGTCTCCCGAAGGTAAAGACGGGAAGCGTCAGACGTCGCTGTCGTTGATCGATAACGAGGACGGGATGGGACGTTATGGCCCGTGCTTCGAGAGTCTACTGAACCGGATACGTCCCGCAATCACGGCGCTCCCGCAAGACGTGGCGCTAGATGTGCGTCTGCATTTACCTGAAAGCGATGCGGGAGAACCGTGTCTTCAGGCATGGTGTCGATCCTGGTCCCAGGCCGACCTGCGCCGCGCACCCGCGACGCTCCTTTCGACGGACCTGGGGTTGATGGCGCTTGACGCGTGGCTGGACATCAAAGGTGGTCCCTCACTCGAGCGGTTTGTTCTGTTTGTGTCAGTGCAGGTACACGATAGCCCTCCCGAGAATAGTGCCGAAGCCGCAGTGGCGCTGCTGCTTGGATGGGCGCCTCTGGCTGAACGCCGCGGACTGCGGTCCATGGCGATGTTGCATCGTCCCCTGGTAGTGGGTACCGATCCAATCGACGACGTCGTCCAGTTGGCGCTGTTGTGGGGCAAAACAGCGCCGGAGAAGGTCAACGACCTCTGGCAAGCCGGATTGTACGGCGCTGACAAAGGAGAGCTTCTTCAGATGGCCTCGGACACGAAACTGGGCCTCTCGCAAACCGCTGAACTGGCGGGCGTACACGATATCGACACAGCACTAGGCAACCCCGGCGTGTGTGCCGGGTGGCTCGCTGCGGCATTCGCAATCGAACATGCCGCGCAAACCCGCGCACCTCAATTCATGGCATGGCGCGAAGGTTCGTTGCGCCTTGCGGTCGCTCAACCTGTTGCGCAATCAAAAGAACAAGTGGAATCCAACGCATGAAGGCACGCAAAATCTCGGGCTACTGGACTTTTGTAATTGCTGCGACGACCGCGACGGCGCTCTTCGCCTACTTCAAAGGATCGGCCCTCGATCCGTCGCCGCTCCATCGTATCGTCGTTGTGATTCTGATCGGCTCGTTCATTCTGTTGCTTCGCGCTCCACTGGCGGGCGCGTGGAAGTTTGTCGCGCGAAACGCGCCGGGGCGCGCAGGAAAGCAATACGATCGAGACCCGATGGCCCGTGTCGGTGCTGCTCAGAAGGAAGACGTCGTCAACCTCAACGAGTATCGAGGTCAAATTCTGAAAGCGCGACTGGGCGAGCGCCACGGCTGGCGCTGGCGCTATCGCGAACGCTGGGTGCTCATCGCCGGCGACGAACCGCTCGTCAAGCGAATCGTGCCGGGACTTGCTGACGACGGTTACGCGATCAACGGCGACATTGTCCTGCTGTACGCAAAGCAAACCACCGACAAGCTCGAGACCGAATGGCTCGACCAGATCCGTCGTTTGCGCCGCCGTCGCCCCGTCGACGCGATCGTCGCCGTGACCCGAAACCGCAGTTCAGCCAGCGCGTTTGACGCCGAAGGGACCGCGCAGCGACTCGCGCGCCACGCCCGCGCGCTGCGCTGGGCCGCGCCCGCCTATCTGCTGAACGTCACCGATTTCGGCGGCGAATCTTCGGGCCAGGATGAAGCAATCGGCTTCACCTGGTCGAACGAGCGCGTCGATCCCAACGAAATCGACGTCTCCCTGAGAGGCCTCGCAGACAACCTCGCCGATGCAGGCGTTGTGCGCCTCACTCAGGACCCGAACGACCGGTACCCGGCCGAGCTATCGCACCACATCGCGGGGTTCCGCGGTGCGTTGTCGGACCTGGTACTGCAGACCGGCCACTCACGCCTCTGGCGCAACGCGGTCCACGGCCTGCTGTTTGCGCCGCTGTTCAAGGAGCGGGAACTGGATCCGTCCATTGCGGACCACGATTCTGAAGACGGCGAACCGTTCCCGCCGCAGCAACGCACGATCTGGCAAACCGTCGCCGACCATAGCCGCAAGATTCACGGCCGCCGCGTCGGCTTCTCGCTGTCGACCATGGCGGCATGGGTCACGACGGCGCTCATCGGATGCTGGATCGCCGGCACGATGCTGTCGGGCTTCACCAACCGCTCGGCGATCCAGACAGCGGCCGGCACACTGACGAAACTGTCGACGACGCAGGACCGCACCCAGGCGGCGCTCGCACTCGACAGCCTGGACAAACAGCTCGACACGCTCGAAGTCCGTCAGCGCGACGGCGCACCGTGGACCAGCCGCTTCGGCCTGAACCACGACGATGCGCTGTTAAACGCCGCCTGGCCCGGTTATGAAAACGCCGTTAGCCGCATCCTCGTCGCGCCGATCCGCCTGAAACTGGAGGAGCGTCTGCACCAGCTCGCCTCGCTCTCGGATGCGGAGATCGCCAGCGGCGGCAACGCGCAGGTCCAGGCCGCCTACGACACACTCAGGACCTACCTGATGCTCGCGAGGCCGGACCGCGCGGTTGCCGCATTCCTGACGCCGCAGCTGATTGCCACGACCGTGCCAGCGCGCCCGGCCAGTTCCCCGCTGACACCCGGCACGTGGGAAGACCTGCGCCAGCATGCAATCGCATTCTTTGCGAATCACCTGGGGCGCCGGGGATCCGCCGGGGACTCATCGCTCGCGATCGTTCCGGACGGCGCATTGGTGGCTACGGCGCGGCAGACCATCATCGGCGTGCGCGGCATCCAGAACTCGACCGACACGATCTACCAGCAGATCCTCGACGACGCGAAGCCGAAATATCCACCCGTGTCGCTCGCGACGCTGCTCGGCGAGACGAGCAGCAAGGGGCTGTTCAATACCGCGGCGACCGTACCGGGCGTGTTCACGCGCACTGCGTGGGACGAGCGGATCGCGAAAGCGATCGACGACGCGAGCGAGCAGCGCAATGTGACTGGCGACTGGGTGCTCTCGGACGTCCGCGCGAGCACATCGTCTACCGGGTCCCTGAAGGCCGAGTTGCGGCAACGCTATTTCGACGACTACGCGCGCGCGTGGCAGACGTTCCTCAACAGCCTGCGCTGGCAGCCGGCGCCGACGTTGTCCGGCACGGTTGACCAGCTCACGCTGCTCAGCGATCCGCAGCGCTCGCCGCTTGTCGCCCTGATGAACGCAGTGGTTTATCAGGCAGGGGCGGGGAGCGCGACGCAATCGCTGTCCGACACCCTGATCAGCAAGGCGCAGCAGCTTGTCGGCGCCGACGGGAAAGATCCGTCGAAGCAGACGCAGCCGCAACTGGCACCGCTGGCCGTGGCCTTCGGACCCATCCTGTGCCTGACGGGCAGCGACCTGGTGGCAGCGACGCCAGCGAACGGCAAGTCCGTCGCGCAGGCCGCCACGGGCGACCTGAGCCTCGCACGTTATCTCGAACGCGTGAGCGCGATGCGGCTGAAGGCCCAGCAGATGGTCGACAGTGCCGATCCCGATGCCATGGCGCGCTCGGCCGCGCAGGCCGTGTTGCAGGGCAGGACCTCGGACATCGCCGACAGCCGCGACTATGCGAGCCGGCTTGCCGCGAGCCTGGGCGAACAGTGGGCGGGCTTCGGCGATCTCTTTCAGGCGCCGCTCGAGCAGACCTGGCAGGTCGTGGTGCAGCCGGCCGCGGCGAGCCTGAACGACATCTGGCGCACGGCGATCGTCGCGGACTGGAACCGGACGTTCGGCGGACGCTATCCGTTCGCGGACTCGGACAACGATGCGTCGCTGCCGGAGATGGCGCGCTTCATGCGCCCGGACAGCGGCGTCATCACAGGGTTCGTGACGACGCAGCTGGCGGGTATCGTCGAACGGCAGGGCGACCGATGGGTCGCTGCCCAGGGGGCTGATCATGGCACCAGCCACGGCGCGCTCACACTGGATCCGGGCTTCCTCACGGAGCTGAACAGGCTCACGCGCGTGGCGACCGTGCTGTTTCCATCCGGCGATGCGCAGGTGCGCTATGAACTGCGCGCGGTGCCAACACCAGGCGTGACGGACATGAAATTCGTGCTGTCGGGCCGCGAGCTGCACTACTTCAACCAGAAGGAAGCGTGGACGCCGTTCGTCTGGCCGGGCGACTCGCTGGAGAATCTCACGCATATCGAGTGGCAGACCGAGCAGGGCGGATTGCGCTCGACGCTCGATGCGCAGGGCAGGTTCGGGCTGATCCGTCTGTTCGAGCACGCCACGGTCACACCGCAGGACAGTGCGCGCTATCTGCTGTCGTGGACCCCGGACCGGAGTCAGGGTATCCCGCTGCGCGTGCAGCTGCGCAGCGAGGCCGGCCAGGGCCCGCTCGACGTGCTCGAACTGCGCCATTTCACACTGCCAACGCGGATCTTCGTGACGGCCGGCGCCCGGGTCACGCAGAAGCTGGCTGAGGCCGCTCCGCCGCCGCTGCCGCCGGCGGCAATCACCGCGGCAAGGCACGCCGCAACGCCGCTGCCTCGCGGCTTCCTTGCGGAGGTCGAATAATGCTCGCCGGTCTGCTCAAAAGTCTCTTTCCGTCCCGCGACGCGGAGCAACTGGTGCGCGCGCGTCTGGAAGCGTGGGACGCCTGGCTGCAGCCACTGCCGGGCGATCACGGCGTGGGCCGCGATCCGGGTTACGAGGATGCGTTCTTCGAACTGAAGGACGAGGCCAGCAAGCTTTCCGGCATCGACGACGGCCTGATCGTCCGCTCCTGCGAACAGCTCACGAAGGAAACCGGCAAGGACCTTCGTGTAGCCAGTTACTACGCGTCCGCACGGCTGCGACAGGACGGCCCGGCCGGTTTCGCGGACGGGCTCGAGTTGGCCGCCGCGCTCATCGATCGGTTCGGCGATGCCCTGCTGCCCGCACGCGCCGAGGCGAAGAAGGGTGCGCTCGAGATGCTGGCCACCACCCGCGTGATCGAGCTGCTGGCAAGCCGCGGTGAGTTCGCGCCGGCCGATCTCGAACGCGCGATTGCCGCGCTCGACCTGCTGGTGACGCGTACCGGGGCCTGGCCGGAAGCGGCTCAGCCGAACCTGCGCCCGCTCGTGTCCCGCTTCGAGCGCAACGACGAGCCCGCGCGCAGCGCGGAGCCCGACGCGACCGCGCCGTTCGCCGTGGCAGGTGCCGCTTTGGCATCCGGCACGATCGCATCCACGCGCGATCTGCTCGACCAGGCGCGCACGATGGCGACGTGGCTGCGCGATCAGGAAAATGGCTATCTGCCCTCGGTGCGGCTCGTGCGCAGCATCCGCTGGGACACGTTGCACGAGGTCCCGCCCGCGGACGCGGCCGCACGCACGCGGCTTGTGCCGCCTCGCGGCGAGCTGCGTCAGCAGATGAAACGGCTCGTGCTGCAGAAGCAGTGGCACGAACTGCTGGAGCGCGTCGAAGGGGCGTACATGGAGGGGGTCAATCACCTCTGGTTCGACCTGCAGTACTTCCAGCACGTCGCGCTCGATCACGTCGGCGCACCGTACAACGCGTGGCGCGAGCTGCTGCGCGCCGACTTCGCGCTGTTCCTCGAACGGTTACCGGGTATCGAGCGGCTCGCGTTCAACGACGGCACGCCGTTCGCCGACGACGCGACGCTGGAGTGGATTGCACGGCACGCGGTCGTGCGTGATCTGGAGGCGGGCGAGAGCGTCGCACCGCTGCCGGTGTCCGCCGACAGCGACGACGGCGCCGCCGGCGACTGGCCCGAGATCGAAGCGCAGGCGCGCGACATGGCGGCCGGCGACGGCATCGAAGCGGCCTTCGCGTGGCTCGACGCACTGCCGGGCATCCGGACCGAACGCCAGCGCTACCTGCAGCGGCTCGTAATGGCGCGACTCGCCGATCACGCGGGCCGCGCCGACACGGCGATAGCGTTGCTGGGAGAACTCGATTCGGCCGCCTGCTCGTTGCCGTTGATGCGCTGGGAGCCGGCGCTCATCTTCGAGGTCAAGCATCAGTTGATGCGAGCCCTGAAAGCCGCGAGCAGCCGCAAGGATGCGGACAAACCGGCGCTCGCACGCCGCATCGAGCAGTTGCGCGATCAGCTGAGCGTGCTCGACCCCGCCCGTGCGGTGACCCTCTCATAAGAACGAAAATCCATGGAACACGACGATCCCATCCTGCGCTACTACGAAGCCGAAATGCGCTATCTGCGCGAGTCCGGCAAAGAGTTCGCCAAAGCGCATCCTGACCGGGCGCGCATGCTCAATCTCGATCGCGTCGGCGACCGTGATCCCTACGTCGAGCGCCTGCACGAAGGCTTTGCGTTCCTGACCGGACGCCTGCAGCAGAAGCTCGACGATGAATTGCCCGAGCTGACCGAGGGCCTCGTGAGCCTGCTGTGGCCACACTATCTGCGCATGATTCCATCGCTGTCGGTGGTCGAGCTGATTCCGCTCGCCGAGAAACTGCAGAAGACCGAAACAGTGCCCGCCGGCGTGCCGGTGCGCTCGGCATCGATCGCTGTGCCGCCGGCAGCGGGCGCCGAGGGCACCACGCCGAAGACCGTACAGTGCCTGTACCGGACCACGCAAGAGGTGACGTTGCAGCCGCTGCGTCTGACGCACGCGAGCCCGACGGTGCGACATGACGGCCGCTCCGTGATCCGCGTGGGGTTCGAGCTCGACCAGTCCGCGCGCCGCGAGGCGACGGACCTGTCCCGTGTGCGGCTGTACCTGAACGCGGATCTGCCGACCGCGTTCGCGATGCATCTTGCGCTGACCCGCCAGGTGGATTCGATTGCGTGGCGGATCCCCGAAGTGCGCGATGGCGAGGCGCTGCCGCTCGCTGGCGTCAGCATCGAGCCGGCGGGCTTCTCGACTGAAGAGCGCCTCTGGCCGAAAGCCGAGGCGTCGTTTTCTGGCTACCAGCTGCTGCTCGAATATTTCACGTTCCGCGAGAAATTCCTCTTCGCCGACCTCTGTGGTCTCGACGTCGAGAAGTTGCCCGCGAGCACGACGCGCTTCGAACTGGAGATCGTGCTCCAGCGTGCGTATCCGTCCGACCAGCGTTTCAGTGCGGAGAACCTGCGGCTCTTCTGCACGCCGGTCATCAACCTGTTCGAACTCGACGCCGAGCCGGTCGTGATCGATCACCACGAGACCGAATACCGGGTCGTGCCGGCCGGGCACCGGGGTGAACACGTCGAGACGTATTCGGTCGACGCGATCGAATCGTTCGACCATGTGACGGCGGAGCGCTACGAATATGTGCCGTTCGCGACCTTCCGGCATCGCGGCGGCATGCTGCGGCACGAGGCGCCGGAGCGGTATTTCCACACCCGTGTGCGGCCCGGCGTGACCGGTCTTCACGAAACCTGGGTGATCCTCGGCGGCCACGCGTGGGAGACGATGGAGGATCTGCCCGAGGAGAGCGTATCGCTGCGCGTGACCGGCACGAACGGGCTGCTGCCGCGCAAGGGTCTGCGCGAGGCGAGCATCGATGAACTGGCCGCGAGCACGCCGAATGTCGCGGGCGTGCGCAATCTGGTTGCGCCGACCTTGCCGCTCTATCCGCCGACCGGCGACCGCTTCCAGTGGCGGGTACTGTCGCATCTCGCGCCCAACTTCCTGTCGATGATGGACGCGGAAGTGCTGCGCGGTGCATTGGCGCTCTATGACTGGACCAGCGACGAGCTCAACCGCCGGCGTCTTGCCGGCATCCTGCACGTGTCGGAGGAACTGCTCGAGGAGGTATCCGGCGGGGCGGTCGAGCGCGGCGTACTGATCGAAGTCACGCTCGATGCCCACGCGTTCGCGGGCGAGGGCGACGTGATGCTGTTCGGCGAACTGCTGCACCGGTTCTTCGGGCTGTATGCGGAGATCAACCTGTTCACGAAGCTCGCCATCGTGAGCCTGCCGTCGCAGACCCGTACCGAATGGCCGCGCAGCAAGGCGCAGCGCGCTCCCCTATGACACCACGCGAGCTACCCAACCTGGACCCGCTGGTGGCGTCGTTGCTTGCGCGCGCCCCGACGATGAATTTCATGCAGCTGTGCAGGCTGCTTGAAGTGCGCCTATCCGGCGCCCCGAAGGAAGTCCCGCCGGAGAATCAACCCGGTTTCGGCACGCGCGATACGCCGGAGCACGAGCCGGTGCGGTTCCGCCCACGGGCGCGCCTCGGGTTTCCGGCCGGTGAGATCGCAGGGGTCGAATTCGACGACGAGCTACCCGATGCGCCGCCGACCGTGCGCACGACCTTCCTCGGTCTGTATGGTGTCGACGCCGCGATGCCATCGCACATGGTCGACGAGATCGTGCTGCGCGAGGAGGGGCACGAGGCTGTCGAGGCGTTTCTCGACCAGTTCAACCACCGCTACGTGACGCTGCTGTACCGCGCCTGGAAGAAATACCGCTATCCGGAGAGTTTCCGCCCGGGCGGCACGGATGCGCAGTCGCGCAACCTCCTGTGTCTCGCCGGCTTCGGCTGGGGCGACAAGCCGGGCCGCTCGGGTCTGGCGGATTCGCGCGTGCTCGCGCTGCTCGGTCTCATGGTCCAGCGCACGCGCACGCCGGAGGGACTCGCCGGCGTGGTGGCGCTGGCCGCACCCGGCGTCGAGGTGCGCGTCGACGAATTCTGGCCAACGGTCATGCGTGCTGGTCAGCCGCGGCCGCTCACGTCGTCAGGCAGACTCGCCGGTCCCCCCGGCGGACTTGCTTCGGGGCGCGCTCAGGAAGACAGCCAGCGTCGCGGACTCGGCGGCGGCTATGTGCTCGGCAATCGCCTCACGTATCGCAGTCGTGCCGTGCGGGTGACGCTGCGCCCTTCGGGCGGACAGCAGGCGCACGACCTGCTGCCCGGCGCGTGGCTGCATCGCGAGCTGATGGCGTTCCTCCGTCTGTATGTCGGCACCAAGGCCGACGTCCACCTGCGCATGGAGGTATCGTCGCGTCTCGCGCCGGCGCCCTCGGTCGGCACGGCTTCTGCGGCGCCGTCGCCGCGCCTTGGATGGACCATCGTGTTGCCCTCGAATGAGGAGCGAATCATTACCATTGCGCTCGGCGTCTACGAAGCGTTCCCCGCGCCCGGACCGAACCCGCATCGGATGCCGCGCGCTGCCTGAATCAGGAGAACTTATGTCTTTTCGTTTAACCATGGCCACCGTTGCGTCCTGCGTTCTGCTCTCCGCGTGCGGTGCCTGGCAGTCGGTGTCCGACGGCACTTCGAGCGCCTATCACGCGGTGTTTTTCAAACAGGTCAAGGTGCTGAACGTCGATCTGACCGCACGTGCCGAGCTGAACCCGGACGACGCGGGACGTTCGACGTCGCTGGCGGTCCGCGTCTATCAGCTCAAGGATCGCAAGCTGTTTGACGGTGTGTCCTACGACGATCTGTTGAAGAACGATAGAACCGTACTCGCGCAGGACCTTCAGGCCAGTATGGCAGCCGTCGTCAATCCCGGCGCGTCGGTGAGTCTATCGCAGCCCATGCAGGCAGACACGAAGTACGTGGCGATCGTCGCCTTCTATCGTCATCCCGGCAACGGCGATGGCTGGAAATACGCGATCACGAAGAAGAAGCTGTCTGCCGATGCGCCGCTTAAGCTCACGCTGATGGATCAGGAACTGGTCGCATCCGGTGATCTTCAGAAGGACCCGGAATGATGCACGTCCGGGCGTGTCCGCGCTCACCGTGTTTGCGTGTCCGGCGGGCAGCTGGTGCCAGGGCTGCCGCCTGATATGCGCAAGCATGCTGAAAGGAACCCGTCAGATACGTTGCAGTCGAAACGGTTCTTTGACGTCGCCGAGAAGAACAAATGAAACATTCGTCAGTTCGTCGCGCGCTGCTGCTTGCAGTTGCTTCAGTCCCGTTCACTGGAGCGTGTACTTTGGGTTCGGACAGCACACGCGGTTTCACCGAGGCGCAGCGTCGCCTTGGCGCACTCGAATCCGCAACGGGCGGCCGACTCGGCGTCGCTGCGCTGAATACGGCCGACGGCACCCAGGTGCAACACCGCGCTGACGAGCGCTTTCCGTTTTGCAGCACCTTCAAAGTCATGGCGGCATCCGCCATCCTTAAGCGCAGCGAGACCGAAAACGGCCTGCGACGACAGCACATCGCCTATACGAAAGACGAACTCGTCGCGTATTCACCGATTACCGCAGAGCATGCCGGCACCGGCATGACGGTTTCTGAACTCTGCGCAGCCGCTCTGCAGCACAGCGACAATACGGCAGGCAACCTGCTGATAAAGATGCTTGGCGGTCCAGCCGCCGTGACCGCGTTTGCACGCTCGATCGGCGACGACCCATTCCGGCTCGACCGCTGGGAGACTGAACTCAACACGGCGATCCCGGGCGATCCACGGGATACGACCACGCCTGCTGCAATGGCAGGAAGCCTGCAACGTCTCGCGTTGGGCGATGCGCTAGGTGCGCCGGAGCGCGCAATGCTCATCGAATGGATGCGCGGCAACACCACTGGCGCGGCAAAAATACGCGCAGGCGTGCCCGCGGCATGGTCAGTTGCCGACAAGACCGGCGGCGGAGACTACGGCACGACCAACGATATTGCCGTGATGTGGCCGCCCGGGAAGCCTCCTATTGTGCTTGCTGTCTACTTCACACAGCCCGACAAGGACGCGCCGGTGCGCAACGACGTGGTAGCAACGGCTGCGCGGATCGTGGCCGAAACGCTGGGTTAGATCGCTACCGTCTAAACCGGCTTTGTTTCCCCTTTGCTGAAGCTCACCCATAAAGACGATCATGCTACGACCAAAACTGATCATCGCCGCGATGCTTATCGCCGCGTCGGCACTACTCGGTGGCTGTGGCCTGTTCGGCTGCGGCGCTTCGGCGACCAATGGTGGCGCCTTCGGCGGGTGTCACGCCGGCACGCACTTTTAGACATATTTCGTCGGCACAGTTTCCTGATGCAGGTCGCCGCCGCGCATCAAGCGCAGCGCGATGTCGGCCGTCTGCAACATTGCGCGTTCAGTCGGTGAGTGGGCCGCAAGATAGCGGGCGACCGCAATAAGGACATGTCGGCCTTCTGCAGTATTTCCCCACGCAGCGAATTGCCGGACGCCGGCCTCCAGCATCTGATAGGCATGAAAGCCGGCATCTTCACGGAGCACCGCAAGCGTCAGCGTAGCGATCAGCGCCTGCGGCGGATGGCCGAGCGTAAGATGCCGAGCCACGAGCCTCGCCGCAAGATCGACCTGTCTCTGCCGGTCGAAGGCGTCAAGCAAGGCGCTTCGGATCGTCTCCTCATCGGCAGGAAGATCGTCGAGCAGATCGTCGCCCTCGCCCGGCATGCGCGCCGGTGGCACGTTCAGATACCGTGCAAGATAGAGCGCCATGGCTCCGTGCAGGATGCCGCGAACGCACGTAATCGGACTGTCGACGCGCGCGGTACCTGCGCGCATGAGCATCTGGTGTAGCGCGTTGGCATGAGTAAAGACGTGATGCGCCGTCTCCCAGTCGGCGTACTCGTTGGCGTTGCCAAAGCGGGCCACGCGCAACGCCGCGGCATAAGCGAGGGACAGTCCCAGGTCAACGGGCGCGGCGCCTGCGCGCACCGCCGTGTTCAGGGCGTCAACGATCTTCGCGGGATCGTCTCCCAGCAGTTCCCGGGCAAGCGCCGCATGATGCGACCATCCTTGCTCGCTGCGCCCTTGAGCAAAAAGGTGCGACATCCGGCTGGCTGCTTCGTCGCACAGCGCGACGAGATCGAGGGGCTGACGCCAGGCGGTCGATTCCTCCGCGCCGCGGGCGCTGACTAGCTGGGCGACGACAGTCGGCAGTAACGCTGACGCATGCTCCCAGCCGATCACGTCGAGGCACTCGAACGCCTTGTTGACGAAGTCGAGCAAATGACCAGTGTCCGCGAACACCCGCTCGGTCGCGGCCGACAGCAAGGTGTCCGCGAGTTCGACGGTTGAAAGACCGCTGGCAATCGCTGTCAACAGCGTGCGCTCGGCCGCCTCGCGATGGCGCACGGTGGTCCAAAGGCGCAGCCAACCGTCGAGCGTGGAGTGCTCCGGCCGGCTTGAAAGCGGCGCACGTGTTCGCCGCGGCGCCTCGCCATCGCAGTCCGCCGCCACGTGGCGCGCGCCGTGAAAGAGGGCGAGATAAGCCGTGTCTTCCGGCAGTACGGAAAGCAGGTTACCGAGCGCCGTGAGTATCGTGAGACCAACGCCCCAGCCGTCACGGTTCTGCGCTCCGAACAGCGCGATCTGCTTCACGATATCGGCCGCCGGAACACGGGCGGCGAGTTGGCCGTGCACGGCTTTGGCGATGACAAGTGCAAGGTCGTGTGCAAGGCCGTCCGCGAGGCGCTGACGCCAGTGCGCGGCAGCATCTGCGTGAACTGACAGGGTCGCCACCCAGACGTTGCCATCGCGCATCTCGACCGCGTAGCGAGGTACATCATCCGCCCAGAGGTCGAAGGTGCAGCCGCTTTCCAGGTCGAAGCGGGCGTGGTGCCAATGACAGGTCAGGATGCCGTCTTCGACCGTGCCTCGCTCGAGCGGGAAGCCCATATGGGGGCAACGATTGTCGAGCGCGAAGACGCGCCCGCGGTCGTAGATGACGAGAATTGGACCTTGGCCACCCTGCACAATGCGGCGCTCTTTCGCTCGGAGCTCGTCGAGGCTTCCCACCAGCAGGAATTCGTTGTCCGGGGAATCCATATGTCACCCTCCCGCTTCCGTCCTACACGGCACTCCAAGCACGTACAAGGATACTCCCAAGGCTGGACGCTACGGTTCAGCGGCAACACGCTTTGCGTCGCGCGAGCAGGCGCGACGCCGGAGACGACCTTTAACGACCCTATGCGTGTTGATCTGAGCGCGAGGAGAAAGCCGCAGTGCTACGCGAACCCGCATAGCCGCGACGGGACAGAACATGCTCAATCTTGGCCGAGTGCCTCCAGCCAGGACCACGGATAAATACCTCGTTCATGCCCATCGCTGAACGCGAGCTGCACGCCGTAGCCCATCGGCTCGATGCGGGTGAGCGTGAGGCCGGGTGCCGCCGTGGGCACGCCGCCCGCGAGGCGAATGCGCTTGCAGAACGCGCACGGGCACGCCTCGCGCAGGCGGCTATGGGCGATGCGCTGCGTTCGGCCGGCCGCCCAATGCAGCGTGAGCGCGCGCGCCGTGACGTCGTTGTGGATTTCGTCAGGCGTGTTCACCGCGCGCCGCCTTCGATCTGAGCGATTGCGATCCGCACGGCCTTGCGTACTTCCGGGTCGCGGTCGTCCAGCGCGGCTTGCAGCGCGGGCAGCGAGCCGCGCGAACCCAACTCGCCGAGCGCGAGCGCCGCTTCCTTGCGCAGGTTGCTGATCGCCTGCGAGAGCAGTGCGGCCACGGGGGCCGCGGCCTGTGCATCGCGCAACTGGCCTAGCGCGCGGGCGGCGCGCAGCCGCACCTGCCAGTACGCATCGTCGAGCGCCTCGACGAGCGCTGCGCGCGCCGCAGCGGCGCGCAGCTTGCCGAGCGTGGTCGCCGCTTCTTCGCGCACCTGCCACGTGCTGTCGCGTAGCGCCGCGAGCAGCGCGTCGACGATGGCCCGGTCGTCCGCTGAGGCGAAGCCCAGCGCGCCAACGGCCGCTCGACGAACCTCCGCGCTGGCGTCGTTTGCGGCGATCGAGGCGAGCAGTGCCAGCGCTCGTGCGTCTTTCAGCCAGCCGAGCACGGCCACGGCCTCAAGCCGTACATCGGCATCGGGGTCAGTGAGCGCCCGTAAGGCGGGGTCCAATGCCTGGGCAAAGCGCAGTTCGCGCAGGCCTCGCAGCACCGCGCGGCGCACGAAGGGCTCGGGCCGATCCGCCCAGCGGCTCAGCACATGGCCCGACGCAGGTTCCTTCATTGCCGAGAGACTCTGGGCCGCCGCCTCGCGCACCTCGGCGTCGGCATCGAGCAACGCCACGCAAAGCGCCTGCACCACTTCGTCGCTTTCCCAGGCGCCGAGCACGCAGGCGGCTTCGCGCCGCACCTCTGGTGCGGGATCGTCGCTCAGCGCTGCGACGAACGCGGGCAGCAGCGCGGCGTCTTCGAGATCCGCGAGCTCGAAAAGCGCAATGCGGCGCACGGCGGCATCGGCATCGGCGAGACGCGCGAGCAGGGCGCTCGCTTCGTCGGTCAGGTCGTGCGCATTCGGCACGGGTGGGGCGAATACGGTCATGGATTCAGGCAGTCATCGGTCGGGTAGAGGGTGCATGGCGGCGCATTCGGGGCGCGTTCGGGGTGCGTTCGGCCCGGCTGCGCTTACGCCGCTTCGCGCAGCAACGAAAGGCAGTGGCGTTTGATATCGACGAAGGCCACTTCGGTCGTGGTCCCGTCGCCGCGCGGCCGCGCGAGCGGCACCGCCAGATCGGCGAGGAGCCGCGCGGGCCGCTGCGACAGCATGACCACGCGGTCGCCGAGGAACAGTGCTTCGTCGACATCGTGCGTGACGAACACGACCGTGGTGCGAATCTGCGCCCAGATGTCGAGTAAAAGCATCTGCATCATGCGCCGCGTTTGCGCGTCGAGCGCGCCGAACGGCTCGTCCATCAGCAGGATGCGCGGACGGTTGATCAACACGCGCGCGATCTCCACGCGCTGCTGCATGCCACCCGAGAGCTGCGCAGGATAGTGCGATTCGAACCCCGCGAGTCCGACCAGCGCGAGCATTTCTGCGGCTTCGCGCCGTCTGTCGTTGGCACTGACGCCCTTCATTTTCAGGCCGAACGCAACGTTGTCGATCACGCGCTTCCACGGAAACAGCGTATGTTGCTGGAACACCAGGCCGCGATCGGGATGCGGCCGGTCGACGGTAACACCGTCCACGGCAACTTCGCCGTGCGTGGCCGCGACGTGTCCCGCGATGGCGCCGAGCAGCGTCGATTTCCCGCATCCTGACGGACCCAGCACGCAGACGAACTCGCCGGGCGCGATGTGGAAGTCGAGCGCGTCGAGCGCGGCGAAATGCGCGTGCGGCGGCCCGAGCTCCACGGTGAGCGAGCGCGCCTCGATGCGCCCGGGGCCGTGAGACGCGAGCGGCGCCGAGCGGGCGTCGGGACGAGTGGCGATGGGCGTACTCACCGATGTTCTCCACGCGGCCGATACCATGGCGTCAACGCGGCGCCAACGCGCTTGACGAGCAGGCTGCTGCCCATGCCGAGCACGCCGATCAGCGTCATGCCCACGACGATGTCGGCATAGTTCTGCAACGTATAGGATTCCCACGTGAAGTAGCCTATGCCGTACTGCCCCGCGATCATTTCCGCGGTGACGAGGCAGAACCACGCGGTGCCCATGCCGATCGACAAACCGGTGAAGATCGACGGCGCCGCGCCCGGTAGTACCACCTCCGCGTAAAGCGACAGCGTGCGGGTACCCAACCCGCGCGCGGTGGCGACGAGGCGGGGATCGACGGCTTCCACGCCATGAATGGTGTTCAGGAGAATGGGAAACAGCGCGCCGATGAACGTGATGAACATCATGCTCAGTTCGGACGAAGGAAACATGAGGATCGCTAGCGGAATCCAGGCGACCGCCGGAATAGGGCGCAACACTTCGAGCGGCGGCAGCAGGATGTCCTCGAGCGCGCGATAGCGGCCTATCGCGAGCCCAAGCGCGACGCCGACAAGGGCCGCCGCGCTGAATCCCGCGAGCACGCGCGTCACGCTCGCGGCCAGATGCATGGGCAGCTTCGGCGAGTGCAGCAGCGCCCATAGCGCCGGAACCGCCTCGCCCGGCGACGGCACATTCGCAAACGTGACGATGCCGAGCGACACGTGATAGTGGACCACGGCCTGCCAGGCGGCGACGAATAGCCCAATCGATGCGGCGCGCCACGCGCGGCGGCGCAGCGGGGATGATGGGCGAGCAACGGCGTTTGCAGGCGTGGCTTCGCGCGCGGCCTCGCGTTGACGTCCGGTCAGATCGAGTGTGGCAGACATGCAGATTCCTCGGCTAATGCGAATGAACGGGAGCTAGCGAGCGGCAATCGCCTGCGGCGCGCCGGTTTGCGCTGCGGCATAGTCGACGACTGTGCCCGAGCTCTGTTGCGCATAGGCATCGGCGCTGGCTTTCTGCAGGAAGGCGGTGAGATTGCCACGTGCGTCGCGCACATACCACGCGTCCGAGGCGAATAGCTTCTGGCCGCTATCGTGGTCCTGCACGTACACCGCGCGCGGCTTGCCGCCGGACTGCTCGATCTTCGCCAGTGCCGCGAACGCTTGCGCGGCGCTTGCGTAGTTGCGCACATGCGCTTCGTTGGCGAGCCAGACCTGTGCCACCGCGCGCAAGTCGCGAATCGGCTGGCCCGTCTTCGCGTCCGTGGCGATGAGCGGTTGCCTGCCGTAGTTCTTCAGGGCGGCATCGTAGTCGAGCCCCGACTCCTTGAACGCTTGGCGAATGTAACGATCGTCAATGAACGTGTTCGCGTCGAGATTGACGTCCGTCTTCTTTAGCAGCTTCAACGTATCGAGGGCGGTCGCGACCGCTTGCCGATATTCCGGCTTCCAGGTCAGATCGCGTGTTTGCAGGCCGAGCGGCCCATGATAGAGATAGTCGACGGGTGCTTCGATACCCGTCACTTTTTCGATGAGCAGGCTGTACTTTTCCGGATCCTGCGCGATCAGCCGGTTGGCCTCGATGGCCGCGCGCAGATACGCGACGACCACTTCCGGGTACTTCTGCGCGTAGGCGGCATCGACGAGCGCGCCGTGGAAGGTCGGCGCATGGCTTTGTGCGCCGTCATAAATCTTGCGGGCAATGCCGCGATACGGGAACAGGTCGGCAAACGGCACGAAGTCGGCGTGAGCGTCGATCTTGCCGGCCTTCAGCGCACTGCCCGCCACCTCGGGCGCCTGAGTGATGATGTTCACGTCGGTATCCGGGTTCCAGCCTTGAGCCTTGATCGCACGCAGCAGCATGCCGTGCGCGGTCGACGCGAACGGAACCGAGATCGTCTTGCCCTTTAGCTCGGCGATCGAATGCACCGGCGAGTTCACGGGCACGACGATGCCGTTGCCGCTGCCCTCGGTGCTGCCTTCGAGCACGGTGATGAAGATGCTCCTCCTGCCCGCCTTCTGGAATGCCGCGCCGTTGAGCGAGCCCGGAAAATCGGCCATCGCGCCGAAGTCGAGCTTGCCTGCCACCATTTCGTTCGTGAGCGGCGCGCCGGAAGTGAAGTCTTTCCACTGCACGTCGTAAGTGACGTTGGCGTATTTGCCGGTGTGCGGCAGATACCTGTCGAGCAGATGCAGTTCCCGGATCAGCAGGCCGCCGGTTGCGCAGTTGATCGTCGTGTCCTGGGTGCCGATCGCGACGCGAATGGTCTCGGCGTGAGCGGTGACGGCTGCGGCGAGCAGAAGCGGCGTGGCAAAAAGGCGGAGAAGCCGTTGGCGTGTTTTCATGGTCTCACGGACTAGCAGTGGGAGAGGAAGCTGTCGCGATGCGGCAGCGTCTAGCGCAGCAGATACGGAATGTCGACCTTGACAGCGCCGGTCGGGCAGTCGCGTTCGCAGGGCATGCAGTACCAGCACTCGTCGAACTGCATGTAGGCCTTGCCCTTGCTCAGGTCGATGGCGAGCAGGTCGAGCGGGCACACGTCCACGCAGACAGTGCAGCCCTTGTCGGCGATGCAGCGGCTTTCGTCGATCGTGACCGGAGCGCTGCTGCGCTGGAAGATTTCGTGCGGTGTATAAGACATGTTTCGGATCCCTCAGCTTGCGACAATGAGTTCTTGGGTTTCGCGGATGCGCAACTGGTCATAGGCATCGCGCTCACCGTCCGCTAGCTGAACGATGTACGGCTCGACGGCGCGTTTTTCGCTCGTCATGCGGCCGGCCGCGTCCTTTCGCAGATGGGTATGACAGAACCAGTCGGTGTCGTTGCGCTGCGGATAATCGACGCGGTGGTGATAGAGTCCCCAGCGGCTCTCTGTGCGGAATAGCGACGCGCGCGCTGCCATTTCGGCGCAATCCCGGATCGCTCGCACTTCGGCCGCACGCATCAGTTCGTGCGGGTTATTGGCCTTGATCGATTCGATGTCTTCCGCGATTTCGTCGAAGCGTTGCAGGCCGATTTCCATCTTGCGCGTCACCTTGGGCGGCTGAAGGTAATCGTTCACCATGCGTCGCAGCTTGTACTCGACCTGCGATGGCGCGAGCCCATTTGCGCGTTGCAGCGGCGCGAGCACGCGCGCCTGCTCGGCGGTGACCTGAGCGTCGTCCACTCTCGCATGTTCGCGGCCTTCCACGTATTGCGCGGCGTTGCTGCCGGCGAACCAGCCGTAGGTGAAGGCGCCCAGCATGTAGTTGTGCGGCACCGCCGCCATATCGCCCGCCGCATAAAGACCAGGCACGGTGGTCTCCGCCCGCGCGTTCACATACACGCCCGATGCGCTATGCCCGCTGCAAAAGCCGATCTCGGAGATGTGCATCTCGACCATCTGGCGCCGGTAATCCGTTCCGCGGCCCGCATGGAAGCGGCCACGGCTAGGCCGCTCGTTCGTGTGCAGGATCTGCTCGATGGTCTGGATCGTTTCTTCGGCGAGGTGGTCGAGCTTCAGGAACACGGGGCCGTTGCCGCTCTGGAGCTCCTGATAGAACTCCCACATCATTTGCCCGCTCCAGTAGTCGCATTCGATGAAGCGGTCGCCCTTGCCGTTTGCGGTGAAACCGCCCAGCGGCCCGGTGACGTAAGCGCAAGCGGGGCCGTTGTAGTCCTTGATGAGCGGATTGATCTGGAAGCATTCGAGGTTCGCGAGCGCGGCGCCTGCGTGATACGCCATCGCGTAGCCATCGCCCGCGTTCGTCGGGTTCTCATACGTGCCCATCAGGTAGCCGGAGGATGGCAGACCCAGACGCCCGGCCGCGCCGCAGCACAGGATGACCGCCTTTGCGCGCACCACGTGGAACTGTGCAGTGCGGCAGTCGAAGCCGAGCACGCCGCTCACGCGGCCGTGGTCGTCGGTCATGAGCCGGGTCGCGACGATGCGGTTCGTGATGTCGATGCGCGCGCGTTTGAGCTGCCGATAGAGAATCTTCTTGACGTCGTGTCCCTCGGGCATCGGCAATACGTAAGCACCCATGTGATGGACTTTCTTGACCGCATAGTCGCCGTTGCCGTCCTTCTCGAATTTCACGCCCCAGCGGTCGAGCTGCTCGATGGTGGCGAAGCTGTGGCGCGCATAGGCGTACACCGCCTGCTGGTCGACGATGCCGTCGTTGGCGACGGTGATCTCCCGCGTGTACTGCTCGGGCGTCGCGTGCCCTGGAATGATCGCGTTGTTCAGCCCGTCCATGCCCATCGAGATCGCGCCGCTGCGCTTGACGTTCGCCTTTTCGAGCAGCAGTACCTTGAGCGCCGGATTGTGCTCCTTCGCCTTGATTGCGGCCATCGGGCCAGCCGTGCCGCCGCCGACCACGACGATGTCGTATTCGAGCACTTGTGTATTCATTGTGTTTTCCTTCCCCGCGCGCGGGCTTTCTGGCGGTCCACGCGCAGCCGGTACTGGAAGGCGTCGCCGCGGAAGTACAGGTATTCGTAATCGACCGGATTGCCGGATGCGTCGTGCGTCAGGCGTTCGATGCGCAGCACGGGGCTGCCGTCTTCGACCCGCAGTGCCCGCGCGATATCGTCGTCGGCGAGAATCGCGTCGATCGAGACATCGGCATGACCGAGCGGCACGCCGCAGTCGTTCTCGAGAATCAGGAAGATGTCGCGCGTGGCAAGGTCCGCACTGGCGAGCCGCTTGCCGAAGACTTCCGGCACCCACGTCAGCTCGAGCGAAACGGGTTCGCGGTTGAGCATGCGCACCCGATGAATCTCCGCGACCGGCGCACCTTCCGGCAGCTTGAGCCGGTGCGCGACATGGCGATCGGCCTTGACGATCTTCAGGCTGCGCAACTGGTTGACGATCTCATAGCCCATCGGCGACATTGCCTCGGCGAAGCCTTGCAGCGAGGTCACGTTCTGGAACGCCTTGGGCTTCGACACGAACGTGCCCTTGCCGTGCAAGCGGAACAGGAGTCCTTCCTTTTGCAGGTCCCCTAGCGCCTGTCGAATGGTGATGCGGCTCACGCCGAACATCGCGCACAGCTCGTGCTCGGAATGCATCTGGCTGTGCGGCGCATAGGTGCCGTCCAGAATGCGCTCGCGCAGCGTGTCCTTGATCTGCACGTATAGCGGCTGTGGTGAGAGCGCGACCAGGTTCGTTCGTGACATCGTTGGCTTGTCATAACAAGATGGAAGTGCAGTCTAGACAGACTGCGCGAGGCGGCAAACGAACCATTTCTGATATCGATATCGCGTCGAGCGCTCGCAACCAGACGGCGGATCTTTTGTCACCGGGCTGTGAGAAAAAATCGCACGAACCCGGTGTTAACGCCTATGTCGTCTCCACTCCCGAGGATGGTCTACTCATCACACCAGTTCGGCGACGACACACAGCGCAGTTCATCGGGAGGACACGTGAGCATTCCAGATCCGGCGGCCATCGAACGGTCGGCCATTCGAAAGGTGTCGTGGCGGCTGGTGCCGTTCGTCGCCCTGATGTTCTTCATCAATTTTCTCGACCGGACCGCGATCTCGTTCGCCGGACCCAACGGGATGAGCAAGGATCTAGGGCTCACCGCCGCGCAGTTCGGACTTGCGGCGGGCGTGTTTTTTATCGGCTATATCCTGCTCGAAATTCCCAGCAATCTTGCGCTTCACAAGTTCGGCGCGCGGCGCTGGCTCGCACGCATCATGGTCACGTGGGGCATCGTTGCGTTGCTGTTCACGTGGGTCAGCAGCCTGAGCGGCCTGTATATCCTGCGCTTTCTGCTCGGCGTGGCCGAAGCGGGCTTCTTCCCCGGCGCAATCCTGTTCCTGAGCACGTGGGTGCCGGCGAAGCATCGCAGCCATATCCTCGCGTTGTTCTATCTCGCGCAGCCTCTGACGATCGTCATCGGCGCGCCGGTCGCGGCCTTGCTGATCGATGCGCATGGTCTCTTCGGGCTCGCCGGCTGGCGCATCATGTTCTTCGGCGTCGCGATTCCCGCGATTCTGATCGGCGTGGTGGCGTGGTTCTATCTGACCGACAAGCCGTCGCAGGCCAACTGGCTGACGGCCGCGGAGCGCGACTGGCTCACCGCGAAGCTCGAAGCCGAGGAACACGAGAAGGGCGGAAAAGGCGCGCCGGCGCTTCATGGGAATCCGCTTGCCGCGCTGACCAACGGCCGCGTCTGGGCGTTCGCGCTGATGTACTTCGGGCTTATCTACGGCCTGTATGCGCTCGCGTTCTTCCTGCCCGCCATCATCGGCGGTTTCGAGACGCGCTTCGGCACGCACTTCAACGTTTTCCAGAAGGGCTTGATCACCGCGATTCCGTATCTGCCCGCGGCGCTCGCGCTATACCTGTGGAGCCGCGATGCGACCCGCCGCGGCGTGCGCTCGTGGCATCTATCGGTGCCAGCGCTGATCGGCGCGGTGAGCGTGCCGCTCGCATTGCAGATGGGCTCGCCTGCCGCGAGCATCGCGATCATCACGCTGACCGCTTGCGCGATCTTCTCCGCGCTGCCCAACTTCTGGGCGCTGCCCGCGCGCTTTCTGTCGGGCGCGGCGGCCGCGGCAGGCATTGCGCTCATCAATACGGTCGGCAATGTCGCGGGCTTCGTCGCGCCGTACCTCACAGGCATCGGGAAAGACGTCAGCGGCTCGTATCAACTGCCGATGCTGATCGTCGGCGCAATGATGCTGATGTCCGCCGTGCTGGCACTCACCGTCGGACGCACCAGCCCCGAAGCGTCGCTCGCGCCAGTGGAAGCACACTGACATTGACCGACTCGCCAATTTGGCCATTCACCTCGCCGGGGCCGCGCGTTCCGGCCTACATCGACTGCTGAAGGAGAAGCTGGCATGAAAGAGAAAATCGCACTGTTCGGCGCGGGCGGGAAGATGGGCGTGCGCCTGTCGGGCAACCTGCTGAAATCGGACTACCGCGTCGCGCACGTCGAGCCGGGCACGGCGGGACAAAAGCGCCTGAAGGATGAACTCGATATCGACGTCGTCCCCGCCGATGCCGCGCTCGACGGCGCCGACGTCGTGATTCTTGCGGTGCCCGATACGCTGATCGGCAAGCTGAGCCATGAAATCGCGCCGAAACTGCGCCCCGGCACGATGGTGATGACGCTCGACGCGGCCGCGCCGTTCGCCGGCCATCTGCCGGATCGCAAGGATCTGACGTACTTCGTCGCGCATCCGTGCCATCCGATCATCTTCAATTACGACACCGACGAGAAGTCGCTGCACGACCACTTCGGTGGCGCGCACGCGAAGCAGTCGGTCGTCAGCGCGCTGATGCAAGGTCCGGAGGAGGCGTTCGATCTCGGCGAAGCGGTCGCGAAGGTGATCTACGCGCCGATTCTGCGTTCGTATCGCCTGAGTGTGGATCAGATGGCGATTCTCGAACCCGGTCTGTCGGAAACGGTTTGCGCGACGCTGCTGCATGTGATGCGCGAGGCGATGGACGAAACCGTGAAACGCGGCGTGCCGGAGCAGGCCGCGCGCGACTTCCTGCTCGGCCACATGAACATTCTGGCCGCGGTGATCTTCAACGAGATTCCCGGCGCGTTCTCCGATGCATGCAACAAGGCGATCGAGTTCGGCAAACCGCGTTTGATGCGCGATGACTGGAAGAATGTGTTCGACCGCGCCGAGATCGCCGAGAGCATTCGCCGCATTACGTGATGAGCGAAGCCACCGACGCTCGCTGGCCGGACGGCCTGCTGCTCGCCTACTACGGCGACGATTTCACCGGCTCGACCGACGCGATGGAAGCCATGAGCGCTGCCGGCGTGCCCACGCTGCTGTGCTTCGACGTGCCGACGCCCGAGTTGCTCGCGCGCTTTCCCGGCGTGCGCTGCGTGGGGCTCGCCGGATCGTCGCGCGGGCGCAGTCCGCAATGGATGGACGACGAGTTGCCGCGCGCGTTCGCGAGCCTCGCCGCGCTCGGTGCGCCGATCCTGCAGTACAAGGTGTGCTCGACGTTCGATTCATCGCCGGACACCGGCTCGATCGGGCGCGCGATCGATATCGGCGTGCGGCAGATGCCGGGCAGGTGGTCGCCGATGGTAGTCGGCGCGCCGCGTCTGAAGCGTTATCAGGCGTTCGGCAACCTGTTCGCGGCGGTCGACGGCACCGGCTATCGGCTCGACCGTCATCCGACGATGTCGCGCCATCCGGTCACGCCGATGAACGAAGCGGACCTGCGCGTGCATCTGGCGCGGCAGACGCCACGCGAGATCGGACTGATCGACTTCGTGCAGCTCGCGTCGCCCGATGCGGCCGCCAGGTTGCGCACGCTGCAGCGCGACGATCCACCGGTCGTGCTGATCGACGTGCTCGACGAAGCGTCGCTCGCCGCCGCCGGACGGCTCGTCTGGGAACAGCGCGGCGCGGGCGTGTTCAGTGCGTCGTCGTCGGGCTTGCAGTATGCGTTGACGGCGCACTGGCGCGCGCTCGGACTCGTGCCCGCCTCGCCGGGTCTGCCAGTGGCCGGTCCCGTCGACGCGATCGCCGCGGTCAGCGGCAGCTGCTCGCCGGTGACGGCCGGACAGATCCGCTGGGCGCGTGAGAACGGCTTTCGAGTCGAGCGGCTCGATCTGCGGCGCGCGCTGGACGCGGACACGCGCGAGGCCGAAGTCGAGCGCGCGGTGCAGGTGAGCATCGACGCGCTATCGCGCGCCCAGAGTTCGCTCGTGTTCAGCGCGGAAGGCCCGGACGACCCGGACGTGCTCGGTTTCGACGACATCGCCGCGTGCGCGCGGCTCACTCGCGCGCAGGCCGCGCGCCGCGTCGGCGAGGCGCTCGCCGACGTGATGTTGCGCACGCTCGAACGCGCGGCGGTGTCGCGCGTGGTGGTGGCGGGTGGCGACAGCTCGGGCGAAGTGGCGAGCCGGCTCGGCATCGCGGCGCTGAGCGTCGCCGCGGGCATGGCGCCCGGCTCGCCGCTGTGTCGCGCATGGTCGGACGATCCGGCGCGCGATGGCCTCGAAATCGCGCTGAAGGGCGGTCAGGTCGGCGCGGCGTCGTTCTTCGGCTCGGTGCGCGCGGGGCGGCTTCTGGAATAATGTTGGTTTATTCGACGCGAGTCATTGACGCGACTCATCGACGCGAGCAACCGGAATGGCCGAAACGATTCAGCGGCGCAAGCTTTATCAGGAAGTGCTGGACCGGCTGATGGAGCGCATCCAGTCGGGCCAGGTCGCGCCCGGCGAGCAACTGCCCTCGGAGCGCGAGCTGATGGAAACCTACGGCGTGGGCCGGCCGGCTATCCGCGAGGCGCTGCAAACGCTCGAACGCGCGGGCATCGTGGAAATCGCCCACGGCGAGCGCGCGCGGGTCGTCGTGCCCACCGCGCAAAGCCTGATCGCGCAGATCGCGGTCGGCACGATGCATCTGCTGCGCACGCAGCCGGACATGCTCGATCATTTGAAATCAGCGCGCCTCTTTCTGGAAACCGGCACGGCCAGGATGGCCGCGGAGCGCGCGAGCGACGCCGATATCGAACGCCTGCGCGCGAAGGTGCGGGAACAACGCACGGCGCTCACGGACCGCGATGCGTTTGTCGAGTGCGATATGGTGTTTCATCGCGAGATCGCGTCGATTACCGGTAATCCGATCTATCCGTCCATCGTCGAATCGATTTTCCGCTGGGCCGCCGAATACTATCGGCCGATGGTGCGCGCGCCCGGCGCCGAGCAACTGACGCTTGCGGAGCACGAAAGGATAGTCGAGGCCATCGCGCGCCATGACGGCGAGGCCGCCGCGAAGGCGATGCACGCCCATCTGAGCCGCGCGAACGCGTTGTACGGCAAGCTGATGCTGTCGTAACGCGGCGCGCTTTGCGCCGCGCTAATCCGACGCCCGACCCGCCGCGTGCCAGTGCGCATCGCCTCGCGTGTCGGCCTTGTCGGTCGTCGCCAGGAACGCGGTCATCTCTTTCAGACTTTCGTTCATCTGTGCAATCAGCCATTGCTCCAGCTGCTTGACCTCCGCATGCGCGCGCAGATGCGGCGCGACCCACAGCACCAGTTGACGCGGCCCACGCACGAAGCCGAACGGCGCGCACAACTTGCCCGAGATCAGGTCGTTCATCACCAGCATCTGCGGCACGAGCGCGATGCCGAGACCGCACACGGCCGCCTGAATCAGCAGATAAAAGTGATCGTAAGCGCCGGCCGCTTCCTGCGGCACCGCATCGAGTCCGGTTGCGCTGAACCAGTCGGACCACGCTTCCGGACGCGTCCTGGTCGACAGCAGCGCCGCACGTTCGAGATCACGCGGGGTCGCGAGGCCGTGCTCCTGCGCATACGCGGGCGAGCAGACCGGGCCGATCCACTCGTCCATCAGTTGGCGCGTGAGCGCGTCTTTCGGCGGCTCGATCGTGTTCGCACGGATCGCCACGCTGATCTTGTCACGCACGAAATCGATCTGGTCGTAGTTCATGTTGAACTGCAACTCGGTCTGCGGATAACGCTGATGAAAGCCCGCAATGCGCGGAATCAACCAATACATCATCACCGACGTCGAGCACGACAGCGTCAGCGGCTCGGGCTTCAGTTGCTCGATGCTCGCATCGATCAGGTTGAATGCGGCGCTCAGCCCCTCGGCGAAGCGCGCGCCTTCGGGTGTCGGATCGGATGCTTGCGCAGAGCGCACGATCAGGGTGAGGCCGAGCGTTTCTTCCAGCGTTTTGATCTGCCGGCTGATCGCGCCGTGCGTCACGCACAGCTCGTGCGCGGCGAGCGTCATGCTGCGCAAGCGGGCAACGGCTTCGAACGCGCGCAACGCGTTCAGGGAAGGGCGCGGGGTGTGCATGAATGTCTCCTTGTGCGTCGACGAAAGCCCTGTCGGCACGGAACCCGAGTACGGGTTTTCTCTGTCGTGTATGAGATTTTCTCACAGCTTGCCGAGAACAAATCGATTGTCCCGCCGTTGCCGCGTGACTAAAGTGCATTCACACACAAGACGAATGCACACATTCGAACAGTCCTCGCCGCGCATCGGCGACGGGTCGAAAATCAGGAGACAGACATGCAACTCAGAACGCTCGCCGCCTCGCTCGGCGCACTCGCGCTCGTCTCGACGCTCGCGCCGAATGCGGTCGCGTCACCGGACAAACCGGTGATCGCGCTGGCCAATGCCTACTACGGCAACACCTGGCGGCATCAGATGGTCGACTCGTTCGACGCGGCCGCGAAGCAGGCGAAACAGGAAGGCAAGATCGCCGACTACATCGTCGTCAACGGCGACGGCTCGGTCGCGCAGCAGAACAGTCAGATCGCCGAACTGATCCTCAAGAAAGTGGATGCCATCGCCGTCGACGCGGCCTCCGAGACCGCCGTGAACGGGATGATCCAGAAGGCCTGCCAGGCCGGCATCAAGGTCGTGTCGTTCGACTCGGTCGCCAGCGCGCCGTGCAACTACCAACTGAACTTCGACTTCACCGGCTACAAGAAGCAGGAAGCCGAGTGGGTGATGAAAAAGATCGGCGGCAAGGGCAACGTGATCCAGGTGCGCGGCGTGAAGGGCTCGGCACCGGACAACGACATGTACAACGCGCAGGTCGAGGTGCTCAAGCACTATCCGGACGTCAAGGTCGTCGCGACCGTGTACGGGCAAGCGACCGCGTCGGTCGCGCAGTCGGCGATCGCCAACGTGCTGCCGAGTCTGCCGCACGTCGATGCGGTGCTCGGTCAGGGCGGCAGCGACGACTTCGGCATCGCCCAGGCGTTCGAGCAGTACGGCGGCCAGTACAAGGACAAGATGCCGGTGATCGAAGGCGGCGGCAGTACCGACTTCATCAAGTGGTGGGACGCGCAGAACAGGAAGAACGGCTACACGACGATCTCGATGAACACGACGCCCGGCATCGGCGCGGCGGCGTTCTATCTGAGCCTGTCGCTCGTGAAGGGCGCGCAGCCGCCGAAGAAGATGATCATGCCGGTGGCCACCGTCACTCAGGACAACCTCAAGGACTTCGTGAACAGCCCATCGGGGATGATCATCAGCCCCACCTACACCCAGCTATGGGTCGACAAGAATCTGCTGGCCAGCAAATAACGTGGAGCAAGCGTGATGAACCGCGAGGACACGGTGCAGTTGCAGAACCGCGCGCGGCTCATCGTCCGCGCCAGCAACCTGACCAAGGTTTATGGGCCGACGCGCGCCAACGACGATATCTCGCTCGCGGTGAGCTGCGGCGACGTGATCGGCCTGGTCGGCGGCAACGGCGCCGGCAAGAGCACGCTGATGCGCATGCTGTGCGGCACCACGCCGCCCGACTCGGGCACGATCGAGTTCGGCGACGAAGCGTCGGCGGCCGGCGCCTACGATGCGGGCATCGCCCAGCAGCGCGGGATTCGCATCGTGCATCAGGAACTGTCGCTGTGCGCGAATCTCACGGTGGCGGAGAACTTTTATCTGGAAGCGCCCGAAGCGGCGCAGCCGCGGCCTGGCTGGCGCCGCGTCTATCGTGAGCGGGCGCGCGCCGCGCTCGACGCGGTGTTCCCCGGCCATGGCATCGACGTGGACGCCGAAGCGGGGCAATTGCCGATCGGCGAGCGGCAGATGGTCGAGATCGCCCGCACGGTCGCCGCGCCTCACGTGAAGCTCGCGATCCTCGACGAGCCGACCTCGTCGCTCGGACTGGAGCGCAGCCGGCAACTGCGTGCGTACATTCGTGCGAAGGCGCTCGAAGGGCTCGCGTTTATTTTCATCAGCCACAAGCTGCACGAAATCGTCGACGTCGCGACGCGCGTGGTGCTGTTGCGCAATGGCCGGCTCGAGTGGCAAGGCCCGGTCGCGGAGGCATCGGTGCCGGTGCTGGTGCGCTTGATGGGCGGCGAAGCCGCCGCCGCGCTGCGCGAGGCGAGCCACGCGCAGCCCGCTGAAGGCGCCACCGGTACGACCGCCGATGTCTGCTTGCGCCTCGCCGGCGGCGCGGCCGGCAGCAACACGATCGCGCTGCGTCGCGGCCAGATCGTCGGGCTCGCGGGTCTTGAAGGCAGCGGCCAGAAAGAGGTGTTGCACCAGATTTTCGCGGCCGCGCGACGCGATGCGCTGAAGGTCGAACGCATCGGCGCGGTCAGCTTCGTATCGGGCGACCGCCAGCGCGAGGGGGTATTTCCGCTGTGGACGGTGCTCTCCAACATTTCGATCGGCAGTCTTGCGGCGGGCTCGCCGTTTCGCCTCGTCACGCCGGCGGGCGAGCGCGCTATCGCCGCGAACGCCGCGGCGCAGTTGCGGCTGGATGCGAGCCGTCTCGCGTCGGGCATCCTCGATCTGAGCGGCGGCAATCAGCAAAAGGCGCTGATGGCCCGCGCGCTGGTTTCCGACGCACCGATCGTCCTGCTCGACGATCCCACCCGCGGCGTCGACATCCCGGCCAAGCGCGACTTCTACCGGCTCGTCGCCGAGGTCGCGCGCTCGGGCCGGCTGGTGCTGTGGCACTCGACCGAAGACCTCGAGTTTCTCGAATGCGACCGGGTGCTCGTGTTCGCCGGCGGCCGCGTAGTGCGCGAGCTGGACGGCACGGACATCAGCGAGCAGGCGATCGTCGATGCCTCGTTCGTGCAGCCGGCCGGCACGGCCGCGACGTCCACCACCTCGCGTGCGGGGACGAGTGCGCTCGCCCGTCGCGTCGTGCGGATGGCGCCGTTCATCAGCCTCGCGATCGTATTCGCCGCGATGATGATCGCGAATCCGGCTACTGCCGGTGTGTTCGGCCTCGATCTGCTGCTCGGCCCGGCGTTGCCGCTGGTGCTGGTCGCGCTCGGGCAGATGTTCGTGGTCGGCGGCAGTGAGATCGACCTCGGCGCGGGCGCGTTCGCGGGGCTCGTGAACGTCTTGAGCGCGACGCTGCTGTTCGACCAGCCGGCGCTCGGCGTGCTCAGCCTCGTCGCCGCGATGGCGACCTACAGCGCGCTCGGCTGGCTGATTCAGGCGCGGCGGATTCCGGCCATCGTGATCACGCTCGGTGCGTCGTTCATCTGGATGGGCATCGGCCACACGCTGCAAGCGACGCCGGGCGGTGCGAGCCCCGCGTGGCTGTCGGCGCTGTTCACGTGGCAGGTGCCGGGCGTGCCGACTTCGCCGGTGCTGATCGTCGTCGCCGGTCTCGCCGCGTGGATGCTCGATCGCTCGCCGCTGGGTGTCACGCTGCGGGCGTTCGGCAACAACCCGGTCGCGATGGCGCGTGCCGGCTGGTCCGCGCCGCGCTATGCGGCGGTGCGTTACGTGCTCGCCGCCGCCTTCATCGTCACCGCGGGCCTCGCGCTCACCGCGATCAACACCGCGAGCGACGTCAATGCCGGATCGAGCTATACGCTGCTCGGCGTCGCGGGTGTCGTGATCGGCGGCTGCAGCCTGATGGGCGGACGCATTTCGCCAGCCGGCGTGGTGGCCGGCTCGGTCGCGCTCGCGCTGATCGGCGCGCTGCTCGGCACGCTGAACGTCAGCTCCGATTTCAACGCGGCGGTGCAGGGTGCGCTGCTGGTCGTGATCCTCGCGCTGCGGGCGCTGGTCAGCCGGAACGGGAGTGAAGAATGAAGCGCTCGACTTCAACACAACTGGCGGAGTGGACCGCGCGCAACCGCTGGGCATGGGCCGCGCTTGCCGTCGTGCTGCTGTGGCTGACGCTGTCGGTCGTGACCAGAAACTTCAGCGTCAGCTCGCTGTCGGGCGTCGCGGTGTCGAGTTCGTTTCTGGCGCTGTGCGCGCTCGGCCAGATGGCGGTGGTGACCACGGGGCGCGGCAACATCGATCTGTCGATTGCAAGCGTGATGACGCTGTCCGCCTATCTCGCGCTGATCGTGATGGGCGGCAGCGACGCGCGGCTCATGGCAGGCGTCGCGGCGACGCTCGGACTCGGCCTCGCGGTCGGCGCGGTGAACGCGGCGCTGGTCGTGCTATGCCGGATTCCCGCGATCATCGCGACGCTGGCCACCGGCTATATCCTTGCGACCGCGACGCTGCTCGCCAATCGCGCGATCCCCGGCTTCAAGGTCTCGCCCGCGATTCACTTCATCGCGACAGGCCGGATCGGCGCGATGCCGGTGATCGTGCTGGTCGCGATGGGCGTGACCGCGCTGTTTTGCGCGACCCTCAGATACACCGCGTATGGCCGCATGTTGTCGGCGGTCGGACAGAACGTGCGCGCCGCGCGGCTTGCCGGCGTACGCACGGCGCGAGTGACCGCGAGCGCGTTTTTGACCAGCTCGGTGCTGGCCGCGGTGGCGGGTCTGCTGCTGGGCGGCTATGTGGGCGGCGCGTTCCTCGAAATGGGCCAGCCTTATCTGTTGCAATCGCTCGGCGCGGTGGTGCTCGGCGGCACGCTGATCTTCGGCGGCTCGGCGACGCCGCTCGGCACGCTGATCGGCAGCATGCTGCTGGTGCTGGTCGTCACGACGATGCAGATCGCGGGTCTGCCGCCTGGCATCCAGGATGTGGTGCAGGGCATCGTGATCATCACCGTGCTCGCGCTGGCGGGTGGCGGCGCGCTGCGCCGCTCGATCCGCAAAGCCCGCTCGGCCACGCCGCCGGCGAGTGGCGGCGCGACGCGTCCGGCGGCTTGAGCGGCACAACGGAGCGATCAGGCTATGTCAGAGCGTGACTTTCTCGAACTCGACGAACGCTTCAGCCGCTGCGTGCGGCGCAGCGAGAACGTGCATCAGCTATACAGCGGCTGCCGTTGGGCCGAAGGACCGGTGTACGTGCCGGCGGGCCGCTATCTGCTGTGGAGCGATATCCCGAACGATCGCGTGTTGCGCTGGGACGAAACCGACGGCCGCGTCAGCGTATTCGTCACGCCAGCGCGCTATGCGAACGGCCACACGCTCGATCGCGAAGGGCGTGTGCTGCGCTGCGAACACGGCTCGCGTTCGCTGACACGCACCGAGCACGACGGCAGCGTGACGACACTCGCGTCCCACTATCACGGCAAGCGCCTGAACAGCCCGAACGACGTGGTCGTGAAGTCGGACGGCTCGATCTGGTTCTCCGATCCGGCCTACGGCATCGACGACGACTTCGAAGGCCACGCCGCGCCGTCGGAAATCGGCGCGTGCCACGTGTACCGGATCGACCCGCACAGCGGCGAATGCACGATCGTCGCCGATGACTTCATCCGCCCGAACGGTCTCGCGTTCAGCCCGGACGAACAGCGGCTGTATATCGTCGACAGCGGCGTCACCCATGTGAAAAACGGTCCGCGTCATATCCGCGCTTTCGATGTCAGTGGGCACGCGCTGCGCGGCGGTGAGGTGTTCGCCAGCTGCACGACCGGCATGTTCGACGGATTGCGCGTCGATAGCGCGGGGCGGCTGTGGGCCGGCGCGGCCGACGGCGTGCATTGCTATCACCCGGACGGCACGCTGCTCGGCAAGATTCGCACGCCCGAACCCGTCGCGAACGTCGCGTTCGGCGGGCCGCAACACAATCAGCTTTTCATTTGCGCGACCACCTCGCTCTATGCGGTCAGGCTGCCTGTCACCGGGGCACGCAGACCCGCCGCTCTATCCGAATACTAGGGTCTGTTTACATATGGAACGCACGTGCGAATGCCCGCTATCGGCCGCAGGGCAAGGAGTAAGGAGCGCTGCGTGGCCGCGCCACGTGAGCGACGCGCGACGCCGCCATGCGGCCGATAGCGGGCATTCCCCTGGAATGAAATCTAGAAATGGGGTTGCCGCGAGAAGGGCCGCTCGCTGCGTCATGCTCCTTGCGAATACGTCGAGTATTCGCGGCGTCGCAGTCCTTGCGAGCGGCCCTTCTCGCGGCAACGCACGTGCGTTCCATATGTAAACAGACCCTACTCATCAAGGAGCACATCGTGACCGAACGCATCCACGCGACCTACTGGCTGGAAACCGGCGTCGACCCGCAACAGGCCGCCGACGTGATCGCCGGCGAGCAGTCGAGCGGCACCTTTGTCGCGCTGCCCAACGAAACGCCGGAACTGAAAGCGCGCGCCGGCGCGCGGGTAGAGCGTCTGGCGGTGCTCGGTCACAGCGACACGCCCAGTCTGAGCGGTGGCGTGCAGGCGAAACGCTATACGCAGTGCATGCTCGAGTTGTCATGGCCGATCGAGAACTTCGGCGCATCGCTGCCGAACCTGATGTCGACGGTCGCGGGCAACCTGTTCGAGCTGCGCCAGGTGTCGGGCTTGCGGCTCAAGGATCTGCAACTGCCGGCGTCGTTCGCGGCCGCCTATCCGGGGCCCGCGTTCGGCATCGACGGTACGCGCCGGCTGTCGGGGGTCACGCGCGGCCCGCTGATCGGCACGATCATCAAGCCGAGCGTCGGCTTGTCGCCGCAGGAAACCGCCGAGCAGGTGAAGCAGCTGGTCGCGGGCGGCATCGATTTCATCAAGGACGACGAACTGCAGGGCGACGGTCCGCATTGCCCGTTCGACGAGCGCGTGCGCGCGGTGATGCGGGTGGTCAACGAGCACGCGGAGCGCACCGGCAAGAAGGTGATGGTCGCGTTCAACCTGACCGGCGAGCTCGACCAGATGAAGCGCCGTCACGATCTCGTGCTGGCCGAAGGCGGCACCTGCGTGATGGCGGTACTCAATTCGATCGGCCTCGTCGGGCTTCACGAATTGCGGCGCCATAGCCAGGTGCCGATTCACGCGCATCGCGCGGGCTGGGGCTATCTGACGCGCTGCGAGGCGCTCGGTTGGGACTACGCGCCGTGGCAAAAGCTCTGGCGTCTGGCGGGCGCCGATCACCTGCACGTGAACGGCCTGCGCAACAAGTTCAGCGAACCGGACGACAGCGTGATCGCGGCGGCGCGCGCGGTGCTCGCGCCGGCGACCGACGCAGCGCCGATGCGCGCGATGCCGGTGTTCAGTTCGGGGCAGACCGGATTGCAAGCGGCGCACACGTATGCGGCAATCGGCTGCGCGGACCTGATCCATACGGCGGGTGGCGGCATCTTCGGTCATCCGCACGGCGTGGCGGCGGGCGTCGAGGCATTGCGCGAAGCGTGGATCGCGGCGATGGAAGGCGTGCCGCTCGAGCGTCATGCAGAGCGCAGCCGTGCGCTGGCGGGCGCGCTCGAATTCTGGAAGTGAGCAGATGAGCAAGACGCAGTGCTTGATATAGCGGTACCCGATAACGAAGTACACAGGAGACAGACCATGACAGCATCGAAGCGGTTGTTCGCCCTCGCGTTGGTTGCCCTGGCGGTCGTCGGTACGACGAGCGCGCAGGCGGCCGGCCTGATCGCCATCATCACGCCGTCGCACGACAATCCGTTCTTCAAGGCCGAAGCCGATACCGCGGATGCCCGCGCGAAGGCGCTCGGCTACAGCACCATCGTGCTGGTTCACGACGACGACGCGAACAAGCAGTCGCAACTCGTCGACACCGCGATTGCGCGCGGCGCGAAGGCGATCGTGCTCGACAACGCCGGTTCAGAGGCGTCGATCTCGGCGGTCAAGAAGGCGAAAGACGCGGGCATTCCGGCGTTCCTGATCGACCGCGAAATCAACGCGACCGGCATCGCGGTCGCGCAGATCGTGTCGAACAACTATCAGGGCGCGCAACTTGGCGGCCGCGCGTTCGTCAAGGCCTTGGGCGAGAAGGGCAATTACGTCGAACTGGTCGGACGCGAGTCCGATATCAACGCGGGTATCCGCTCGAAGGGCTATCACGATGTGATCGATCAGTTCCCGAACCTGAAGATGGTCGAGCGGCAATCGGCGAACTGGAGCCAAACGGAAGCGTACCGGGTGATGGAAACGATTCTGCAAAGCCATCCCGACATCAAGGGTGTGATCGCCGGCAACGACACGATGGCGATGGGCGCGTCGGCCGCGCTGAAAGCGGCAAAACGGCCGGACGTGATCGTGGTCGGCTTCGACGGCAGCAACGACGTGCGCGACGCGATCAAGCGCGACGAAATCCGCGCGACCGTGCTGCAGCCGGCCGCGCTGGCCGCCAACGAAGCGGTCGAACAGGCGGACAAGTATCTGAAGACGGGCTCGACCGGCAAGCCCGAAAAGCAGCTGATCAACTGCACGCTGATCACCAAGGCGAACGCCGGCAAGCTCGACATGTTCGCGCTGCGCTGATCGCGGAGCGCCGCGACGATGCCGGGGAGCATCGCCGCGGCGCGACATGCTGTTCCATCGGTGTGGCATGAGGTGAACCATGAGAGGTTGCATCTGCGGCGCGCTCGTCATCATCGCGATGAGCGGTGCGCTGACCGGCTGCAAGCTGGTCAAGCATGACGCGCAGGCGTCGAAACATTCGCGCGATGCGTACGCATCCGCGGGTTACGATCCGAACGCGATGGTCGCGTCGATGTGGTCCAGCAAGATCCTGCCCGATGTCGAGAAGCGCGCGACCGACTACCCGACGTTGCGCGACGCGATCAACGCGGACCCGGACGCGGCGGGCCGAAAGTACGGCTATCGCGGCAAAGACGACAGCGCGCCGTGGAATTTTCCGACCAAGCTGCACGGCAAGATCGTCGAAGTGGACACGCAATCGAGCCAGGGCACGGTCGGCGTCGATGTCGATGGCGGCGGCAAGGTCGACGTGATCGTCGATATCGGCCCGACGGTGCTCGGCACCACGCTGCGCGACACGCTCGATTTCATCTCGTTCGAGAGCTTTCGCAATCAGATCGAATACGCGCAGTTCGGCTCGGCGCTCAACAGCTATGCCGCGACGCATGTGATGAAACCGCTATCGCGCGACGGCCTGAAGGGCAAGGAAATCACCGTGACCGGTGCGTTCTCGTACGACTCGTCGGCGCAACAGCCGGAAGTCGTGCCGCTCGCCATTGCCGTCGGAGACAAGCCATGAGCGCGACGCACACTCGGGACGAGGTGATTCTGCAAGTCGAGGCGGTGACGAAGGTCTATCCGGGCACGATCGCGCTCAAGGAAGTGAACTTCGCGGTGCGGCGCGCGGCCGTGAACGTGCTGGTCGGCGAAAACGGCGCAGGCAAGTCCACGCTGATGAAGATCATCGCGGGCGCCGAGAAGCCCACGTCGGGACGGCTGATGCTCGACGGCGCGCCGATCGAGCTGGAAAACAGCGCGCACGCATTGCAGCGAGGCATCGGCATTGTGTATCAGGAACTCAATCTGTTTCCGAACCTGTCGATTGCCGAGAACGTCTTCATCGCGCACGAACTCACGCGTGCCGGCGTACACATCGACATCGATGCACAACGGCAGCGTGTGCGGCAGCTGCTCGCGCGTCTTGAACTCGACCTGAGTCCGGACACGCTGGTCGAGGATCTGCGCATCGGCCAGCAGCAGCTGGTCGAGATCGCGAAAGCGCTCGCGCACGATGCGCGTGTGCTGATTCTCGACGAACCGACTTCAGCGCTGAGCGCGGCCGAAGTCGACGTACTGTTCCGGGTCATCGCCGAACTGAAAGCGCAGGGCGTGGCGATCGTCTACATCTCACATCGGCTAGAGGAACTGGTCCGGATCGGCGACTACATCACGGTGCTGCGCGATGGCCATATCACCGGCCATCAGCCGATGGCACAGGTCGACGTGCCGTGGATCGTGCGCCAGATGGTGGGCCGCGATACCAAGGATTTCTCGCGGCCGATCGGACACACCCGCGGCGACGAGGTGCTGTGCGTGCGAGACATATCGCTGCCGGGCAAAACCCACGGCTTCACGGTCGATCATGTGTCGCTGACGCTGCATGCCGGTGAAATCGTCGGCATGTATGGGCTGATGGGCGCGGGGCGCTCGGAGCTGTTCGAGTGCATTCTCGGCTGTCACCGCCACGCGAGCGGCGAGGTCATGCTCAACGGTAAGCCGCTGCGCGGCAAGCCGGTGGCGGGCCGGGTCGCGGCGGGCATCGCACTGATTCCCGAGGATCGCAAGACCGATGCGCTGTTACCGGTGCTGTCGATCGGCGAGAACATGACGATCGCGAGCCTCGCCGAGTTCGCGCGCGGCTTTCATATCAATTCCGCGCGCGAGCAGCGCTCGATCGGCCAGTTCATCCGCGAGCTCGCGATCAAAGTCGCGGACTGGCGGCTGCCGGTCAGCTCGCTGTCGGGCGGCAATCAGCAAAAGGTGGTGATCGCGCGCGCGCTGATGACCACGCCCACCGTGCTGCTGATGGACGAGCCGAGCCGCGGCATCGACGTCGGCGCGAAGGCGGACATCTTCAAGGTGATGCGCGATCTGGCCGTGAAAGGGCTCGGCATTCTCTTCGTCACGTCGGATCTGGAAGAGGTGATGGCGCTGTCCGACCGCATTCTGGTGATGTCGAACGGGCGGCTGACCGCCGAATTCGACGCCGCCGACGCGACCCAGGACGCGCTCGTCGCCGCATCGGCGATCGGGCATCGTACCGCTCACGTCAGCGCATCCAACCACACAATCACTGCATGAGGGAGAACCGGATGGCGATCATCTTGAAGGGCGAGATGTCGGGCGCGAGCCTGAGCGAGGCGCCGCTCCTGTTGCTGTTGAAACTGCGCACGTTCATCGCGTTGTTCGCGGTGGTGATTTTCTTCTCGTTCGCGGCGCACAACTTCGTGAGCTGGGAGAACCTGTTGATCATGTCGCGCCATGTCGCGCTCAATGCCTTTCTCGCGATCGGCATGACCTTCGTGATCGTGGCGGGCGGCATCGATCTGTCGGTCGGGTCGATCGTCGGCCTGTCGGGCATGGTGGCGGGCGGGCTGATTCTGCACGGCATCCCGCTCGGCGACGAATACACGCTTTACCTGAGCGTGCCCGAAGTGATCGTCGTCGCGCTGCTGACGGGCGTCGCGGTCGGCGCGATCAACGGACTGCTGATTACGCGGCTGAACGTTGCGCCGTTCATCGCGACGCTCGGCACGCTGTATATCGCACGCGGCGCCGCGCTGCTGTCGTCGAACGGCGAGACGTTCCCGAATCTGACCGGCGACCCGGACTACGGCACCACCGGCTTTCCGGTCATCGGCTCGGCGACGATCCTCGGGATTCCGTTGACGATCTGGCTGCTCGTCGCGGTCGGCGCGATCGCCGCGTACATCGCCGGGCGCACGCCACTCGGCCGTCAGATCTACGCGGTCGGCAGCAACGAGCGCGCGGCGCAATTGTCCGGCGTGCGAGTCAATCGCGTGAAGATGTTCGTCTATATGTTCTCGGGGCTGTGCGCGGCGATCGTCGGCTTGATCATCGCGTCGGAACTGGTCGCCTCGCATCCGATGAGCGGCGAAACCTTCGAGCTCAACGCGATCGCGGCGGCCGTGCTCGGCGGCACCTCGATGTCCGGCGGGCGCGGCAAGATCGGCGGCACGATCATCGGCGCGTTCGTGATCGGGATTCTGTCGGACGGGCTCGTGATGATGGGCGTCAGCGCGTTCTGGCAGACCGTGATCAAGGGTGTGGTGATCGTCGCGGCGGTGGTCGTCGACCAGATCCAGCGGCGCGTGCAGCAGCGCTTCGCGTTGCAGAAGCAAGCGGCGACGGGGGGCTGAGCGATGAGCGGAGCGGGCACGAACACGCATTCCAACGGGGCACAGACAGTGTTCAAAGGCGCGTTGATCGGTTGTGGGTTTTTCTCGCGGAATCATCTGCACGCGTGGCGCGAAATCGGCGAGGCGCGCATCGTCGCGCTGTGCGACGCAGACCAAACGCGGCTTCAGGCGGCCGGCCGCGAGTTCGGCATCGAGCGTCTTTACAGCGATGCGGCCGCGATGCTGGCGGCAGAGCAGTTGGATTTCGTCGATATCGCAACCACGGTGGCGAGCCATAAAGCGCTCGTCGAACTCGCCGCGCGGGCAAAGCTCGCAGTGATCTGTCAGAAACCGTTCGCGCGCTCGCTCGACGATGCGCGCGCGATGGTTGACGCGTGCCACGAGGCGGGCGTAGCACTGATGGTTCACGAGAATTTCCGCTGGCAAAGCGCGATTCAGTCGGTCGGCGCGGCCTTGCATCGCGGCGAGATCGGCGAGCCGTTCTGGGGACGCGTGTCGTTCCGCTCGGGGTTCGACGTGTTCAGCGGCCAACCGTATCTGGCCGAAGGCGAGCGCTTTATCGTCGAGGATCTCGGCATTCATGTGCTCGATATCGCGCGTTTTCTGTTCGGCGACGTAAAGCGGCTGTATGCGAGCACATCGCGCGTGAATCCGGCGATCAGAGGCGAGGACGTTGCGACGATCATGCTGAGCCACGAGCAGCGCGTGACCTGTATCGTCGATTGCAGTTACGCGACACGGCTGCCGCGCGAGCTGTTTCCGCAAACGCTGGTCGAAGTGGATGGTTCGGCGGGCACGCTGCGGCTATTCGCGGACTATCGGTTGCAGATTCATACCGCGGCGGGAACCGAAATGCGCGACGTGGCGCCGCCGCCGCTTTCGTGGGCGAGCGCGCCGTGGGAGGCGATCCAGGGCAGCGTGGCGAGCATTCAGTCGCATTGGATCGATTGCCTGCGCCGCGGCGTCGAGCCGGCGACGAGCGGGCGCGACAATCTCGCGACGCTCGCGCTCGTCGAGGCGACTTATGTTTCAGCGCGGGAACGACGCAGCATCGAGATGACCGAGATGCACGGCGCCGCTGCGAAGGAGGCGCAATGAGCGTGGACGTCGCGATAGCCCGCTATGGCACGACGCAGAGCAGGGAACCGGAGCGGTGCGTGCGGGCCGGCCCGTGGTCGGCGCTGCTGGTCGACGGTGCGTTGCGCGAAATCCGCTATCGCGATGTCGAAGTGATCCGCTCGGTCGCGTTGCTGGTTCGCGATAAGGACTGGGGCACCTGTCGTCCAAAACGGGAGGGCGTCGAACTCGACGAGGACGAGCACGGCTTTCGCATCGCTTATCGGGCGCAGTGTGCGAATCCCGATGGACAGGTGCTGAACTACGACCAGCGCATCGTCTGCCCGGCCGATGGCGCGCTGCGCTTCGAGGCGTCCGTGACCGCGCAGGATGCCTTTCTGACGGCACGCTGCGGATTCTGCGTGCTGCATCCGATCGACGGTGTGGCGGGTGCGCCCGCACGCGTCGAGCATGGCGATGGAACGCACGAGCAATCGGCATTTCCTGAGCTGATCGATCCGTGGCAGCCGTTCAAGGACATCTGCGCGATCGAACACGACCTTGCCTGCGGGCTCACGGTGCGCTGCGCATTCGCGGGCGACGTGTTCGAGATGGAAGACCAGCGCAACTGGTCCGATGCATCGTTCAAGACCTACTCACGGCCGCTGGCATTGCCTTGGCCTTACACGCTCGAAGCGGGTGTTACCACGCGCCAGAGCGTGACCCTAAGCGTCGAAGAGCGGAGCGGGGTTTTTTTCCCTGGCAGCGCCCGCGCGCCGTCGATCCCCGAGCAGAACGACGCGGTGACTATCACGCTCGACCTCGTTCAGGAAGCGGCCGAAACGATGCCGGCGCTCGGCGTCGCGATTGCCGCCAGCGAGATCGACGCGGCGCTCGCGCATCCCGAACTGCTGGCCGGGCTTGCGCCCCAACAACTCACGTTGAGCTTCGATCCGGTGGCGGGTCACGGGCTGGCCGAACTCGAGCGATTCTCGGCATTGCAGCGGCGCGCGGGTATTGCTGCTGTGCTCGAATACGCGCTGCCGGGCGTCGATGAACCGCGCCGCGAACTCGATGCGCTGGCCGCGTTGATCGAGGCGGCCAGGTTGGAGATCGTCGGCATCGTCGTCAGTCCGTGCGTGCATCGGCAGTCGAACCCGCCGGGCAGCATCAGCCCGCCGTGTCCGGCGCTCGACGACGTGTATCGCGCCGCGCGCGCTGCCTTTCCGCGACTCAGGATCGGTGGCGGGATGCTGAGCTATTTCACCGAACTGAATCGCAAGCGGCCGCCGCTGGAACTGGCGGATTGGGTCACCCACGCGACGTGTCCGATCGTCCACGCGGCCGACGATCGCAGCGTCATGCAAACGCTGGAAGCGATTCCGCACATCACGCGCTCGTGCCGCGCGCTGGTGGGCGCTCAGCGCTACGCAATCGGTCCGGTGTCGATCGGCATGCGCCAGAACCCGTACGGCTCGCGCGTGATGCCCAATCCGCACCGCGAACGGATGGCGATGGCCGGCTTCGATCCGCGCCAAACCGCGCTGTTTGGCGGCGCGTGGCTCGCCGGTTACGCGGCGGCGCTGGAAGGTGCGCGGATCGACACATTGACGCTAGGCGCGTTGACGGGCGAGCGAGGTCTCGCAGACGTTAGCGATGGGGTGAAGCGGTATCCGATGTACGAAGTAGCGCGCGCGCTGGCTGCGATGGCCGGGTCCGACAGGCTCGCTGTCGCCGTCGCGGCGGCGGAGCGCTCCGCGATCGCATGCTTGGCCGCGCGCGACGCGCAGGAGCGGATTCGAATCGTAATCGCCAATCTGACCGATAGCGAGCGTGAAGTGCGACTGACGCTTCGTGGGGGGACGGTGTCTTTCCACGCGTTTATCTGTGATGAGAAGACGGTGCGAGAGAAGGACGTCATGCCGGTTCCCGCGCAGGTGGACCTTACTCGCCCGGTGTTGCTGCGTCCGTACGCTTTTGTTATCGGGATGGCTGTTTGACTGTCGTGCATTCGTAGCGTGGCCGGCGTGGGTTTCTTCTTTTGGTGCAGCGAGACAATACCCAACGCGCACAGGCTTGCTTTGTGCGTTAGCCCACACGTGAACGCTGCGCCGAAAGCGGGTTGCCGCAAGCGTTGCGACACATCTTGCGGCGAGCGTTGCAGAAGTGTTTTTGCGCGCTCGTGCATCGAGATGGTCTGGCTTATTCCCGTTCGAGATCGATTTCATTCAGCTCTTTCCACCCGTCGACAATCGTACGCTGCCTGACAATGCGGTCCGGTGTATCAATTGCCACGGCCACGCGGACAACGCAGCGTCTTTTGCGCCCCCGTTGACAAGCCAGTATCTGCTCAGCGATACCCGCCGACGCGGCGGCCCGCCGAGTCGTTACGATTTGGGCTCGTTCTGCCGTGTCGTGAATGTCGGCGTCGATCCGACAGGAATCGAGCTGAAGAAAGCGATGCCGCAATACACGTTCAGCGATACAGAATGCGCAGCGCTTTGGAGCTTTGTCACCGCCCGGTAGGGCTTCGCCCGCTGGACATGTGAAGTTTTCTCGCATGGTTCATTGAACTGGATGACGCATACACTCGCACAAACGCGCCAGATCTTCAGCGCTTCGGGTCAGTGTTTCAAATGCCCTCGCGCGAAGGACTATATTCAAACCCTGCCTTCCGGCTGATCGCCCGCTACGGGCGTCGACGGATCATTCCGTCGACTACTTGCGTCAGGACAGATCCAAGGGTGTGTGTCATGAGATGTCCCATTCGTGCATGGTTGGTGCGGCGGCTACGCGGGTGACGGCGGTCTCGCGGTTCAGGCGATGCTGTCGGGTCCAAGGGGCTCGCGTTCGGGCGTGACGGAGCGCTGTATGTCGCCGATGGTTTCAGGATCCGCAAGATCACCGGACTCCCAGGTCGTCACCGCTGGGATTGCCGGGACAAACGGCGCTACGGCCTTGACGGCAACGATGGTGACGAAGATTGAGGTCAAAGTTGCAGAGCAAAACAACGAGCATCGCTTGGCCCGGAGAAACCGAAGCTTCCAGGAGCCTGTCCATGTCCGCGCCGAGAATCAGCGTTCTGCTGCCGATCTACGAGGTCGAGGACTATATCGAAGACTGTCTGGATTCCCTGCTGTCACAAACCTGCACTGATTTCGAAATCATCGCCGTCGACGACAGCAGCCCCGATCGCTCAGGTGAAATCGCCGCCCGCCTGCTCGCGCAACAGGATCGCATTCCATGGAAGTTGATCAGGAACACCGACAATAAAGGGCTCGCTGAAACGCGAAAAATCGCCGCATCGGAAGCGCGCGGCGACTATGTGCTCTGCGTCGACAGCGACGACCACGTTCATCGCGATCTGATTCGCACCGTGCTGCGCGAAGCCGATCAGCACGACGCCGATGTCGTCATTTTCGCCGCCGAACACGTTAGCCCCGATGGCGCCGTCAACGCTCGCATCGATTCCGGCGACTGCATCATCACCGGCGTGCAAGCCGTGCAGAAACTCATGGGACTGGAACTGCAAGCCTTTTGCTGGAACAAACTCGTGCGCCGCTCCATTTTCGTCGCGGCCGACCATCCGTGCGGTCTCATCTACGAAGACATTTGCGTGACGGTGCAGACGCTCGCCAGCGCGAAAATCGTGCGGCTCATTCCGGACAGCCTTTACTCCTACATGTTCCGCGAATCGGCAATTTCCAGGCGCTTCAACCCGCGGGTCGTCGATCTTTTTGTCATCATCGACCGCGTTGAAAAACGCACTGCGTTCCTCCCGATTCCCGACTACAAACGTCTGTTGTTCCGGCTCAGATACATCTTCGGATACCGCACGATCGCGTTTCACACCGCTATGACCGCGCCGAGCTACGAGCTCGCGAGGCCGATCCTATATAGCGTTTCGAAAAAGCTGCGTGTGAAGCACCTGATCGGCATGTATGCGGACGGGCGGCCGAAGCTCTCCGTTGCGATGACGATGCTCAAGATCCATCCGTGGATCTTCTATTGCTTCGTGAGACGCTTCAATCATCACTGATCCTGCGAAATGCGCCATCTGGCACATAACGCAGAGCGCGTTGGAAGTATCCGTTTAACCCTCTGAAAGGCACGGCGTTTGCGTACCCCAACCGGCCGCGCCTACTGACGACGAAATCTGGTGACCCTGTGCGTATGACATATATGATGGGCTTATGCTTATGCCGCGCTTGTCCTGAACTTTAATCGAAGTATTGAAAACGGTCTAACCATGGCGAATCGACTCCGACAGAACATCGTCGCGCTGACCATCCTGCAGGCGGCTAACATGCTGCTGCCGCTTGCAACCATTCCCTACCTGTTGCGCGTGCTGCGCCCGGAACACTTTGGCGCATACATCTTCGCACAAGCCATCATTGGCTACCTCGTACTGCTGACCGACTACGGTTTCAACTGGTCATCGACTGCCCACGTCGCACGGGTCCAGAATGACCGGTACGCGGTGTCGAAGATCTTCTGGGCGACACAAGGCGCCAAGGCGCTGATCGCGGTGGTCTGCCTCGCGATGCTGCTGTTAGCGGCGTTGTTCGTGGCAAGGCTGCGCGAATTGCTGCCGGTTCTGCTGGCGACCTATCCGGTCGTGATCGGAACGGTGCTGTTTCCGCAGTGGCTGTTTCAGGGCCTGGAGCAGATGACGCTGACTACCGTTTCGATGCTGAGCGCGCGGCTGCTGCTGCTTCCGCTCACGTTCGTCCTGGTGCACTCGCCGGCCGACACGTGGATCGCCTCGCTGATCAGCTCGATGAGCGTGGTTGCTGCCGGACTCGTCGCCTCGTTCCTGATCGTAAAAGACCGGATGATTGTCGCGATGGTGCCGGGCAAGGCGGAGATCCTGGAGACGCTTCGTGACGGCTGGCACACGTTCATTTCCACCGCAGCGATCAGTTTGTACACCACCACCAATACCGTGGTGCTCGGATTTATTGCGGGGGATGCCGCTGTTGGCTTCTTTGGCGTCGCCGACAAGATCCGCAACCTCGCCCAGGCGCCGCTCGTACCGGTCGCCAACGCGGTGTACCCGCGCGTGACGGCGCTCTTTTCCGAAGACTCCGCCCAGGCGTTTGCGCTGGTGCGCAAGATGTTTTACCTGGCGGTCTCGTCCATGTTGCTGGCTTCGGTCGCGCTGTGGGGCGGCGCCGAGTTGATCCTTCGTATCGCGATGGGCTCCGGGTACGAACCGGCCGTGATCGTCCTGAAGTGGATGGCGCCGATGCCACTGCTCATCGGGCTGAGCGGTGTATTCGGCGTTCAGCTGATGCTGCCGCTCGGCATGAAGAAGAAGGTCAGCGAGATCCTGATCGTCGCCGGCCTGTTCAATCTTGCCATCCTCGTGCCGCTTGTATGGTTTTACGGCGCTCAGGGCGCGGCAATGTCAGCGCTGGCCACCGAGTTTCTCGTCACGGCCTCGATGGCGCTTCACCTGATCAAATGCAAGGTTCCGGCTTTCCAAACGAGGGTGCGCACAGATGAAATATGACTTCCTTATCGTAGGTGCCGGCTTTGCGGGCGCGGTCTGTGCCGAACGCCTCGCGGCAAGCGGAAAACGCGTGCTCGTCGTCGACAAACGGAATCATATAGGCGGCAACGCCTACGACCGGCACGATGAGAACGGCGTGCTGATCCATCCGTACGGTCCGCATATCTTTCATACCAACAGCAAGCGGATATTCGAATACCTGTCGGCTTTTACCGATTGGCGCTTCTACGAGCATCGCGTGAAGGCCTATGTAGACGGGGGCCTCTATCCAATACCGATTAATCGCACGACGATCAACAGGTTATATGGCCTCGACCTGAACGAGCAGGCCACCGTGGCGTTTCTCGAGTCGGTACGTGAAGCGCGAGGAACCGTCTCCACCAGCGAAGACGCGGTGCTCAGCAGCGTTGGCCGCGATCTGTGCGAGAAGTTTTTCCGTGGCTATACGCGCAAGCAATGGGGACTCGATCTTTCTGAACTGTCCGCGGGTGTCGCTGCGCGAATCCCGACACGTTCGAACGACGACGACCGGTACTTCACCGATACGTATCAATTCATGCCGGCGCAAGGCTACACCGCGATGTTCGAAAGGATGCTTGGCAGTCCGGACATCGAGGTACGTCTGTCGACCGACTATAACGAGGTGAAAGCGAGTATCGAATGCGGACACCTTGTGTACACAGGACGGATTGACGCGTATTTCGGCTATCGCTTCGGCAAGCTGCCGTACCGCAGCCTGGATTTTCAGCACCAGCATCTGAGCGACGTGGAGCGCTTTCAGACGACAGGTACCGTCAACTATCCGAACGATCACGAATACACGAGGATTACGGAGTTCAAGCACCTCACCGGGCAGCAGCATCAGGGAACCTCGATCGTCAGGGAGTATCCGCGAGCCGAAGGTGAGCCGTACTACCCGATTCCACGCAAGGAAAACGAGGCATTGTTCCTGCGCTACAACGCGCTTGCGGAGACAGTTGCCGATATTACTTTCGTGGGCAGGCTCGCGCAGTATCGCTACTACAACATGGACCAGGTCGTTGGTGCGTCGCTTAAAGCTGCGGAAGGGCTCATCCAGGGTGCAGCAATCAGCGAGTGCTAGCGGGCACCTGAGCGCTTTCCTGGGACTGACTGGAAGATTCGGAGCATCGCATAGGGAGTTCGGAAGATGGAAAAGTACCTGGTCGTTCTGAGGTGTGGAGACCGCTCCTTGCATCCGCAATGGTTCAGCGGCGGACAGACCCCGCGCTTTGACCTGATACTGAGTTACTACGGGAAAGACAAAAATTTTTCGGACGACTTTGCTAAAACCATACATCGATTCAAGGGATCAAAGTGGGAAGGTCTTCACGACTTCATGTTGCGAAACGCCGAATTGGTTTTGCAATACCGCTACATCTGGCTCCCGGACGACGATATCCTGACCGATGTTCAAACGCTCAACGAGTTCTTCGACTATGTAGAACGGGAGAATTTCGCACTCGCGCAACCGTCTCTCGACCAGAGAAGCTACTTCAGTCACGCAACGACGTTGCAGAACAGGGCGTTCGAGTTTCGTGAAACCAATTTCGTGGAAGTGATGGTGCCATGTTTCTCGTCGAATGCCTTGCATGCGATAAAGGACAGCTTTGGATGGACCAGCACAGGCTGGGGTCTGGATTTTCTGTGGTCCAAACAGGTCGCCCCGCTAGGGAAGGTTGGCATTGTCGACCGTTTTGCCGTGTTGCATACACGGCCGGTCGCCTCAGCGGACCACAGCGTGGCGTGGTCGGAATTGAATCAGACGCTCGCGCAACACGGAATGCGCGCGTCGATCAAGGTTCTGCGGGGCAGAACACGCTACGTAGGAAAAACCTATGCGAGCGGTCGGCTGGGCAACCCAATGTTGTTCATCCATGCAGTAAAAGGCAGCCATCCTGCGCGACGGAAAAATCTCATCGCCTATCTGGGGCTGCTGAAAGAGTATCTTCCGTGGCTTCACTATACCAAGCGCAAAACGCAGCCATATCGGGCTCCGAATGGACGTTCGAGTCCCTTAGGGTAACAACATGGATGATTGATTTGAATGCCGTACCGCTGCTGCGCCGTAGTGATAAAGGCACCGGCATCACCCAACTTGTGAACGTCTGAAATGGCTCTTCGATCCGAACACGGCCAAAGCTAGCCAAGGATAGATGAACCAAGTCAACGAAAGCGCAAAGCGCAATAAGCAACACGCCGCGAATCTATCCATGCGCCCGTCTTTCGAGTTCACAGCAGGCAGACGGTAGCTCGATCGCGCGGCAGGATGCCTACGCGGAAGCGTGGGCCAAGCAGCACGGCCTGATACTCGATCGCTCTTTACGCATGGAGGACCGCGGCAAGTCCGCTCACAAGGGCGAGCACGTAAAGAAAGGCGGCGCGCTCGGCGCGTTCATCGAGCGTATCAAGGCCGATGACGTCGTACCCGGCGATACGCTGATCGTCGAAAAACTCCGTAATCCTCGTGTATTCGTGATCGTTCGGATAGTTGACGGCACCAGAGTCACCGCCATGAACAAGCGCAGTGCGCACTCGATTCGATAGATAGCAGCGCGCTCTGCATTATGTGCCAGATGACGCATTTCGCAGGGTCAGCGGCTATTGAGGCTTCTCACGAAGCAATAGAAGATCCGGGGATGGATCTTGCGCATCGTCATGGCGACGGAGAGCGTCGGCCGCTCGTCGCATCGCGCTTGCCAGTCACGACATACCACGCTCGACGACCGTTTTTCCACAGCGCGCGCACTCGCCGATAGATCGCGCGGCTCACACGCTTCGACGCTTCAAGCTTCCCCTTGGTGGCCTGCGGCGGGTGATCTTCGAGCCAGCGCAGCCGTGCTTCGATATCGCGTTCACGGTCCGCGTAGAGTGCAATCGGGAAGGGATGGCCAAGCCTCGCGTCGTAAAGCGCGCGAGCGGCATCGACGATGTCGCGGTTCTCCTCGCGCTGGGAGAAGTACGCGATGTGCACGAATGGCACACTGCGCGCACAGACGATTCGCAACCGGTTCCGCGCACAGTAGACATGCATCATGTGCTCGTCATCGAGCCCACCGTCGTCGATCATGTCCCATAACCGCTTGCGAAAAAGAATGCAGCCGATCGAATAGCGCGATTCTGACGGCACTTCGCAAGGTTCGAGGTCCCGCGTGGCAGCGATGAAAGCATCAGGCTGAAGCGTGGTCCGTTCATGCAGCCAGCGCGCGATGTGCGGATAGCCCCATATCGTGCCATTGGTGCCGATCTCGATCTGCTCCGCAGGGATGATTCGCATCGGAAAGCGCTTGTCCCCGTCGGCTCCGACGAAATGGGGATGCGCCTGGCTCGTGAAGTACTCGCGCTCCAGGTTCATCACACGCATTACCTCAGGGAAGCCCCAGTTGTTGTTGTTGATCAGCGGGGTGACGTAGGCAAGCTCGTTCGCGCTTTCATGTTCCGCCGCGTCGTACGTGGCGAGCATCTTGTCGAGCCACTCGCCGGCGATCGGGAAGGCGTCGTCGTCCACCTTGCAGATCAAGTCGATTTCGGCGAACGCCGGTTGCGAGAGTAGTTTTTTGATCGTGCGATAGGGTGGGCCAGGCGGAATGTCGTCGACGACCCGAACGATGCCCGGAAAAAGTCTTGCGTAGCGCCGCGCCACGGCAAGCGTGCGTTCCGCGTCATAGCCGCCCCGGCAGTTCTGAAGCAGGATGAACTCGACGCCTGTTGGCCGGTACGCCATGTGACTGGCGAGGGTGAGTTCGAGCGCTGCGTAGTCGCGACAGAGCAGGACCAGAATGGCGACTCGCCTCGATGCCACGTTAGAACCGGATGCAGTCATGCTACTCCTTCGTAGGTAGCGACGAGCACATTGCCCAAGGAACATACATGCGAATATCGGAAGGCACCGAACCTGGCATCACGTGCATCACGAATATGCCAACACCAACGGTGCCGATGCTAATAACCGCGCGTCCGGTCGCAGCACCGATCGCGACTACTCAAGAGACAGGACGGAACGCACCGGTTCATCATAGTACAAGCGAAGATGAAGTGAAGCCGTATTCCATAGCGCGTCGCTGTTCTAAGCCAATCAACTGCGGGGAGGACGTTTTATGAATTATCGGACATTTCAGTGCGCTAAAATCCGCCAAACCATCAGTCAAATCTGCGACGCTGTTATTCGTACATCGAAATACGTCTTCCATTTTCATGGCAGCCGCAAAGTGAGCTACGACGATTAGGCTCGTCGAACTCGATGTCAGGGCACTGTGAATAAAGGACCCGAGCGCGAAGGAACGCGCTGCTATCAACTATTAAAAAAGATTCGCGATGTCGTGAAGCGCTCGCGGCAATGCCTGCGTCGACGACATCGAATTGCGATGTGTCCGCAGGACGCGCGCAGCGGCGCGATACTGCGAATCGCTGCGCGCAATAAGGGCAGAGTGGTTACTCTTGCGAAAAAGGTACCGTATTCCTAACGAATTTAGTAGTCAGAGGCCATAGGCATGAACCACGTGGTCGCTACCGGCGACGAAGACTTGCCCGTTCACGACCGTCGGCGACGCGAAGTTACCCTCGCCGGTTTGAACTGCCGTGTATTGGTCGTGGAAGAGTATGGTCCCGTCCGCTGCATCCAATGCGTAAAAGTCGTTGCCCAAACCGTCTGCGTAATACACCACACCATTTGCGGCGACGGGCGGGATAGCCGGGTTGAACGAGGATCTGTTCAAGCCGACTTGCGCCTGCCACACGGGTTTGGGGTTCACAGTACAGTTGCTGTCGATCGACAGTGCGATGACCCCGTGTTTGTATAAGTTGTTGCTCCCCGAACCGCCAGGGGACACGACGTAAAGCCGATTTAGCACCGGGTCGAATGCAGGAATGCCTATGTTGCTGCCCTCGGCTGAACTGAGGGAAATCGTCAACCTTTCAATGGGGCCCTGCTGCTGAATAGTGGCTCGGTTATAAATGAAGAGGTTGCCGGACTTGTTGTAGGCCGCGAGCATCGTCGGGCAGGTGGGACGCTGGAAGAGCAATGCTGTAGCGCCGAAGTCGGAGTCCGAGAGGGGCGGAGAAAGCGGCGAGTTCGACGCGGCTACCGCCAGGGTCGGCGTGAGCTTCACGACGTGCTCCGCGAACGCGGCATTTTCCGGATTGGCGAATGCGTTGCCCGTGAGTGCATAGACGACCGTCCCATCAGGCGGAATCGATACGCCTCCCACACCCCATATACCGCCCCCGTCTGGCCCGCTTGCGCCGTCTGGGTACCAGCGTTGCAGAATCGCGGCTGGGTTGGTGGTGGACGCGCGGACGACCTGTCCATGGTACGGCTCCGTATCGCAGGGGTCGCCGGCTGTCGCCACGTATATCGACGAACTATCGGGACTGAGCGTCAAGCCGCCATAGACCATCGTTCTTGGAGAAGCGTTGTTTGCGTCGAGAAGTGGCAGGTTGAAGCCCGGGAGATCCACGCCGGTCTGGAGGTTGTACGCATGCAGGTAGCCTCGCCCGCTCGCAACGAAAATCCGGTTGTTGGCATGGTCGATGACGGGCGTGCCCTGCACCCCGATCTTGCCTTGGAACAGCCCGGTGCAGGCCGACGTCAAGATAGCTTGAGGGATAGGGGCGCTTTTCCAAATGACCGCCCCTGTCGCGGCATTCAGTGCCCATGTAGTATTCCCCTCTGTCGCAACATAGACGATATCGGTTGGCACCCCGTTGATCATTACCCCGGTAGCCAGTACCGGCTGAGTCAGGATGGCACCGTCCAGGACAGGTGACTTCCAGTGCTGTACCAACGTCCTCACGTTGGTCTGGGTGAGCACCGTCTCGACCGGGTTATACCCAGTCCGCTGCCTGTTCATGCCATACGTCGGCCAGTCGGTCGTCGTAAAGGTTGGCGCGGCGACGGCCCCTGGTGTCCGGCTCAATGTAGCTTTAGTCGCTGGTTCGGGAGCTCGGTACGGCGTATCCACCGCCGGCCCGGTATCGTCGAGGAATTTATTCGGATTGATCTTGTCTCCGCCGTTCTGTTTGTCTACGTCCGATCCATCGAGAGCGAAGGCTGGCGGCACTTTCGGTCCGACGCCAGACGGGTGCGTGCCATGAGGGAATGGGTTCAGTGCGTTTGACGACGCCTGAGCGGCTGTTGCAAGACCCGGCGCAGATGCCGCAGCCGGTGCCGCGTTCGAACTTTGCGCTTGTGCGCCCGAGGCCGCCATGCCGGCGAGGATCAAAGCTGCAACGAGCCGAGAAGCGTCGATAACGTTATGTACGTTATTCATGTAGCCACCTCTTGGAAATACTGCTATTAGCAAAACGTGAGGTTAATGCTAGGCCATCAAAAATCAAGCGCAAGAAATGTCCGCTAGGGGCTACGATCTGGCGGACAAAGAACTGTCCCTATTGAGTAATGCAAGGCTCACACACCGTTCGGCTGCTTCATCCGAATGCGCGATTTCGCTGGAAGCAGATCGGCACACCCGGCGACCCTGTCCGGAGCGCTAGTCGCTAGCGCTTTTAAAGAAATGGGGCATTAAACATCCGCTTCGTCGGCGACGCGAGCGACAAGTCCGCGGGCGGCGGCGAGTATCCGTTACAGGACGGTTTCGGCTGGACTAATGGCGTGGTGCGGTCGGGGTATCGGATGCGGCGGCATTGACGGCGGCCGCGCCGCAGACGTCGCACAGTACGTCGCGCGCGGGCCACTAGTTTAGTCAACCTGGAAACTCCCAAAGATGAATCGCAAGCTCGACGTCCCATCGGCGGAACCGCTGCCGCCGCAAGCGCAGGGCCACGACGGCCGACGAAGCCACCGCGCACTGGCAGCGCAATCTTGGCGTATGCGTGTTCGGCTCGTTCACGACCATCGTCGCGATGACGCTGCTGCTGCCGTTCCTGCCGCTCTACGTCGAGCAGCTCGGCGTCAAGGCGCGGCGATCTTCGTGGCCTTTCTCGCGACGGCGTTCCTGATCCGCGAAAAGCCGGTGCGCAAGCGCACGGACAGCGCGTCGAAGCAGGGCGCGTGGGCATCGGTCGACGACAAGCGGCCAGCCATCGCGATGCTTGCCACAGGTCTGCTGCTGATGGTCGCGAACATGTCGATCGAGCCGATTATCACCGTCTACGTCGCCCAGCTCACGAAGCCTCAAAGCGTGACGATGATCGCGGGCTTCGTGATGTCGGGCGCAGCGCTCGGCAGCGTGCTGTCATCGTCGCGGCTGGGCAAGCTCGCCGATCGCGCCGGGCACTGGAATGTGATCGTCGGCTGCCTCGCCGTATCGGCGCTGCTGCTGGTTCCGCAGGCGTTCGTCACCGCGAGCTGGCAGTTGATCGTGCTGCGTTTCCTGATGGGAATCGCGTTAGGCGGCCTGTTGCCGTGCATCGCGAGCGTGATCCGCCACAACGTGCCGGCGAACGTGACGGGCGCGATTCTTGGGTACTCGGTCTCGTCGCAGTACGCGGGGCAGGTGGCCGGGCCTCTGTTAGGCGGTTTCGTCGGCGGACACGTCGGCATGCGCGCGGTGTTTCTCGGCACCAGCCTGCTGATGGCGCTCGGCGCAGTCGCGAACTGGCGTGTGAAGTCGGGCAGGGCACAGGCGGGAGCGGCGCGCTGATGCCTCACGCATTGTTAATCAGTACCACTGATGTAAAGCTTATGGCGATCTTCGCGCCTCTCGGAGAGTCGCCGATTTGTTCTCTTCTTTCTTCCGCAGCGAGACAATACACAACGCGCACATGCTGTCTCTGTGCGTTTGCCCACATGTGAACGCTGCGCCGCCAGGACGTTGCCACAAGCATAGCGACATGGCTTTGCGGCAAATGTTTCAGAAGTGGTCTGCGCACTTCAGCATCGAGATGGTCTGGCTTATTTCCGTTCAAGAACGATTTCATTGGGCTTTTTCCACGCATCAAGACGCTATCGAAGCAATGCTGCGTCGTTGAATTACGCGTCGTCCTTGATGCATGGCTGGCGTGCTGTATCACGTTTGAAACACTTCGGACTTCTACTGCAATTGCACAATCAGCCCATTGCTGTGCATCGATCTGCGTCGCGCGAGCCCTTCGCTTCATCTGGCTATTCGTGTCCCCCACGATGATTTCGCGTTCTCCGAACCGTTCACCGATGAAACGTATTTAACTGCGAGTCATTGCGTCGCAACATCTTTCAGCAGTCGAATCGTTGCCGGTGAAGGATCGGACACCTGCTGGTACGAACTTCGCTATATGCCTCGCCGCGCAAGTGGACCTGGTCGTCGCGATAGCTGTGACCGGATGCTGAATAAGACGCTGAACTTCCACACCGCACGCCAGACCTCGGGGGCTCACAGCATGTTCCATGCGTCATTTGCATGACGCATGGCCTCGATTTGTCTGAACGTCGGTATCGACAAACGAGGAACCATGAAAACCAAAAGCGCTAGCCGACGCAAGCACGCGGCAGTCAAGGCGACAGCCCTGCTGCTGATGCTGTTGATGCGTGACTATTGCGCCGCGCAGCCGGGCGCTGCGTCGGAGGCACCGGGGAACGTTGCAGAAGGGACCATCGCGAAAGGTACGGTCGTGCAAGGGAAGGTCGTGACCGAACGCGACCAGCTTCGCGAACGCGTTTTTGAAGAAGCCAGCGCGGGCGCTGCGCAACTTGCGTTGCAGGAGGCGCGTGCCAGTGCGGACGCATTCTCCGAACATGATCTGCTGCAGATCGAAGCGCTCGTCGTTGAAACGGAAGTGCATTGGGGACGTCAGCAATCGCTCGCCACGGACGAGCCCGATCGTCTTGCGCAGACTCGAGCCGCGCTTCAGCACATCGACGACATGCTCGCTCGCATACCGGCCGGCGACGGCTACGAGGACCTGCGCCGTGCGGTGCTCGCCGAACGTGTCGCGGCACTGCAAGGTGTCGGGCGCATGAAGGAAGCGATCGCGCTATACGAAGACCTCGCGCGCTCGCCGCAACCGATGCCTGCGCGTACCTACGCCGCCGCGGGTGACGCCTACACGTATCTCGACGAGCCGCGCAAGGCCGCGCCGGCTTATGAGCGTGCGTTGCACACGCCCGTCGAGCCGCTCACACCGTCGCTCGAACCGCATGCGCTCAAGCGCATCGACGTGCAGGAAGGTCTCTTCTTCGCCTACCTCGACGCGGGCCGTTATGAGCATGCGCAGCAACTGCTGAAGTCGATCGCGGCGAGCACGCCGATTCGCGCGGATCTCGCCGAGCATCCGGAAGACGTGAACGAAGACTATGGCCGTGTGAAGAAGCTGCAGGCGCAGTACCTGCTCTACACGGACCGCACCCGCGAAGGCGTGGCGGCGCTCGACAAGCTGCGTCACGAAGCGCCGTTCGATCCCGCGTTGATCAGCGCACGAGCGGATGCAACGCTTGTCCAGCAGCGCCCGCATGAAGCGGAGCAGGTCTACACGGGCACGCTCGTCGATCATCCTGGCGACGTCGAAACGCTTGCGGGCCTCGGCAGGACCGCGTTGCAACTGAATCAGTACGACCGCGCTGCGCAGGTCAACGCGACGTTCGGCGACCGCTTCCCGGACAACAACACGGTGAAGACGTTTCAACACGACTTCGAGGCGTACCAGAGCCCGCAACTGATCGTCGCGGCGAACGGACAGAAGGGCAACTCGGTCATCGCCGACAACGACTGGGGCGTCGATACGCAACTCTATTCGATGCCGATCGCGGACTACTGGCGCATCTTCGCGCATCAGTTCAGCGGACGCGCAAACACCGGCGACGGCAACAGCGTGAGCCGCATTCGCAACGGCATCGGCGGCGACTTCCGCTTTCATGGCATCGACGCAGCCGCCGAAGTGGACCGGTCGACGGGACCGCAAGCGAAAACGGGCGGCGCCGGCAGTCTGAGCTTCGCGCCCGACGACCACTGGAAATTCTCGGCGGGCGTCGACAGCAACGTCAACACGCTGCCGTGGAAGGCCTATCAGGCGGGCGTGACGGGCCGCGCGGCGACGGGCGAGATCCGCTACGAGGTGGACGATTACCGCTACTTCGAGGTCGGTTACGGCGCTTCGCGCTACAGCGACACGAATTTCAACCAGTCGTGGGTGGCGACGTGGTACGAGCGCCTGATCAACACGCCCAGCCACCTCGTCGCGACGTGGGTCGAGCTGAACACCAGCAGCAACACGCTCACGAACACCGCGTACTTCAGTCCGCATCGCGACCTGACCGCGCAGCTCACCGCGATGTACCAGTGGACCTCGTGGCGCAACGCGGACCAGTCGCTCGCGAACCGCGCCTATGCAACGGTCGGCGGCTACCGTCAGACCGACATCGGCACCAGCATGCTGTGGGAGGTCCGTCTCGAACAGCAGTGGCAGTTCAGCGCGCACGCGTCGCTCGCCTACGGCATCGGCGTGGCGAGCCAGCGCATGGACCGAACCCGCGAGACCAGCAAGCTCATCTACCTGAACCTGAACATTCCCCTGTAGGCCATCATGGACAAGCTCACCCGCAGACGCTTTCTTGCTTTCGCCGCCGGGCTCGCCGCGGTTCCCGCCGCGCAGGCGCGCCTCGCTCTCGACCGTTTGCCGCCGCCGGACGCCGACGACGGTCTCACGTTCCGCGTGCTCGCGATCCACGACGTGCGCGACGACCTCCACGCGGACGTGTCGACGGTCGCCGACACCTGCGCGATCAGCACCGCGACGCTCGGCACGATCTTCGCGTGGCTGAAGGCGAAAGACTTTCACCCGGTCAGCGTCGATCAGATCGTCGCGTCACGCAACGGCGGGCCGCGCCTGCCGCCGCGCGCCGTGCTGCTCAGTTTCGACGATGCCTATAAAAGCCAGTACACCCGCGCGTTCCCGCTGTTGCAGCAATACGGCTATCCAGCGCTGATCGGCGTCGTGACGCGCTGGACCGATACGCCGGCCGGTCAGGCGGTGCGGATCAGCCACAAGTCCGTGATGCCGCCCGACTACTTCATGAGCTGGGACGATCTGCGCGACATGGCGCAATCCGGTCTCGTCGAAATCGCGTCGCACACGCACGACATGCACCACGGCGCGCTCGCGAATCCGCAAGGCAACGAGCTGCCCGCCGCCAGCGCGCATCTGTATCTCGCCGATCTGAAACGCTACGAAACCGACGACGAATATCACGCCCGCGTGCAGGGCGACCTGCAGCGCAGCGCCGACCTGATCAAACAGAACACGGGCGTCACCGTGCGCTCCGCGGTATGGCCGTATGGCATGTACAACGCCGCGCTGATCAAGGCGTCGCAGGCGCTCGGCATGGCCGTGCACTTCACGCTGGACGACGGGCCGAACACGCCCGACGTGCCGCTCACGCGCATCCGGCGCCTGCTCGTGTCGTACGACTGGGACGTCGGCACGATGATCGCGCAGATGCGTTCGTCACCAGCGTATCGCGGCGAGCACAACCCGGTGGAGCGCGTCGTCAATGTATCGCTCGACGAGATGTACGACCCGGATCCGCACAAGAGTGAAGAGAAGCTTGGCCGGCTGCTCGACCGCATCAAGGATCTCGAACCGAAGTCGGTGTATCTGCAGGCCTATTCGGATCCGGACAACACGGGTGTGGCACGCGCGACGTACTTCCCGAACCGCCATCTGCCGATGCGCGCCGATCTGTTCAACCGCACCGCGTGGCAACTGATCACCCGCGCCGGCGTGCAGGTCTACGCGCGCATGCCGCTGCTCGCGTTCGCCTTGCCGCCGCAGCATCCGGCCGCGGGCCGTCTCGTCGAAGTGGCGGCCGGCAGCCCAAATGCCGGGCGCGATGCGCGCATGCCGCGCCTCAGCCCATTCGATCCGGTCGCGCGCGCCGTGATTCAGGACCTTTACGACGACCTCACCCGCTACGCGAGCTTCAACGGCGTGGTGTTCGGCCCGGATGCGGCGCTCAACGCCTACGAAGACACGAGTGCCGCGGCGCTTGCCATCTACCGGTCGTGGGGCCTGCCTGCGGATATCGCGCAGATCCATGCATCGGACCCACTGATGCAGCGCTGGGCCACCGGCAAGACCGCTTATCTGAACGCGTTCACGAACCAGCTCGCCGAGCGCGTGCGCGCCTATCAGGGCGGCGGCAATGTGTTGACCGCGCGCACGCTGCCCGCCGAAGCCGTATTCGATGCGAACGCGGAACTCAACTTCTCGCAGAGCCTCGCGTCGTCGCTCTCGAACTACGACTTCGTGGCACTGGTCGCCGCGCCTGGAGGCGGCGAAGGGCCCGACGATGAATGGCTCGACGGACTCACGAAGGCAGTGAGAAAGCAGCCCGGCGCTCTGGCGAAAACGGTGTTCGAGTTGCCGGCCGTCAACCGTGAGTCCCGACGCCCCGTCGAAGCGAGGGTGCTGCGCGCGCAGATGCAGCGGCTCAATGCGGCGGGCGTCGTGCATCTGGGCTACGGGCCCGACGACTTCATCGCCAACCGGCCGGACACGACCGTCTTGCGCGACGTGATGTCGGTGCAAGGCACGCTGCGAACCAACCAGGGAATGTTGGGCTGAGCGTCGGGTGAAACCGCCACCGCAAGCCCATGCTAGGGGACAACAATGAAAAATGTGATGAGCGTCGTGTCGAACTTCGTCTTTTACTATCCGCTGCTGATGGCGTATCTGTGGATGGTGGGCGGACTGCTGCACTATCTGTTGATCGAACGGAAGGACGGGAGCCAGACGGCTGTCGGGCCGCTGCCGTCGTATCCGAAAGTATCGGTCGTGGTGCCTTGCTATAACGAGGCGGACAACGTGCGCGAGGTGATCGCGTGTCTGGATCGGTTGAACTATCCGAACTACAACATCATCGCGATCAACGACGGCAGCCATGACGAAACGGGCGCGATCCTCAACGAGCTGGTCGATGTCTACCCGAAGCTGGTGGTCGTGCATCAGCACCAGAACGAAGGCAAGGCGATCGGCCTGACGACGGCCGCGATGTTGAGTGACGCCGAGTATCTGATGTGCATCGACGGCGACTCGCTGCTCGACAAGGAAGCGATCGGCTGGATGCTGCGCCACTTCATCGACGACGCATCGGTGGGCGCCGTGACGGGCAACCCGCGCATCCGCACGCGCTCGTCGCTGCTCGGACGCATGCAGGTCGGCGAATTCTCGTCGATCGTCGGCCTCATCAAACGCACGCAGCATATGTACGGGCGTTTGCTGACCGTGTCGGGCGTCGTGTCGATGTTCCGCAAGCGCGCGTTGCAGGAAGTCGGCTACTGGAGCTCCGATATGTTGACGGAAGACATCGACATTAGCTGGAAGCTCCAGGTACAAGGCTGGCACGTGCATTTCGAATCGCGCGCGCTGAGCTGGATCCTGATGCCGGAGACCTTTCGCGGCCTCTACAAGCAACGTCTGCGCTGGGCGAAGGGCGGTATTCAGGTGCTGTTCAAGTATGCGGGCGAGGTGCTGTCCCGCCGCAACATGATGATGTGGCCGATCTTCTTCGAATACGCGATCAGTATCGTCTGGGCGTACTGCATGCTGTTCACGCTCGTGATGATGGCGGCCACCGCGATATTCACGCTGCCTGAAACGTGGCGCTTCGCGTTCGTGCCGCGTGGCACGGGCGTACTGCTGTTCGCCACCTGCTGCGCGCAGATCCTGGTCGGCTGTCTGATCGACCGGCGCTACGACAACAACCTGTTGCGCTATTTCATCGACACCGTCTGGTATCCGGCCGCGTTCTGGGCCATCAGCATGATCGCGTCGGTCATCGCATTGCCCGGCGTCGTCAGCCAGCGGCGCCGCCAGCGCGCGCGCTGGGTCAGTCCCGATCGCGGTATCCGCTCGAGCGGCGCCGTGATCGCCGATTCATCTACGGGGTTAGTCGCGCAGCCGCAGTTCGGCGGCCCGCTCGACGTCACGCAGTCCAGTCAACATTCCTGAGCAGGGTACACACCATGAATTTCCCGATCATCGATGTCTCGAAGCAGTCCGTCGCCCAGTTCGCAACCGAATGCAGCAAGGGCCGGGCGATGCGCACGGTCGCGTGGTATCGCGTCGTGCGGCCGGCGCTCGTGCTGTGCATGTGGGTGCTGGCGGCCGTCTACATACGCTGGCATCTTGCCAATGCGAGTCCAGAGGAGTTGTCGATCGACGCATTCATGCCCGGCATCACCGGCATCGCGGTCGTCGCCGCGGCGATGACTGTCTGGACCATCGGGCGCCAGATGGACGCGATGAACACCAACCGCACGCGCCGGATGCCCGCCAGCGACGACGTCTTCCACCATGCCACACGCGAAATCGCCGTCGGCAACGCGGGCCGCTGCCTCGTCGCCTATCACGACGACGACGGCGCTGTCTCGCACGTCGTGTCCATGCCCGAATTCCAGCGTCAGGCGGCCTGAGCCGCGCGCAAATATCGCAATCAGTATTGAACGCACCACGGAGACCACCATGTGCGGAATAGTAGGAGCAGTGGCGCAACGCGACGTCGTTGCGGTACTCACCGAGGGTTTGCGCCGCCTCGAATATCGCGGCTACGACTCTTGCGGGGTCGCGGTGTTGCAGCACGGCGCGCCGCGCCGCGTGCGCAGTGTCGAGCGGGTCGCGAGTCTCGCGGCACAGGTCGAGGCCGCACGGCTGTCAGGCACGATCGGCGTCGCGCATACGCGCTGGGCGACGCACGGTGCACCCGTCACCGACAACGCGCACCCGATTTTTTCGCGCGACGAGATCGCGCTGGTTCACAACGGCATCATCGAAAATCATGAAGCGTTGCGTGACGAATTGAAGGGGCTCGGTTACGCGTTCGAATCGGATACCGATACGGAAGTGATCGCGCATCTGATTCACTACACGCGGGAACAGGACGAATCGCGCGATCTGCTGACGGCCGTGCAACGCGCGTTGCAGCGTCTGCGCGGCGCGTACGCGATCGCGGTGTTCGCGAACGACGAGCCGGACCGCGTGATCGGCGCGCGTGCCGGTTCGCCTCTCGTGGTCGGCGTCGGCGAGCGGGGCACTTATCTGGCGTCGGACGCGATGGCATTGTCGGGCACCGCGGAGGATTTCATCTTCCTCGAAGAAGGGGACGTCGCGGTGCTGTCGTGCGACGGCGTGCATATCGTCGATCGCGACGGCGCGAGCGTGCGGCGCGAAGTGCAGACGCAGCACGCAAGCCACTACGCGGCGGAACTCGGCCCGTATCGCCACTACATGCAGAAGGAAATCTTCGAGCAGCCGCAGGTGGTCGCCGATGCCACCGAGCGCGTGCGCGCGATCGCGCCAGCGCTGTTCGGCGCGAAGGCAGAGCGCGCTTTCGGCGAGATCGATTCGCTGTTGCTGCTGGCGTGCGGCACGAGCTACTACTCGGCGCTGACGGCGAAATACTGGCTCGAATCGATTGCCGGCATGCCGACACAGGTGGAAATCGCGAGCGAGTATCGCTATCGCGAGAGCGTGGTGAATCCGTGCGCGATGGTCGTCGTCGTCTCGCAGTCGGGCGAGACGGCCGATACGCTCGCCGCGTTGAAGCACGCGCAACAGCTCGGCCATCACCATACGCTCGCGATCTGCAACGTGCCGCACAGCTCGATGATGCGGCTCACGGAATTGCAGTACCTCACCGGCGCCGGACCGGAGATCGGCGTTGCGTCGACGAAAGCCTTCACGACACAACTGGTCGCGCTGTTCGTGCTTGCGCTCACGCTCGGCAAAAAACGCGGCCGCGTGAGCGCCGACCAGGAAGCGCACGCGTTGCGCCAGCTGCATCGTCTTCCGGCCGCGCTCAACAGCGTGCTCGCGCTGGAGCCGCAGATCGTCGCGTGGGCGCAGGCGCTGGCGCGCCAACAGCATGCGCTGTTTCTCGGCCGCGGCGTGCACTTTCCGATCGCACTGGAAGGCGCGCTGAAGCTGAAGGAAATCTCGTACGTGCATGCCGAGGCGTATCCCGCAGGAGAGTTGAAGCATGGGCCGCTCGCGATCGTCACGAACGAGATGCCGGTCATCACGATTGCGCCGAACGATGCGCTGCTCGAAAAGCTGAAGTCGAACATGCAGGAAGTGCGCGCGCGCGGCGGACAACTATTCGTGCTCGCGGATGCCGATGCGCAGATCGCGAGCGGCGAAGGCGTGCGCGTGATTCGGCTGCCCGCGCACTATGGGCCGTTGTCGCCGATCCTGCACGTGGTGCCGTTGCAGTTGCTGGCGTATCACACGGCCTGCGCGCGCGGCACCGATGTGGACAAGCCGCGCAACCTCGCGAAATCCGTCACCGTGGAGTAAGCCGCCAGCATGCGAACGACCTTTGCACTTCTCGCAGTGGCGGCCGCATGCGGCCTCGCGTCTGGCCTCGTACCGTGCGCTTCGGCGGCCGGGGCCAAGACCAACGCCAAGGCCGCCGGCGCGGCGCGCGTGCCGACGGGCGATTTGCGCGCCTATATGCACGGGATCGGCGTGGCGACCGACGCGCGCGGCGTATCGACCGTGTTCTTCAGCAGCTCCGGCCTGCCGCCACGCGGCGCGGGCCGCGACAGGAACTGGACGCACGACGTGTACATCGCGCGCTGGACGCCGCAGAAGGCGAAGCTCGGCAGGCCGCGCGGATTCATCAGCCGGCCTGAAGCGCAGGAGCCGGTGTCGGTTGCGCAGAACGACGGTGGTCGCGTGATGGTGACGTTCGAGGACGGATGGAATACGCCCAACGAGGTGAGCCAGCGTTATGGCGTCTACACGTCGAATCTTCGGGCGGTGCGGCCGTATCCTGTCGACGTGCTGTCGGGTGGTCATTCGGGGCACGTCGCGGCGGTCGGCTCGCGCTTCGTGGTGTTCTATTCGAACGACTGGATCGACGGAGGCGGCGTCGACAATCTGGGCACCGGCAACGGCGTCTACGCGAAGATTTACGACGGTGACGGCGTGCTGGTGCAGGCGGTCGATGTCGCGCCGCGAGTGCGCGAGTGGTGGCCGATGATTGCCGGTTCGCCGACGCGCGCGCTGCTCGTATGGCAGCAATATGTGGCAGGCGAGACGTTCGCGCGGCTCAAGGCCGCGACGCTCGATCCCGCGACCGGCGCTCTTGGCGAGGCGCGTGTGATTGCGCCGCGCTTGCAGTACTACACGTATGCGGCGGCTTACGTGCCGTCCGTCGACCGCTTTCTGGTGGTCGCCACGAGCGGCGACGGCAAAGGCTTTGCGCAACTCGTCGATGAAAACGGCGCGACGACCGCGACGCTCGCGTGCATGCCGGCGTCGGTGCGGGAAGCGGGCATTGCGGTGATCGGCGATCGTGCGTTCACGCCGTCACAGGATGGGCGGCTGCTGCATTTGCGGTTGACTGGGGCATCGATCGAACTGGTGGGCACGCAGCCGTCGCCGATCAAATGGACTTACACGGGCAGCCTCGGACTTGTGCGGTCGCCGACGCAATTGCATTGGGTCGCGACGAGTCCGAAAGGGCTGCAGGAAGCGGAGTTCGATCTGAATGCGGTGCAGCCGGCGTCGGCTGCGGATCGCTGTGAGACGCCGTGAAGAGGGCTGATCGGCGGCTGCAAGTCGGGGTGCCTTCAAGAAGCGGACTTTTTCGTACGCTAAGGCGATCCTGGCCGAGCACTGTCGAGGCCTCGCGTGCTGCCTCGGTCAAACCGCACCCCGCCGGCGGCGCACCGACCTGAAGTAAACTTGTAGAGGATGCTACGCTGGCGTAGCCTTTCCTACATGGAAACAATCGCAACCTGGTCGCTCCTGGTTTTGACGCTGCCTACGGAAAACGCCACGGCCCGCATGCGGTTCTGGCGCGCGCTGAAGGCAAAGGGCTGCGCCGTGCTGCGGGACGGGATCTACCTGCTTCCTTACACCGAAGAACGCGAGGGCATGTTGCGGGAACTCGCCGACGCCATCGCCGACAGCGGCGGCACGGCCCACCTGTTGCGAGCGCCCAGCCTCGACGCATCCCAGGAAGCCGAATTCCGCGCGTTGTTCGATCGTCGCGACGACTACGCAAACTTTGTCCGCACGCTTGCAGACGCGCGCAAGACCATCTCAGGTCAATCCGCCGCCGACCTGGCCCGGTTGCTGCGTCGGTTGCGCAGGGATTACGAGACGATCGTCGCGATCGACTATTTTCCTGACGATGCGGCAACGCGCGCGGAGGCCGCCTGGCAGGACTTCGTCGCGCTCGTCGATACAGTGCTGTCCCCCGGCGAGCCGCACCCCGTCCAACGGACCATCCGTCTGCTGCCGCTCGACGAGTACCAGGGCCGGACATGGGCCACCCGCCAGCGCCTGTGGGTCGATCGCGTGGCAAGCGCATGGCTGATCCGGCGCTTCATCGATCGGGACGCGCGCTTCATCTGGCTCACATCCCCGGATGCGTGTCCCACTGATGCACTGGGCTTTGACTTTGACGGTGCGGCCTTCACGCACGTCGGCGATCGCGTGACGTTCGAAGCATTGGTTGCCAGCTTTGGCCTTGACAAGGACCCGGCGCTGCTGCGGCTCGGTGAAATGGTTCACGCACTCGATGTCGGCGGAGCACCGGTGCCCGAGGCGGTCGGCTTTGAAGCGGTGATGGCCGGTGCACGCGAACGCGCGTCGGATGACGATCAACTGTTCGATGAAATGAGCCGCGTACTTGATTTGGTCTACACGCACTTTGTGGCGACCACAAAAAACGCCAACGCGGGGCTCCGTTCATGAACACCACCACAGCGATGGCGCCGGGCTATACCCTGGGCCAGATGATCCTGTACATGCTGCGACTTGGCGCGTTCGGGTTTGGCGGACCCGTGGCGCTCGTTGGCTATATGCACCGTGATCTGGTCGAGCGGCGTGGCTGGATCAGCGACGCCGATTACCGCGAGGGGCTGGCGTTGGCTCAAATGATGCCGGGGCCGCTCGCCGCGCAACTCGGGATTTATCTCGGCTTCGTGCACTACCGCGTCGTCGGCGCGACGTTGGTTGGTATCGCATTCGTGCTGCCTTCGTTCCTGATGGTCGTCGCGCTGGGTTGGGCCTACGCGCATTTCGGTGGGCTCTCCTGGATGCAGGCGGCCTTTTATGGCGTCGGCGCCGCCGTGGTCGGCATCATCGCGATGAGCGCGTACAAGCTGACGACGAAGACGATCGGGACAGACCGGCTCCTATGGGCGATCTATCTGACGCTTGCGGTGGTGACCGTCGTCACCGAGTCTGAAATCGCGTGGCTCTTTATCGCGGGCGGCCTGCTCAACTGGTTCCTGCGTGCTCCTCCGAAATGGCTCGGCAAGGGTGGGCTGAATGCGCTGGCAGCGACACAGGCGCCCGCTGTGAGCGGCGTCCTCAGCGGTCTGGATCTGCCACTGCTCGGCCAGATCGGCCTTTTCTTCACCAAGGCCGGCGCATTCGTGTTCGGCTCAGGGCTCGCGATCGTGCCGTTCCTCTATGGCGGCGTTGTGACCGAGCATCACTGGCTCAACGACAAGCAGTTCGTGGACGCGGTGGCCGTCGCGATGATCACGCCAGGGCCGGTCGTCATTACGGTCGGTTTCATCGTTACCTGGTTGCGGGCTTTGCGGGCGCCTGCGTCGCCGCGCTCGGGACCTTCCTGCCCTGTTATCTATTCACCGTGCTGCCCGCGCCGTACTTCAAGAAATACGGCAAGCTGCCCGCCGTCAAAGCGCTTGTCGACGGCATCACGGCCGCAGCGGTCGGCGCCATCACTGGCTCGGTGATTGTCATTGCGCGAAGATCGATCGTCGATTGGCCCACTATCGCGCTCGCACTTGCCGCGGCCCTGCTGCTATGGCGTTTCAGGAAGTTGCAGGAGCCCGTGATCGTCGTCGCGGCCGCATTCGTCGGCTTGATTGCCTACCCGCTTCTGCATCACTGACTGCCGCCGCGCATGGAGACATTGATGACCTATTCAGTGAACCCACTCGCCTGCGATCGCACCAGGCTCGCAGGCTTTCCGCCGCCGTCGGTGCGCTGGTCGCGGCACTGCCCGATTGGCTGGCGTCGCACACGGGCATGTCATTGCTTGCCGGCATGCGCGCCACGTTCGTCCTCTATGCGCTGACGGGCGTCGTGCTGTGGTTGCTGTATCTGCGCTTGCCCGGGCCTTCCGCACCGACGCGCGCTACTAGTGCGCCGCTCGGTCCGTCGCGCGGAATCGTCACGGCACTGATCGCATTGGGCTGGGCCGGTGCGCCACTGGTCGCGTGCGGCGTGCTCAAGATCACCTACGACCTCTCGCTGCTTGGCGCATTTCGTGATGGGCGACACCGTGTTATTTGAAGACGAGGTGAATCCCGTCATGAGCGTCGCGCTCGATTCGGGACTGGAGGTCACCGCGCTGCACAATCACTTCTTCTTCGATCACCCGAAGGTCTACTTCATGCATATCGGTGGCACAGGGGACCCGGCCCGGCTCGCCGAAGGTGTCAAGAAGGTCTACGACAAGATCGGCGAGATCCGTTCCGCGCACGCCGATCCGGAGAACGTCTTTCCCGGACATATCGCCAGCGCGAGCAGCCTCAGCCCGGTGCCGCTGGAGGCAGTGTTCGGATCGAAAGGGCAGACGAACAACGGTATGTTCAAGGTGGTCATCGGCAAAACAGCCAGCATGCATGGCGCCAAGGTCGGCAACGAGATGGGCGTCAACACTTGGGCTGCATTCGCCGGCACAGACGACGACGCTGTCGTCGATGGCGATTTCGCGATGCGTGAAAGCGAGCTGCAGAGCGTGCTAAAGCATGCGCGCATCGGGCATCAACATTGTGGCCATCCATCAGCACATGACTGACGAGCAGCCGCGCATCCTGTTCCTGCACTACTGGGGCAAAGGGAAGGCTGTCGATTTGGCAAAGGGCGTCAAGGCGGCGCTGGACGCGCAGAGCGCAAGCACGCAATAACGCTGGATTTCAATGCGCGATGAAGCCGCTGCGCCTCGTACGCAGGGGGCGGTGGTCGCGCCGCGGGAGGGTTTCATGAAAGCCTTGCAACCTTGGCGCTTGCGCTCAGCGGTCCTGTCGTACCTCGTCCTTCTCGTTTTATCCGCAGTTGTAGGCGTTGTGCTGTACAGGGTTCCACCCGCCGCCGCGCAAGCAGGAGCCCATGGCCTGCCGCTGACGCATGTCGCCGACATCCCGCTGCCGGGTCGCGCCACGCGGCTCGATTACGAAAGCTACGATCCCGTTCGCCATCTGCTGTTCATCGCCCACCTCGGCGACGGGGAAGTGATCGTCTTCGATGTGGGTGACTCGCGCGTGATCGCACGCATTGCTGGCGTCTCATCCGTTCACGGCGTGCTCGCCATTCCCGACCTGGCACGCGTGTTTGCTTCGGCAACAGGAACGGACCAAATCGTCGCCATCGACGAAGCGACGCTCAAAATAGTCGCCCGCATGCCAGGGGGGCATTATCCGGACGGCATGGCTTACGCGCCGGAGGTGCACAAGCTCTACGTGTCAAACGAGACCGGCAATACCGAGACCGTCATTGACGTTCGCAGCAACCAGCGCGTCGCGACGATTCCGCTTGGCGGCGAGGTCGGCAATACCCAATACGATCCGCGATCCCATCACATCTTCGTCAACGTTCAGAGCCGCAACGAACTCATTGAAATCGACCCTGCCGTCGACCGGATCGTTGCCCGTTTCAGGCTTCCGGGAGCCGAACACAATCACGGGCTGCTGATTGATGCTCAGGATCGGCTCGCCTTTATCGCCTGCCAGGGAAACGACAAACTGCTCGTTTTCGATATCGGAGCAGGGCGCATTATCCAGTCGTTCGGCATCGGCAGCGACCCGGACGTGCTCGCGTTCGATCCGGCACCGGGCACGCTTTATGTGGCGGGCGAAGCTGGCATCGTTTCGATGTTCAGCCTCAGAGGCGCGAATATCGAAAAGATCGGTGAGGGCCGTCTCGGACCGAATGCGCATGTCGTCGCCATCGATCCGGCTACACATCATTCGTTTTTTGCGCTGAAAGACGTCGGCGGAAGGCCAGTGCTTCGTATCATGTCATCGCCATGACGCTACGCACCCTTGATCAACAGAAGCTCCGCGGCTCAAGATTTCCCAAAAGTGCCGAACCAAGCCTTCTCAGGGCGTTGAGGCAGCCGGACTCGCCGTACGCATTTCCGGTTTGGCAGCGTGAGTAGCGCGCGACGACGGATCAAAGCGCGCTTCCAGCAGCGGTTTAGCGTACAAAAAAATCCGCTTCTTGAGGACACCCCAAGTCACGCGCGGCATACGCAGCGAATACGGCCTCTCCACCCATTGCCAAACGACGTCGTCGTCCGAGAGATCGAACGCATGCTGCAAATACAGTAGCTCCGCAATCAGACGCGGCGAGCTCGCGTAATGTGCCAGGTTCCTGCGGGTCCGTCTATTGATCCGTTCCGATAGGGAATGCCTCCGGGGGCCTCAGCTCAGACAATCCACCAGCTCTCGGCAGTGCCTCGCGCATGCACAGCTTCAATTGACAGCGTGGCACGTAGCTACGTTGTTGCGGCCGGTGCTCGGATGTTCAAGACCTCTCCGCCCTAACAAGCGAGATAGGCGCGCTCGCGCTCTTTTACCCATTCGCGTCCCGGCCAGCAGACAATCACGACAACCGGAGTAATAATGCAAAGGAGAATCGACATACTCATCGAGAACACGTCATTGTTTTCCATCAGCACGCGCGCAGCGGGATACGCGAGTAACATAGCCGAAAACAAGCTTATAAAAAACATTTCATTGAAATGCTGTCGGTCCCGGCGAGTAGATACAAATCCAGGATCGTGCGCGAAAAAAAATGCCATGTTGCGATAGACAACAGGACACACCCAACAGTGAAAACAAGCCATTGAGATACGCCCCACGCAAACGCGATATGTCCCAAATCGCCATGCCTGGTAATCGAGCGAAGCGCGACATAGCTTATCAACTCTGACAAATTGGTAACGTTGATCCAAAGTACGAAATAGAAAAAATAAGGCCAGCGTTTTATTTTGCTTGAATTCAGGAGGTGCAAGGAAAGCAGATGCAGTAGTAATGTGGCAATAAATGGCCCCGCGAAAGCTATCAACCTATGGCGAACTTATCTCCGAAAAGACATATCAGAAAAAAATTAACGTGCTCATTGATCCCGTCCACGAACAGTACGTTTTTCCAATTAAACCTGCCGTAATCGATATTTAACGGATTCAGTTTGTATCCGAGCAGCCATGCGGTCATCGAATGGGCGTACTCGTGCGGGAAAGCGGAGACCTGCGCTTCAACGTTGCAGGCGCACCATGCAGATCGTCGACCTGCATCTGCACGACTGACCGCAGACGAGAGCCGGGAACAGCTGCAGCGTCCGCTAAAAAATGGTCCGACCTGGGCGTCGTTCATACTGGCGAATCGCTGGCGGTCGTGCCGACCCGCTGATGGATGGCTTCGCAATGGCGCACCAGCGACGGGCGGGAGACCACGTATTGCTTCAGCGGCGTATCGATCTGGTAAAAATAGATATTGGCGATGAAGCCATAAATCACTGCGTCAACGGTGGCAGGATCGCGGCCGAAAACATAGCCAGTGTCGCCGAGCATGTCAGCCACGACGCGCAGATCTGCGATACCTCGCGCATAAATCTGCTCCGGTTCATATCGGCCGATGCCCTGATAGTGGTACCGCAGGCGGTTGTACTCGCGCGCTGCGTCAAGATCGCTCGCGCGGACATCCGGGTGCGCGGCAAGCACGGCGTCGCGAAAGGACGGCCAGAAGCGCTCGTCGCGCCAGCGTGAAAAGCTCATGGACCAGTACAGGTCGTCGAGCGTTCGACGGACCATGAAGTCAAGGTTCAGATCTTCCCGCGAAAGCGCGCGGTCGATACGCAGATCGTATTGACGTGTCAAGTGAGCGATGATGCTGTCGCTGTCGCCGATTGTCTGATCGCCGTCGACAAGGTACGGCAGCTGGCCACGCGGCGCGAGGCTTGTGTCGAGGACGTGGCGATGGTCAAAGGCGAGCCCGCACAATCGCATGAACGCAAATACCTTCAGACCAAAAGGGTTGTTATCGGCGACGCCGAAGAGATCCGGATAGGAGTAGAGCGTCAGCATGAGCAATCCTTTTTTGTGCCACAGGAAAGAGGTCACCAAAGCCACAGTAAAAATACTGGACATTCGTTGGCTACGCTATTGCGGTCTGCCCATCCCAAGGGACAACCGGCCGCTATGCGTAGCGACCGGCATTTGGAACCGGACGAACCTGCGTTCGACGCGATTTCCGGCCAGCACTAACTGGAACTGACGGCGCGCGCGAACCCGGATTATCACTTTCAGCGCCGCGATCACTTCGCAGTAACGCTCGAGCTCAGGTTGCTTCAGGACGCGGGGCTTGCCGTAGCCGGCCCGATGCGCGGAATGTGGTTGCTGGAGCTGATGTAACGGGCGGTAGACGCTCGTCGCCGACACACCGTACAGATCGGCGACCGCTCCGACCCGAGCGGCCCGTTCGGGACTTTTATGCGGCAGACGGTCGAGCCGCTGCCGCAGCTGCATCAGCGAGTCAGGCGGAATCGCCTTACGCCGCCCGCTGGGCATTGCGTTCTGACTCGGTCAAATAGTTGTACGAGTCGCTTCTTGCGTCCGCCTTTATGACCACGGGCGCGGGCGGCCGAGAGGCCGGCGCGGGCGCGTTCGCGGACCAGATTGCGTTCGAACTCAGCCAATGCGCCAAACAGGTGAAACACGAGTCGACCACGATCGATGCGGTGTCAATTCTCCTGCACGCTTCGCAGGCCGACGCTGGCGGCGTCAAGCCGCTCGACCAGGTAGATCAGATCTTTCAGCGAGCGACCCAGCCGGTCTGGTTCGGTTCACTATTCATCTGTAAGCTCGTCGCCAGACGACAGCACGGCCGTGTGTCACATGGTGCCTAACCGAATCATCCCGGTGATTTTTGTGCCGGGAATAATGGGAACGAATCTGGCAACCAAAAACTTCGGGCAATCGCAGCCAGTCTGGCTTCTCGACAGCACGGCAACGGTTAAGTCATGGATGACGAAGGGTCCAGCTTATCGCCAGCGGGTTTTGGATCCGGAAAAAACTCAAGTTCATGACGGCGGTGTGATTCCGTCCGGCACGGCTCAATCGGAAACCGAGCTTCGCCGGCGCGGCTAGGGCGAGGTCGCGGCCATGAGCTATGGCGAGTGGCTGGTCTGGCTTGAAAACGCCGATTACGGGCGCAACGGGTTGCGCGAGAGTCTGTGTCATATCGTTACTCCCGGCCTTGAGAAACTGGATCGGGCAGAAGTTTCGCTGTCATACAAGTACCAGTTTCCGGTGCATGCGGTTGGCTATAACTGGCTGCAATCCAATGCGGTTTCAGCGGCCCGCCTGGCGGGCAGGATCGATCAAATCACGGCTTACTACCGCGAGCAGTTCCCGCTACCGAGAGCAAGCGCATTGCCGCAGGCAAGATCGACGCGACGATCCGCCGACTCGACGATCTCCGGCGTGTCGAGCTGCAGGACCGCGACTCGCGAATCTTTCCCGGCACCTACGCGCCGGTGATGGTCGTGGAGGAAGGCCAGCGGGTGATCAAACCCATGCGCTACCAGTGCCGGCCGGCTGGCAAACCGAAGTTCTACGACACCAAATATCCCGGCACCTACAACGCGCGACGGGACAACCTTGAGGGCTTTTGGAAGGAGTTATTCGGCTACTCACACGACCTGATGGTCGTCAGCGCGTTCTACGAGAACGTCAGCCGCGCCAAGATGGAAGGGCGCGATCTGCAGGACGTCGAGCAGGATGAAAACGTGGTGCTGGAATTCCGGCCGAACACGAGCGGCCAGATGCTGGTCGCCTGTCTGTGGTCACACTGGAAGGCACCTGGCGAGGCGGATCTGCTGTCGTTCGCTGCGATCACGGACGAACTGCCGGCGGAGGTTGCCTCGGCTGGCCACGACCGTTGTATCGTGCCGATCAAGCCAGAGAATATCGATGCTTGGCCAAATCCGGATCCGGCGAATCTGACGGCGCTTCACGCGATCCTGGATGATCGATATCGACCGTACTACGAGCACCGATTGGCTGCGTGACGGGACACCGGTGCGGGTATAACCGTCGACCGTGCGCCTAGGGTGGATGGCGGTCCAGCGGCAGGAGGTGGCCAGGAACTGTCATTCGCGCACGCGATCGCTTGGACATTCAGGCGTCCCTTCCACTCAAATAACAGACCTTCGTGCTCGGATCGGGCGATGAACCAACCAAGCATATGAAACCGAGTTCTGCCCGCTTGAAGTGCGCTCTGGCGTCGGCGCGCAGAGGCGCAGAGCCTGCGTTTGCGTCACAGCGAACATCACCCGTTTTTTGCAGAGCAACGGCTTGCTGTCAATGGCGGCTTGGCCGACCCGGTTGTAGCCGGCCAAATCGCATCAGAACCTGAAGATCGCATTCAGGCTTCGCCGCAGTGGTGGCAAGGATTGAGGCGCGCGCATCGCTAGCTCGCCGGGTCTGAGTTGTCCGTATCCACACTCGGATACGTCCGCATACCGGAAGCGGCACGGTACGATGGTGGCCCTGAGGCAACCGTCAGTCTCTTGACCTCGCATACATCGTTGATGGGCGCAGCCCTGCGAATATGCCCCAGAGGAGTAGCCCATGCCGTCCGAGCACGCCGATGTCTTGTCACAGGTACTCAGGCTGATTCGCCTTCGCGGAGATCATGTTTTCCACGGCGAGTTGGGAAGTTCCACCGAAGTGATTTTTCCGCCAGGGCCGGCAACGTTTTTGCATCTGCGTGCCGGCGAACTGTCGGTGTCTCAACGCAATGGCCCCTCCGTGACGCTGCGGTCAGGCGACTTCGTTCTTTTGCCACATGCGGACGGACATGCGATTCGAAGCAAGCCGGGCCGGAAAGCACATCAACGCTTCGAGGCGGCGGTGGACTTTACCCCCAGCAGAGATGCTCGGACGTTCAAATGGGCGGCTGATGACGGCATTGCAGGATCCTTTCTCGCAGGATCATTCTATTTTGACGGGGCGCCGTTACGCTCTTTGCTCACCGGGCTTCCCGGTCTGATTCATCTGACATGCGACAAAGTCAGCGAGCCCCCTTGGCTGGCCTCTATCTCACATTTCCTTGACGTGGAATCGCGTAGCGCCGGCCCAGGGTCATCGCTGATGATCTCGCGGCTTATTGATCTACTCGTTATCCGCACCTTGCGGATGTGGGTCAGCCAGCAAGGCGATCGGCTCGGCTGGCTGTCCGGACTTAGCGACGAACGCGTAGGCCGTGCGTTGAACGCAATGCATTTGGAACCTGACCGTGCATGGACGGTCTCGGCCCTCGCCGAGACGGCGATGATGTCGCGATCGACGTTCTCGGATCGCTTCACGGCGGTGGTGGGACTGCCACCGTTGCGTTACCTGACACGATGGAGATTGACAATCGCAGCAGACTTGCTAAGGGGAGGGACCCTGAAGGTGACCGAAGTGGCCCACGGTGCCGGCTATGGTTCGGACGCTGCCTTCAGTCGCGCCTTCAAGGAGGAGTTTGGCTATCCACCGCGTGACGCGCATCGAATCGCACAGACCGGAGTCTTTGTCGCGCGAAGTGCGGAACTCCTCTGAGAGTCCTCTTTACACTGTTGGCTTGATTCGTCAGTTGAAACTGTCATTGCGGCGGTTTCCTTTCAATGACATCGCGTCGGTCCCCAGGCGGCGCCGATCTGCTCGCTTGTCCGAGTGCGTCGATCGTACGATGGATCATGCATATCAGACGCCGAGATATGGTCAGTCTCGAATACATTCTTTAGAGTGGATAGCCAAGGTCCTCCGGTATCTGAATAGGAGGAAAGGCTCTCACGCACTATGGTTCGGATCTCTCATGCTCAGGCAACTCAGACGGTTTGCGATAACACTTCTCGTTGCAGCACCCACGCTTCCGTCATGCGTCTGGATCGGAAGCTGAAGCGGAGCCGCTAGCTTCACCGTCGTATAGGCGGCATGAAGGCCGGGCATGCCGCGATGCATAAGTAACGTCGGCTGATCTCGGGCAATTCGTCGATCGGGTGCAGTTCAGTTCCGTCACAACATAATAGAGTTCTGGATTCCCAAACGGAATCGAGAGATCGAGGCATGCCCACGGATCTTTCAAATGCAGGTTTCAATTCACGACATCGGCACCGATGTCTCTTCAAGGAAGCAATGTAGATGAAACTCATCCTCGCTGTTCTCGCCATGTCAGCATTCGCCTTTGGTACCGGTGCGATGGCTGCGGAAAAGCCCCCTATCGTTCTGGTCCACGGGGCTTTCGAAGACGCCCAGGTCTGGGGTTATGTCACATCCAGGCTTCAAACCGACGGCTTTAAGGTGGTGACTGTTGATCTGCCAGGGCGTCCGGGCGCGCCAGCCACACCGGACAAAGTCAGCCTTGACCTCTATCGCGACACCGTGGTCGCAGCGCTGAACAAATCCCATCGCCCGGCCGTCGTGGTCGGTCACAGCTTCGGCGGCATCGTCATCGCCGACGCCGCGGAAACGGCACCGAAGAAGATCAAGACCTTGGTCTTTGTTGCTGCCTACCTGCCGCAAGACGGCGACTCGCTCGTTTCAATGGCCAGTAAGGATGCCGACGCCAAGATCGGCCCGCACCTGCAGATCGATAAGGAAAAGGGCATTGCCTCCATCGAATATCCGGCACGTGCCGATCTGTTTGCCAATGGAGGTCCTGACAAACTACGCGAGGCAATCCCGGATCTGATCCTGGATGAACCCGTCGGCCCGCTGGCTACGCCTGTACACGTGACTTCCCCCAACTTTGGTCAGGTCGACAAGGTCTATATCCACACAGCCATGGACCAGGTCATCAGCCCCTCGTTCCAGGCCGAGATGGTTGCCGCCACCCCCGTGAGAGCCGAGTACTCCCTGCCGACCGGTCATACGCCGTTCCTCACCGATCCCGACGGTCTGGCAAAGGCGATCGAGGCCGCTGCGAAATAGGCGGCTTACGGTCGGTCCGGGGAAGCGAAGGCGGGAGGCTTCGTCATCCCGCGCTTTGCCTTCGAGAGTGTTGCTCCGGGCAGAGGGCTGCTATATCCGGGCTTCCGCGTACCGTCCTGCAGGCCGCTCTTCGATGGTCTGTGCCGGGATGCTCTTTCCAATAGAAGCATACGCGTCCGTTGTCTTCGACAATTTCTCGTGTTTTCAAAAGGCAGAACCGATATGTTCCGTCTTCAGATACCCGCCACGATCAAAGCTGCACCAGCTGCTTCTCAGCCCTTCCTGGAGGCCGTCAACAAGAAACTGGGTGTTGTACCGAATCTGTTTCGTCTGATAGCCAATAGCCCCGCGGCGCTAGAGGGGTACCTCGGTCTGGCCGGAGCCTTGGAAAAAGGTGCACTTCCAGCACAAACCGGCGAACGTATAGCTCTCGCCGTCGCCGAAATCAACGGCTGCGACTATTGCATGTCGGCGCACAGCTATTTAGGAAAGAACGTGGCGAAGCTTGACGATGCGGAAATGTCCGCCAATCGAAATGGCGGCTCGAATGAACCAAAGGCTGCCCCTGCCGTGCAGTTCGCCGCGAAGGTCGCGCACGAACGTGGCCGCGTATCCGACGAAGATCTGCGCGTCCTCAAGGAGGCCGGCTACACTGATGCGCAGATCGTCGAGATTGTCGTGCACATCGCACTGAGCGTCTTGACGAACTACGCCAACGTCGTTGCAAACACGGAGATTGACTTTCCCGTAGTGCGTACATATCAGGGCCCGAACAACGGGACTCGCACGCTTCTTGATACGTGATGCGTTGACCGAACTGATCGATTGCGTCAATGCATCGTACGCAGGACAAGCATCCGCGAGCGTATCGAGCCTCAACCGACGAACGTCGTTCGGTGTATCGGACGGTTGAGCTCACTGCATCGCGCTAATTTCATCAGGCCAAGTCCATTTCCTTTTCACGTTACGTTGAGCCCGAACATGAACGTATCCGAACGCCTCGCGCAAGCGGGCCTAAAATTGCCATCGCCCATCAACCCACTTGGGTCCTATCGAACGGTTTCCGTTTCGGGGAATCAACTGTATGTATCGGGGCTCGGCCCTTTCGAGGATGGCAAGCCAATCGTCGGAATGGTCGCCCGCGATATTTCTCTGGCACAGGCTCAAGACGCGGCGCGCCTAACGATGCTCATGATCTTGGCCTGTGTCGAACAGGCCTGCGGACTCGACAACGTCCGGCGATGCAGCCGGCTAACAGTTTACGTGCGTGCAGCACAGTCGTTCACCCAGCATCCGCAAGTGGCCAATGGCGCCAGTGATCTGTTGCTGACGCTGTTTGGGCAAGACAATCTGCCGGCTCGAAGCGCGCTGGGAGTGCATTCGTTGCCGATGGGTATCCCGGTTGAGATTGACAGCATCTTTGAGTTGAAGGGGTGACCGGCATGGCTCGACGCCGCGCACATACGAGCGCAATGACGCGAAATCCGCATCCCCAGCGGGAGGAGTTAAGCGCACGCCAGAAAACGGATGTAGGGAATTTAAAGTTTTCCGATCAGCCAATCGAATATGCTGGGCCTTGTGTCCCGAGGTGGTCGTCCAACTCTACGACGCGATGCTCGAACTCTACCCCGACCACGCTAATTCGGGCTCGCTCTGGGGCGCGGCGAACTCCGCCAGGAACGCCGCGTAGGATTGCTCCGCACCACAACGAAGCTATGGAATCCCCAAAGGAATGCTGACCATGCACAGGACGTTATTGGCCGCTGCCATCACCTTGACCGTCTCCGCCGGATCTCTCGCGGCTGCTCCTGCCGCTTACAAGGAGCCGCTGGACGCTCAGGCCTTGAACACGATCAAATCAGAGTTCGGCGAACTCATGGAATTAGCCAACCGACACGATTTCAAGGCTCTGCACGAGATGTTCTGGCAATCCCCCTCGGCCCTTCTCGTCGCCAAAAGCGCAATTCCCTCCGAGGGGAACTGGGCAGGCTTCTGGGGCAACGAGGCAATCGATCGGAAGCTGCACGACATCGGCACCTCCGGCCCGGTCGTCCTCCGACCGGATTACTCAAAGCTCAAGGTCGTCGGCTTGACGCCGGACGTAGCGCAATCCTACGCGCCGGTGAACATCACGGTCTCGTATGCAGGGCAGGACGGAACTCCCAAGCCGTTTCTGATGATCATCAACTGGATAAAGGTCGGGAAGGACTGGAAGGTTGCTTCTGAGATCATCCTGCCCGTACCTCCTGCACCCGTCGCAAAGAGTTAGGCTTTCGCCTGCCGGTGTGCGGAATCCAGACTGAGACCTGGCTGCTGGCAGCAGGTTTCGCTCTATTTGACGTCCGTGAGCTGCAGTATCGAGCGACGGCTCAACTCCGACACCCGCCGTTGCACCTCTGACCGCTCGACTGTCAGCAATGGGTCCGAATTCTGACCGACGCGGCCGGGTCGACGATGCCCCGTCGCCACGCCACGCATCGGGCTGTAGTCGGCCAGGAAGTGTCATTCGCCGCTACTGTTGACCAGACATTTAGACGTCGGTTCTGCAGCCGCCAGCGGCCATTGGCCACCGGAACACAACTGATCTTCCTGGTCCGCCTTCTTCGGGTTCGGTATATCTACAGCCTTGGTTTGGACCTTCCCTTGTTTCCCTTATGGTTACCGCGTTCTGACCTGGCGAAGTGGCACAAAAGTCCCCATAAGAAGGTGCCAAACGCTGAGATATCGGCATGCATGCGCGACGCCAACTGCTATTCTTCAGACACGGCGACTCACGCGTCTCCGGTCGGCTCCGCGGGTCGTTGGCGGCCATTCCGCATGCATGCGGAAAGGGGGCTGTATGTCACGTGCAGAACCACCGCGGTCCGCGCGACGCGCACCGCATCGTCAACAGTCAAACGGACGCATCTGGCTCGCCATTGGCATTTCGCTGACTGGACTTTGCCTGACACCCGTGGCGTTCGCGGCGGGCAGCCTGCCGCAGGGCGGCCGTTACGTCGCCGGCACGGGCACGATAGCGGGCGCGGGCAACAGCCTCGTGATCACCCAACCCGGTTCGACCCGCGGTGTGATCGACTGGAACAGCTTTTCGGTCGGCGGGAACAACAGCGTTACGTTCGTCAACGGCACGGGCGCGACCTTGAACAGGGTCACGGGCGGCTCGCCGTCGGCCATCCTCGGCAGACTTGGCGCAACAGGCAGCGTGTATGTGATCAATCCGCAGGGCATCGTCGTGGGGCCATCGGGCGTGATCAGCACGGGAGGCCGATTCGTCGCGTCTACGCTCGATGTCTGCAACTGTGCGTTCATGAAGGGTGATGCGCTCACGCTGTCGGGAGATTCCAATGCGAGCGTGATCAACCTCGGCAAAATCAGTTCGAGCGGCGGCGATGTCTTCCTGATCGCGCGACAGGTGGTCGTCAACGCGGGCACGATCAAAGCGCCTGCCGGCACGGTGGAACTGGCGGCAGGTGATCAGGTGTTGTTGCAGGACTCGACCAGCAGCAGACAGGTTTTCGTGCAGACGGGCAGCGTTGGTCCGGTCGTCAACAGTGGGCGCATCGCAGCCGCGCAGATCAGCCTCCAGGCCGCCGATGGCAACGTGTATGCGCTCGCAGGCGGCGGCACGCGCATCCGCGCGACGGGCACGGCAAGCCGCGACGGACATGTGTGGCTCGTCGCCGACAGCGGCCGGGTCGAGCAGTCGGGCGTGATCACGGCCAGGAACGCCGACGGCAGCGGCGGGACGGTCGATACTGACGCGGCACAACTGGCGTTCGGCGCCAAGGCAGCGGTCCATGCGGGCGAATGGAATCTCTCGACGCCTGCATTCACGATCGATCATTCCGCTGCACGCGCACTGCGTCGCAGCCTGAATTCGGGCACTTCTGTCGATGTCGCCACGACAGGCGCGATGGGCACAACGGGCGATGTCGATGTCGCCTCGAACCTGCGCTGGCGCGGTCCTGCGTCGCTGACGCTCGCCGCATACCGCGACGTGTCGGTCGAAAGCGGCGCGACGATCGCGAACAATGGCGCGGGCAATCTCGGCTTGCGCGCCGACGCAACCAGCATCAACAACGGCGGCGGCGTCGTGAACAACGGCACGCTCGACTGGTCGAAGAGCACCGGTGCGCTGAGCGCTTTCTACGACATGAACGGCACCTACGTTGCCGGTACCCAGCTGAGCAACCCGGCGTGGACGCCTCCAGCCTTCAGCGGCCTCGTTACGCAAATCACCGCGTACAAGCTTGTGAACTCGCTGACCGATCTGTCGAACGTCGCCAACGATCTCACCGGAAACTACGCGCTCGGCAAGAATATCGATGCGAGCGCGACGAGCAACACGCCATTCGTTCCGATCGGCAACGTCGACACACGATTCACGGGCCAGTTCGACGGACAAGGCAATACGATTAGTTCGCTCACGCTGGGCGAGTGGGTGGGTACCAGGGCCGAACGGCCACAGATGGGCATGTTCGGTGTGATCGGCACCCAAGGTGTCATACGCAACCTCGACGTTTCGGGCACGGCGAACCTGTCTAACGTGAGCGTGGACCTCGAGTACCCAACCCTCGATATGGGGTACTCGCCGGCGCGAACTTCGGTACCGTCCTGCGCGTGAGCACGTCCGGCACGGTGGTGGTGAACAGCAGACCCGAGGCCGCTGTTATGAGCGACGGTTCGATAGCCGGTGGGCTCGTGGGCGCTAACGCCGGCTCAATCCAGCGTTCTTCGAGCAGCGCCGCCGTGACCGCGGGGCATGTGCTCGGTGGTCTGGCGGGCGCGAATAGCGGCCTGATCAACCAGTCGTTCGCCACGGGTCCTGTCGTTTCGCTGAGTTATATCAATGAGGGCGGCGGCGGCCTTGTCGGCGATAACAGCGGCACGATCAACCAGTCTTATGCAACCGGCTCGACAACGCTTCGGGGCTATTGCCGAGGTGCTTTCGGTACGCCATGCGGTGGCGCGGGACTCGTCGTTACGAACGAAGGAACGATCAGCCAGTCATTCGCAACCGGCCTCGTGACGCAGCCGTTGTATGGACCGATCGGTATCGCGCGGGCCAATACCGGCACGATCGGGAACGATGTGTACTGGGACACCGACACCACGACCGCCACAGTCGGCGTCGTGTACGGCACGCCGATTCCCGCGGCGAACGGGCTGACCACCGCGCAGATGAGCACACCGGCATCATTCGTGGGTTATGACTTCAGTCCGACGGGGGTGTGGGCGATGCCTGCCGGCGCGACGCATCCGGTGCTGCGCTGGCAACTGGCGCAATGACAGACGTGGAGTCAGTCATAGGGCTGTAAGCGGGGTTTTCGACGCGGGATCATCTTGCCCACATATTTGCTTCAAGGCGCAGCCCGAATTCGGCTCAACGTTCGAACGATCTGTTGGATTCGTTGGCCCGGGTTCGGCCAATTCGAACACGTCGGCCCAACGTCACTGCCTAGTGTCCCCGTTCTTTCGGCATCAGGCGCGGTAACGGGGCGCATTTGATTCGCCGTCGAGCAGTTTCGAGCCGATTTCGCAAGCGCGTCAAAAGATCCCACACGAGAAGCGGCCACAAACGGCGAGTCAAGCAGGCGCAAAAAGCAGAGGTATCGGCATGCATTCGCGACTCCAGCGGCTATTCTTCAGACGCTGGGACTAACGCGTTCCAGGACGGCTCGCGCGTCGTCGTCAGCCATTCCGCGCCCCACGCGGAAAGGGGGTTGTATGTCAAATCTAAAACTACCTCGGCCCGCGCTACGCGCACCGCACCATGGCCAGTCACACGGACGCCGGTGGCTCGTCATCGGCGGCGCGCTCACCGGACTGTCCTTTACCCAGGCGGCGCTCGCGGCGGGCACACTTCCACGAGGCGGCACTTATGTGGCGGGCACGGGCACGATAGCCAGCAACGGGAACGGTCTCGTCATCACGCAACCCGGTTCGACGCGCGGCGTGATCGACTGGAACAGTTTTTCGATCGGCAGGCACAACAGCGTGATGTTCGATAACGGCTCGGGCGCGACGCTGAACCGGGTAGCGGGAGGCTCGCCGTCGGCCATTCTCGGCAGGCTCAGTGCAACGGGAAGCCTCTATGTGATCAATCCGCAAGGCATCGTTGTGGGCCCATCGGGCGTGATCAGCACGGGCGGCCGCTTCGTCGCGTCGACGCTCGATGTCTGCAACTGTGCATTCATGACCGGAAGCAGCGCGCTTACATTCTCGGGCGACTCCGCTGCAAGCGTAATCAACCTGGGCAAGGTCAGTTCGAGCGGCGGGGATGTGTTCCTGATCGCCCGGCGTGCCGCCATCAACGCGGGCACTATCACCGCGCCCAACGGTACGGCGGAACTGGCTGTCGGCGAGACCGTGTTGCTGCAGGACTCGGCCAGCAGCAGGCAGGTGTTCGTGCAGACGGGCAGTGAGGGCACCGTGGTCAACAGGGGGCCCATCAACGCCGCGCAGGTCAGCCTGCAGGCCGCCGATGGCAACGTGTATGCGCTCGCAGGCGGCGGCACGCGCATCCGCGCGACGGGCACGGCAAGCCGCGACGGCCATGTATGGCTGGTCGCCGACAGCGGCCGCGTCGAGCAGCTCGGCAAGATCGCCGCAAGCAACGCGGACGGCAGCGGCGGAACGGTCGATACACAAGCGGCACAACTGACGTTCGGCCAGCACGCGGTGGTCGATGCAGGCCAATGGAATCTCTCGACGCCCGCTTTCACGATCGATGACGCCGCCGCGCATGCGTTGCAGCGCAGTCTGAACGCGGGCACTTCGGTCGACGTGACCACGACGGGCGCGAACGGTGCAACGGGCGACCTCGGCGTCGCGTCGAGCCTGCGCTGGTCCGGTCCGGCTTCGCTCACGCTTGCCGCGTACCACGATGTCTCGGTAGCGACGGGTACGACCGTCGCGAACTCCGGTGCGGGCAACCTGACGTTGCGCGCCGACGCGTCGGGAATTGACAACGGTGGCAGCGTCATCAACAACGGCACGATCGACTGGTCGAAGAGTACGGGCATCGTCAGCGCGCTCTACGATATGAACGGTAGTTACAGCCCCGGCACGCTTGTCGCCAATTCGGTATGGAGCGCACCGCTTTACAGCGGGCTCGTGACACAGATAACTGGTTATCAACTCGTCAATTCGGTGACAGACCTGCAGAATGTCGCGAACAACATGGCCGGCAACTACGCACTCGGCAAGGACATCGATGGAACCAATTTCGCGTTCGTAACACTCGGTGTTCCTCCCCCTGAGGTTCCGATTTTGTTCACCGGCCAGTTCGACGGTATGTGGCATACGATTTCCAACGTCGTGCCGAGCCGTCTCGCGATCTTTCAAGATATTGGCGCAACCGGTGTCGTGCGCGATGTGAACGTCATCTCGAACGTCAGCCCCACGGCTCCCCCTGTAACCTTACCCCTCGGCGCCGGGATACTGGCCTTTTATAACTACGGAACGATCGCCAACGTCTTTACCTCCGGGGCCTTTGGCACACAGGTCAGCAATTCATACACCGACATCGCCGGACTTGTCGCTGAGAACGACGGGCTGATCGCCCGCTCGGGCAGCAGCGCAACCCTACAGGGGGCTGGTGCCGCCGGGCTGGCCATCACTAACGGGGGCACGATCACTGAGTCATACACGACCGGATCAGTCACCGGATCTGAACGTTCCTACGTCTCCGCGGGAGGACTCGTGTTGAGCAACGAAAGTGTAATGTACGTGGGACACGTAGGAACGATCATACAAGGAACGATCACTCAGTCTTTCGTTGCGGGTCCCGTGAGTTCGGGCACGACCGGCAGTTCGACCGCGACCGGCGGCATCTGCGCACCCGGTTGCGGTGGCATCATTGGGAGCGACGTTTACTGGAACGTACAGACAACCGGACAGTCGTCGAGCGGCGGCAACCTGCCAACGTCGAACGGGCTCACTACGGCCCAAATGAGCGACCCGGCCAGTTTTGTTGGCTGGGATTTCGGGCCGAACGGCGCATGGACGATGCCGCCCGGAGCGACGCACCCCGTTCTGACCTGGCAAGTCACCGGGCACTGAACCTTAGCCACCGCACCGACGCTTGCATGAGCGTCTGCCGCGTCGCGAGACGCGGCAGACAGATTTTTCGCGAGTTTCGCCCTGCCGTGGTCGTTCTTCCCGGCGGATGACATGCACCGATTCACGCAGCGCGTACGACCGAAAGCCGTCTTGCTACCCGTACGCATGGCCGGGAATCGCGAACGTTCGTTGGCGAAGCACAATCGGCCAACGATCCGCCTGACACCGATCAATTGGAAGGCCGATATACTCTGCGAACCGCCATTCGGTCGGCGACAGCCCGAGCGGCCGAGAAGGGTCGCTCTGCGTCCCTCCGCGCTTCAAATTTCATCGCCGGAAAGCGGCCATTGGAATTCAGCTGCTCCGAAGCGGCCAGTCGGCAGTGCGTATTCCGACCTTGTGAGACTCTCACTTAGAGGCGCCTCGAATGTCTGTTCACCGCATTACACAAGCCACACCTAGTAGCGAAGCCTAATCAAGAATCTCACCGCTGGCGCACTTTGACGGTGAGTGGCTATCGCAAGTTAGTCTAGGTTTTCCGACACGGATGGCGAGGGTATCCCTGCCAGGATGCCCTCGGATATCGCACGCTGGAAGCGGTCGACCAGGAAGTCCAGTAGCACCCTCACGCGTGGAGTCATATACCGATTTCGGTTCAACACGGCATAAATGCCGGGCTCACTTTCGACCCATTCCGGCAACACGACCTGAAGTTTGCCGGCACGAATGTCCGCTGCGGCGTCCCAGATCGTCTTGCGGGCTATACCAAATCCGGAAAGTGTCCACGCGCGGGCCAAGGCGCCATCATTTGTTTCCCATGCGTTTTCCATTGCTACGGTGTGATTCCAGCGCTTGCCTTGGGACACGAAGTGGAAATCGTTCAACGGGCCTGCGGCCGTAACCAGAACGACAAACTGATGCGCAACCAGGTCAGCTGGGACTCGCGGCGTGCCGTGGTTGGCCAGATATTCAGGAGACGCACATAGCACTCGCCAGTTCGGTGCAAGTTGCCGTGCGATCAGTGAAGGGTTGTTTGGCCATCCAAATCGGATTGCAAGATCCACGTCGTCTTGTAGCAAGTCGGAGAGGGAGTCGGTCAGGTTAAGGGCGATTTTCAACTCGGGTTGCGTGCGGACGAAGGCCTCCAGCCAGTGAGTCAGTAGATTACGGCCGAAATCGGCCGATGCCGAAATCCGAACCTTGCCACGCGCTGCCTCCTGGCCCGCGTTTAGTGCGGCCTCGGCATCCTCGATGGCCCTCAATGCGATACGGCAGTGGTGGAGGTACAGCCGGCCCTCTTCGGTCAGTCGCAGTTGCCTCGTATTGCGGTCGAAAAGCCTTGTCGAGAGTGCAGCTTCCAGTTTGGTGAGCCGCGCGCTCGCTGCTGCCGGTGAGAATCCCAGCTTACGACCGGCAGCGGACAAGTTGCCCAGTGCCGCCGCCTCCACGAACAAACGCATGTCGCCCAGCCGATCAGTTGCCATTCTTCATCCGGATTTGAAAAGTATTCAAATGTATAGCCAATTATCAAATCTATGTTTACCAGGCAGACTGCCACTCTGCAAGCCCCCAACGGGGATAGACGGTGAAATGGAGAACAAGATGGATGAAAATTGCGGGGAAGCGAGCGTTGGTCTCGGATGCGCGGCGACGGCAAATCGTCTCCCCGTGGGAGCGTTGTTTGCGCTGGCAATGGCCAGCTTCATCGCCACAGCGAACGAAACGGTACCGGCCGGCTTGCTTCCAGAGATTGCACAAGGGTTTCACATCAGCGAAGCCTGGGCGGGGCAACTTGTGACCTTCTGCGCGCTTGGGTCAGGTATTGCAGCTATTCCGCTGACCGCAGTTGTCCGTAAGTGGCAACGGCGGCATGTCTTGTTACTGACGTTGGCCGCGTTTTTGGTTTGCAATGCGATCACCGCGGTGTCGACGAATTACGTGCTGACGCTGGCTACGCGCTTTGCTGTGGGACTCGCCACCGGACTGACATGGTGCCTTTTGGCGTCATACGCGCGGCGTATGGTTCCCGCTTCGATGCAGGGACGCGCGCTTTCAGTGGCGATGATCGGCATCCCTTTGGCGTTGTCGGTCGGAGTACCGTTAAGCGTCTGGCTCGGCAGTATGGTCGGCTGGCGCAACATCTTTGGCATTATGTCCGGGATGTCACTAGCGTTGATGGCCTTGGTGTGCTGGAAGGTCCCCGATTATCCCGGCGAGATGACGAACCACCGTTTGCCGATGTGGCGAGTCCTCATGATGCAGGGTGTGCGACCCGTGCTGTTTGTGGTGATGGCCTGGATTCTTCCACACTACATTCTTTATACGTACATCGCGCCTTACCTGGCATCGGTCGGACTCGCGAGCGATGTGGATTCTGTGCTGCTGATCTTTGGTATCTCTTCCATGCTCGGCATTTGGCTTATTGGTTCTCTCGTTGACGGGTGGCTTCGTCTGTTGGTACTGGCTGGGCTCGGAGCGTTCGCCTTCGTTTCGCTGATATTCGGGTTGGGTGCCACGTCACCCACGGTCATCTGCGTTGGCGTTGTGATCTGGGGCTTCAGTTTCGGTGGAGCGCCGACACTTCTTCAGACCGCTTTGGCGGATGCAGCCGGCGAAGGCGCTGACGTCGCGCAGTCCGCATTGGTGACGGTATTCAATCTTTCGTTTGCTGGCAGTGGAATCGTCGGCGGGGTACTACTCGAGACTGCAGGTGTCGCTTCTTTTCCGTGGGTGGTCGCGTCGCTACTAGTGATTGGCGTGTTCGCGGCATGGCGATCGAAGGCCCATGGCTTTCCGCCTGGGAAGCGCCTATGAGTCGAACGGCAGGTCGCTACCCGCAAGTCGCGAATGAACGATGGCGGAGGTGAAGCCGCCGTACAAACGTCTGGTCAAACGCCCAAGTGAGCGTCGCCTCTTGGCCGATCAGAGCCTCATGCCACCGCCCGCGATCGGACCCGTAGCGGACGCGTGTCGATCCGCCCGGATGCTATTTGCCGCAGTCTAGCGTCGCTTCGATCCAGGCCAGTACCGCCGACACGCGCGCGAGGTGCCGCACATCCGGGTGGGTCAACGTCCAGATTTCCCGCTCGGGAAGTACTCGGCCGCCTGAGTCAACGCGAACGATTCCAGCCGTGCGATCGGCAACCACAACGGGCAATAGTGATTTCCCGAGTCCGGATTGCACACATTGGAGGACCGACTCCGCATCGTTGACTGCAACCGCGGCGAAACCGCCACAGCATGGAGCTGTTTCGTCGATCCACTGCGCTTGAGGCAGCGTGGACATCGCTTCTTCGTACGTCACCCAAGGGAGTTGCAGCGCTTCTTGCCGGCGAGAGACGGACGCATACACGGCATAACGAAGCGTGCCGATCCGACGGGCGAATACGCGATTGCCAACGGCGGTGCCGGGCCTCGCGAGACGCACGGCGATGTCAGCATCGCGTCGGCTGAGATTCACGTCGTGCGCATCCGCGATCAGCTCGATTCGCAAGTCGGGGAATTGGGCGAGCAACGTAGGCAAGGCGGGAACAAATACGCGATTGACAAGCACCGGCACGGCGGTCACTCGTACGCAGCCACTCACGGCGGCATTCACGCGCTCGACGATCTCGCCCAGGCCTCCAAGCTGTGCCTCGACTATTCCCGCGCGTTCGATCACCACTTCACCGGCTTCAGTCGGGCGCATCTGACCGTCCGTCGCGCGCTCAAAGAGTTTCGCGTTCAGAGCCGACTCGATGGCACGCAACCGCCGCGCGACCGTCGTCGCATCGGCGTTCAGGCGTCGCCCGGCTGCGGCGTAGGCACCGTCGCGGGCGACCGCCAGAACGTACTGAAGATCGTTCCAGTCGAGGGCAGGCATTTTTGCAGTCTTGATCGGCGGTTTTCTACGTTGAAGCGGCAATGATGCCGTATTAGCCTGAGCACTTCTACTGTTACCGGAGATATCACAATGCTGTTCGCCGTTTTATTTGAAGACAACGACGACTGCGCAGACGATGTGCGCAGCCGGTACATGCCAGCGCATCTGGAATTTCTGACGAGACATGTGTCAATGATCAGGTCTGCCGGGCCCCTTCGCAACCAGGAAGGTTTGGCCGCTGGCGGGCTCTGGCTGGTAGAGGCTGATGCGCCAGACGCAGTCGACCGGTTGGTGCGGGACGATCCGTTCTGGCCCACCGGTTTGCGCCGATCGGTTCGCGTGCTGACATGGAAGCAGGTCTTCGCAGACGGCGCACGTGTTGGCGCTTGATTGCAACGAGCACGGACGGCGATGCGTATTCCACCGTCGTTTCCAGAGTGGGCGATTGGCCCAACTGGCACGCATATGTCAACGTACCCAGAGCATAGCTATTGTTGACGACCTAGAGCCTGCGTTCGAGTGGCCGGAAGTCGCCCGACCTCTGTCTAATGCAATCAGCATGCACAATCGGATCTATTAAGACTACGACCGCCGGTACTCAACCCACTCTAGCCCGTCGCCGTTTCCCAAAGCGGTCGTTCGATCCGCTGCCTCTGCATTCGACTGGCTGGAGACTTTAAATTCGTTTAGCCAGACAATATGGCAAAATCAGGTTGCCGCGCGAATCTTCTAAAAATTCAGTGAATAAAGAATGTCCTTTCATACCTGGTTTCTTTTTGCAACGGCATATCTGGTCACTACGATTTCACCAGGTCCCAATGTGCTACTTGTTATCCGTAACACGGTCAGGTACGGAGGCCGGGGCACCGCTCCCACAATTGCCGGGAACCTGTTGGCTCAGTTGGTGGTGGTCGTCCTTGTTGCCCTAGGCGTGGGCGCAGTGCTGGCTGCGATGCCGCCGCTGTTCGTCGGCATGAAAGTGATCGGTGCGGTCTATCTCATGTACCTCGGCCTGAAGCAGTTGAGAAGTCCCGCGCCTGAGGTGACACGTTCTGTCAACGCGCAGTTTGCGCACGTATTAAACAAAGGAAAGATTTTTCGGGAAGCGATTCTGGTTTCGGGCAGCAACCCCAAGACACTTATTTTCCTTTCAGCCTTCTTGCCACAGTTCATCACGCATGACCGTCCGGTGCCCGAGCAGTTCATCGTCATGTATTTGACCGTAGCGGCAATCGTGGCGCTTGTTCACACGATCTACTCGGTGAGCATTCGTGGAATTCACAACGGACTTGGAAGCAGCAGCCGATGGCTAGGGGTAGCGAAACGCAGCACAGGACTGATCTTTTTCTCTCTTGGTATCAAGCTGTTGACGGCGAAGCGTCCTTGACGCCTATCGTCAAATTTTCAACACTTTGGCCTCTTAGATCGAGTGGCTGAACTTGGCCGTTGCGTGCCGCACGCGGTCAATCACGGCTGTGTCCGGAACATGCTGTCGCGGGTCGTGAAGCGTTGCCACCAGTAGATCAATTTTTCGCAACCGTCCATTAGTGGACCGGCCTCAGGCGCCTGCATGAAGCATGCGAAGATCGGCGCAGCGTACAGATCAGCAAGTGTCACGCTGTTGCCGACCAAGAACCCCCGGTCGTCGGACAGGCGGGCCAGCTCAGATAAACATACACCGGCACGCGGCAGCGCCGCGGCGATCACCTGCTCATTTGCGAACCGGCCTTCGCGAGTTGACGCCACGCGCTCGACGTATATGTCCCAAACGAGCGTGCGATATGCATAGGCGTCCAGTATCCCAACAATCTGGTTTACCTTGGCGCGAGCTTTCGGATCTGTCGGCTGAAGTTTGCATCCGGGAAAAGCCTCGTCGATGTAGCGAACAATCGCGCCTGTCTCATAAAGATGGAAATCGCCATGCTCAAGGGTCGGAATGCGGCCGAACGGGTGACGTTTCAAATGCTCCTGTGGAACGCCGGTCGCCGCGAATACATCTACCTCGACTAAGTCGTAGTTAATCTGCTTCTCTTCCAGCGCAAGCCGGACGATCCGCACATACACACTCCATGCGGCTCCGTATAGTTTCACCACTTCAGTTGCCGGCACAGCATCGCCCCAGTCGCGCATGGGAGGCGCGGACTCGACAGTTTAAGCTAACGGAGCTTGAGACATCCGATTCGGCTCGACCTACCTCGAGCATCAATTGAACGATCTATGTGCCGACGTCGAGTGTCCCTTCGTGGCCGAATTGCGCCCTTGATAGCCAGTGATTGGCGGCTTGAAGCGTACTTCAACTGGACGTCAGGCCCGCTCTCGAAGCACGTCAGACTACAGTTGGTTTCGTTATTGGCTGTCGCTGCTTCCCGGCCGCCCAGGCCGCCAATCTGACAGCGTCGGCGCTCGCGCGCGAAAAAGTCCGAATCTTGAGAGCACCCCGAATCACTCAGCGCAGAGATCAAGCCTCTATTCATCTGATACAGCGTACATATAACGGTTCAGGCGCGTGACCGAAGCACGACCGGCGCACTGACGCTCCTGACCGCTACATCGGGATACACGAACGCGGCTGGCAGTCTTGTTATCCCCGTGAATGTAGGTGTCTGCCAAGGACAAGGAACCTTCACAGGCACTTTTGCAACCACCGCTGTACCGGCCGACCATTGGCAGATCACCTACAACCCTAATTCATTCGTGGTGGCCTATCTCGACAATGGTGCTCTAGATTCCAACTCGTCGTACTCGTACTTCACACACGTTTGCTCAGAAACGCATCTCGGCCGCTACTGATGGAAGGTGGCCCGCTCGGGCGGGCCACTATGCTCACGCCGTCTGCGAAAATCCCAATGACGTGGTTCCCGAGTCCGGAAAGAAGCCAGGGATCACGGAAGTATTCTGGAAGATATCCATCCGGCCGCCATAAAGCGTCTTGCCGGATGTCGAAACGAAGCTTGATGTACCGTTTTCAGCCGCCTGCGCACTTTTCGAGAACAGCAGAAAACCCGCTGCGCTGGTCGGGTCCTGGCCGAGATTCATCGTGCTCCCGTCCGCCAACTCGTAATTGCCGTCCTGCATCTGATATTTCTGCGCATCCTGTCCGAGCGACTGGAAAAGCGACATGAAACCCCCAAGTCCATCCGCCTTCTTACTAACCGCGTCAGACTGCGATTGGGTGAGAGGGGTTCCATCCGCTTCCGCCCACTCCGCATAGCCGCTAACAGCGTCATCGTGAAAGGCCTTTACAGAGGCGACCAGTGAAGTATTGCCGTTCAGCTTGCCCTGAAGCCACGATATGTCGCTCGCGCTCATGTCTTGCGATGTAATCTGAACTGAACCGTTACTTGAATGGAAATCAAAATGTGCATCGGCGAGGTCCGGCCGCTCCGACACCACTGACTGCATCGTGGAAGTTAAGGCGTTAGCGACGTTTCGCGCGTCGTTCCCCATCTTCAACGGTGCATCTAGGGCATCGAGATACTTTGCGACGCGAGCCGCTGTAGCAGACGGGTCAACGACGCTCACCGTGGCTTGCGCCGGCGAGGTTTCCGTACCTGGCACAGACTGCATCAACGCGGGAGAACCGAGCGTGAGCTGGGTCAAGGTCGCCGCGTTCGGACCTGCCGAGCTGATTGATGTGCTCATTCGTTCCTCTCTCTTTGTCCCGTAACCGGATTGACGACGATTTTCAGGAAAAACTTGAGTCTCGAAGGCGAAAGCGTCAAATGAATGGTGTTGAGTTCAACGAGCCGCCGATCGACGCGCCATACCACGACGCCGGCGCGCGCTCCGTTTCCTCGAGGGCCCCCTTTGCGCATAGGCGCACGGCGATGCCCGGGGTTGCACGGTGACGGTTGCCGATGACGAGTGCCATCTTCGCGTCATGCCGGTCATCGTCGTTGTCGGTCGACGAAAAGTACGCCGGATGCCTGCCATGCGAATGGCAGTCCATCACCAGCACTTCGTTGCCCACCAGAGCCGGGGGCTGACATTTCAGCGAGCCGCCGTTACGCGCGCCGGCGGCTCGACCATCAGCGATCGGCAGAACGCGACCCTCGGCGGACGTTGGAACTCGCAAGAAACGAGCGGCGGCTTCCGAGCTCTTTCGGGACGTCCACCTCTTCACGCCCCACGTGACGAGCAATAATCGCCCATTGTCGACGCTTTCGCGGCACAAGTTCACTTGGCAACCAAACGACTGTCACAAGGGCATTTCGGCTTCGGTGATGCAATTCGATGCGGGTCGTATTTGGTATCTTCTCCTTGGCAACAATATAGCGCCGTCTGCACCTAACGACACGGGCAGGGGAATGAGATGAAAGCAAATTTTAAGCTTTTGGGGATCGGAATTATCGCCGCGTTGGCCTTCGGGTGCACACAGAGTCCCTCGAATGACAAAGCAGGGATTGAGATTGAAGCCTTGAAGAAGCAGGTCAGTGATCTGACAAACAAGCTGCAAGCTACACAGCAAACCGAAGCGATCTATCCAAACGCGTAGGTGTGCTTGAGTTCTATCGTGCAACCGAAGAGGAGACTTCGACGGTGCTCGATCCAGCGTCGAAGCAATACGGCATAGTAAAAACAAACCTCGGCGAACTGCTCGTTTCAATTGATAATCTCACGCCCCATGGCGATGGGTACAAACTTCGACTAATGATTGGCAATCCAAACATGGCGACCTATAACGGAGCAAAGCTGAAGATCCAATGGGCTGAGAAGCCTCGATGGGGCGCAAGCGATTTTGATGCTTCTAAATGGAACAATTCCATTCAAACGAAGGACGCGGACATCGTGAATCAGCTTCTTCCTGGCACGTGGAATCCAGTGGAGATCGTGATCTCGCCGGCGAACGCAGCTCAAACAGGTTATTTGACCCTCAGCGCCGAACTAAATAGTCTCTCTCTGCGCCGTGCATCCTATTAGTTGTCGGGACTGCGGCAGCAAATGTCCTCCAGGCTGATCGACAAGCGAGTCGAACATACAGATGTAAAAATGCCGAGAAACGTCAGAGAGTCAATCCGATGTGCCTGAGCGATAGTTGACCTATCAGCCGGGCGTTACCTTTCCTCGATCACAAGGGAGCCATCGTGCGCAAAGTCGTTTTGGAGAGCTTTTCTGCGTTCGTAAACGAAACCGAAGTATTCGATCTTGTCGCTACTCTCGTGCTATTCCGGGGCCAAGCAATCGAAGGCGGACTTTTACCCGGGATCGCCCGAATCAACCCCCGGACTGATACGACGGCCCAGGAGAAAGAGGCGCTCGCTCAACTCAAGCTGATGGGAGCCTCTTTTCCAGACTTGAATCAACCGACGCAGCTTGACCTGCTAGTCGTCGCTCAACATTCTGGTCTGAGGACAAGACTACTGGACTGGACCAGTAACCCGTTAGCGGCCCTCTGGTTTGCTTGTGCGGATCTGAGGGATGGCGATACCTACGTCTACGCCTTAGCCGCTGACAAACTCCAGAAGACAGGCCTATATGAAGTCAAAGATCCTTTCTCGGTGCCGGTCACGCGGGCGTTTCAACCTCGTTTAAACAACCCGCGGATTCTGGCGCAGCATGGATGGTTCACCCTTCACAGGTATGCGCCGGGCCCTGGCGCATTTGTTCCTCTAGACGTCAATCCGAAAACGAGAGGCGAACTGACGGAAATTCGAATCCCTGCTCAAAACCGGGCAGATATCTTACGCTCACTCGATCGTTATGGCATCAGCCGACGAACTTTGTTTCCCGACGTCGAGGGGTTGTGCAGATTCCTCAACTGGAAATTTGATTTAAATTGACCATCGGTAACGGTCTCATTTTGCTGGTCGATCGACCACTTGCTAGTATGGATCAGCAGTCTGAGTGTCCGAGCGACGTAGCAGACGAAGGTCCGCTTCTGGCCGAACCCGGAAGTTCGTCGTCGGTCGGTGACCCGCGGTCCTCCCGTGGTGCTGAGCTTCCGCAGTCGACCCATTGCCGACGGTCGACGAAGCGTGACGTCATCGGCAGCTTTCAGGGTGTAGCGGTCATCGTTTTCTTCAAGCGCGCTAGTAATCAGACCAGCACGCCACCGCCGTCCACAATTATGGTCTGTCCCGTAGCATAGCGATTGGTCATCAGATAGACGTACGTTTGCGCGAGGTCCCCCGCCTCGCCGACACGACCGACTGGCAGGGCCGCGCCGCTCGCGGCGTAGAGCGCTTCGCGCTCGAGTTCGGGCAAGTCATCCCACAACGGCGTGCGCACCAAACCGGGACTCACGAGGTTGACGCGAATGGGCGCCAACTCCACCGCGAGTGCCCGTGTGAGACCTTCATTCGCGCTGCAGACGCTGGCCAGCGCCGCCCACCCCTTTTGTGGCCGCAAGCTCGCAATACCGCTGGTCAACACCACGGAGCCGCCGGGACGGAGATACGGCGCCGCATGTTTGACGGCGGCAATGGCGCCGAAGACTCGCAGTTCGAAAATCTGACGCACCGTAGCGAGGTCCATGTCGGCGAGCGCCCCGCTTCGCAACGAATCCCCCGCGCTGTAGATCAGATGGTCGAAAGCGCCGATTTGCCCGAAAAGCGCGCGCACGGCGGACTCGTTATTCAGATCGACCGTGTATCCCTTGACCCGGTCGCCGAGTCTCGCGACGGCTTTGGCCACTCGCTCACTGCGCGATGAAACAACGCTCACCGAGGCGCCGGCTGCCAGCGCGGCTTCAGCCGTGGCAAGGCCGATTCCTGAGGTGCCGCCCAGCAGGACGACCTGTTGATGCCGAAGCTTCATGCTTGCAATAGTCATGGTTGAGTCCTCGCTGTGGTTTGTAGTTGAAGCCATGACCCTAGTATTATTCATTAGCTTGACTTGATAAACTCGGAATCTTTTCGAACACTCATTAATAGAACTTTGGAATGGATCGATTCAGCAGCATGGCAATATTTGTACGCGTGGTAGAACGCGGCAGCTTTACCGCCGCGGCCGAAGGCAGCGGTATGACGCCCACGATGGTCGGCAACCATATTCGCGAGTTGGAGCGACGCCTCGAAGGCCGGCTGCTGAATCGCACCACGCGACGTCAAAGCCTGACCGAACTCGGCATGCGCTATCACGCGCGATGCCTCGAAATTCTGGCGATGGTGGATTTCGCCGAGCTTGATGCGCGAGAAATGCAGAGCAGCCCGCGTGGCCGGTTGCGGGTGAGTTGCCCTGCTATCTATGGCACGCGTGTGCTCGTACCGGCGCTTGCCACGTACCTCGACCGCTATCCTGAGGTTCAGGTCGAGCTGTCCCTAAGCGATCGCTTCGTCGATCTGGCGGAAGAAGGTTTCGACGCCGCCATCCGCGCCGGTGTACTGCCGGACTCGGGCTTGATTGCGCGGCCGTTGACCCATTCGCCGCGTATCGCCTGCGCATCACCGGCCTATCTGGCGCGCCATGGGCAGCCGCTGGTGCCAGCCGATCTGGTGCAGCACAACTGCCTCGCTTTCATGGTCGCGACTGGACCCGAACGTGAATGGCGTTTCCTACGTCCCGATGGCAATGGCGTGGAGCGCATCGCGGTGCGTGGGCGTCTCGACGTCAATGGCGGCCTAGCGCTTCGCGAAGCCGCGCTCGCGGGACTGGGGGTGATTTTTCAACCTCAGGTAATGCTGCAGGAAGATCTAGACGCGGGCCGGCTCGTTCGTCTTTTCCCCGACTGGCCGGCGCAGACCTGGCCCATCCATGTGGTGCACCTGCCCGATGCGCACATGCCACCGAAGCTGGCGAGTTTTATCGCCTTTCTCCAGGAAACGTTGGGGCACGATAGCGAACCGTAGACCGGCCATGTTATGGGCTTGAATGGCGAGTCTGGTCGATCACACGCCTAACACTCTCGGCTCGCGAAAGTCCGCTGCTTGAGCGGAGCCGCCGCTCGAATGACGTGTAGCGGCGACGGCGAATGGCGGCTCCTGGGCCGCTTGTAGCCGCTCGGTGTTTACGACCAAGGTGCGATTCGGGCTCCGCTCGCCGTCAACGGTTCAATTCGTTGGACAGGTAGGCGTGGCGTTGCTTGCTGCCCTTCGTCATCGAACCATCAAGGTTGATTTCGTCCAACAGTTCGCCATCGACATTTAGCACATGACGTATCCGATGCGACGCCATCTCTTTCGCGCGCAGCCCGAGACCGAATGAGCAGTACAGGAGAGCGATGTTTCGCTGCGCGTGGACTTCTTTCTTCACAGCGTTGACGACGCGACGGAACTCCGATTTCGGTCAGTACCTTTGCCTGACCTTCCCGCACAGATCACCCCGAAAATATTTACAAGGTGTTCGACTGCCGAAATTTAAAGGCATTCTATCCAGTCCCTGTGGCCTCGTACACTGGCAAGGTGGCTCAGGCATTCGGAATGTTTTCCTTTTTGTATTTCCTAAACATTTTCCAATTCATGCCGATATTTCTCTCTATGGCGACCATGCCGTACGCGAAGATCAATCAAAATTAGTGGAAATCGTCCATGTGGAAGAAAAACCCCCGAAAAGAAAATTTACCGAAACCAAGAGTTTTCAAATCCCGGCTAACGACGATTCGGACCCAGCAGGGTAAATCGACCGAGTCGAAATCGAATCTTGTCGGCAGACTGACGTCGATCGCAGCATTCGTGAGCCTGATGATTTCCGTTCCGCTTGGATTTAAGTCGCTTTACGATGGATTCAAGACGAAGTCGGACGAACTGTCAATCCGGATTACATCGTATGAACCTGACGGAAAATACGTCAACATCGGCGTGGTTTACGACAACACAGGAGATTATTCGGAAGTAATCAATGGTGTCACGTCCTCAATAGGAGTTGCCGTTCATGGTGATTCGGCCCCAATGACATTCGAGCAAGGGCGCTGCATCAAACCGATATTACTTAAGCCGAACGAAACCGCCATGGTTCGATATCGCGTTCCGTTCGACACGAACGATGAAAAAATTCCCAATCTCCTGGAAATAGACAAAACGAAATTTTCCGCCACATTAAATTTCGACATAGTCAACAGAAAGAGGGGTGTCATGCACGCCCCCATTTATATTGGTGACTTGAAGCCTTGGCGCGAAGGTCCGTTTAAAGACGATGTCAACTATGAATTCGAGACCATCGACTTTCCTGTGAATTTTTCCATAGGTGCACCGCGAATCACTCTCGGAACATATCCGCAGTCGCCGGAATTTATACTTCCGGATACATGCGGCAGCTCTTCCCAGTCCGCCTCGAATTAGAGGTATACCACTAGACAACAGGCCAGCTGCCTAGATCGCCGTCAGGGACGGCCGGGCGGCCGGCCGGCCGGACAGGTCAATTCAGGCTGGCTGGGACACTATCGCAAGCCGCAGGCGGACCTTGGAATCGACCCCATATACAAATTCAAGCGTGTCACTCATTGAAGGAAAAAGTGCTACTTGAAATGCTTGTTGAAACGATCCCATTCGACACGCTGCCCGGTGGCGCCTGCGTCTCATGCTGGACAGGAAGCCGACGTTCGTAAATCTCGTCTGAGCGACTGAAACTGGCCGACTCGTGCCCGACGACCGAGCCCCAACGCCGCCCCGAGGTGCCCTGCGAGACTTCGGAGTCTCCCCGAGTCATGCTGCCTGGTGCGCGCACCGCGTCCCTGCAGATGCACCGCCGACCGCGCGCACGTGCTGTTCTGGAAGGTTGACGAACGAAGGCCGCCTGACGAACACTCGACTCGACACGTTTCTTTACCATTACGTTACGTGTCGATGCGAACGATGGATGGAGCCCGCGTTCGGTGCACGGTCGCCCACAGCCTCCAGCAGGTTCGAGGATCACCATATCGCGGAAGTTTTCGACGACAAGGGCATCGGTGTCTGTCGATGCGGCCTGAATCAGCTGCGATGCACGAAGCGGCGGTTGTCCATTGATGGCCAGTCGCTGCACGTTGTGTCCGCCGTTGCCGTGTCGTCCGCGTGCAGATCCGCTTCCGCTTGCCCATACGCATTTTTCTCTGCTTATACTCATAGTCACCTGAACGACTCACGCCCAGGTCCCACGCTGCATGCCGACAAAAAGCCACGACGTCAGTCGAAAACTGGCACGCGAATCACGTTTCGGAACCGCAGTACTTACATATCAGGTGGGACCTCTTATGCTAAATCGTGCTTTTGGTGCTGCAATTTCATCGTTGCTGGTGGCAGGCGCAGCAGTTGCACCGGCCATCGCACATCCCGACGACAGCTTCGCGCAGGACGACGGCGCGTCGCACGGCCGTCCGGTCAAGGTGATGATCATTTCCATGTTCGGTCCGGAAGGCCAGGTGTGGCTCGATCATCTCGGACCATGGCAGGACATCTCCGTAGCGGGTCTGTCCGCCGACTACCCGGCCGTACACTGCAATCACCAGGAGGTCTGCGTGATGACGACGGGCATGGGGCACGCGAATGCCGCCGCGTCGATCATGGCGCTGACGTTCTCGCCGCGTTTCGACTTGCGTCATACGTACTTCATGGTGGCGGGCATCGCTGGTATTGATCCGCTTCAGGGGACCGTCGGTTCGGCTGCGTGGGCGAACTGGCTCGTCGACTTCGGGATTCAATGGGAAATCGACGGACGCGAAATTCCGCCGGGCTGGAACACCGGCTACCTCGGCATCAACACGACGGGCCCGACGCAGAAGCCGCCGCTCGACTATCGCACCGAAGTGTTCCAGCTCAACCCGGCGCTTTCGCACGCGGCATTCGCGCTGTCGCGCAACGTGACGCTGACCGACGACGCACAGGCGCAGGCTGCCCGTGCCAAATACAGCTATGCGCCCGCAAACCGTCCGCCGACCGTGATCCAGTGCGACACGCTGGCGGGCGATACCTGGTGGTCGGGCACCGATCTGGGCGAGCGCGCGCGGCAATGGACGAAGATCCTGACGGACGGCAAGGGCACCTATTGCACGACCCAGCAGGAAGACAACGCGACCTTCGAGGCGCTGACGCGCGCGGCGACCGTGCATCGTGTTGATCTGAACCGTGTAGCGGTGCTGCGCGCTGGCTCGGACTTCGACCGCCCGTATGCGGGCCAGTCGAGCGCGGACAATCTGCTCAACTACTCGTCGCAGGGCGGCTTCACGATCGCGATCAACAATCTGTTCCTCGCGGGTAATCCGCTCGTGCAGGACATCGTCGCGCATTGGGGCGAGTGGCGCGATGGCGTACCGCAGCGGTAGCGTGTTTGCGAGCGGGTGAAGGGTACCGCGTGCCGGTCCGAGCAGCGATCGTGTGCACCGTTGTCGTCGGCTGCCGCTCGGCGAGCGGTGGCGACGGCTACGCCAGCGCGACCGGTGGTGCGCTCGGAGCACCGGCATGCGCCGTCACGCGATCTGACGAAGCCATCTCAGCATTTGTGCTCCTACCTCACCGTAGGCCGCAGAAAATCTGTCAACACCCGGATGTTGATGCGGGGCAGGGCCTTTGCCAGTCATGCAACGCGCAGCGTTGTGTCGATGCGCGTGCCGCGCTTGATGAAAAGCGTGACCGGCGTCTTTTCGCAGATTTCGGCAAGGCGCGCGCGTTGCGCCTCTTCAAGCGGTCCGTCGACGGCAACGCCGCGGCGGATGTACTGGGTCCCGTCGTGATCGGCATGCAGGCTGACCTCAACGGCGATCGTGGCGGCCGGCCAGGTCTTGCGCTGCATGTACATGCGGAGCGTGGCGGCCGTGCAGGCGGCAAGCCCGGAGAGCACGAACTCGAATGGCGCGGCGCCGCGATCCTGGCCGCCTTCGTGCGGGCCTTCGTCGCCAGTTAGTGGGTGGTGACCCGCCTCGATGGCGACGACGTAGTTGGGCGCGTCGGCGGCAAGGCGCGCAGTAGCGGAGGCTAGCGGCACTTGTAGCTCCTCGGTGTGGTGCGGTCTTGCGGGCGATATCAGCGCGAAACGCCCATCAAGATCCGCCAGTTGAAGTTCTTGGACAATATCATCGAACAAGTCCGCGATCACGCTGCGTACTCGTGGCTGCTCGGGTTCAAGTATCTCGGGTGCGCGCGAGCCGAAGCTCAAGTAGCTGAAAATGACATGGATGATGGGCGGTGTCACGTTCATCGCCGCTGATAAACACTTCGCGCTCCCGCAAATCGGGCGTGGTAAAGGAAAACGGGCGCCCGCGCAAAAGCGCCTTCGTCGAAACGACGATGGGCTACTAGCAACATGAATCAGCGAAGGCACGGTCAACTGCGATCACGAGCATCATGGCAGCGGCATTGGCTGGCGGTGGGGTGGTCTTCGAGGGGCGGTAGATCGCATCGCCAGCAACGATGGGTTGTCCGCTCAATGCGCAGATGCCCGATCGTCTTGCTGTGGCAAGACGCCAAACCTGTTCGCCGTATCTGCAGCCTCGTGGATCGCTCCACGAGACGGTGGTCGTTCGCGGGCTGATTCGATCAAGCACAGTGATCGCAACGGCGCCGTTATCATTCGACTGAGGGCTCCATGCGTACGAATCGACCATATGCCTGACGCGAGCCGTCATTTGATGGGCACAAGCGGCATCAAGCTGGCCGACAGTGCACTGCCATGTGATGTTTTCCGTCATGTACTGATCCATTCCCGTGCTTCTGTAAAAATGTGAGCTGGCCTTCAATTCAGTCGTATCTTCGGTCGCACGAGGCCGTTGATCCGCTCTGCTGTCCACAGCAGCGTGGCCTTGCCGAAACCGTGCAAAGCCTGCTGATGCTGCCGGTAGAGCATGGCGTGGCTGAGTTGCGCAAAACGGCCCTTGATAAAGCCGCCACGGAAGAACCCGAACTGGCCGAGCGTCCCGAAAGCGTTGTAGTCGCTCAGCGACACGAGCGCGCCGAAGTCGTGAAATGCAAAGTCGGGCAATGAGCCTCCAGCAAGCCACCCCGGCAAGTGCTTCGCAAGAAACTGGGCCTGTTGCGTGGCAACCTGCGCGGTGGGCGCAAGCGGGCGCTCATTGCCGGTTAGCGTCAGCGTCGAGCAGTCTCCGAGAGCGAATATCGTGTCGTCATCCAGCGCCTGCAACGTTGGTCTGACGCTGATCTGATTGGAACGATTCGCCGCGATCCCATCCAGCTTGCCCAGAAAATCAGGCGCCTTGACGCCCGCCGCCCATACCGTCAAATCTGCCTGCTGCATGCTGCCGTCGCCGAGCCGGAGTCCATCCGGTTCGGCAGCGGTCACTCGCGTGCCCGTTCGCACCGTGAAACCGATATGCCGCAACTGTGCCTCGCTGGACTCCGACACCGCCGGCGGAAACGCCGCCAGTACGCGCGGTGCACTTTCATAAAGCGTAAGGTTTAGGCGTGAGTGGATGCCAGGGTCGCCATAACTCGCGGCCACTTCGAGCAAATGGCTCAATTCCGCTGCCAGTTCGACCCCGGTCGCCCCGGCGCCGACAATCGACACTCGCAACGGGCTATTCGTTACGACACTCTGGAAGATGCGGGTGCGCAAGGCTTCGTTGAAGACCTCGGCCTGTGCCTGACTGTCGATGAAATGGCAATGCTCGAGTACGCCTGGTGTGCCGAAATCGTTGGCCTGGCTACCCAGCGCAAGAATCAGCACATCGTATTCAACCGTGCGCGGACCGATGACGACTTCGCCAGATGGCGATCTGAGTTCGGCCAGCCTGATGACGCGCGCATCGCGGTCCAGGCCTTCCATTTCGCCTGGCTGGTAGTCGAAACCATGGTCGCGGGCGTGGGCGAGATAGATGACCTGCTGTTGCTGGACATCGCGGGTGCCAGCCGCGATGGTGTGGAGCATGGGCTTCCAGATGTGCGTTGCGCTTTTGTCGATCAACGTGATGTGGGCGAGACCGCTGCGACCAAGCGTGTTGCCCAGCCTGGTTGCCAGCGGAAGTCCTCCAATGCCGCCACCGACGATGACGATCCGGGAGCGTTGATTCATGTAAATATTCTACGGTTGATGAATTAATGCGATACTACAGGTTCGAGGCGCTCAAGTCAAACCAGGCGCCGCAGTCATGCGCGCTGCGGCACCAGTTAAACTTCCGGGCTTTGCCTGAACAGATCTAGCATCCTTATGAAACACTCGAACGATAACGCTGACAACGTTAGGACCGCAGCCTCGCCGCGCCGGCCGCGTGGTCGCCCGGCCTGCAATGACGCGGGCGGCGCGGATGCATTGCTTCGAAGCGCGCGTGGCGCGTTCGCGAGAGGCGGCTACGAGGCGACGAGCGTGCGCGAAATTGCCAGAGCGTCGGGTGTCGACCCAGCGCTTGTCGCGCATCATTTCGGTTCGAAGGAAGCGCTGTGGCTCGCCGTGGTGGATCAGATCGCCGACGAAACAGCGCGAATGATCGCGAAGATCGCAGCGCTACGGGGGATGCCCGATCTGGCGCCGCGAGCGCGCGTCAAGGGGGCGGTGTCGGTCCTGATAGATCAGGTGTTTTTGACACCGGACGTGGGGATGTTCTTTTCGACTGCTGCGACGGAAACCGGGGAGCGCCTTGACGTGTTGATCGAGCGGGTGGTGCGGCCGTTTCACGATGTGTTCGTGCCACTGCTCGCTGACGCGATTGACGCAGGCGAGGTCCCTCAACAGGATCCCGAAATCATGTTCTCGCTGCTGGCCAACGGCATCAGTAAAACCGTCGCGTATAGCCACGTGCTGAGCCCGTTTTCCTCGCTGCCAAGGCGGCCGAAAGCATTCAAGCAGGCTGTGCTGGCAAGTGCACTGGCGATGCTAGGCTGAATCGGGTGGCGATGCATCAAGGAAGCGCGGTTGTGATGACCGGTGAAGCGGTACACCGTTTTGGCCAGATCCGCGACATTTCGCGGTATTGTGCGTGAAGACGGCCGTGTGGCAACGCGCAATTACATCGGCATCCTTACCTCGGTGAATTGCTCGGCGACGGTCGCGCGAGCCATTGCCGACTATTTCCGCCGCGACACGCATCCTGACGCGCTGGCCGCGTTTCCGAACGTCGATGGCGTCGTCGCGCTCACCCATGGTTCGGGTTGCGCCATCGACTCCGAAGGCGACGGTCTCGCGATCCTCCAGCGCACCCTTGGCGGCTATGCGTGCCATCCCAACTTCGCGAGCGTGCTGGTTATCGGCCTGGGCTGTGAAACGAACCAGATTTCTCGGCTGCTCGAAACCCAGCGGCTCAAAGAACACGAACGGTTGCGAACCTTCACGATTCAGGACACCGGTGGCACGACCCTGACAATTGCAAAGGGTATCGAACAGGTCCGGCAGATGTTGCCCGACGCGAACGACGTTAAGCGGGAAACGGTTTCGGCAAGTCATCTCACCATCGGCCTTCAATGTGGTGGGTCGGACGGATATTCCGGCATCACGGCCAATCCCGTACTGGGTGCAGCCGTCGATCTGCTCGTGCGGCACGGCGGTACTGCGATTCTGTCGGAGACGCCGGAGATTTATGGCGCCGAGCACCTGTTGACCCGCCGCGCAGTAACGCCCGAAGTGGGACAGAAGCTGGTCGATCGCATCCAGTGGTGGGAAGCATAAGGCACTACGCGGCAGGCGAATGAAAGCTTTCCAATAGACTGTGCTTCCCAAGCTTGATCTTTGCGAACGCAATGCCGAACCTATTCATGCCCCGATCTTTCATCGCTGTGTGCGTTTCGCTGTCGGCGCAACACGATTGCGTGATTTACACACTGTTGGCTACTGGGGCGACGTGGCGGTTCAGGGATGCCGAAGTTCCGGTCTCGGGTAGAGGATTCGGATCAACTCCCCGGAAGCTGCCCGCGAATCTGTTAGCGCGGGTCTCGGGATCGGGCAGGGGCCAGCATGGCTGTTCGAAGAGGGACTTAAGCCGGTCGTCTCCAGGTCGTGCTAGCTGACTTTGCCGCCCCTGCCGTTCCGCTGCAAATAGGTCTACGCAGCAAACCGCCTCGTCCCAAAGAGGGCGATCGCGTTCATGATTTTATCGCCGAAGCGTTCGCGAAAATTCCACAACCCAATACCGGACGCCGGCCGCTTGTCTAATCCTCCAGTCAAAAACTGCCTCTTGATCTCGGAGGCAGAGCAAGGGCCTGTCTCTCGAAGTTGTTGGCTTTGAACAGGCAAAAGGTGGAGTGCGTTACCCGGCAGCGGAATTCGCCGAGATTACACCTGCAGCTAACTCAGGAGCGATTCTCGATGCGCGCCCGTCTTCATGACGCCACATTGAACCACATCGAGAGGCCACGGGATTGGTGACCGACCGTCGGCGCCCGCCGTACCGTTCCAGACTTAACGCTGGCGTTTCAGTGGCTGTTGCCGAAGCATGCATTTGCGGCTTCCGCCGGCGACAGGCCTGCGTGGAAGTGGTCCTAGAGACGCTTTATGATCGTCGCATCAGGGTGATACGACGGGTGCACAAGATTCGCCGCGACAGCTTCGTCGTACCAGGCACACGTCCACACCTCCAGCTCTCGAGCATATTCCAGCGTTAGTCGTTCCGACTCATCAAGCATTTTTTGCCCTCCACTCCATTCCTGGACTCGCCAGGCGTTGGATCGCTGCGCAGATCCCGCAATCGTGCTGCACTCCGGGGAAACACTCATCGCCGGTCGTACGGGCTCGGGCGGGAATACGCACCACGCACCGTCATTGTGGCGGAAGAAGAAAATTGCAAGCGGACCTGCAGGTCTCGATGTCTCAACGCAGACATAACCTCTCGGACTCGAGCCTGTCCGACTGAATCGGGTTATGCGAACCGGCATTGCCGGCGTGGGCGCAAACCTTTTCTCGATCAGCGAACGCAAGGACTTCTCCGCGTTTTCCATCGGCCATCCCTTCGAATTCGTTCCGGTTGACGCAGCCGCGGCCTGTTGCAATCGCCACTACACGGCTTGTACCGCCTGAGTTCGATCACTTTGCACGTTTCGCCGGGGGGTATCGCGACAACCTGCGGATGGTCACCATGACGTATACCTTGACGTGCGGCAGGCCCATACATCATGTCTAGTGCCGTTCACCTTAACGTCAGGCTTTCTGCGGCAAGCAGGTTCGTCGGATCGCCGAAACCGTAAAGTCTCGCGGGATTATCTACGAGGATCTGACGGCGGGTGGACGCGCATCCAGTCCATCGGTTCAGACCGGCAATAATGTTTGATGGCTGCGGACCGGGCCTCATTGACGTATGTGGCCAATCGCTGCCCCAGACCAGGCGATCCGGAGCAACACTGATCCAGTGTTGGGCCATCACGTCCATATCCGAAAACGTGCCGGCCTCTCCGATCAGTGAGTCGAGATAAGGTGCCGACAGCTTGAGCCACGCGCGACCAGTCGTGAGCCATCGTTCGACAAGTCCTCTGGCTGGGTGCGCTAGTCCAGCCCGTATTGGCAGCCGGGCCAGATGATCGAACACGAACTCGGTAGGAATGCGATCCAGCAAATTGCTGTACTCGACGATCTGGGCGGCAGTCCAGTGCAGCTGTAAATGCCAGCCGAGCTCATGCACCCGGTGGCTCAACGTCTCGACCATTTCAAAACTGGTGGGCGCATCGTCGGATGTGTAGAGCGTGAACCGGATGCCGCGAATGCCGCCAGCGTTAAGCGCATCAAGTTCGCCATCGGTGATGTCTGGCCGGATGGTCGCGATGCCGCGTGCCCGGTCGATGCCTAGCTGGCGGATAGCATCCAGAGTAACGGTGTTGTCTACATCGTAATTTCGCGGGGTGACAATCACGGTGCGGGTCGTGCCGAAGCTCGGCTGAACCTGCCGATAGTCGTCAACGGTTGTCGGCACCGCCGACATATCATCAGCAGCAAGCGTTTGCCTGAACCTGGCGTCGAAGATATGGATGTGTGCATCGCATGCGTCGGCGGGTACGTGGTGCTGCACCTCGGTTGAAGCGGCCTGTCTTTTCATGCCTGCCCCTGCTTTTCTAACACTTGTGCGAACGCGTCGACGGTGTGACTGATATCGGCATCGTCAATATGGCGATGGGTCACGCACCGGATAGTTTTTTCGCCCCACGGACGAGTCAGTACGCCCAATTCGGCTAGCGCTTTGACCCATTGATGACTGGACATTCCTGTTCCCCCGACGTGCACCTGCACGATATTGGTTTGAGGTTCACCGGCGGCAAAGGGCAAGGGCGCGCCTAGCGCGTTCAGACGCGTGCTAAGCACGCGCGCCTTGGCGTGGTCGTCCGCAAGTCGCTTGCTCATGGTCCGCAGGGCTTCAAGGCCGGCGGCGGCCATGATGCCTGCCTGGCGCTGCGTGCCGCCAAGCATCTTGCGATATGCCCGCGCTCGCGCAATTGCGGCATCGCTCGCCGCGAGCACCGCGCCAACAGGTGCGCTCAGGCCTTTGGAGAGACACAGCGAAACGGATTCCGCATGTTGCGCAAGCGTCGCCGCGGGCAGGTTGAGTGCGGCCGCCGCATTCATCAGGCGCGCGCCGTCTATGTGCACGGATACGCCGGCCCCCCGCGCAATCTGATGCGCACCCTGCATATGTGCGAGTGGCAATACAGCGCCGCCGGCATTGTTGTGTGACGTCTCCATCGCGATGAGGCCAACTCGGATCCTGTGGGAACCGGGCCTGACGGCCGCCTCGAGCCGGTCCAGATCCATCGCGCCGGCCTTGCCTTCGATTGGCGTGTAAGCAAGGCCAGCAAGCAACGAGCCGCCGCGCTCGGTGGTGAACATATGGGCGCTCGATTCGAGCAGTACCTGTTCGTGCCGTTGCGTATGAGCAAGCACTGCGAGCAGGTTCGCCATTGTGCAGGTGGGCACATAGAGCCCGGCGTCCTTGCCTAGCATCGCCGCAACGGCGGTTTCAAGCGCATGGACGGTCGGATCGCCATCGAGACCATCATCGCCGACTGGCGCCTCACGCATGCACGCATACATGGCCTCGGTCGGGCGGGTGACGGTATCGCTGCGCAGATCTGCCAGCCGCGCGTGATGTGCGTGGCGGGAATCAAAAATGGGAAAGTCCTGCATATCGGCTCTTTGAAAGGCTAGTGATGGAGGATCTTCGACAGGAAATGACGCGAGCGCTCGCTGCGTCCCGCGGTGCCGCCAAAGAAGTCGTCCTTGCTGCAGTCTTCGACGATGCGGCCGCCGTCCATGAAAACGACGCGATCGGCGACGCGTTGCGCAAATCCCATCTCATGAGTGACGACCATCATCGTCATGCCATCGCGGGCAAGATCCGTCATCACGTCGAGCACTTCGTTCACCATTTCCGGATCGAGTGCCGACGTCGGCTCGTCGAACAGCATGACGGCTGGATCCATCGCCAGCGCCCGGGCGATGGCCACGCGCTGTTGTTGACCACCTGAGAGTGCTGCGGGATATTTGTCCCGATGCGCCGCGAGACCGACCCGTTCAAGAAGCTGCATGGCCCGTTTCTGGGCCGCGCCGCGATCGCGTTTGAGTACGCGCGTCTGGGCGAGGCACAGGTTCTCGAGGACGCTTAGATGCGGAAACAGTTCGAAGCCCTGGAAGACCATGCCTGCGCGTGAGCGGATCTTGCCAAGATCGACGCGAGGTCCGGTGACGCCGATCCCGTCGATATGGATTTCGCCTCGCTGGACAGTTTCGAGACCGTCGACGGTCTTGATAAGCGTAGATTTGCCCGAGCCGGACGGACCGCACACCACGACCACTTCGCCTGCGGCCACCTGCGTGCTGCAGTCGGTCAGCACCCGGAAGGCGCCATACCACTTACTGATATTTTCAATCTGGATCATAGAGATTGGTCAGCCGGATCAGTGCGCGTGCCGCGCGGTTTCGAAACGTTTGATGAAACGCGATGCGCCAAAGCAGATAACGAAATAGACGAGCGCGGCCAACACGTACATCTGCACCGTGCTGCCATCGCGAGCCGCGATTTCGGAAGCTGCGCCGAAGAAATCGGTCATCGAAAGCACATACACGAGGGACGTGTCCTGGAACAGCGTAATCACACGCGTCAATAATGCAGGTGTCATGTTGCGCACGGCCTGAGGCAGCACGACCGTGATCATCGTCTGACGATAACTGAGCCCAAGCGCGAGACCTGCCTGCACCTGTCCTCTTGCGATGGACGCAATGCCGGCGCGCATGATTTCGCAGAAGTAAGCGGACTCAAAGAGCGTGAACGTGATGACAGCGGAGCGATACGCGCCGACGTCGACCGGAGTGGGCGAATGTACGATCCATGCACCGACGTACGGCGCGAGGAAAAAGAACCAGAAAATCACCAGCAGCAGCGGCACGGAGCGCATGCCGTTGACATAGAGCGTTGCTGGCGTAGAGAGCAGCCTGGATGGCGACATCCGGCACAGCGCGAGCAGCGTACCGAGCATCAGGCCGAACGCGGCAGCGAGTGCGGTGAGCGTCAGCGAAAAAGTCAGGCCGACTTTCAGCAGATACGGCAACGAGGCGGCAATTTCTTTCAGTCCGAGGAAGGTCATGATGTCTGTCCTAAGATTGCTCGACTTGGGACAGCGGCGACGCGGACGATACCTTGCGCGAGCCGGCCGACGGCGCCGCTAACCTACGCTCGACAAGCATCAGCCCATAGACGACCACGCTGTTGATCGCGAAGTAGATCAGCGTCGCGGCGCTGAACGCTTCGAAGGTGTGAAAACTGAATTCCTGCATCGACCGCGCCGCTCCCGTCAGTTCGAGCAGGCCGATCGTCATCGCGACCGAAGAGTATTTGATCGTCGCCATCAACTCGGACGTGAGCGGCGGCACCACGACCCGAAACGCCTGCGGCAGGATCACGAAGCGGTACGCCTGGAATCCGGACAGACCAAGCGCGAGCGCGGCCTGCCGCTGGCCCGCGCGCAGCGACCGGATGCCGGAGCGCAAGGTTTCCGCGATGCGCGCCGTGCCGTAGAAGCCGAGACAAAGCAGCGCGGGGAAAAACTGGCCGCACGGCTGCTGGATCTGTTTGATGGCGGTGCCGAGTGACCTGGGAAGCAATTCCGGCAGCACGAAATACCAGAGAAACATTTGCACCAGCAGCGGCACGTTGCGGAACAACTCCACGTACGTCGCAGCAATAGTTCGCGCGATCTTCGAATCGACCGTACGCATCACGCCAATGATCGAGCCGAGCAGCAGCGCGATAGCATAGGCGCTCACCGCGAGTGCAACGGTCCAGCATGCTCCGATCTGCATCGTCTGCAGGTAGGTATGGACACCGTCGGGCGAGAGGTCGTTGAAACTGGCCCAGTTCCACTGATAGTTCATGGCTGCGCGGACTTGAAGTAGGGTTGCTTAAGTGGCTTATTGATAGGCCGCGGGATCGCCGGAATCGGACGGATGTTCGAAGGCATGTTTAAGCTCGGCGCTCATCGGATACTTCAGATTGATGCCATTCGGCGGCACCGGCGCGTTGAACCATTTGTCGTACATCGCGTAAATCTGTTTTGACTTCATGAGCTCGAGTACCGCGCCGTCCACGGCCTGCTTGAAACGGGGATCGTCCTTGGGTTCGACGATGCCGTACGGCGCGAGCAGCATTGCCTTCGTGCCAATCACATAGTCCTGTGGCTGGTCTGACGTTGCGACCAGACCGTAGGCGAGCCCGTCGTCCGTCGAGACGGCCATCGCGCGGCCGGTCTTCACCGCGATGAAAGACGCCGCGGTGTCGTTGACCGGGAGCACCGAAATGTTCAGATGTTGCTGCGTGCTGATCTGCTGGATGACCTGCAGGTCCAGGCCCCCCGCAAGGCTCGTCACAGTCTTGCCCCTGAACGCGGCGGGCGTGTTCACATCGAGCCCACTGTCCTTGCGGGCCATCAGCACGACCTTCGCGACGTACGTAGTCGGTGCGAACGAGACGAGCTTGTGGCGCTCGACCGTGTTGGTGGTGTTGCCGCATTCCAGATCGATTGTGCCGTTCGCCAGTAGAGGCAGACGCGTGGCCGACGTCACGGGCAGATAGCGGATTTTCAGATCGGCAAGGCCAAGCGTGCTCTTGAGACTGGCAGCGATGCGCTGGCATATTTCGACCGAGTAGCCGACCGGTTGATGGGCGTTGTCCAGATAGGCGAACGGCAGCGAGGTGGTCGGATAGCCGACGGTAATCGTGCCGGTTTCCTTGATGCGATCGAGCCGGCTGGAGCTATCCGCATAAGCTGTGCTCGTCAGGCCAAGTCCTGCGTAGAACCCGGCGAGCGTCATCGCAGCGGTCAGGATAGAGGAAAGTTTCATGTCCTTAGTTTCCCTTAGTGATCGATATTGACCGCGATTCCGGACCGCTGCAGTGCGATTCAAAACAACGGAACCTGCTGAACTACGAACTAAATATCGGTCACCATTATGCTAAAGTCCAATGCGTCTCTCGCATTGAACGATACAGAAACGATATGCAGAAGCTAAAGTTAGGATTTCGCCACATCGAGGCTTTCCGTGCGGTCATGTCGTCAAACTCGATGACGAACGCCGCTCGCGTCATGCATACATCGCAGCCGCAGGTGAGCCGCCTGATATCGCAGCTCGAGAGCATTACGGCGTTCCCGCTTTTCGAACGTAACGGTAGCCGGCTCAATCCCACCCAGGACGGATTGCGTTTTCATCGCGAAGTGGAACGGACCTTCGCCGGGCTGGCGGAACTTGAATCGGTGGCTGCCAACATCCGTTCGTTCAGCGCAGCGCGGCTGAGCATCGCCGCGATGCCGCGGCTGGCGGGCGATCTGCTCGTTAAGGTTGTCGCTGAATTTCACGCTGCGCACCCGGATGTTCTGGTGTCAATTCACTCTGGCAACGCGGTGAATGTGGAAGAGTGGGTCCGCTCCGGCTTCTGCGATACGGGACTGGCTCTGCTCACCGGGGATGCGCCTCACATCCGCCGCGAGACGATCGCGACTCTCCGGTGCGTCGCGGTGCTGCCGAAAGACCACCCACTTTGCCGCCTGCGCAGGCTGAAACCCGCGCACTTCGCAAATCAGCGGTTCATCGCACCCACCGGAGAAAGCGCGCTCAGATCCACGATTGACGATGTATTCGCGGCCGGGCATGTGTCTCGTCAGATCGTCGCGGAGGCAAGTCTTGGTTCGTCGGTGTGCGCGTTGGTGCGCACAGGCATGGGCATCAGTCTGGTCAACCCGCTAGCAGCTCGCGATGAGTTTGTTAATGGAGGGATCGAGGTGCGGCCCTTCGCGGTGAATATACCGAGCGAGGTTGCGCTGCTGTTCCCGCCCTACCAGGCTCAGACCCGCCTGGTAAGTGCATTTGCACAGATAGCGCGTCCGGTTATCCGCGAAGAGATGGAAGTGCTGAATAAAATGTACACGTAGCCGGCGATGGATAGCCTGAAGCGCCGACGCCGTTGCGGAAGGAAAGAATGCCGGGCAGGGCTGCTGCGTTGTCCGAAAGAACCACTGCCGCGACGAGGCAGCAGGCGTGTCAAAGCGCTGCGCGATCGAAGCGGCCGCCATTGGACATTGACCGCTTCGAGATCGACGCCTTCGTTAGTTCAAGTTTCGATCGCCTGCGCAAGCGATTCCGCCGTTGCGGCGGACAGGGTCCAACCGAGATGGCCATGTCCCGTGTTGTAGAAAACGCCTGGGCGCTTGCCGCGTCCGACTCGCGGCAACATGCGTGGCAGCATAGGGCGCAGGCCCGCCCATGGAATGACCCGCGCGGTGGAGACTTCCGGGAACAGGCGGCGGGTCCATTCGACCAGCGGCGTCACGCGGTCCGCACGAATGTCGCGACTGAAGCCGTTGATTTCAGCCGTGCCCGCCACGCGGAAACGATCGACGCCGAGCCGGCTCGTGACAATCTTGGCTTTGTCGTCGAGCAGGCTGACCCAAGGCGCCGCGCGGCGGCTTTGTTCGTCGTCGAGGCAGACGGTGATTGAATAACCCTTCACCGGATAGACGTTGACGCGGTCGCCCAGCATGGCGCCGAACGCGCGACTGCCGACACCTGCGCAAACGACGATCTGTTGGAAAACGTCCACGTTCCGTGCACCCGCGTTCGTCGCGTCGATGGTGAAGTGTCCGTCACCGCCTTGCTTGATCGAGTCGATCGACGTGTCGTAACGGAATTCGACACCGCGACGCACGCACGCGTCGGCCAGACCGCGCGTGAACTTGTGAATGTCGCCCGTCGAATCGGACGGTGTGAAAAAGCCGCCGTAAAACTGGCCCTGCAACGCCGGTTCGATGAGACCAATTTCGTTCGCGCCGACGGCATAACGATCCAGGCCGCCTTCACGCAGCAGCACGTTCACTCGCGCGGCGGCGTCATAGTCCTTGCGATGCGCATAGATATGCAGGATGCCGCGGCGCTCCAGATCGAACTGGATGTCTTCGCGCTCCGCAATCGAAAAGAGATGCTCGCGTGCGGCCAGCGCGAGGCGTACCGTTTCGATGGTATTCACGCGGTAGTTCGGGATCTGCCGCAGGAATTCGCCCATCCACGAATACTTGTGCCATGAAGGAGACGGATTCAACAGGAGCGGAGCGTCGCGCGTCAGCATCCAGCGCAGTCCTTTCAGGACGGTGGCCGTATGGTTCCAGACCTCCGCATTGCTGACCGAAAGCTGTCCCCCGTTCGCAAACGAGGTTTCCATCGCCGCATAGCGATGGCGTTCGTAGACGGTGACATTGAAGCCGCGGCGGGCGAGGGCGTAAGCGGTCGTGACGCCGGTGATCCCGGCGCCGATAATGGCGATTCGTGACATAAGATGGTCCAGATCGAGTTGAGCATCCCCGGTTGGCTGCGATCGCGATGCTTCGCGCAAGACGGCCTCCGGCGTTTGATGCCCCATCTGTTCCTGTACCTGAGAGTTTCGCCCGGCCGACAAGGTCAGGCTCCCCTTCGGTGGACGCACGCAGCGTCACTCTCCAGATGTTCCTGCAGCACAGTCCTTTTGCCTGAGAGTTTCCGGGGCGGTTGCTCCGTCGGCGTCGCTCACTGAACGATCTCTCCCGTGCTGCATAGGTGGAACCGCATGACGTTACATGACAACGCGGGCCGCTACAAGCATCCAATAACTTGGTTTGCCGTTTGACGTTTGATGCGCAAGCGCCGAGCAGGAATCGTCTTTGGCCCGGTTACTGGTACGCGGGCAAATGAAGACTCTGGATGACCGGCGGACTCTTGGCGTCGTACGAACTTTTGGGTTATTCGGTATCGAGGTGAAACTTTCAACGCATTCTGTACCGGCCAGACCGGGGCAATACCGGCCCCACGCTGGCCGGTCAGCACACCCATAACCCGCAGCTAACCGGTTACGTAGCCATAGTCGAGATCCCGTTTCACGAGGGACGGCTCACGCAGTCTCGGATCGCCAAAGCCTCCTCCTCCCGCTGAACGCAGCGTCAGCACTGCTCCGGGCATCAGCGTCGCGTTGGCGTCTTTGCTGCCTAGCGTGACAGTTTCGCCGCCCTGTTCGATGGTGTAGTGATGCACTGCCCCTGGCTGTCCGCCTTGGAGGCCATACGGTGCGATAACTTCACCGCTTGGTGCGATAATGGCGACCGTTGGATTGTCAGGCGGGAAGAAGATCGGCGGGAACGCCAACGACGCCGCAGTCGCATGGATGAAGAAGTCGTAATGCTCCAATGCCGAGCCAATCGAGCCGCTGGTGCGGCGATCTTCCGCTGGCGCTGGTCGTGGGGCTTAACCAGGGTGTTCCGATTCATGCCTGTCTTATTATGAGAGTTGTCAAGGGAGCAGTTGACCGGTCGCTGCAGGCGATCGAGTTGCTCGCACGTGAGGCGCGCTGGATGCGTATGTCCGATATCGCCGCCGAACTCGGGCTGGAGAAGGGCCCCGCCCATCGGGTGCTCGCGCAACTGTGCGAGCAGGGTTGGGCGGAACAGGATGAACAGACGTCGCAGTACCGTTTGACCTTGAAGCTGTCCCTGCTCGGTCAGCGGTACCTGCATGGGCTCGGTCTGCCGGGCCTGGTGCAGCCGATCCTTGACGAAGTCGCCGCCCAGTGCCGCGAGCTGGTCCGGCTGACGGTGGTCAACGAAGGAACACTCGCGTGGCTGGCAGCGTCCCAGGGCGCGGCACCGGGCCTGATGTATTCGCCGTCCATGCACAGTCCCATCGTCTTGCACGCCACCTCGGTTGGCAAGGTGTGGCTGGCTGGAATGCCGAACGACCAGGCGATCGAATACGCCCTGCGTGGCGGACTGGGGAAAGCGTCCGCCGCCGGCGCATGGACGCCGAAGGCCATCACCAGCGTCGAGCAGTTGATTCCGGAGTTGGAGCGGACCAGGCAGCGTGGCTATGGTCTTGTCGTTGAAGAGGCCGAGCCGGGCGTCGTCGCATTGGCCGTGCCGGTGCGTTCGCTGTCTGACGATGTGGTGGTGGGCACCATGAGTATTGCCGGACCGGTCACGCGGTTTCAGCCGGAGCGTTACGAGGCCTTTTACGCGCTATTGCAACAAGCGTCCGCGAAACTGGGTGCCGTATGGCCGCGCCAGAGCGTCGGTGCGCATGAGAATGAGGCGGCATGAACATGCCGGGCGCAGATCAGCCTATCGAGCGACTCACCGGTTTCGATGAACACGCAGCACGCCTTCTCGTCGCGGCGCGCCGGCAGGACAAGCGGCGCTCACGCTTATGCAATGGGGCTGACTCGTCACACCGACAACCGATAGTCTAGGGTGCCCTGGCAGCGCCACTTTTTTTAACGCGCCGGGGATTCACTTCGGACTGCGAAGCGGACGCTTCCAGTCGTCCCGCTGCGCTTCTGTGTCGCAACGGGCCTTAGCGCCAGCTCGCTTGATCCACTGAACGGCCAAAACGAGCACCGCAGCGACAAGACCATCGGGCGGACGCTCAAGGCCGACGTGAGAGCAGCGTCAGCGTCACGTTCGGCCGCCGCACGGCGACAGCAACGCCGCGTCGCCGAACGGAACATGGTCGTTGCTCGAAAGACATGTTGTGTAGGTCCAGCTCAATAGCGAGGCGCCGGACGTAGGGGCGCCGTATTGTCCGGTCAGCATCACCTGGAGGTGCGGCGTGGGGCTGATTGCAGCAGTTCCTGCAGCTCAGCTTTGTAAAAACGAGCCAGGCCGGTGGTGCCGTGGCCGCACGTATCCTCGCTGGCAGGGATCAAAAGCACCCGGCCGTGGCGCACATGCTGCATCGCGCGCTCCATCAGACCGGTCTCGGGCGGATAGCGTTCGTCATCGGCCGCGTTGATGGCGAGCACCGTAGCCCGGATCTGCTCCAAGCCGGACGCCGGGTTATAGCCGCGCGAGGCACCCCATTGATATAAGAAGTCGTTGGCATCCAACCTGAAAGGCTGGGCCAACAGGGTGTCCAGGAAGTTGTCGGCCAACTCCATTGTCGGAGCCGCTTTCTGGTAGGCCAGCGTTCCGCCGTTGGTGGCCAGCGCGAAGAACGCGCTGGCAATGCGCAAGGAGCGGGGCGGGCTGGCGTAATTGCCATCAAGGTACTCCGGGTCGTCGCGGACCATCTCGGTGAGCATGCGGCGCAGCATCCAGTTGCGGCCGGACATCTCGGTCGGTTGCGACGCCATCGGCACCAGCGCGTCCATGAAGTCCGGATATCGCACCGCCCAGATCCATGCGTGCATGCCGCCCATCGAGTTGCCGATCAGCAGGCGCAAGTGCCTGATGCCCAGCCCCTCGGTCAGGAGCCTGTACTGCGCGAGCACCATGTCGTCGTAGTTGTACGCCGGGAACCGCGTGCGCAGTCGGTCCGACGGCCTGGACGATCCGCCGGCTCCAATTCCGTCCGGGAGAACGATGAAATAGTTGTTGGCATCAAGCGGCTGTCCCAGCCCGAACAACTCTCCCGCGAAGGCGGGCGTCAGCATGCTGGCGCCTGTGCCCGTCGTGCCGTGCAGGACCAGGACCGGCTCGCCGGACGGGTCGCCGATGGTTCGGTAGTGTAGCCGCAGCTCCGGCATCACCTCCCCGGTGTGGAAACGGAAGTCTCGCGCGATCCAGTCGCCTTCCTTCGGTGCAGGATAATCGGCCAATTGCAATATCTCGTTAGCGGCATAGGCGTGCGACGCAATCCGATGGCCTGGATTACCCGGAAATCGATTCAAGAGTCTGAAGCGCACCGCCCTGCCGAGCAGAAGCGTAGGCCGCATCCATGACCTGCATCATCGCCTCGGCGTCGCGCAATGACGCGATCGGCTTTGCACCTGTGCGGCATTCAGCAAGTACCCGCTTGACGAACAGTGGGTAGTAAATGTCAGTCTCTAACTGGAGACGGCGACTTCGAGTGCCGGCGGCAAGATTGTTCCGGTCGCGAATCTCGATCCGGTCGGGGCCCGATTTCGCGTACATACGATCGGATGAAAGGGTGAAGGAGAATTCGCGCTGCTCGTCTTGAGTACTGGGAAAGCTGTATCCGGTCTCAACAAGCCCGATCACGCCGTCTTCGGTTTGCATTGTCAGCAACGAGTAGTCCTCGACGGCGCCTCGATGCGTTCGGGAGTTCATGGTGGCGGAGACTCGCGCGACCTCCTTACCGGTCAGTAATCTGAAGAGATCGATGAAGTGGGTCGCGACATTGATCGTGGATCCGCCTCCGGAAAACACCGGGTCGAGCGCCCAACCCGCGCCTGCAGCTTCATAACGACCAGGCGGACCGACAATGAAACGGAACGACATGTAGTTGAAGTCCGACGGTATGCAATCCTCTGCATCCTCCAGTGCGCCGAGCAACTCGCTCATCCGGAAGATCAACGGTACGGCGCAATAAAGATTGGCTTCCTCCGTCAGTTTTCGCAGCCGCGTGACCTGCGACATGTTTACGCCGCAGGGTTTCTCCAGCGCGAACGGAATTTTTCGTTCGATCACCGCCTCCGCGAGCGTCGGCATTTCGGAATGCCGCCCAAACACAAACGCGAAATCGACGTCCTCGCGCTCGAGCAACTCATACGCCGACGAGTACAACGTGCTCCCAAAGCGCGCGGCAATTGCCTGTCCTTTTACTTGCTCCGCATCTGAAACGGCTACCACCTGGATACCGGGCGCCTCGAGCGCATCGAGATAGAGTGGGACATGCCAATGGCTGGCCTCCAGCAATGCGACTTTCATGCGTGTTCTCCCTTCGCACCGTCGACGAATCGACTCCGTGCTTGCGCGATGCGCGCATCAAAGCTGGCCGCACATACCAATGTGGAAACGTTGAAACTGTTCATCGCATCTTCCCTCCATTCAAACTGGTAAAACTGTCGATTCCGGGCGCTTTCTCAGAGGCGTTAGGGCATTAACGACTTGCGTTCGTTGCAGGCGCGAAAAGCACGCCGTCGTCTGGTGCTGACCTTCCAGCAGGGCGGTAATCGAACCCAAGGAAGCGTAGGGCATGCACTGCCTGCCCTTCATGCATCGGCCCCCCGTCCTGGGTACGACAGCCGCGCGCATGCGCGGCGCGGCGAAGCTGCGTCGGCTCTGGCGCATTGATGATGTCTACGACGATGGTGCCGGGTGCGAGCCGCTCGGGATTGACAGGCATGGCGTCATTCGCGTTCATGCCGAGCGGTGTGGCATTGATCACGACTTCGAAACCGTGCGGGTCGGGAGGTCCGGAATGCGTGATGCAACCGGTTTCGGCAGCAACGGATTTCGCGAGATCGGCAGCCCGCTGCTCGTCGACGTCGGATAGCGTTAACGTTCGGGCGCCCGCCGCCGCGACGGCAAATGCGATGGCCCTGCCTGCGCCTCCGGCACCGACGAGAAGAACGGACTTATTCGCCGGATGATTGCCTTCCCATTGCATGCCAAGCACACAGCCGACACCATCGAATATGGCTCCCACCCAGCGTCCATCTTCTTCGCAACGTATCACGTTGAGTGCGCCGACCCTGGAAGCAGTGGGATGGAGTTCGTCGACATAGTCCAGCATCCGTTGCTTATGAGGCATCGTGACCAGCAGGCCGGAAAGATTGCGTAACGCTCGTGCGCCGGCGACGAATGCGGACAGATCCTCCGCCTTGACCCAAAACGGAACGCAGACTGCGTCCGCGCGCTGTTCGATAAAAATCTGGTTCAGCAGTTGCGGCGACTTGGCTGCCGTCAGCGGATCGCCCACTAACCCGTAAAGTCGCGTTCTTCCCGTGATATGTGGATGCATTGTGGCCTCATGTCCGATGTTGACGGAAGGTGCAGTCATCGCGTACTGCTCACTTCCAGGGTGCCGGGGCTTCGGCGAGATCCCATGTTCCGTAGACAGCGGGCTCGTTAATCTCGATGACTTCGAGGTCGTCGGAGCGCCAGATCACATTGTGCGGAACGCCGGCGGGTTGCGAGAGGTCGTCTCCGGCGTTGAGCGTCACATCGCCCTCTACGCCGGCGAAACGGAACGTCACCGATCCGCGCAGCACATACAGATAGTGCGCAGTCATGTCGTGCCAATGCCAGCCCGTGGCATCGGTGAACGGGGTCAGTGCGCGAATGTGCTTGGCGCCGATGCGACCGTTGGTCACCGCGGCGAGTCCGAGGTCGCGATACTCGGAGTCCGCGCGCAGCCCTTCCTTGTTCCAGACGGCTGCGGATGCGCTCACACGTGCGAATGGAGTCAGGGATTGCGCGAGTTCGCGCGGGCCATCGTAACGTGGCGTACTTTGGTTGTGCATGTGTCTTTCTCCTGTGTGGCATCAGATATTGGCGAGTGCCGCAGCCGCGTGTTCCTGCCCGGCTCGTCCGAACAGCGTAAGTTGCGCCGGGCGGTTGCTGCCGATATGGCCCCTGCTTTCGGCTAGGAGCGCAGTTGGTTCGTCAGGTCCTGTGAGTCGGCTGTTCCGGTCGCCTCACGCAACATCTCGACGCGCAGACGATCGTATTCGCCTTTGGGTACAGGGACCGCGTTGCGGTCGCCGAGATCGTGGAGCCGGACCCGGTACGTCTCGCGGGTGGTAAAGGCGGCGATCGCGGCCACGACACAGATGCCGAATGTCAGGGCTCCGATCTTCAGTGGAATATTGGCGGAGCCGGGGGGCGCGACCGCGACGAAGAATGCCGGGAGCAGCGCGGACAGCGTCGTCCCGACGTTCTGCCCAATGGCCATCCCGGACACACGCACGCGTGTGTGGAACAGTTCGGAGAACAGGCTCGGGAATACGCCGTTGAAGCCCTGATAGGCGATGCCCCACATGAGCACCGAGAGAACCATCGCCAGCCACACGTTATGGATGCTGATAGCGTACAGATACACGAACGAGAGCAGTCCAGCGCTGAGGGTGCCGACAAGGACTGGCGGCCTGCGACCAATCCTGTCCGAGAGGTTGCCGACGAAGGGAATCAGGATCACTGCGCAGATATTGCCCAGAACAGGGATCCACAGATACATGCCGGGAGGGAAGCCGATGCCGTACGCCGGCTGAACCGCGTAGGCGGTGCCGAAGACCGCGGCGACAAGGGCGATTACGGCGGTAAGCGCCATGCAGACCACGCGCACGACATCGTCCCAGCTCTGCCGGAGCACTTCGACGACTGGCGAGGCGGGAATTTCGCCATGCACGCGCTCCTCGGCGAACGCCGGGGTCTCATCGACTTTGCGGCGAATGATGTAGCCCGCGATGAGAACGACAATGCTGAGCAGGAACGGAATCCGCCAGCCCCAGGAGGTGAACTGGTCCCTGGGCATGAAATGCGCGAGAGGCAGGAAGATCGCTGCCGCCATGAGCTGTCCGGCCTGCACCCCCTGGAGGGTAAAGCTCGCGAAGTAGCCGCGCCGACCGAACGGTGCGTGCTCGAGAATCATTGAACTGGCGCCGGAGAGCTCCCCGGCGACCGCGAAGCCCTGGATGAGGCGAAGAACCACGAGCAGCACCGGCGCCCAGATGCCGACCTGCTTATAGGTTGGCAGGACCCCGACGGCCATCGTTGAAAAGCCCATGAGGAACATGCAGAGGAGCAGCACCGTCTTGCGGCCATGGCGGTCGCCCCAGTGGCCGAGGACGACGGCGCCCACCGGGCGGGCGATATAGCCGACACCGAAGGTTGCCAGTGAGGCGATGATGGCGACCGTTGGACTATCAGACGGAAAGAAGAGCTGCGGGAACACCAGCGACGCCGCAGTTGCGTAAATGAAGAAGTCGTAGTACTCCAGCGCCGAGCCGATCCAGCCGCTGGCCGCGGCGATCTTCGACTGGCGCTTGCCGTGAGGCTTAACCCGGGTGTTCCGATTCATGCTTGTCTCCATCGTGATTGACTTTCCGGTGCTGTTTGTCTATTGTTGTAACACCGTTCCACTAAGAACCATGTTACGTCAATTATGAGAGTTGTCAAGGGAGCAGTTGACCGGTCGCTGCAGGCGATCGAGTTGCTCGCACGTGAGGCGCGCTGGATGCGTATGTCCGATATCGCCGCCGAACTCGGGCTGGAGAAGGGCCCCGCCCATCGGGTGCTTGCGCAACTGTGCGAGCAGGGTTGGGCGGAACAGGATGAACAGACGTCGCAGTACCGTTTGACCTTGAAGCTGTCCCTGCTCGGTCAGCGGTACCTGCATGGGCTCGGTCTGCCGGGCCTGGTGCAGCCGATCCTTGACGAAGTCGCCGCCCAGTGCCGCGAGCTGGTCCGGCTGACGGTGGTCAACGAAGGAACACTCGCGTGGCTGGCAGCGTCCCAGGGCGCGGCACCGGGCCTGATGTATTCGCCGTCCATGCACAGTCCCATCGTCTTGCACGCCACCTCGGTGGGCAAGGTGTGGCTGGCTGGAATGCCGAACGACCAGGCGATCGAATACGCCCTGCGTGGCGGACTGGGGAAAGCGTCCGCCGCCGGCGCATGGACGCCGAAGGCCATCACCAGCGTCGAGCAGTTGATTCCGGAGTTGGAGCGGACCAGGCAGCGTGGCTATGGTCTTGTCGTTGAAGAGGCCGAGCCGGGCGTCGTCGCATTGGCCGTGCCGGTGCGTTCGCTGTCTGACGATGTGGTGGTGGGCACCATGAGTATTGCCGGACCGGTCACGCGGGTTCAGCCGGAGCGTTACGAGGCCTTTTACGCGCTATTGCAACAAGCGTCCGCGAAACTGGGTGCCGTATGGCCGCGCCAGAGCGTCGGTGCGCATGTGAGTGAGGCGGCATGAACACGCAGGGAGCAGATCAGGCTCTCGAGCGACTCACCGCGTTCGATGAACACACAGCACGTATCCTGGTCACGGCGCGCCGGCAAGGCACGCTCGCGGAGCGCCTTCCCATCGAACTGCGGCCCACGAATGTGGACGAGGGTTTCGCGATCCAGCAAAAGGTGGGCGATCAGCTCGGTTGGCAGACTGGCGCGTGGAAATGCGCGCTGCCGCCGGCGGGCAAGCTCATCGCTGCGCCAATCTATGACGCCGTCATCTATCGAGGCGCCCAATGCCGCATTCACGCCAGGCTTGCGCAGTCTTGTGTAAGGGCAGAGCCCGAACTCGCCTGTGTGCTGGCTCGCGATCTGCCGCCTCGGCGTGAAGCGTATGCCGAAGCGGAGGTGCTCGACGCTCTCGGGAATGTTCACCTCGCGCTCGAACTGCTGGGCAGTCGCTATGCGCATCCAGAATCGCTGACGTTCCCTGAATTGCTGGCAGACGGTCTGTTCAACGCCGGTCTTGTCATTGGGCCGCGCGTTCAATTGCCCGAGGGCGCGACGCCGGCCGATCTCCCGATCGAATTCCCCATCAGTCTGACTCGCGCCGGACACGACACGGTCAGTTTTGCTGGCCGCCACCCTGATCGCAGCGTGCTCGCGCCGATCGTGTGGCTCGTCAATTTTCTCCGCGTCCGCGGGCTTGGATTGCATGCCGGCCAGGCTGTGATCACGGGCTCTTACGCGGGCGTGCTCGAGTTGCCGATTGGTTGTGAATTGCATATCGGCTTTGGTGATCTCGGCACGTTGCCGATACTTTTTTCGTCTTGATAGGAGTATTCAAATGCGTCTCGTCCGTTTCGGCCAGGCTGGTCAGGAGCATCCCGGTGTCATCGATTCAAGCGGCGCGATCCGCGATCTGACCGGCGTCGTCGACGACATCGACGGAACGACTGTTTCGCCTGCGGCCCTTGCGAAGCTGAGCGAACTCGATCTGAATCGCCTGCCCGTCGTGGAAGCGGGCACGCGCCTCGGCGCCTGTATCGGCAATGTCCGTAACCTCGTCTGCATTGGTCTGAACTACTCAGATCATGCCGCTGAAACCGATACGCCGATCCCGCGGGAACCGGTCGTGTTCAACAAGCATACGGGTTCGATCAGCGGTCCGAACGATCCCGTCATCTTGCCGGCAGATGCGCAAAAGCTGGATTGGGAGGTCGAACTGGGCGTGGTAATCGGCAAACCGGCCTGGCAGATCGACGAAGCCGCCGCGCTCGATCATGTGGCGGGTTACTGCCTTGCCAATGACGTTTCCGAACGCGCGTATCAGCTCGAACGCGAAGGTCAGTGGACCAAGGGCAAAAGCGGCTTCTCTTTTGCGCCGCTCGGCCCGTGGCTCGTGACGCGTGATGAAGTGCCCGACCCGCAGGTGCTCGACCTGTGGCTCGACGTCAACGGCACCCGTCGTCAGACGGGCAACACACGCACGATGATCTTTAACGTCGCGCATATCGTGGCGTATCTCAGCCGCTTCATGCCACTGATGGCTGGCGACGTCATCATTACCGGGACGCCTCCCGGCGTCGGTCTCGGTCAGAAGCCGCCCATCTTTCTGAAAGCGGGCGACACCATGACCCTCGGCGGCAGCGGACTCGGCGAGCAGCGCCAGAAGGTCGTGCCGTACGCGGATTCGCTTGGCGCGGCATGGGGCCGCGGCGAATATCCGTTGGCAAGATAAAACGATTGAACCTGAAGAAGGAGGAGGAGATATGAGCCTTGCTGGAACGGGCGTCGTCGCAATCTGGCATGACCTGCTGCCGGAAGCGAAGGATGAATTCTACGAGTGGCACAACCGCGAGCACATGCCGGAACGCGCCGGGATTCCTGGGTTCAGGCGCGGCCGGCGCTATATTGCGCTGGATGCGGGCCCCGAGTACTTCAATCTGTATGAAGCCGACACCGTGGAGGTGCTTGGCGCGCAGGACTATCTGCTTCGGCTCAATTCACCGACGCCATGGACGAAGCAGGTCGTCGCCTCGTTTCGCAGCGTGGCCCGCTCGATCTGCCATGTGGCGTATTCCGACGGTGTGGGGCAGGGCGCCAGTCTCATGACAGTGCGCTTCGATGTGCCTTCGGCGGCGCGGGCCGATGTCGTGAAGGGATTGCGTCAGCAGGTCTTGCCGCCGCTCGCCGATCGGCGGGGCATCACGGGCGTGCACCTGTGTCTGGCCGATGAGGCCGTCAGCAAGGTGGAAACCGCCGAGAAGAAGGCGCGTTCGGAAGGCACCGAGGTGCCGACATGGATCGTGATGATCGAAGGATGCCGCGCCGACTATGTCCGCACAGCAGTGGACGCTTTCTCTGCCGGGCTCGCTGCTTTGCCCGGGGCCGCTGCGATTGCGCCGGACGCCACGCTCTATCAACTGGAGTACACGCGCTGCAAGACGCCGTGGAGCGCTGGCTGAAGCGTCGCTTGAACACGGCTGCTTGGCGCGTCACGCGCGACGCGGCGCGGCCGGCCCTGAAACTGTTCTCACGCATTGAGAAACGAAGGAGTAGTTCCATGTCGTCCCCTGTTGCGGGCAAGTCCGTTGAATCGGCCGCGGTTAGACCGGTTCGCGTCATTCGAGTCGATCCAGCTGACGATGTCGTCATCGCCCTCGATCAGCTTATGTCCGGCACGGTGTTGGATGGGGAAGCGGTCACGGTCTCGGGATTGATCCCGCCCGGCCACAAAGTGGCGACACGCGACATCGATGAAGGTGAAGCGGTACACCGCTATGGCCAGATCATCGGCTTTGCGAGTCAGCCGATCCGCGCGGGGCAGCACGTTCACACTCATAACCTTGCGATGGGCGAATTCGCCCGTGACTATGCATTCAGTCAGGGCGTACGTGCCACCGTCCCGTCAACTGAATCCGCGACATTTCGTGGCATTGTGCGTGAAGACGGCCGTGTGGCAACGCGCAATTACATCGGCATCCTTACCTCGGTGAATTGCTCGGCGACGGTCGCGCGAGCCATTGCCGACTATTTCCGCCGCGACACGCATCCTGACGCGCTGGCCGCGTTTCCGAACGTCGATGGCGTCGTCGCGCTCACCCATGGTTCGGGTTGCGCCATCGACTCCGAAGGCGACGGTCTCGCGATCCTCCAGCGCACCCTTGGCGGCTATGCGTGCCATCCCAACTTCGCGAGCGTGCTGGTTATCGGCCTGGGCTGTGAAACGAACCAGATTTCTCGGCTGCTCGAAACCCAGCGGCTCAAAGAACACGACCGGTTGCGAACCTTCACGATTCAGGACACCGGTGGCACGACCCTGACAATTGCAAAGGGTATCGAACAGGTTCGGCAGATGTTGCCCGACGCGAACGACGTTAAGCGGGAAACGGTTTCGGCAAGTCATCTCACCGTCGGCCTTCAATGTGGTGGGTCGGACGGATATTCGGGCATCACGGCCAATCCCGTACTGGGTGCAGCCGTCGATCTGCTCGTGCGGCACGGCGGTACTGCGATTCTGTCGGAGACGCCGGAGATTTATGGCGCCGAGCACTTGTTGACCCGCCGCGCGGTAACGCTCGAAGTGGGACAGAGGCTGGTCGATCGCATCCGGTGGTGGGAAGCGTATGCACAGCGGCAAGGGGCGCAGATCAACAACAATCCGTCGGCGGGCAATAAGGCCGGCGGCTTGACGACCGTCCTCGAGAAATCGTTAGGCGGCATTGCAAAGGCAGGCTCGACGAACCTTATCGAGGTGTACGAATACGCCCAGCCGGTTAAGGCGCGCGGCCTGGTGTTCATGGACACGCCTGGCTACGACCCGGTGTCGGCTACCGGCCAGGTGGCTGGCGGTGCGAACCTGATCTGCTTCACGACAGGACGCGGTTCGGCTTATGGCTGCGCGCCCTCGCCATCGGTCAAGCTCGCGACAAATACCGCACTGTGGCAACGTCAGTCCGACGATATGGACCTGAACTGCGGAGAAGTGCTGGAAGGGAACACAACGATCAAGCAACTCGGCGGAGTGCTGTTCCAACTGCTGCTCGACGTGGCCTCCGGGAAACGTTCCCGCAGTGAGCAGCACGGTTACGGACAAAACGAATTCGTCCCTTGGCAAATCAGCGCAATTATGTGAGCCGCGGGTGTCCGGCATACGTAGAGCGTGCACCGCACGGATGCTCGGCAATAACGCATACCAGGTTGGAGAAAGATAGATGCCATTGAATGACCGCTCCGCGTTGCCTCACGATCTGGAGCAGGCTGTGCTCGTGGGGCGCGCGTGGTGTCCCGATATCGCCGCGCCGCGTCCTGTCGCTGTTATCGGTGGCGAACTGGTGGATGTGTCGTCGTTCGCGCTGACGACCAGCACGCTGCTTGAGCAGCCAGAAATCGACCTTCGGCTGAAGGAGGCCGCTGCGAACCTGCCGAGACTTGCGACACTGGACCTGGTTCTTGCCAATTCCGCCTTCGATCGACGCGATCCGTCCACTCCCTGGCTCCTCGCGCCATGTGACCTTCAGGCGGTCAAGGCGAGTGGTGTGACGTTTGTCGAAAGCCTTCTGGAGCGGGTGATCGAGGAGCGCTCGGGAGGCGACGCGAGCCGGGCCGATGAAGTGCGCGCGCGTGTCATGTCCGTGCTGGGCGATCGGCTCGCAAGCGTTCGCCCAGGATCTGCGGAAGCCGGGGCGGTGCGACAGGTGCTTATTCAGGAAGGAATGTGGTCGCAGTATCTGGAGGTCGGCATCGGTCCGGATGCGGAGATTTTCACGAAAGCGCAGCCCATGTCCGCCGTCGGCACCGGCAGCGAAATCGGCATTCATGAAAATTCGCAGTGGAATAACCCGGAGCCAGAAGTCGTGCTGGCGGTGACCAGCCGGGCCGAAATCGTCGGCGCCGCGCTTGGGAACGACGTCAATCTTCGGGACTTCGAAGGCCGCAGTGCACTGCTGCTCGGCAAGGCGAAGGATAACAACGCATCGGCCTCCATTGGCCCGTTCATTCGCCTCTTCGACAGTACATTCGGTCTCGATGATGTACGGGCTGCGGAGCTTTCGCTGCGTGTAGAAGGAACAGATGGCTATGTTCTGACCGGGGCGAGTTCCATGAAACGCATCAGCCGGGACCCGTCAGAACTCGTTGCGCAAGCGATGGGCGCTCACCATCAATACCCGGACGGCATGATGCTTTATCTCGGAACACTGTTTGCACCGACTGCGGATCGTAGCGTGCCAGGGCAAGGATTCACGCATCAGATCGGCGATACGGTGACGATATCGAGCCCGCGATTCGGTGCGCTTGTCAACACGGTCAACTATTCGAATCGCATTGCGCCGTGGGAGTTTGGGGTCGGCGCGTTGCTCGCTAGCATTCTTCGCCGGCATACGGGGCAAGCGAAGTCGTAGCCGCTTCATTGGCCGCAGAAGTCGTGTGACAACCGTTCGGTTTGGAATGGTCGGCCAAAACGGTGATCACCGACATCGTTTTATAAAGCTTGGATCAAAAAGCTCTGACACGAAGTGTCGAGGCCATTTCAAGATGTCGCTGCGGCAGCCAAATAGAAATGTCGTGTTTTTAAGCGTTAAAGGGGTTGTCTCTAAAGGGTTACAGTTCACGCGGTGTTGAAGGACAGTGCCTGAAAAAGCAGGGCGCTTACGTCCGTTCAGACAGCACGTGCAGACCGACGGCCAGGTTTTCTGGATGATTTGGGCTGCCTGCGTTGCGCCAGATCCACGACCACTTCGTTGATGTCGGTCTGAGTGAATTCGCGCTGCTTCTTCGTGCCCGACAGCTGCTTCGGCTTGCGCACCGCCTGACCCTGATTCGTTCGGGAAGGGGAGCCGGAGATGCGCCGGTTGTCGCGCTGCGCCTGCAGCGCCTGGGCGACCTGCAGCGCGTGACTGAGTCTCTTGTGCTCAATCACCGCGCCCTGATCGACGTCAGCCAGCTTGTCGTACAGCCTGCAGGACAGAACCCTGTCATCGGCGCGGATCTCGATGCGTCCGTCCGGGTACTCCCACACGTCGATGTACCGGTGGATCAGCTCGCGGGTCGCCGGCGTGTCATCCAGCAGGTACATCACCCGGTCGTACTGCACCGTCAGCGACTTCGATACGCGACGCGTCTCGCGCCAGGTCAGCAGCAGGTCCAGACTCTCGTCAGCGCGCAGCGGCCGGTGCGCATTGAAGTCGCTCTTCGGCGGTTTCGCGAAGCGCACGTTATACGCTGCAATGAAGGCGGGCGCATAGGCGTTGGCGTCGACGATCGTGCTGATGCCTCGCAGTCTCAACTCCTTCACAAGGCGGTCCTGCAGCGTCAGGTGCGCGCGCTCGACACGTCCCTTGGCCGGGCTGCTGTTCGCGCAGAACGTATCGATGTTCAGTTCGTACATTGCGCGGCCGAAGTGCGTCACGCTGCGACCAGTCTTGCTGGCTGCCGTGCTGCGAAACACGCTGGCTTTATCGCTGTACAGCGCGACCGGCTTGCCATGATGCTCGATATACGCGCGCGTCGCCTCGAAGTAACTGAAGGTCGATTCATTCGCCGTGAAATGCAGGCGCATCAGCCGGCTCGTCGCGTCGTCGACGTACACCAGCAGCGTGCACGCCGGCGCGCGTTCCTCGAACCAGCGATGATCGCTGCCATCGATCTGGATCAGCTCACCCAGGCATGCGCGCCGCGCACGCGGCTGGTAGACCTTCGGTGGACGCTGCCGGCGCGGTATCCACAGGCCCGTGTCCGTCATCAGCCGTCTGACCGTTTCCCTGGCCAGGCGAATGCCGTGGCACTCGTACAGCTTCTCGCAGGCCAGCGTCGGGCCAAAGTCGGCGTAGCGCTCACGGATGATCGCCAGCGCCCGCTGGGCCAGATTCTCGTCCAGACGCCGGTTACCCTGGCGGCCACGCTTGCGCGAGGCCAGTCCAGCCGCGCCCGATTCCTGGTATCGGATCACCAGACGCTCGATCTGCCGCACAGTCAGACCCAGCCGTTCAGCCGCGCGTCCGGGCTTCAGCCCCATGTCCACCACAGCCTGGATCACCTTCAACCGGTCGAGTTCGCGCATGTTCAATGTCACCAGTGTGGCTGGATGCATCGCCGGCTCCGTAGTCCCACGAGGAACCGGCAAGCATACCGAGGTCCAAACACGACATTTCTAAATGGCTAGAACACGACATTTCTATAAAGCTACTACACGAAGTTTGTTGATAATTTATCTTATGTCAAATACCACACAGCACGGTGACCCGTCGCCCGCTTATCGTTACGTCGCCAAGCCATCGCTTCGGTGCTAACCGCCGGTGCCTGACCAATGACAATCTGGCACCGCGGTGTAATATCTTGGTCACAAGGTCCTCCGTGAGCGGCGCTTGGTTTACGACCACCAATCGACCTCGATGGAGCCCATGGGGAACAGCATGAGGGGCTTCCTTCTGGCATTGGCATGCGGGTGTGTGCTGTCGGTCGTCACGATGCAGGATCTGTTGCCTGCCCCCGCGCCCGTAGCCCCGGTCGGCGGCAAAGACTTCCTTGCCGAGGCGAAGCGAGTGGTCGATGCCGCCACGCGACCCGCCGCACCCTGGAGCGGGCCGCGCAGCGGGCCGCGCGCGCAATCCGGGAAACGCATCGCCGTCGTCGCCGAGGATTTGCGCAACGGCGGCATCCTCGGTGTGGTCGACGGCGTGCTGGAGGCGGCCAAGGTCGTGGGCTGGAGCGTGAAGATATTCGACTCCGGCGGCGCGGCTGACCTGCGGCTGAAGATGCTTGCGAATGCGCTGGCAAGCCGCCCCGACGGTCTGATCATCGCGGGCGGCGACGCACACGCCCTGCTGCCGGGTTTGCGGCCTTTTGCCGAGCGAAGCATTCCGATCGTCGGCTGGCATGTCGCGATTCAGCCCGGACCAGTGCCAGGTACACCCGTCGCGATGAACGTGTCCACGGATCCGCTCCAGGTCGCGCGGGTGACCGCGCTGGCGGCCATCGTGCAGTCCGGCGGGCATGCGGGCGTCGTCATCTTCACCGACAACAGTTTCCGGATTGCACAGGAGAAGGCCGATACGATGGCTGCCATCGTGCGCGCGTGCAGCGGCTGCACCCTGCTCGAAGTGCGCGACGTGGCGATTTCGCACAGCCAGCAACTCATGCCCGGCACCACGCGCGCCCTGCTCGCGCACTACGGCTCGCGCTGGACCTGTGCACTGGCGATCAACGACATCTACTTTGACTATGCCGTCCCGGTGCTAACCCAGGCGGGAATGCCGAACGCTGCAATGATCATGCTGTCGGCCGGCGACGGCAGCGAGTCTGCCTTCCTGCGCATCCGCACGGGCACGTTCCAGACGGGCACCGTGGCCGACCCCCTGAATCTGCACGGATGGCAGATGGTCGACGAAATGAACCGGCTCTTCGCCGGGGAACGCGTCACGGGTTACGTGAGCCCGGTGCATCTCGTGACGGCGGACAACATCGCCGCGGACGGCGGCGATCGTCTACTCTACGACCCTAACAACGGCTATCGCGACATCTACCGTCGGATCTGGCAACGCCCGTGAAACTCCCGCTCCCACAGTCCCTCACCGCGCAGTTCGCGCTCGTGGTTTCCTGCCTCGCCGCATTGGTGGTCATGGTCGGTGCCACGACCATCTACTCGTTGGCCGGTTCGGCCCACTCTATCCGCCAGCTGGCCGACGAGCGGCTCGCCCGCCTCGCGGATGCGCAGGATCTGGCGCAGCATACGCTGGCGATCGAACGCCTCGCGCTGCAGTTGTCTCGTGACGATACGGTCGAGGCCGTGCGTGAGACGCATCGGCATGTGCTTGAACAGCTGGCATCCTTCGACAGCCTGGTGGACCGCCTCGCCTCCGCGACCGCAACTGACGAGCCAGGTGTCGACGCGCTGGCGCTATATCGTTCGAGCCAGCGCTTTCGCAACATCGTCAACATCGAGGCGCAGGTGCGTGAGACCGCGCTCGGTGAGCGAGCTGCGCCGGCGTCCGCGCAACGATCAGGCGTGTCGTTGGCCAACCTCGACGACGATCTGCGCCGCGCGGCCGATGGCCTCGCTGTCGCGGCTCACCAGCAGTCGGACTATTTGACGCGCGACTACCGCGAAGCAGTCCAGCATCTAGCCGAGCAGGCCGATCGCACCCGCAAATGGGTGGGCGGCGGAGTCGTGGTGAGCCTGCTGCTCGCCTGGCTGATCGCCCGCGAATTCCTGGGGCGCCATGTCGTGACGCGGCTGCGCCGGGTCAGCCACTTCCTGCGGCACGGCGATGCCGGGAATATGCAGGCAGCGGTCCCCGTGCAAGGCGGCGACGAGATTGCCGACATGGCGCGCGCGGTCGAGCAGTTCCTCGAAGACCGGCGCCAGCGCCGCCAGGCCGAGGATGCACTGAAGGAGCTCAACGCCGAACTCGAGGCGCGTGTCGCGCAGCGCACGGCCGAACTCAGTGCGGCGCTGGCGGGCCAGGCGGCCGAGATCGTCGAACGCCAACATGCCGAAGAAGCGGTCAGGGAGAGCGAGAACTTCCTGAACAACATCATCGAAAACATGCCGGACACGGTCTTCGTCAAAGACGCGTCGACGCAGCACTTCGTGCGCCTGAACAAGGCCGCAGAGCAACTGCTCGGCTACCGGCGGGAGGAACTCATCGGCCGGTCGGTTCACGACCTGTTTCCCGCGGGCGAGGCTGAATTCTTCGCGCTGAAGGATCGTGCCGTGCTGGACTCGCGACAGATGATCGACGTGCCGGAGGAGCCGGTTCATACCCGTTATGGGCTGCGCGTCGTTCACACGATGAAGATTCCGATCCTCGATATGCGCGGCGAGCCGCAGTTCCTGCTCGGAATCTCGCGCGACATTACCGAGCACAAGCGTGCCGAAGAGGAATTGCGGCGCTATCGCGAGCACCTGGAAGACATGATCCGCGAACGAACGGCGCAACTGGCCGTTGCCAAGGACCATGCGGATGCGGCCAACCAGGCCAAAAGCGACTTTCTCGCGCACATGAGCCACGAACTGCGCACGCCGCTCAACGGGATTCTCGGCTACGCGCAAATCCTCAGACGCGACAAGAGCCTCGATCAACGACAGATCGACGGGCTCACCGTCATCCAGCGCAGCGGCGAACATCTGCTTACGCTCATTGACGACATCCTCGATATGGCCAAAATCGAGGCCGGCAGAATGGAACTCAATCTCTCCGACGTTCCGCTCGAACGGTTCGTCTACTTCATCGCCGAGACGATTCGGGTGAAGGCAACGGAAAAGGGCCTGGCCTTCGCTTGCGAGATGGCGCCCGACCTGCCCGCGGCGGTGCTGGTGGACGAACTACGGCTGCGCCAGGTGCTGCTCAACCTGCTCTCCAATGCAATCAGATTTACCGACGTGGGGAGCGTGCGTCTTAGCGTCGGGTTCACGCCGTCCGCGCGACTGCGTTTCGAAGTGCACGACACCGGCATCGGCATAGACGAAGCGCGCCTGGACGCGATTTTCAGGCCTTTCGAGCAAGTGAGCGACGCCCGCCACCGGTTGGGCGGCACGGGGCTCGGCCTGCCCATCAGCCGCCAACTCGTGCGTCTGATGGGAGGCGAGATTCATGTCGAGAGCCGGCGCGACGCTGGCAGCGTCTTCTCGTTCGAACTGAGCGTCAAGGTGGTGGCGCCCCCGGCGGCTGCGCCGGCGTCCGAACGGCTCGTCAGCGGCTACGAGGGGCCGCGCAAGACTGTGCTAGTCGTGGATGACGTAGCGGAGAACCGTGCGTTGATGGTGGATATGCTCGAGCCGCTCGGATTCGTCATCGCGGAGGCCGCGAATGGATCAGAAGCACTGGAAAAAGCCAGGGCTCTGCATCCTGCGCTCGTCTTGATGGATGTCATCATGCCCGGGATGGACGGGCTGGAAGCCACGCGTCGCCTGCGCCAGATGCCCGAGTTCCGGGAGTTGCCGATCGTCGCGGTTTCCGCAGGCGCCTCGGGAACCGACGCGGCGCAAAGTCTGGCGGCAGGCGCGAACGCCTTTCTCGCCAAACCGATCGACTTCACTGGGTTATTAACGCAGGTCGCGGCTCTGCTGAATGTCGAGTGGAACGACGACGCGACGGAGGCAGGACCGGGGCAAACGGCTGTTACCGCTGCTGCCCCTTTCACAGGGACCCTGATCGCACCGCCGCCGCCGGAAATCGCAGCGTTGCACCACTTGGCGCGGCTTGGCGACATGCGTGCCATCGTGCAGTACGCCGCGCACGTGACCGAGCTCGACGAGCGCTATCGTCCTTTCGCGGACCACCTGTGCAGGCTGGCGAAGGGATACCGGTCCAAGGCAGTCCTCAGCTTCGTCGAGCAATATCTGGAAAGGAGGCAAGCTCGATGATCGTATTGCATTGCAGCGGGCACATGGGCTTCTACTCGATCACCAACCCGTGCCGGATCGCGTAGCGGATCACCTCGGCATTGTTTGAAAGCCCCAGTTTCTGCATCAGTCGCATCTTGTGTGTACTGATCGTTTTAGCGCTGAGCGCGCATGCGTCGGCGATTTCGTTGATGGTCTTGCCCGCCGCTAGCATCTGCAGCACCTGGAATTCGCGGTCCGACAGCACTTCATGCGGCGGCACGTCGCCGCGCTGTGTTTCGAAGACCATCGCATCGACGAGCTTCGGATCGATGAAGCGGCCGCCGTCCATGAGCTTGCGGATCGCAGCGAGCAGCAGTTCCGGGTCGCTGTCCTTGGTCAGATAGCCGGTTGCACCCGCGCGCAAAGCGCGCGACGCGACCTGGGCTTCGTCGTGAATGCTCAGCACCAGCACGGGTAGCGAAGGCTGCTCGGCGCGCACACGCCGAATCAGGTCGACGCCGCTGATGCCGGGCATCGTCATGTCGAGCAGCAGCAGATCGACGGCGCATGAGCGCAGCTTGTCGACCACTTCCGAGCCTTGCGCCGCTTCGGCCGCTACGACGATATCGCTCGTGGTTGCGATGATCTGCCTGAGTCCGCCACGCACGATCGCATGATCGTCTGCGATGAGTATCCTGATCATGGTCGAGGTCCGTCATCGAGCGGAACGTTAATCGAAACCGTGGTGCCCGCACCCGGATCGCTGTCGATCGAAAGCGATCCGCCGATCATGCGCGCCCGCTCGTTCATGCCGAGCAGCCCGTATGAATAGTCGCGGCGCGCGCTCTGCAGATCGAAGCCGCGTCCGTCGTCGCGCACGTGCAGTTCGAGCCTCGCCGCCGTCGAAATCAGCATCACCTCCACGCGCGTCGCATCCGCGTGGCGCGCGACGTTCGTCAGCGACGCCTGCACGATGCGGAACACGGCCGTCGCATGGGGGTCCGACAGCACGGGCTCACCGCCTTCGATGCGCAACTCGCAGGCAATGGCATTGCGCCGGTTGAAGTCATCGACGAGCCATTCCAGCGCCGACACGATACCGAAGTTGAGCGCAGCCGGTCGCAAGTGGCTCGCGACATTGCGCACCATCGAGATCGTGCTCTCGACCAGTTCGCGCATGTCGTCGGCTTTCTTGGTTGCTTCCGGGTCGTCCGCGATCCGCATCTTGAGCAGCGACACGTCCATCTTGAGCGCGGTCAGCAACTGGCCAAGCTCGTCGTGAATCTCCATCGCGATTCGCTTTCTCTCCTCTTCGCGGATCGCTTCCATGTACGCGGACAGCTCACGTAGCTGCTCGCGCGACTCGACGAGTTCCTGTTCTGTCTGCTTGCGCCCCGTGATGTCGTTCAGGCCGACGTAAATCGCCGGGGCGTCGTCGTAGGTCGCCACGCGCGCTGTCGCCATCGCCCAGAACTGCGTTCCGTCGGCGCGCCGGAACTGCACCTCCCAATTACGCAGGCTGCCTTCGGTCTTCAGATGTCGAATCAGATGTTCGCGCTCGTCTCGATCGGCGTAGAAGTCCGCGATATTGGCCGACATGCCTTCGCTCATGCGGAAAAGTTCGCGCAGCGGCTCGTTCGTGTACAGGATGCGCCCCTCCGGCATCGACGTGATGCAGAGCGACACCGGACTCGATTCGACGATCGCGCGAAAGCGTGCCTCGCTTGCCTGCAGGCGCGCGTCCGCGCGCCGCCGCTCGTCGATCTGTGCCTGCAAGTTCGCGTTGGCGCGCTCCAGTTCTTCGGTGCGCAAAGCGACCCGCCGTTCGAGATCGTCGCGCGCTTGCGAGAGCGCAGCCTCCGTTTCCTTGCGCACGGCGACTTCCGCGAGCAGTCGCCGGTTTTGCGCGAGAACCTGCTTGTGCATCACGCGCAGTTCGAGGTGCACGCCAACCCGGGCCAGCATCTCGTCGACGCGCAACGGCTTGGTCACATAATCGACGCCGCCCGCCGAAAAGCCTTCGACCCGATCTTCGTTGGCCGTCAGGGAAGTCATGAATATGACGGCGATATCGCGGGTGCGCTCATCGTGCTTCAGGCGCCGACAGGTCTCGAAACCATCGATGCCCGGCATCTTCACGTCGAGCAGGATCACATCGGGCTGCGAGAAGGCCGCGCGCTCCAACGCTTCGATACCGTCGAGCGCCACCAGCACACGAATGCCGCGTGCCTCGAGACTGTCGACGACCACGCCGACATTTGCCGGCGTATCGTCGACGATCAGGATCGTTCCTCTATGCGCAACTGGAGCGGCGAGATGGCTCATCACGCGGTGTTCCTTTCGAGGTACCGCACAAGCCGTTGCGTAATCGCCTTCGACTGATGTTCCATCAGCATCAGCGCGATCGCGTAGCTAAACACGAGCACCGTCGCAGGCAGCCGCAGCACCGCGCTGCGCCGCACGTACCGAAGCCCGCCCCACCATGCGTCGAACCTGTCGAGAGCCATATCTCCCCGCGAGTGCCACGTTGTGGATGTCCTATTCTGCACTCGATGCCAAAGCCCGGTCTATCGCGCCCTCACAGCCGTTACGCGCTGCCTGCATGCTTTTCTGCGGTTTTGCCTGCGGTGCCCGTTCGCTATTCCGGCGCCTCGCCCACCGCCACCAGCCGGACCGCGCGCGCCGGATGCCCGATCAGCTCGTCGAGCAGATCCGCCATTTCACAGAGCGTCTGAAAGCCCGAACCGTCCATTTGATCCGCGTGATAGCGCCGCAGATCGTGCATCGTTTCGCCCAGGCGCCTGAGCGCGTCGGGGGTGCTGTCGACCAACGGCCAACAGTGCATCAGGTACGCAAGCGATGTCACGCTGCGCGTCTCGCACCAGGTATCGAACAGCCGCAGACAGATTGCGTTGATTTGCTCGACGATGTTCTCTCGCTCCGACAGATAGGCCATCATGTTGCATCGGTACCAATTGCGTTTCGATTCCACATCATCTGCCGGCAGAATGTCTGTCGCATTCAGCGCAAGCTGGAAAACCGGGGTGTGACATTCTGATTCGCGCGTCAGGAAATCCTTAACGGCATTCACGCAAAGCAGGCCCCGATGGGTGAAAACCCTTGTATGCCGTTGCATGCCGCTTCCGGTTCAGGAAATCCTGACGGCCGAAATCAGCGCTTCCTGATGTGACATTCCGCCGAAGCCGATTGGTCTCGCACACCGATCGCCATAGCATCGATTCATCGTGCATCGCGGGGAAAGTCATGGCGGGCGACAGATCGCTGCGTTCTCAGGTCGAAAAACTGATTGGCTCGACGTGTGGCCAAGCGGCGCGCGTGCGCCTGCTGGACCGCACCCGCTCGGGCGGCACCTGCCGCGTGTGCATTCAGATCGACCGGCCGACCGGGTCGTTTTCGCTTTTCTTCTTTCGCCATGCCGACCGCACGTGGCACGTGTTCCCGCCGGGCCAGCGCCGTCCGGCGATGGGGATAGGCCGCCAAGCGGCCTGATCGTTCAGCAAGCCGAGGGAGACGCCCATGCTCGATGATGCTTCAAACACACCGCCGCAATATGTGATCGAACTGCGCGCCTGGATCAGCGACTGGTATGACCATGCGTTCAAGGTCGGCTACGTCTACCCACCGTTCGCGCTCGATGCGGCGATTGCCGATCGGCTCGAAGGCTATTTCCAGGCGGGACTGACGCCAGCCGAAGGCGCGATTGCGTTCTTCGGCCTCGTGCACTGAGAGGCGCGAGCGATCCGCGCCGGTCAGCGTAACCGCGCAAACGCACGCAATACGGCGTCACCGCGCGGCGTCACGCGAGGAAACCGCAAGCCCGACCCCGCTGGCTCGTTCGCGATCAACTGCAGTTCGCGGAGCGCGCCAAGCTCCACCCGGTCCGAATCGATCCGTTCGGGCGCCTCCTTCACTAGTAACAACGTGGCCACTTCGTGCGGGCTCAACATGTTGTTTACCTCCGGCGGGAACGAAGAACGGGTAACCAGCGCCGGCCACGGCTGCATCGGCAGGACGCAGAGTGCGGCGCGGAGCGGGTCGGAAGGTTGCATCAGCCTAGTCGGAACGGATAGCCCAAATAGCTGGGGCCTTAGAGCAACCATTCTAACTTTCTTAACTCCGACTATCATTTCCATGCGCCAGGGAGTTTCCCCAATATGTGGGAAATGTATGTCTGTGCACGCGAGTGACTTGTCGGGCGCTTCGACTATGATGTTCTTCATCCGATGATGTTGACGATCCGCGAGAAAGGCGATGAAGCCAATCAGATTGCGAGTGCCATCCGACGAAGCGGCCGACCTGCTAGACGATTTGACTGCCTGGGCGAGCACCAGCGGCATTGACCCGGGGCTTTCCATGTTCAGTCAGTCCGGCACGACGTCGAACACGAGTTCGCCAATCCTCTATCACGTCTATGTGAGCGAAAGCTTCTTCGAGCAGTTCCCGGGGTGGCGCATGTTCATCGAGCACTAGCCTGCCCGCTCCGCTCTGCAAACTGAGCGACTCACTCGATGCCGTTGGACCAGCGGCGACGCGCAATGTCTGAGCGCGCAACCGCTGCGCGGTCTTTGAAAAAAGAACCGCGGCGTCGAGCACGCTGGACTGTCCCGTCAGCACAGGAGGGCCTATGCACTCGGGAGTGAAGTCCGGCGTGCGTCTGAGGCGTTACGCAATCACGGCAACGGCGATCATCGCCGGCTTGATTGTCGTCGGACGCATCACCGGCATCCTGGTCGACTGGCTGTGGTTCTCGTCGATCGGCTACCGTGGCGTTTTCTGGACCATCCTCTGCGCGAAAGCGCTGCTGTTTGCCGCCGTGTTCGCGGTCTCGGCGGGCACGATATGGCTCTCGGGAATCCTCGCGCATCGTTACGCGCAGCGCGTCGATGTCTTGCGGCCGGCAACACCCGGTCGCTCGGGTGCGACGGAAGTCACCGACGATCTGGCCGAACTGGTCGCGTCGCGCATTCCCTGGCGCGCCAGTATTGCCTGCGCGGCAATCATCTTTGGGCTGGTCATCGCCGCCAGCGTGATCGCTAACTGGGACGTCGCGCTTCGCTTCCTTTACCAGGTGCCTGTCGGCGAGCGCGATCCGATCTTTGGCAGGGACATCGGCTTTTATCTCTTCTCGCTGCCGGTGTATGTCGCGCTCAAGAACTGGCTGTTGTGGCTCGTCTTCTGCAGCGCGATCGTGACAGTTGCTGTCTACGGGTTGCGCGGCGACATCGCGCCGGAGCGGCCGCCACGGACACTCTCGGCCGCTGCGATCACGCATGGTTCGGCACTGCTTGGCTTGTTCTTTGCGGTAATGGCCTGGTCATGGTGGCTCGACCGCTTTTTGCTGCTCTATGGCAACAACGGCGTGGTAGTCGGCGCCAGTTATACCGATGTCCATGTTCAGGTGCCGATCCTGTGGATGCTTGCCGGGCTCGCCGCGGCATCATCCGTCGCCCTTTGGCTCAACATGCGCCGGCGCAGCTACCGGCTGCCTGCCGCCGTCGCGCTGCTGGTATCCGGTTGTGCGTTGGTATTCGGCGTGATCTATCCGCCGCTATTTCAGCGTTTCTATGTCAAACCGAGCGAACTGAAACTGGAAGCACCCTATATCGCGCACAACATCGCGTTGACGCGACAGGCTTACAACCTCGCACAAATCGCAGTCAAGCCGTTCGACGCCGAGCCGGGATTGACGCTCGACTTGCTGCGGGCCAATCGTGCGACGATCGACAACATCCGGTTATGGGATGTGCAACCGCTGATGGATACCTACGCGCAGTTGCAGGAGATCAGGACTTACTACAAATTTTTCTCGGTGGACATCGATCGCTACCAGCTCGACGCCGGGTATCGGCAGGTGATGCTGTCGGCGCGCGAACTGGAGCCGGCGATGCTGCCGCCCAACGCCCAGACCTGGGTGAACCTGCACCTTATCTTCACTCACGGTATCGGCGTCGTGATGTCGCCGGTCACCGAGAAATCCACCGAAGGCTTGCCCTCCTTCTATCTGCGGGACATTCCGCCCGTCGCCAATGGCGGTCCGGTCATTCGCGAACCGCGTCTTTATTTCGGCGAAGGCCGGCAGAACTATGTGATCGTGAAGGGCAACGTAGCCGAATTCGACTATCCGAAGGGCGCGGACAATGCCTACACCACGTACAGCGGGCGCGACGGCGTCGCCATTGGCGGTGCGGTGCGACGCAGTCTGTTCGCCTGGCAGCTCGGCGATCCCAACATCCTGCTGAGCGGTTATCTCACCGACCGCAGCCGCATCCTGCTTCACCGCAATATTCAGGAGCGTGTGCGTAGGATCGCGCCGTTTCTGACCCTCGACCATGATCCCTATGTCGTCGCCAGCGCGGGGCGTCTGTTCTGGATCCAGGACGCCTATACCGTCAGCCGGTGGTTTCCTTACTCCCGGCCCGGTTTCGGCGACAGCGACGGCGCGAATTACATCCGCAATGCCGTCAAGGTGGTGGTCGACGCGTACGACGGCAGCGTCGATTTCTACCTCAGCGATCCCGCCGATCCGCTCGTACGGACCTACGAGCGCATCTTCCCGGGTTTGTTCAAGCCTTTGGCCGCGATGCCGCCCGAGCTTCGGCAGCATGTCCGCTACCCCGAAGATCTGTTCCTGATCCAGGCGCAACTCTTCCGCGCCTATCACATGGATGCGCCGGAGGTCTTCTACAACCGCGAGGATCTGTGGCAGTTTCCCCGGGAGCTGGCCGGTATGGATGGCGAGAACACCGCCAGCACGATGCCGCCGTACTACACGATCATGCGACTGCCCGGCGACGCACGCGCCGAGTTCATCCTCATGCTGCCGATGGTGCCGAGCCAACGGGAGAACATGATCGCGTGGCTCGCGGCGCGTTGCGATCCAGCGGGGTACGGCAAGCTCATCGTCTACACGTTTCCGAAGGACAAACTGGTCTATGGACCGTTTCAGATCGAAGCGCGCATTCAGCAGAACACCGAGATATCGCAGCAGATCTCGCTATGGAACCAGATGGGCTCACGCGTCATTCGCGGTCATCTGGTGGTCGTGCCGATCGAGAATTCGCTGCTCTACGTCTCTCCGCTCTATTTGCGCGCGGCGTCCGGTCAGTTGCCGGAATTGAAGCGGGTGATCGCCGCCTATGGTGACCGCGTGGTGATGGAGGACAGCTTGGGCGATGCGCTGGCGGCGCTTTTCAAGCAGACCGCGCAAGCCGCATCGCCAGCCGGGGCCACGCCGAACGCGCCGAACGCGCGCGCCCGCGAGGCGCTTGCCCACTATGACCACGCGATCGAGCGGCTGAAGGCCGGAGACTGGAGCGGCTTCGGCACGGAACTGGATGCCCTGCGCCCGTTGCTCGAGGCGCTCGGCGCCGACCGTTCCGACGCCCGGAAGTGACCTGGGTGAAATGTCGTCACAGGGCAAACAGCCGCCCAAGATCGGGCTCGCGATCCCCGACGCCGGCGAGCCGCAACGCGTGCCAGGCCATTGCGTAGTTACTCGATATGACCGGCTTGCCGATCGCCGCCTCGAGTTGCGGAATCAATCCGGCAATGCGCAAGCTCGTGCACGAGACGAAAATCGCGTCCACGTCATCGTTGCGCGCGAGGCGCTCGACGCCAGTTCGCAACGACGCCGCATCGATCCGCGCCACTTCGTTATCGTTGGCATGCTCGAACGACGCCATGCGCGTAATCGGGTGGCCACGAGACTCGATGTAGTCGCGCATGTAATCGTTGATCGACCGCACATAGGGCGTCAGCAGGGCCGTGCGCTCAACGCTTAGTGCGCCAAGCGCCGCCAGCGCGGCGGTGATCGGGGTGGTGCTCGCGGCATCGGGACGCGCTTCGCGAATTCGCGCAAACACCTTGTCCTCGCCGATTACCATCGACGCGGACGTGCAGCCAAACGCCACCACATCGATCCGCTCGCCCGGGCGGATCAGCGCGACCGCCGGTGCAATGCGGTCCTCCATTTCCGCCAACCGTTCGGGCGTAATGTCCGCCGAGTTGTACACGCGGCTTTCGTAGAACGCCACGCCGTCCTGCGTCAGCAACCCCCGCCACTCATGCTCAATCGTATGATCGGTGGCGAGCACCACGAGGCCGATCGCGGCACGCCGGCAGATGCCGTCGTCCAGCGCGAATTCGAGCCTCGTGTACGCGTCGTCCTGCTGTTCAGTCGCACTCATTTCAGCGTCATCCTGTCATGTCGCGTTCGGCCTCGCGAGTATCTGCCGTCATTGCCTTTTAAAGGTAGAGGATTGCCGGCGCCTTGGTGCAACGATTTATACGCAAATACCCTATACGTCCCCACGCACACCGGCTCCTATCATGAAAGGAGCGCTTTTGATACCAGCGCGCGCAATCGCGCATTTCCGTCCGTTTTCTGATGTCACCGGGTATGTCCGTGTGGCGGATCGTCCGATCCCTTTCACAATAAGGAGTCACCAACATGATTGCTCAGAAGATTGGCTCGCCCGGTGCACAACGGGGCTTGCGGCACAAGACCGTCGCGGCCGTGGCGACGCTGGCCGTGCTTGCGGGCATCGTTCCGGGTTCGGCGCTAGGTCAGGGTGCCACCATCAAGATCGGCGTGCCGGTTCCGCTGTCGGGCAGCAGTGCCAATGCCGGCACGGACATCGTCAACGGCGCAAAGCTCGCCGCCGCCAGAATCAACGCGGCCGGAGGCGTACTCGGCAAGCAGATCGAACTGGTGCCCGAGGACGACGCCTGTGATGCGCAGACCGCGGTGCAGGCGGCACAGAAACTCGTCGATGCGGGCGTTGTCGCCGTAGCGGGCGGCTATTGCTCGAGCGCGGCGCTGCCGGAATCGAACACCTTTCATCGCGCCGGAATCCCCTACGTGCTGGATGCGTCGACCAATCCGCAACTGACCGAGATGGGGTACGACAACGTGTTCCGCACGATCGGCCGTGACGACCAGCAGGGCCCTTTCGCGGCAAGCTTCATGAAAGATGTGCTGCACGCGAAACGCGTGGCGGTGATCGACGACAACACGACCTATTCCAAAGGCCTCGCGCAGAACACCGTGCAAGCGCTGAAGAAGGACGGCGTCGATGTCGTCTACGCCAACTCGATCACGCCCGGCCAGATGGACTACTCACCGACGCTGACGCGGGTCGGCTCGCTGAAACCTGACGTGATCTACTACACCGGCTATTTCTCCGAAGCCGGTCTGATGGTCAAGGAGGCGCGGCAACTGGGCCTAAAAATGACCTTCATGGGCGGCGACGCCACCAACGATCCGACGCTGATGAAGACGGCCGGCCCCGCGGCCGACGGCATGATCGTCACGACCGCACCGCTCGCACAGTTTTTGAGCGGCGCGCACGCGTACGTCGACGACTATACGAAAGCCTATGGGCAAGCGCCGGGGCCGTACTCGGTCTATGAATACGATGCTGTCGGAGTCACGGCGAAAGCCATCGCGGATGCAAAATCGACACAGCCCGCCGCGATCACCGCTGCTCTGCACAAGATCTCGAACTACCCGGGCGCGACCGGAACCATCGCCTTCAATGCGAAGGGGGACCGCAGTAAAGCGGTATACATCACCATCATCGTGCACAACGACAACTTCGAGCCCTATCAGCGGCAGGATGCGAACGGACATTGGGTAGCGATGAAATAGGCGTCATTGCGCGCGCAGCCCCGTCATGAGCGACTTCTTCCAGTTCGTCATCGAAGGACTGACGACCGGCTCGTTCTATGCGCTCGTCGCCCTCGGCTACACGATGGTCTACGGCATCATCCGGCTGATCAACTTCGCTCATGGCGACCTGTTCATGGTCGGCGCGTTCATCGGCTGGACCGGCCTGATGGTGCTGGCGTCCGCGCATCTGCCGCTTGCGCTGGCGCTCCTGATCGCGCTGCTCGCCGCGATGACGGTCACCGGCGCGCTCGGCCTCCTGATCGAGCGGCTCGCGTATCAGCCGTTGCTGCGCGCGCCGCGGCTGTCGATTCTGATCACCGCGCTAGGCGTGTCGCTGGCGCTGCAAAATGGCGTGCTGCTGATCTACGGCGCGGGCTTTCGCACCTATCCGCATGTGTTGAGCCAGGCGGGATTCGAACTCTATGGCGTGCAGATCACCTTCGCGCAGATCGGTATTATCGTCGCGAGCCTCGCGCTGATGCTGGCACTGTATTTCTTCGTTCACCATACTTTCCTGGGCACCGCGATGCGCGCGCTGGCGATCGATCAGGACGCCGCGCGCCTGATGGGCATCGACGTCGAGCGCCTGATCCAGCTGACCTTCCTGCTGGGCTCCGTGCTCGCCGCCGTGGCGGGCGTCATGGAGGGGCTTTATTACACGCAGATCAACTTCTTCATGGGCTTCGTGCTGGGCCTGCGCGCATTCACCGCCGCGGTGCTCGGCGGCATCGGCAACATTCCGGGCGCGATGGCGGGCGGCATATTGATCGGCCTGCTCGAGGCCTTCGGCGCCGGCTATGTGTCGTCGCAGTGGACCGACGTGTTCGTCTTCGGCGTGCTGATCGGCGTGCTCGTGATCAAGCCGACCGGGCTGTTCGGCGAACGCGTCGTCGAGAGAATGTAAGCCATGAGCGCCGCTCGGGCTTCCGCGCGTTGGGCCAAGCCTGCCGGCGGCGCGCTGCTGGTCGCCGCGGTGGCGCTGCCCGCTGTCGCGAGCAACTATATCGTCGACGTCGGCCTGACCATCGTCACCTATTCGATCCTCGGTCTCGGGCTGAACGTCGTGGTCGGTTATGCCGGCCTGCTCGATCTGGGCTACGCGGCCTTCTTCGCGATCGGCGCGTACACGACCGCGTTGCTGGAAACCCTGCTGCACTTCTCGTTTTGGGAAACGCTGCCGTTCAGTCTTGCGTTCGCTGGCATGTCGGGCATCGTGATCGGCTATCCGACGCTGCGGCTGCGCAGCGACTATCTGGCGATCGTCACGCTCGGGTTCGGCGAGATCACGCGGATCGTTGCCACCAATCTCGACATCACGGGCGGCCCGAACGGCATTTTCGGCATCGCGAGCCCGAGCCTGTTCGGTTTCGAGATCAGTTCTCCGATGGCGCTGTACGAGCTGGGAATGGTGTTTCTCGTGCTGGTGCTCGTGTTCGCCATACGGCTCGGCCGGTCGCGGTTGGGCCGCGCCTGGACCAGCATCCGCGAGGACGAGGCCGCCGCCGAGGCCGTCGGCGTGCCGACACTGCGCGTTAAGCTGCTCGCCTATGTGATCGGCGCGCTGATCGGCGGGCTGGGAGGCAGCCTGTTCGCGGCCCGCTTCGGCACCATCGACCCAACCGGCTTCACCTATCTGCAGTCCGTCACGATCCTTATCGTCGTCGTGCTCGGCGGCCGCGGCAGTATTCCCGGTGTGATCCTCGGCGCCGTCATCGTCGCCGGCCTGCCGGAGGTGCTGCGTTTTCTCAATCTGTGGCGCATCTTCGCTTTCGCGATCGGTCTCGTGATCCTGATGTTGCTGAGACCCCAAGGGCTATGGCCGGCGCCGTTGCGCCGCGTCGCACCGCCGCGCAAGGGCGCCGACGCCGATCGGGCGCCAGTGCCCAGTCATGCCGTCACCGAAGAAGCCCTGCTGGAAGTGCGCGACATGCAGCGCCGCTTCGGCGGCGTGCTGGCGGTCGGCGGTGTCAGCTTCACGGTGCGCAGCGGCGAGATCGTGAGCCTGATCGGTCCGAACGGCGCCGGCAAGACCACCGTGTTCAACTGCCTGACGGGCGTGATCCGCCTGACCGGCGGCCAGATCGTCTGGTGCGGGGAACGGCTGGCCGGCGGCGCGCCTCATCGCATCGTCCATCAGGGCATGGCGCGCACCTTCCAGGGTATCCGCCTGTTCGGCCAGATGACGGCCTTCGAAAACGTGCTGATCGGCATGGATCACCGGCTTCGGGCCTCGCTTGGCGCCGAGCTTCTGGCTTTGCCGTCCGCGCGTGCCGAGGCGGCGGACCATTCGTCCGAGGGCCTGCGCTGGCTCGCCTTCGTCGGGCTGGCGGGGCGAGCGGGCGAGCGCGCGGCGGATCTGCCGTACGGCGACCAGCGCAGGTTGGAGATCGCCCGTGCGCTCGCGAGCAGCCCTCGCCTGCTGCTGCTCGATGAGCCGGCGGCGGGCATGAATCCGACCGAGAAACTCGCGCTCATGGAACTGATCCGGCGAATCCGCGATCATGGCGTGACGGTGCTGCTGATCGAGCACGACATGATGCTGGTGATGGGCGTATCGGACCGAATCATCGTGATGGATCATGGTGTCGTCATCGCCGAGGGCGAGCCCGCTGCGATCCGGGCGGACCCGCGCGTGATCGATGCCTATCTCGGCACAGCCGAAAAGGACGAAGCGAGCGACGACGCTAGCGGGGAGACATCGCTGTGGGACTCCTAGAAATCCGCGGCCTGCGTGTGAGCTATGGGAATGTCGAAGTGCTGCACGGCATCTCGCTGGACGTCGCACAGGGCGAGATCGTCGCATTGCTCGGCAGCAACGGCGCGGGGAAAACGACCACGCTGCGGGCGATTTCCGGCTTGATCCGGCCGCGGGCGGGCGACATCGCCATGGACGGCCAGCGGCTGACGGGACTGCGCGCCCACCAGATCGTCGCGCTGGGGCTCGGTCATGTGCCGGAGGGACGGCGCATTTTCGGCGCGCTGTCGGTAGAGGAAAATCTGCATCTCGGCGGCTATCTGATCCGGCGTGACAGTGCGGCGTTGCAACAGCGAAGGAATCAGCTCTATGCGGCTTTCCCCCGCCTGGGCGAGCGGCGCGGCCAGCTGGCAGGCACGCTCAGCGGCGGCGAGCAGCAGATGCTGGCGATCGCCCGCGCGCTGATGCTGCGCCCGCGTATCGTCGTGCTGGACGAACCCTCGATGGGACTCGCGCCGAAGCTGGTCCGCGCGATCTTCGGAATGATCGCCGACATCTGCCACGAAGGCACCTCGATTCTGCTCGTCGAACAAAACGCCCGTCAGGCGCTGCGCATCGCGCATCGGGCCTACGTGCTGGAAAGCGGGCGCATTGCGCTCGCGGGCTCCGCCCGCGAGCTGGCTCAGGATAGCCGGGTCCGCGCGGCCTACCTGGGCGGCAGTGCTGGCGCGGCAGAGTCACCGGCCGACGATTCGAATGACATCGGTTGAAACGGGTCAAACGCAATGGAGGCAAACATGGCAGAGATCGATAAGGACCAGGTCGTCGACGTATTGAACCGGGTTCTGGAAGCCGAACTGGCGGGCGTCATTCGGTATACCCATTACTCGTTCCTGGTATTCGGATTTGGCCGCATCCCCATCGTGGCGTGGCTGCGGCAACAGGCGGACGAATCGCTCGTGCACGCGCAGCAGGCCGGCGAATGGATCACCACGCTGGGCGATTACCCGTCTCTCGCGATCGGTCCGCTTCTCGACTCGCACGTCTTCGACATCGCTTCCATTCTGCGTGAATCGCTCGACGCGGAGAGAGTCGCGCTCGACCTGTACCGGGAACTGCTCGCGCTGACGGAAGGTCGCTCGGTCGCGCTGGAAGAATACGCGCGCCAGATGATCCACGTCGAAGAACTGCACGCTGGCGAGGTCGACAAAATGCTGCGCCGCCCCGGCGCGATGACCACGCCGCCCGAGCGCGGTACGGCGTCGTCCTGAAACTGCAGGAGAATCCATCATGCTGAATTACCCCGCTGCCTATCAGTCCACGAAAGGCTCCGCGCTCGATGTCGATCGGCCGTTCTATCAGCGCATCGCTTCCGAGCACGACACCCGCACGCTGGTCGAATCGATCGTCGTGCCGATCCGCTCGGGGCGGGCGTGGACCGTGCCGGCTGGCCACGTGTTCCGGATCGTCACGATCGAAGGCCCGCAGGTTGCCGACCTGAACCTGTGGAACCGGCACGACCCGCGCGAGCGCATGTGGGCATCGCGCACGCGCCAGTTGCAGCAGGCGCACGTGAGCACGTTCGACCGTCTATGGTCGACGCTGCCGTTCCTGCGCCCGATGGTGACCATCACCGACGACAGTCTCTCAGACTACGGCGTCGACGAGCACGGCGGCCGTGTTCACGATCTGCTCGGCACGCGCTGCGATCCTTATGTGAACCGGATGCTGACCGGCGAGGATTTTCATTTCCACTGCCACTCCAACCTGACGCGCGCCATCGCCCCGTATGGATTGACCGAGTACGACGTCCACGACGTGCTCAATGTATTCCAGTGCACCGGCCTGAATCTCGAAGACAAATACTTCATGAAGGCATGCCCGGCAAAGAAAGGCGATTACCTGGAATTCTTCGCGGAGATCGACTTGCTGTGCGCGCTGTCGACTTGTCCGGGCGGCGATCTGTCCGTACCGATGTGGGGGCCCGACGCGCGCGATCCGCTGGACGTGTGCCGGCCGCTCGGCATCGAGGTCTGGCAGCTCGCGCCCCACCTGCTGGACGGGTGGACGCCACCGGCCGTGGCGGCCTACAAGGGCCAGCACGGAATGGTGCTCGATCAGCCGCAATGGAAGTAAGACGGCTGCAGCCCGCATCGCACGATTACGGGATGGCAGACAGGCCCGATTTCACCAATAATGGCCCCACCTCCCTTACCGTGCGAGGGCGAACATGCGTTATAGCCCCGATGCCATCCGTACGCTCGCCCTGGTCGGGCACGCCGGTTGCGGCAAAACCTCCCTTGTCGAAGCGCTGCTGTACCACGGCGGCGCGCTCCATGCGCCCGGCAGCGTGGAGCGCGGAACGACCGTCGGCGATTTCGACGCGCTCGAACGGAAGTATCACCACTCGCTGAACTCTTCCGTCACTCACCTGCATTACCGCGACACACGCATTTACCTGCTCGATACGCCGGGCTATTCCGACTTTGCGGGGCCATCGATCAGCGCGCTGCAAGCCGTCGAGACGGTTGCCGTCGTCATCAATGCGCAGACCGGCATTGAAATGACTTCCCGGCGCATGATGAGCTGGGCGGGCGAACGCAAGCTGTGCAGGATGATCATCGTGAACGGTATCGATGGAGAAAAGGTCGATCTTCCGAGCCTGCTCACGCAGATCCAGCAGACGTTCGGTATGGAATGCCTGCCCATCAACCTGCCGGCGCAGCGCGGCCATCGGGTGGTGGACTGTTTTTTCGAACCTGCCGGCGACGCTGATTTCCTGTCCGTGGAGGCCGCGCACAATGCGCTGGTCGATCAGGTGGTGGAGATCGACCCGGCCCTGATGGAGCTCTACCTGGAGCAAGGCGAGGCCATCCGTGCGGAGCAGTTGCACGAGCCGTTCGAACGGGCGTTGCGCGAAGGTCATCTGGTGCCGGTCTGCTTCACGTCGGCGGCCAATGGCGCCGGCATTGCGGAACTGCTCGACGTACTGGTTCAGCTTTTGCCCAATCCGATGGAAGGCAACCCGCCGCTCTTCTACCGCGATCTCGGCGGCGGCCGTAAGGAAGTCGTGCATGCCGAACCGGTCGCCGACAAGCACGTGTTGGCCCACACCTTCAAGATCGTGGTCGACCCTTACATCGGCAAGATGGCCGTGTTTCGCATCCACCAAGGCACGGTCGAGCGTGACAGCCAACTCTATATCGGTGACAAACGGCAGCCGTTTCGCGTCGCTCATCTGTTGATGTTGCAGGGCAAGGAGCACGTGGACGTGCTGCGTGCCGGTCCAGGCGATATCTGCGCGGTGGCCAAGGCCGACGAGATCGGCCTCGATGCCGTGCTGCACGACGCGCCCGAGGACGGCAACATTCACCTCGTCGCGCCGAACTTCCCGATGCCCATCTACGGCCTCGCGATCGAGCCGGCACGCCGCGGGCACGAGCAGCGGCTTTGGGAAGCGCTGCAAAAGCTGACCGCGGAAGACCCGTGTTTGCGTATCGAACGCGAAGCCAGCACCAACGAGACCGTGGTGCGAGGCCTCGGCGAGCTGCACTTGCGCTACATGCTGGAGCGGCTGTCGGACCTGTACAAGCTCGAAGTCGTCACGCGGCCGCCGAAAATTGCCTATCGGGAGACCGTCGGCGGCAGCGCCGACGGACACTGCCGCCACAAGAAGCAAACCGGCGGCGCCGGACAGTTCGGTGAAGTGATGCTGCGCGTGGAGCCGCTGCCGCGCGGCAAGGGCTTCGAATTCGTCGACGCGGTCAAGGGCGGCGCAATCCCCGGCCAGTTCATTCCCGCGGTGGAAAAAGGCATTCTTCAGGCGATCGAGAGCGGGCCGCTTGCCGGCGTTCCAATGCAGGACGTGCGGGTCACGGTCCTCGACGGCAAGAGCCATTCGGTCGACTCCAAGGAAGTGGCATTCGTGACCGCCGGGCGCAAAGCGTTCATCGACGCGGTGCTCAAAGCGCAGCCCATCGTGCTCGAACCGATCGTCGACATCGAGGTGACGACGCCGGAACCCGCGATGGGCGACATCATCGGCGATCTGTCTTCGAGACGCGGCCAGGTTCATGGCTCCCGCCCGGTCGGCGCGGATGCCGTGGTCGTTGTGGGGCAGGTGCCGCTTGCCGAACTCAACGATTATCAGTCTCGCCTGAACGCGATCGCCGGCGGACACGGCAGCTACAGTATTCAACTGAGCCACTACGCGCCGGTGCCCGCTGCCACGCAGGAATCGCTGGTGGCACAGCATAAGCGCCGGAGCGACACCGCGCTGTCGTGAAGGCCCCCGCCCCTTGCATCTGAGGACAACATGAAAGTGATCGTGCTCGGCGGCGGGGTTGTCGGTGTGACAACCGCGTACCAGTTACAGAACGATGGCTGCGACGTCGTGATCGTCGAGCGGCAGCCTTTGGTCGCAGCGGAAACGAGCTGGGGTAACGCGGGAATGATCGCGCCCGGGCATTCTTTCGTGTGGTCCTCGCCCAAAGCGCCAATGATTCTGCTCAAATCGCTGGTGTTGAAGGATCAGGCGTTACGCTTCAAATTTTCTGCGGACCCCAGGCTTTATAGCTGGTCGTGGCGCTTCCTGATGGAATGCACATCGAAGAAGGCACGCCGCAATACGCTGCTCAAGCATCGGCTGGCCGCGTACTCGCAACGCGTGCTGCAGCAAGTGATCGCCAGGGAGGCGATCGAATACGATCGAAACGACCGCGGAATTCTGTACTTCCATCGTACGCAGGAAGCGCTGGACCGCGGAGTCGCACAGATGAAATTGCTGGAGTCCGATGGACAGGTCATCCAGGTGCTCAGCCGCGATCAGGTGGTCGCGATCGATCCGTCCTTGGCTTCGGCAAAACACGGCATAGCGGGCGCCATTTACTGCCCGACCGACGAGACCGGCGACCCGGCAAAATTCACCCGCGCCCTGGCGGAAAAGATCGTCGCGCGCGGCGGTACGCTCTTGACGGACACCGCCGTCAGCGGCTTCGAAACAGCGGGGCAGGACGTGGTGGGCGTCAGAACCGATCGGGGCCTCGTCACAGGCGACGCGTATGTGCTCGCACTAGGTTCGTACAGTCCGGTTCTTGGCCGGCAGATCGGCATCGATCTGCCGATCTACCCGATCAAGGGATACTCGCTCACGATTCCGATAGAGGGCCAGCCGTCGCCCCCCACCGTCGCGGCGGTCGACGAACATAATCTCGTCGCCATTTCGCGCTTCGGCGACCGGATCCGGGTCACGGCGACGGCGGAGTTTGCCGGCTACGACACGAGCCACAAACCGTCTGACTTCGCGTTTATGAAGCGCGTGACGCGGGAGCTCTACCCTGCCGGGGGCAACTACGATCGCGCCGAAATGTGGGCCGGGCTCAGGCCGATGACGCCAACCAATCTGCCGTTTTTGGGCCGCAATAAGTATCGCAATCTCTACCTGAACACCGGTCATGGTCATATCGGCTGGACCATGTCCCACGGCTCGGCCCGAATCACAGCCGATCTGATCGCGGGGCGAGCGCCTGCCATTCCGACGGTGGGGCTGCTTTGCGACTGATGAACAAGCGTCCTTTGATGCATGCCGTATCAACTCAGATCTCCGCGATGACGTGCCCGGTGCGTGGCTGGCATCACTGCGTTCGGTGCGGAACATCGTTGGGGAAGGGATACGGTGCATGTGGCCCCGGCCATTCTGGCGCGGGCGGTCCGCTCAGCGCGTCGCAACCACTGCAGCCAAAAAGAACGATCCCGGCCAGCAAACCGGTCACAATCCCGCGCAGTATCGATCGAGTGTCCATGTTGCACCTCCACGCCCATCACTCTCCGTGCGGTTGGACTCGCCAATGCCGCACGGGTTGCGCTGCCATTGTCGTGCGCACCGTCATGCGTACACGTGCGAAAGTGTGGAAACTGGCTCAGCCCCCTTCCCGGTGTTCAGTCTGGCAGAAGCGAGCGGCTCGGTCATCCGGAACACCGCGACCGCGCGGTCGAGCACGCCCGCCTGCTCCTGCAGCGACGCCGCAGCAGTCGCGGCCTGCTCGACCAGCGCGGCATTCTGCTGGGTCGCCTTGTCCATGTGCGTCACCGCGCGGCTGATCTGCTCGATCCCCCGCGACTGTTCCTCGGAAGCCACGCTGATTTCGCTCACGATACGCGTCACGTTGCGCGCGGCACTCACGATCTCCGCCATGGTCGCGCCGGCGCGAATCGCGAATTCGGATCCATTCTCGACCTTCGCCACCGAACTGACGATCAGTTCCCTGATCTCTTTCGCCGCGGCCGCCGAGCGCTGCGCCAAAGCACGCACTTCACCCGCCACCACGGCGAATCCACGCCCCTCGTCGCCAGCACGTGCTGCTTCCACGGCCGCATTCAGTGCGAGTATGTTGGTCTGAAAAGCGATACCTTCGATCGCACCAATAATATCGACGATCTTGTTCGACCCCAACGACATCTCTGCGATCACGTCGATGACCTGATCGACCACTTCGCCGCCACGCGCCGCGGTTTGCGACGCGTTTTCGGCGAGCGTGCTGGCCTGCCGCGCGTTGTCGGCGTTCTGCCTGACCGTCGCCGTCAATTGCTCCATGCTCGCGGCGGTCTCCTGCAGGGTCGCCGCCTGCTGTTCGGTGCGCGTCGACAGATCCGCATTGCCGCTCGCGATCTCGCGCACGCCGTGCGCGATTGCCGCCGTGCCGAAACGAACCTGACCGACCGCGGCGACGAGACTCTCCTGCATGCGCGCAAGCGCGGCCATCAGGCGACCCATTTCGTTGGCGCGCACGCCGGCGATCTTGCCCGTGAGGTCGCCTGCCGCAATGCGTTCGAAGTGCTGGATTACCGCGTTGATCGGCCCAACGATCGATGCCTTCACCATGAAGCGCGTGAACAGGCCAAGCAGCAGCGCGACAAGCCCGATCGCAGCGAACGTCCAGCACAGCAGACGAAAATACTGCTGAGCTGATTCGAAGCGTGTCGCCTCGTGCTGCATCTGAAGGTTCTGCAGCGCAAGTTCCGCACGCTTATAGTCGCTGAACACCGCCTCGGGCGCCTGGCGTTCCGTCGTCCGGAACGTGATGAAATCGTTCTGATCGAGCGCCGTGACTTCGGGCAGCAGCACCTGTTTCATCAACTGCTCGCGCTTGGCGCGCAGCGTGTCGGTCAGCGCTTTCTCCTCGTCGTTCGACGAAGGCTGCACGAGATAGGCCGCCAGTTCGCGATCGCTGTCCGCAAGCCCGGCATGGACGCGCGCGAGCACCGCGTCGGTAGGCTTTCCCTGCGCCACGAGCGTTTCGTAGGCGCCGAGATCGACACGCACGTTCAACAGTGCCTCACCGCTCGCGGCGAGGTGGCGCATCGCAACCGTCTCTTCGCTGTACATCTTTTCGAGCGCCGCGTTGGTGGTCTTCAAACCAGCGACGGATATTGCGATGACGGACATCAACGCGGCTGTGTAGCCGGCAATGATCACCGTGAGCGCGGTTCTGATAGTCGTATTGTTGAACATGCCTCTGCCTCGCTTGCTGAAAATAAAAAGCGGCCGCGGAAAGGTCCGCGGCCGCAAGCTGGAGAACATCGTTGAAACGGATGCGCTGCGAGGCTGTGTTCCCGATCAGAATCGGGTACGCACACCCGTGGTCAGTTCGAGCTGGTTCGTCGCACCGAAGGTGGTGCCGACCGTATAGCCGCCATGCAGTCTCATATAGTCGCCGGCCAGATACAGTTCAGTGCGCTTGGACAGGTGATAAAACGCCGACCAGTACAGGGTTTCCTTGTAGCCGTTGTGCAGGCCCGAAGCCGCATCGAAGGCACCGATGTTCGCGTTCGGAATATCGCCGTCGGTGTTGTACGCGGCATTCTTCACACGCATCTGCTGATAGCCGAGCTGGTAATCGAGCGGACCTTTCGGCGACAGCTTGAGCGACACGGTCCACGCGTTATCCTGACGTTGACCCAGCGCGCCCTGATTTCCGAGGTAGCGGAAGTACCCTGCATTGGCGCGCAGAATACCGAACGTATAGTTGCCGCCAACCGAGAACGACTGGTTCGTGTTGCCTTCGCGGTTCACGTGGCTATAGAAGCCCGACACGTTGAACGGGCCGCCGTTATAACCCAGCGCAGCCTGATAGTTGGCGTTGGAGCCGAAACTCGTCGAGTTGCCGAACGCGTAACCCGCACTCGCGAAGATGCCGTTGCTGAACAGCTTCTTCCACGCGACGCCGTTGTTATAACGCGTGCCGGTCGCGCTGGCCGCGTAGAAAATCATCTGCTTGAAGTTGTTCGAGTTCGTCCAGCCGCCCTCTTCGTACCTCAGCTTCGCGCTGCCATACGGGTCACCGTAGATCGCCGCTGCATCGCGTGCAATGGTGTTCTGGAAGCCTGCCGTAATCTTGCCGAACGTGTCGTTCTCAATACCGACCCATGCGTCACGGTCGAAAATCTGACCCGGATCTTCCATTTGGCCGTTGGCCACGACGAATTCGCTCTCGAGCCGGAAGATGATCTTGGAACCACCGCCGATGTCCTCTGCACCCTGCATGCCCCAGCGGCTGCCGCTGAACCAGGGTTCGCCGTCGTTGCCCATGCCGATGACGTGATTGCCGTTCGCATCAGCATGCGTGCGATAAGTCGGAAAGCTCAGGTCCATCAGGCCGTAAAGCTGCACGCTCGACTGCGCGTGCGCGCCGCCTGCCCCCAGTGCGCTGACCGCGACAGCCAGCGAAAGATACTTTTTCTTCAAGATCGTCTCCTCAGACTACTGCGTTGAAATTGTGTTTTCCCTACTCACGACTGCGTCCGTTTCAAGGTCCCGGCAACCGGTTTGGGGTGCGAATGTTCGTCATGCTAGTGACCCCAATCCTTCACGCTCCTTTCCCGTGTCATTTCTACAACTCAGTGACTCTACTGATATCCGCATTGACGTTCGCACTAACTATTCGGAGTCCTTCGCGGCAACGCGTCAGCCTGGCTGCGCTTGAAACGCTTCCATGACGGACGGTACGACGTGCCACGACGACCCTGACGGCGCCCGCTGCGCAACAGCGCAGGGACGCCCACGACTTATTTGGAGGTGACGAACTCGTTCGTATACGTTTTGCCCAACTCCACGTGCTTGCCCTTGACCGACGGATTGAACGCCGACAGCACCTTGAGCACGGTAGCCGGACCGTCGGCCGGCATCTTGCCGTCCGCTGTGTACATCGGCAGCGATGCCTTCAGCGCGCTCACGTAGAGCGGTTTGTCTTTCTGATAGTCGTCGGGCATCTTCGCAGCGATTTCTTCTGCGCTATGCGTGTGGATGAATTGCATCGTGCGAACGAATGCATGCGCGAGCCTGGTTGCTTCGACCTTGTGCGAATCGGCCCATGCAGCCTGCACGTAGAGACTCGACGCCGGATAGGTGCCGCCCAACGCCGCCTTCGTGCCTTCGACCGAGCGCATGTCGACGAGCACTTTCGCTTCGCCGGACTTCTGCAATGCCGAGACAGTCGGCTCGGTCGTCATGCCGGCGTCGATGCGGCCTTGTTTGATCGCCGCGATGAAGCTGGCGTCAGCGCCCACCGGCAGCATCGTGTATTCCGTGGACTGGATGCCGTGCTGTCCGGCAAGGTATTGCGTCAGGAAGCTTGTTGAAGAGCCGAGGCCAGTGACACCAAGCGTCTTGCCCTTCACGTCCGCCATCGATTTAACCGTTTCGGCCGCCTTGGTCGATACCATTTCGACCTCGCCCGGCACTTGCCCGAATACGACGATTGCTTTGACGTCCTTGCCTTTGGTTTGCAGATCGATCGTATGGTCGTAGAACCCGACCACGGCCTGAACGGCACCGGCCAGTAGTTCGTTTTCAGCATCGACGCCGGCAGGCTGCGACAGCAACTCGACATCGAGCCCCTCGTCCTTGAAGTACCCAAGCTGTTCGGTCAGTCGAGCCGGCAGGTAGATCAGCTTGGTGATACCGCCCACCATGATCGTAATCTTGCTGCTGTCCGCGGCTGCCGCATGCTGCGAGGCAAGGCTGAACAACAGGCTGGAAGCAACAGCGACATGACGAAACGCACTGGACTTCGGTTGCATCGATAGTCTCCATTATTGTCGGCGGCGAAATGCTACCTGTCTGCATCGATGGCGCGATTATCGAAGCGCAAACCCTTCTCTCGGCTTACACGGCGAGGACCTACGTTTAGGGGATTTCCATGAGAGCGCCTCACTATTCGCGCAAGCGCGACAGCGTTGCCATCAGCAGGATTCGTCATCGCCTGATCCCCGGATGACGCTGCATTTCCAATGCAGTGGTTTCCTCATGGAAAACCCCCATCGGAACATGCACTCGCTGAAAGCGTTCAGAAGGTTGCGCTCTTCTAAAATTTCATCATTGATCGCGGTGCTGGACGAGATCCGGAACATGAGCGACAGACATCTGCAAGCAAGGCAAAAGATGCGATGAATCTGTTGCCGATTCCAATTGCCCCTACCATTGCGACAGAGTCAAGCGGGAGAAGCGGGGGCAGGAGACGGTTGATGGAAACACTCAGTGAAGTGCGTTACACCTACGCGTGCGCAACATGCGGATACCGCGCATGCGTAGTTCGTCCTGACGCGTCACATGCCAGAAAGCTGGCCATTTGCGGGCGGTGCGACGGACAGGTGTGGCTCAGCGTTGCTGACGCAACCGGCCGGATGGACGCTTCGGCGGTTTTTTCCGCCGCCCTGCAGAGCCGCAACAGCAGGACCTGAAGATCGGCCACAAGCAGGTGCAGCGGCCCTTGGGGAAGCAATCGGTCACGGGTGGCAGAAAGTCCCGCCAGCGTCGATCGCTTTCCTCGATCCACGGCTCGTCGACGCGTCGGTGTTCGGTCCGAAATCCAGCGATGCGCCGCCGCACGAACTGATCTCCGGCCGGGAATTTCGGGTGCTGCAAGTGCTCGCTAATCTCGCGGCGCATCTCAACCTGCCGTATCAACCGCTGCCGCCGGTGGCACGTCGATGACTGCGGTTCGGGGCGCACATGGAATTTGTCGTCCCGATGCCATTCACCCATCGGATATCACTGTAACTGTATCGAAACGCGAGACCGGCACACGCCTCGGCGCGCCACATCAAGGAGACATGCTTTGTCCATCACCTCACAAACACCGGATCACTCACCGGCGACGCCCGCGCAGCGGTCCGAAAGCGTCACCCGATTCTGGCCCGAAGGCTGGTGGAAGCTGATGGAATACAGAATCGGCATCATCCCTCTGCCGGTTTATTTCATTCTGCTCGCGCTAATCACGGGGTTCGCGGTGACGGGCAAGATCCCGGGCGAAATTTCCATGGCGATCGCGGTGCTGGCGTTCTTCGGCTTTACCTGCGCCGAGTTGGGCAAGCGCCTGCCGCTTCTGCGCAATATCGGCGCGGCCGCGATCTGTGCGACCTTCGTGCCTTCCGCGCTCACTTACTATCATCTGTTGCCCAAGCCGATCCTCGGCCTCACGACCGAGTTCACGAAGCAGAGCAATTTCCTTTATCTGTTCATCGCGTCGATCATCGTCGGCAGTATTCTCAGTATGGACCGACGCGTGCTGATCAAGGGCTTTCTCAAGATCTTCGTGCCGCTCGCGCTGGGCTCGCTGGCCGCATGCATCGTCGGAATTGCAGTCGGTTCGGCATTCGGACTCGGCGCGCGGCATACGCTGCTGTATATCGTCGTGCCGATCATGGCGGGGGGTGTCGGTGAAGGCGCTATTCCGCTATCAGTGGGCTATTCAGAAATCATGCATCTGCCGCAGGGCGAGCTGTTTGCACAAGTCTTGCCACCGGTGATGCTCGGCAGCCTCACCGCTATCGTTCTCGCCGGCGCGCTCGACATGCTCGGCAAGCGCTTTCCTCATCTCACCGGCGACGGACGCCTGCAACCCGGCGAGACGGACGAGATGGATCCTGTCCAGGAGGAGATTCGCGGTCATATCGACGTGACGCATATCGCGGCGGCCGGCATCACGGCGATCACGCTGTACCTGCTCGGCTTGATGTGCCGCAATCTCTTCGGTCTGCCCGCGCCGGTTGCCATGCTGTTCCTCGCGGTGCTGGTCAAGCTGGCGCGCGCAGTCTCGCCGCAGTTGCAGGAGGGCGCATTCGTCGTCTATAAGTTCTTTTCGACCGCGGTGACGTATCCGCTGCTGTTCGCGATCGGCGTCGCCATGACGCCATGGGACAAGCTGATCGCTGCGTTCACGGTGGCCAATATCGTGACGATCGTCGCGACCGTGGCGACACTGATGGGCACCGGGTTTCTGGTTGCACGCCGGCTCAAGCTCTACCCTATCGATACGGCGATCGTGAATGCATGCCATAGCGGCCAGGGCGGAACAGGCGACGTCGCGATCCTCACGGCGGCGAACCGCATGCAACTGATGCCCTTCGCGCAGATCGCCACGCGCATCGGCGGCGCGATCGTCGTCACGGTGACGCTGATCGTGCTCGCACATATCGGTTGATGCGTTGTAGCATTGGGCCCGCGATGTCCGCACCACGTGCATCGCGGCGACTTTCGCAATCCCCGAAGGCGTCGGTGCGGCAACGGCCACGACGAGTGTCGGGCGTCATTGCCCGTTGGCCGTTTCCAACGTTTTCTTCAGCCGCGCGACTGCCTCGTCTGATTCTTGCTGGATTCGCGCACGCACGAACAAGACATTCACCGCCGCAAACCAAAGCGATGGTGCGCGGTACACGAACTCACGCTCGAATCGCGTCCCGGACGCTACAGGCGTCAGCGTGTAAGTCACTGTGCCGGCGGACTTGCCATCTATGGTTCCGACAATTACCCATTTGCGCGGACGGTCCCGCACCGCAGCCGTCCAGACGACGCTCCCCCGACGACCCGCGACGCGAAATTCTTCCGTAACTTGTTCGCCAACGCTTAACGAGTGATCGGTCGCTCCGCTTACCGATAGCGACGACGGGTGCCAATCCGGCCAGTGCGACGGTGTCGTCACGTAGTCAAAAACGACCGCGTCCGGTCGCTTGATCGAGATCACCGTGACAATCTTCGTCGTAAGGTTGACGAACTCAGGCAACCGCAGGCCAAGCAAAGCAATGACCGTAAAGGCTGCCAGGATCGCAACGATCCATCTCAATGGCGATTTCATCTACGACTCTGGGAAGTATCGTCCGCACACCAGGACGGCCGTGCCGCTAAAGAAAGCCGGACGCAGTTCGCGGCGCGCTCCGTGCGCCGATATTACCGTATTGCGGCACGTGTTCATTCCTGATCGGTCGCGTCGGCCCAGCGCGGCGCACCGCTCAAACTTCCAGGTTATCGATCAGTCGCGTGTTTCCGAGGCGCGCAGCCGCGACGACAACAAGCTTGCCAGCATCGACCTCCTGCGCGGTCGGGGACCGCAAATCGGCCTGCTTGCGCACCGAAATGTAGTCCGGCTGCCAACCTCGGTCGATCAATTTGGAGAACGCGCGTCGTTCGATTCCCTGAATATCTTTCTCCCCGCTCAGGATCTTGTCGCGGATCTGATTCAGCAGCCGATACAACATTGGCGCCTCGACTCGCTCTTCGGGTGTCAGGAAACGATTGCGAGAGGACAACGCAAGACCGTCGCAATCGCGAATGGTTTCGCCCGCGACAACGTCCGTGGGCATCGCGAATTGCTTGCACATCTCCCGAACGATCATCAATTGCTGGTAGTCCTTCTTTCCAAAGACGGCCACACGCGGTTGCGCGCACACCATCAGCTTCATCACCACCGTGCACACGCCCTGGAAAAAACCGGGCCGGAATTCACCTTCCAACATGTCGCCCATGCCTCCCGGCGGCTGCACTCGATACTCTTGTGGCTGCGGGTATAAATCGCGTTCCGTGGGGGCAAAGACGACATAGACGTTCTCTTTCTGGAGTTTCTCGATGTCCGCATCCAGCGTGCGCGGATAACGCTCGAAATCTTCCCCCGGCCCGAACTGCAGGGGATTGACGAAGATGCTCGTGACGACTGGATCCCCATGCTGCCGGGCTAGCCGAACAAGCGACAAATGCCCTTCGTGAAGATTGCCCATAGTCGGCACGAATGCGGTACGGTTTTGCCCGCGCAACTGCGCGCGCAATTCGTCGATGGACCGAATCAATTTCATTCCGAGACTGACCTCCGAGACGTGGCTATCACCCCGCTCACATGTTTGGATAGTTCGGCCCACCGCCGCCTTCCGGCGTGACCCACACGATGTTCTGTGTCGGGTCCTTGATGTCGCAGGTCTTGCAGTGCACGCAATTCTGCGCATTGATTTGCAGACGGTCCTCTTGCTGATCGTCCTTCACATACTCGTAGACGCCTGCTGGACAGAAGCGGGATTCTGGGCCCGCATAAGTTCGCAGATTCACGTTCACTGGCACACTTGTGTCCCTGAGCGTGAGGTGCGCCGGCTGATTCTCCTCGTGGTTCGTATTCGAAATGAACACGGACGACAGACGATCGAACGTTAGTTTGCCGTCAGGCTTTGGATACTCGATCGGCTGACACTGCGACGCGGGCTTGAGCGTTTCGTGATCGCGATGCTGGTGACGCAGCGTCCACGGCACATTGCCGCCGAGCAGCTTCTGCTCGATGCCCACCATCAGCGAGCCGAGGTACAGGCCTTTGCTCATCCACTGCTTGAAGTTGCGCGCCTTGTACAGCTCCCTGTAGAGCCACGACTGCTTGAACGCTTCCGGGTAGGCCGCCAGTTCATCGTGGTGGCGGCCCGCCTGCAGCGCATCGAACGCGGCATGCGCGGCCAGCATGCCGGTCTTGATCGCCGCGTGGCTGCCTTTGATAAGCGAGGCATTCAGGAAACCCGCATCGTCGCCGACGAGCGCACCGCCCGGGAATACGAGCTTCGGCAATGACATCAAGCCGCCGGCGGTGATTGCGCGCGCACCATACGACACGCGCTTGCCGCCTTCGAGGAATCCGCGGATTTCCGGGTGCGTCTTGTAGCGCTGGAACTCCTCGAACGGCGAAAGATAGGGGTTCCGATAAGCCAGACCAACGACAAAACCCACCATCACCTGGTTGTTGTCGATGTGGTACAAAAATGAGCCGCCATAGGTGTCCGGCTTCAGCGGCCAGCCGGCCGTGTGGATCACGAGACCCGGCTGGTGTTTCGCAGGATCGATCTCCCACAGCTCCTTGATGCCGATGCCGTAGACCTGCGGGTCGGCGTTGTTGCCGAGTTTGAAATTGTCGTTGAGCTGGCGGCCAAGGTGACCGCGGCAACCTTCGCCGAACAGCGTGTACTTCGCGTGCAGCTCCATCCCGAGTTGGAAGTTCCCGGTGGGCTCGCCGTCTTTGCCAATGCCCACGTTGCCGGTGGCGACGCCCTTGACCGAACCGTCCTCGTTGTAGAGAACTTCAGCGGCCGGAAAGCCCGGAAAGATCTCCACGCCTAGCGCCTCGGCCTGCTGGCCCAGCCAGCGCGTGACGTTCGCGAGGCTGATCACGTAGTTGCCGTGGTTCTTGAAGTTCTCCGGCAATGCCCAGTTCGGCACCGACTTCGCACGCGTTTCCGAAAGGAAAAGGAATCTGTCTTCGGTCACGGGCACGTTCAACGGCGCATTCCGCTCCTTCCAGTCGGGCATGAGTTCGTTGAGTGCGCGCGGGTCCATGACAGCGCCGGAAAGGATATGCGCACCAATCTCTGAGCCTTTTTCCAGCACGCAGACGCCGATCTCGACGTTTTTTTCGGCTGCCAGCTGCTTCAGGCGGATCGCCGCGGACAGGCCTGCGGGACCGCCGCCGACGATTACCACGTCGTATTCCATCGACTCGCGCGGTCCGTAACCTTGCTGATTGCTTTCCGCCATCCCCACTGCCTCCCTGACGCCTCGAAACGTCGCCATACGCGTTGGACTGTCGCCCGTCGCGGGCGCCGTCAACACGGGAATTGCGCTCGGCATCTCCCGTAGCCGACAGCAGGGAGTATATATAAATGAATGTCGTATAACAATATGAACGCACGTGGACTAGCAATGGCACCGTATCGACGGCCGAGGCGCACCCCCGCGCCGTCTCAAAGTGGCGCTCCCCTCGACACGTCAAGGAATCCCACGGTCTGGAGTTTCTCGAAGATCACCGCTACAGCCAGTTCGGGAGAAGCGGTCATGGTGTTAATGTGGATCTCGGGATTCTGCGGCTTCTCGTAGGGCGAATCGATGCCTGTGAAGTTCTTCAACTCGCCGCTACGTGCCTTCTTGTAGAGTCCTTTCGGATCGCGCTCCTCGGCCACTTCTAGTGGCGTGTCGATGAACACCTCGATGAATTCACCCTTCTCCATGAGTTCGCGTGCGAGGGAGCGCTCCGCGCGAAACGGCGAAATGAACGCCGTAATGACGATCACACCCGCATCCGCCATCAATTTCGCCACCTCGGCAATGCGTCGGATATTTTCCACCCGGTCCTCGGCCGTGAATCCCAGATCCTTGTTCAATCCGTGCCGAACATTGTCCCCGTCGAGCAGATAAGTTCGCTTGCCCATCGCATGCAAGCGCTTCTCGAGCAGATTGGCAATGGTCGATTTACCCGCACCTGAAAGTCCTGTCAGCCAGACAACGCCGCTCTGGTGCCCATTCAGCACCCGCCGCGCGCGTTTGTCCACTTCCAGCGTCTGCCAGCGAAGATTGTTCGCGCGGCGCAGTGCGAAGCGCAGCATACCGGCACCGACCGTGCTGTTGGTGATACGGTCGATTACGATGAAGCCGCCCGTTTCGTGGTTCTGTTCGTATGGATCGAAAGCGATCGCGCGATCGAACTCCAGTTCCGCGACGCCAATTTCGTTCAAGGCGAGAGTCTCACTAGCCACGTGGTCAAGCGTATCGACATTCAGCTTGTATTTCAGCGGCAATATCGTCGCCGTGACGGTCCGAGTGCCGATCTTCAGCAAGTAACTGCGCCCACGAAGCATCGGTTGCTCGCTCATCCACACGAGCGTTGCTTCGAACTGGTCGGCAACCGGAGCGGGTGAATCGGCCGTTGAAATCAGGTCCCCACGAGAGACATCCACTTCGTCGGCGAGCAGAAGCGTCACGGACTGTTCCGCGAAGGCCTCGTCAAGATCGCCATCGGCCGTCACGATTTTTGCGACCGTGCTTTCCCGTCCTGATGGCTGAATCTGTATACGCTGCCCAACACGCACCACACCGGACGCAATCGTTCCTGCAAACCCGCGGAAATCAGGATTGGGGCGGTTGACCCACTGTACAGGGAAACGAAACGGCTGCGTCTGCAAATGCGCTTCGTCGATCTCGACGGTCTCGAGGTGATGCATCAAGGACGGCCCGTCGTACCACGACGTCTTTGGGCTCCTTTCAACAATATTGTCGCCATTGACACCGGAAATGGGGATTGCCGTTACAGCTGGAATGCCGATCTTTCTGGCGAATTCGCCATACTCGCGCGAAATCTCGTTGAATCGTTCGCGCGAATACCCGACCAGGTCCATCTTATTCACCGCGAGAACGACGTTACGAATGCCGATCAACGACACGAGATAGCTGTGCCGTCGCGTTTGCTGAAGAATGCCCTTGCGCGCATCGACGAGAATGATGGCAAGATCGGCCGTGGACGCTCCCGTTATCATGTTGCGGGTGTACTGCTCATGCCCTGGCGTATCAGCAACGATGAACTTGCGGCGGTCGGTCGAGAAAAACCGATAGGCGACGTCGATGGTGATGCCCTGTTCGCGCTCCGCGGCAAGACCGTCTAGCAGCAGCGCATAGTCTATTTCGCCACCGCGTGTACCGACCTTCCTCGAATCGGCTTCGAGCGCGGCAAGCTGGTCATCGAACAGCATCTTGGATTCGTAAAGCAATCGGCCAATCAACGTGCTTTTTCCGTCATCCACGCTCCCGCATGTGATGAAACGCAGAAGGCTCTTTCTTTCGTGCTGCTTCAGGTACCGTTCAATATCAGTTCCGATCAGCTCAGAGACGTGTGCCATTAGAAGTAGCCCTCCTGTTTCTTCCTCTCCATGGATGCAGCGCCGTCATGGTCGATCACGCGACCCTGCCGCTCGGAGGTCGTCGTCAGGAGCATTTCCTGAATGATTTGCGGCAATGTCGTAGCGTTCGACTCGACCGCACCGGTAAGCGGATAGCAGCCCAGCGTGCGAAAACGCACCATTTTCTCTTCCACCTCCTCGAGAGGCCCAAGTGGCATGCGGTCATCATCCACCATCACTAGCATGCCATCCCGGTTCACCACGGGTCGCCTCGCCGCGAAATATAGTGGCACGATGGGGATATTCTCGAGGTAGATGTACTGCCAGATGTCCAGTTCGGTCCAGTTAGAGAGGGGAAACACGCGAATCGACTCGCCGTTGTTCTTTCGCGCGCTATACAGACGCCACAGCTCGGGCCGCTGATTCTTCGGATCCCACTGGTGGGTAGCCGTGCGGAATGAAAAGATTCGCTCCTTTGCACGCGATCTCTCTTCGTCTCTGCGAGCGCCCCCGAAAGCGGCATCGAAGCCGTACTTGTCGAGCGCTTGCTTCAGCCCTTGCGTCTTCCACATATCGGTGTGAACCTGCGAGCCATGATCGAACGGGTTGATGCCCAGTTCTTTCGCTAGCGGGTTCTGATGCACGATCAGCTCCATTCCGCTCTCGCGGGCCGTCCGGTCCCGCATCGTGTACATGTCGCGAAACTTCCAGGTGGTATCCACGTGCAGGAGCGGAAACGGCGGGGGCGCCGGGTAAAAAGCCTTTTTTGCCAGATGGAGCATGCAGGCGCTGTCCTTGCCGATCGAGTAAAGCATCACCGGGCGTTGTGCCTCAGCGACGACTTCTCGCATGATATGAACGCTCTCGGCTTCAAGTCGCCGCAGATGGGTCAACGTGGGCATGGCAAATCCTTTTGCAAAGGAAATTCACTGCGCGGCCGCGATGGCGGCCAGCATCGATTCGGCGATCTCGCGTCGGCATATGAGCAAATCCGGCATCGAGACGTCTGCTCCGTTATAGAGGCACGGGCTGCGGTCTATGCGGCTGGCGTGAAGGCCAGCCGCGAGTGCGACGCCTACCGGGGCGCACGAGTCCCATTCGTATTGACCGCCGGCATGCAGATACGCATGAGCCTCGCCCCGCAGCACGGCCATTGCCTTTGCGCCTGCCGAGCCCATGGGCACAAGCTCGGCATTCAATCGCTGGGCCACCATCAGTGCCAGTTTCGGGGCGCGGGAACGGCTCACGAGAATTTTCAGGCGCCCTTCGGGCGCTGGGGGCAACTCAGGCGGCGATAACGTTCCGAATGTTACGCCACGCGCCGGAAGCGCCACAGCGCAAGCGCGAGGTTCGCCGCCAACTGTCAGTGCCACATGCACCGCCCAGTCCTCACGCCCCTCGAGTCGTTCGCCATACTCGCGCGTGCCATCGAGCGGGTCGATGATCCATACACGATCGAGGGCTAGCCGCTTTGGATCCGGCGCCGACTCTTCCGAGAGAAAACCGTCCTCCGGCCGGGAGCGAGCGAGAATGCCTGCAATCAGCTCGTTCGCCGTGGCATCGCCGAGCGCGCCCAAAGGTTTGCCCGCTAGCACTGCCGACGCACGTATCGCGTTCAATGCGCGGCCGGCCGCCGTAGCGATGTGCACGGCGAGACGGTGGTCATCGTCGATCGACAGCGCGGTGCTGACGGCGTTCATTGGACCACTCCATTACGAGGCACCTGGTCCATCGCGACGAGGCCGGCAGGCGTGTACCAGATATGCTCGATATAGTGTCCCAGCGTTCCCCGGTGATCCGAATAGAAGTACCGAGCGTAGCCACGCGACTGGCCGTCGATGACGATCGGCACGCCCGCCGCAGCCATGTCCTCACGCTGTGTTTCGAAAGCCGCTTCGCTCTCGATCAACTGCGCGATGTGATGATGGCGAATCGCGAAACGGTCTCGCGGCAGGGCATCACGATACACGCGGTCGTCGCCGCAAAGCGGCTCGATCAGTTCCAGCTGAACCGACCCGACGAACGCAAGCGCTATGTTCAGCTTGCAGCGACGCCCCGCGATCGACTCTATTTCAATCCCCGGCAAGCGCGCCCACGCCGGCACTTTCTGTTCCTTGCAAAAGCGCTCGATTGCCTCGTCCACATCGGTTGTGACGTACGCAATCTGCAGAAAACCGGAAAACGGGGAAAGCGACGGCGTTTTCATCAGTGCAGTCCATAGGTGGTTATATAGCGTGAGAAGCGCTCCCTGATCGCTGCCGGTGCAAGGCCGAATTCGTCCTGCGCATATTGATGCGCGCCATAGGCGCGTTCAGGACTGTACTTAACGCGTCGGCGCATCGCTTCCTCCGTTTCGGCGGTCAGTGTGAAGCCGAAGTGACCGTATATGCGCCGCATTGTGCCAATCGGATCGGCGTGGAGATCGGTTTGTCTGATATCGAGGAACTGCTTGTTCGGCAAGCATGCGCGCGCCGCCATTGCTGCTTCGCTGGCACGCGCCCAGTTATCCAGTTCGCGCCTGCCGATCTCGTGCCTGTCGACCTGCTCGCTCTCGCAAATGCGACGCGCCATCGCCAGCACGCTCGCGAGCGAAGGCAGCGCCTCCACTGGGTCACGATGTGTCTGGACCACGCATGCATCGGGAAAGACCTCGAATAATGCGGGCAACTGCATCAGGTGTCCGGGATTTTTCAGAAGCCACGTCTTTTCGGGGTCGCGCGCACCGATCAGACTAATCGCCTGGGCCAGGTAACGATATGCAGGCAGCTCGCTCTGTTGACGCCACCAGCGATCGTATTGAGGTACGCGCAACGATGAGCCCCACAGATTGCTGCAAAAGCCCTGCTTGAGTATTTCGAGGCATTCATCTACCTCGTCAGCCACAATATTGTGTGCCGCGCGCATCTCTGGCGCTGACCTGAAAAAGGCGTCGAGCCCGGCTGCGGTCGCCTGGTACTGTGGATGACTGGTCCATGTATCGCGCGCAGGCCGCGGCTGTGGAAAGACGGTCAGCCATTTTTCCAATCCCTGAAATTGTGGATCGACCGAAAGCAGCTTGTGCAGCGCGGTCGTACCGGTTCTCGGTATGCCGGTGATGACGAGCGGGCGCCGCGGCGTCCGCGACAAGACGTCGGCATGCTTGCGCAGCCCCTCTACCAGCGTCAGGCGCGAGACTAAAGCACCGACAATTGCGTTCCACGCAAATTCCCGTCCCCCCGGCGCGAAGCGTGGGCCGTCTTCGTCGAGCGCGTGCAAAAGTTGCGTGAGGCCAGTCCCATACTCCGCGCTGGGACCGAAATCGCTCAAGCCAGTGGCCGCACTCGCGCTCGCGTGAAGTTCGTCCTCCGCACCCCTGAATCGTTTCGATAATGACATCTGTTGTCTCCCGAAATCCGTTTTTGTCCTACCACCGGCGTCTCAACTGCGCACCTATGTGTCTGTCGCGCAAAAGTCTTTCGCGCTCGCTTGCGTCTACGAAGCGAGTTCCTGCCGGTAAGTGACTGCGCAACTCGGCGAGCGGCACACGCTTGAGTGTCGGAACCGGCTCCGAGCTGCACCCATACCATCTGCCTATCGCAGTCCCGCGATTGACCCCGCATGGGTCGAGCCAGTTCAGGACGCCCGGGTCCCGATGAGCGATCACCGCGCGAAAATGGCCGTCTTCGTCGACGTGTGCCTGATGCCCATTGAGACTGCTTTGGTGATCGATATAGTCAAGCGCGTTGAACAGTGTGTCGTTCAATTGCACGTTCCAGTAGCGGCGAGTCTGCGGCAACGCGGTGTCGAGAATGAGCGCCTCGTCATCACCGAAATCGAAAATCGCCTGCCAGTACGCCTGCTTCGCGAGACCCCCACCGAAAGCGAAAAACTCGAACTCGTTGACATTGATTCGCGTACGCAGTTGCTGCATATGCGTGAGCCAGCGACGTGACAAGCGCTCCGCGTAGTCCATCAACTCGCCGGTACGCCTCGCGATCTCTTCGTGGCCCATCGACGGCTTCGACAGCGGCGCATCGAGGCACTCGATAGCGATCCGCGCGTCCCGCTCCGCGCCCCACGCATAAGAGCGCTGGCGCAGCATGGCGAAGTCAGCCTCGCTATGGAGCTCGATCCAGTTGCCGTCGTATCCAGCTGGACGCTGCGCGCTCAACAGTATGTCGAAGCTGCCGTCGTCGCCGATTTCTACGTCGTCGAGGTCGAATTGACCAAGCGGCGGGTGGGTTTCATCGGTAGTGCCCATGATCCCCCGGCCGATGTCGAGCGTCAGCAAATGCACGCTGCCGCGTTCTCCAACTATCCGGTATCGCAGGTCACCTCGCAACGGTGCGATGAAATAGGTATCGTCGGGATTAGGCTGCAGCATGAAGACCGAGTTAAGGAAGGGCAGCCAGTCAGGATGAAGCGGATCGGATTGGAAGTAGATGAAGTAGGCAAGCGAAAGATTCATCTGCAACTGCCGATACAGCTGCGCGCGTGTTTGAGGGTTGCTGGGTGTCTCAGTCAACCCGAGTAGACTTTCTGCGTTTGCCAACTGGCAGAGATAGTCGCTCCAGGATTTCAGCTCAGCCATGGGTTCACCATGACTTTGCATTGCGTCGAGCGATCACGCAGACCCTCGAAAACCTCGGGTAACGCGTCGAGAGAGACGCGATCCGTGATCATCGCGCGCGGTTCGACACAACCCGCGTCGAACACGTTAGCGACATGCGTAAACTCTTGCATGCTGTAGGTGACAGCGAACTGGATTCGCACTTCTTTCCATACCGCTACCGCGGGGATAAATTGATCTGGCACCGTGCAGAAGCCGAGCACTACGACGTCGCCCTGCGGCTTGACGCAGTGAATCGCCTTCGCAATCAGATCCTTTTGCCCCGCGCATTCGAAAACGACGTCTGGTGGACCCTTAAGAGCATCCCCCGCCAGCGCCGCCAGATCCTGCCCCTCGTGCGGAACGACAAACTCGTCTGCACCCATGTGCAGCGCAAGCGCTTCGCGGCGCAGTGAGGAAGCGGTGACGACGATGCGTCCGGCGCTAAGGCGGCGAGCCCAGAACGTCGCCGCAAGCCCGACGGGACCCGCGCCAATCACGAGCACTTTGGCACCCGGCGCGAGTTTTGCCAGCGCAACGCCGTGCAAGCCAACTGCCATCGGTTCGATCAGTGCACCATCTTCCATGCTCAGCGTCTTCGGAAGCGCGGTCGTTACACGCTCGGCAACGACTGCATACTGGGCGAAGCCGGCGGCGGCCCCCTGGAAATCCGCGCAAAAGTTGGGCTTCCCGGAAAGACAAATCGCGCAGTGCCCGCATCCGACAAACGGCAGCGCGGTCACTGCATCGCCAAGCTTCAGCTTCTCGACACCCTTTCCGACGGCAACCACCTCGCCAGCGAATTCGTGGCCAAGTGTCGAGTTTTCTGGAAGCGTGAAATGCGGTGCGTGTCCATTCGTCATGTGAAGATCCGATCCGCAAATACCGCAACGGTGAATTTTCAGCACAACTTCTCCGGATGCCGGAGTGGGATCGGCAACACGCCTAACTTCCAGCGGCAAACCTACTCTCGTGAAATACGCGGCCTTCATCGCTCGGATCTCCGTTTGGCGTGAACATGCTGTTCATCATCAAGCACCTGAGAATGTACTTTACTGGGAAAGTATCTCGGTTAATCCAGGTATTTGTACCAAGCGAGGCACCAGAAGCTCGCGCAACAATACGTTGCCGCTGAGCTGTCAGCTGACGAAGATATCGTTGGGTGCGAGTTGTCGATTGCGACCGGATGCGCCGGAGGCAGAGAAAGGCGGAGGAGAAGCGAGCTGAGAACGCTCGCCTGTTGCTGGTCTTGCGTCTTCGGCTGTTGCAAGCCGCGATGGCGATGAGCTAAGCGTTGCTATCGAGGCGGTGATCAAGGCAACTGCGTCAGCTGCGCTCGTCACTCCGACGTACGGCCTCCGCGTCTGCAAAGAGATGGAGTTCCCGCAGCAAGATCGACAGCGCCGCGCGCCGCTCGGGCGCCATATGACTGGATGCTACCCAGTCGGTTCCGTACGCCCCCTGCTGGAGAATGTTCCTTAAAAGTTTGCGTGCCCGTGGTTTCATTCGCACGAGAATTCCACGCCCATCCGCCGGATCCGGTATGCGCTCCACCAAGCCCGTCTGCTCAAGTCTGCTCACGCACTTGGTGATGCCGCCGAGCGTCATTGCCAGCGGTTTTTGAAGTTGTGTCGGAGATTGGGTGTAAGGCGGCCCTGAAACCAGAAGCGCGTCCAATAGCAACAGTTCGGCCGCCAGCAGCCCCTGACTCGCAGCGGCTTCCTTGAGCGCCCGGTCGATGTGTGCCGATAGCCGTAGAAGGCGTTGCCCGATCAGATAAACGTTCGAATCTTCCGCTGGCCACTCGCGCGCCCAGGCTGCGGCCTGTTCGTCCAGCGCATCGCGATCTTCGGGCCATGCTGGCTGCTGTAACGCTACGCATTCCGTCAGGAATTGTGCTTGAGCCCGAGAACGCGTCGAATAGAACGCCTCGCCATGGTCATCGAAAGCGACGTCGATCCAGCCGGCCTCGTCAAGCGCATTCAGGTGACCCATTACACCAGCCCGCGACATGTTCAGTTCACGCGCCAATGCGGCTGCGCTTTGCGCACCCCCGCTCAGCAGAGTCAACAGTTGTCGTCTGGAAGCGTCCGCTAACGCGGCAAAAAGCGAATCTGCGGCCTTGCGAGCACTCATGCCATCATCGATCGGTTGAGACCTCGCTTCCACACAGGTGCCGTTTCCTGTCACGCGGGTCAAATTCGGCCACGCTAAGTTACCAGAAAATTGCGCCGGGAAAGCACGGCATAACTGGCGCTCTGCCTGCCCGGGTGCCCCCGATACGATGGCTACTGCTGGACCAGGTCGTACGCCGCCAGCGCCGCAACCTCCGTCACGCCGCCGTCGACGGGTAAGCACGCGCCAGTAACGAATCGCGATTCATCGCTGGCGAGGAACAGTGCGGCAGCCGCGACGTCCCATGCATCCCCCTCCAACGAGAGCGGCGCGATCTTGCGACGGCGTTCGCGAGCCTTGTCGTCAAGCATACTGTCCACCATTGGCGTAAAGATATGCCCCGGAGCAATGGCGTTCGCACGAACACGATCGCGGCCATACATTACCGCGAGTTCACGCGTAAAGCCGATCATTCCCGCCTTTGACGAGCCGTACGCGGCCGACCCGTGGCTGCGGATGCCCGCGACCGAACTGATGTTGACGATGGCCCCGCCCCCGCGCGCCACGATCTTCGGCACCGCGCTTCGGCTCATCAAGAACGCACTTTTCAGATTGACGTCGATCACGCGGTCCCAGGCCGCTTCGTCGATGTCCTGCAATCGCCCCGGCGCGCCTGAGATACCGACGTTGTTGATGAGAATGTCCAGACCTCCATACCGCTCAACGGTCTCTTCGACGATGCGCGCACACACGGCGCCGTCAGTGATATCGCCGGTCGATACGAATGCTGTGCCGCCCGCCTCCGCGATCAGCGCGAGCGTTTCGGCCGCCCGCTCGGATTGTTGATCGACGAGACAGACGGACGCGCCCTCCGCCGCAAAGAGACATGCGATTGCCTTGCCCGTGCCAAAACCCTGACCGAGCGATCCTGCGCCGGTCACGATCGCGATCTTGCCGCTTAAACGTTGATGAAAAATTTCAGGAACGGGCATGCTGTAATCGGTTGATGAAAGTCGATTGTCATCCTGAACGTTCGAGCGGGCACGTACTCGTGAACGTTCAATCCATAACTCGCCAGGAGGCTGCCGATAGCCGAGCTTAGTCTTGCAAAGGCAATAATGCAACATGTGGTTGCATTATTGCCTTTGATCATGTCGATTCGCCTTCCGCGTCGTGATCCAGCAATGCCGCGCCAAAACGCGCCGCGTACGCCGTGTTCACTGCTTCCGTCTGGAAGCGGGTTTCGTTAATCGCAAAGATGAAGTATCCGTACGCAAGATCGCGTCGATAGTCGTGCCACGCTTCGTCGAAATCGGGCGCCTTAACCCCGAAAATCGCCAGTTGCGAAAGATAGTGTTCGAGCAGCGGCCGCTCCCATGAGCGGCGGTCCTCGATATCGAGTGCGCAACCTATGTGGTAGGCGACCTCCAGGCTCCAAGGCGCCCGACTGACCTGGGCGTCGAAAAAACCTGGCGTGCCGTCAGCTTCGACGTACAAATTTCCAAGATGCGTATCGCCGTGAATAAGGCATACCGGTTTGCCCTTGTGTTCGCGTGCAATGCGCGCGAGAGCTGCAACCATCCAGTCCCGATCGTGCAAATACCGGCTTACTGCCGCCCCTCTCGGCAGCGACGTATAGTGGGCCCAGACGTCCGGTTCGAGATACCGGTTCTGATATTCCAGCGACCAGTCCGAAAAGCGCTCCCCGACCCATTCGAGCCGACCGCCGTTGTCGAACTCCCGGCTGTTCCATGTTTGCGCGTGATAGCGCGCCATCGCACTCAACCGCAGGGCGACGTGTTCGTAGCCCTGCGGTTGCTGGGCACGGCAAAACCGAACGTGACGCTCGCACAGGTCTTCCATCACGACGACGGATTGCCAGGCGTCAGGGTCCGTGCCCGCAAAAAAGCACCGCGGCGCATTCATATTTATGAACGGTAGAACGTCGCGATAAAAACGCATTTCGTTGCGATACATGTCCGTCATCGAGGGGCTGTGATCTTCGAAACCGCCCTTCACGATCATGCGCGACGGCAGCGCCATCGCACGGCCCGTGTCGTTGTACTCGAGAGCAACACGCACCTTGGTCGACGTACCCGGCAACACATCGACGTGCCTGCACGAAGTCACTTCGACGCCGGGAAAGCGAAATGCGATCGCGGAGGTTAGCCACTGTGCCGTCACTTCCTCGACAACGACTGGCAACGCCATGTCACTTATCACACCAGATTCAGACAAGGTTCCTCCCGAAGATTGCAAACAAAAAGGCGCGTGCGCATCGTCGCTCATACCTGCTCCCGCTCGCAACATGGGGAAAACCACACCTGGCCTATCGTTGCATATTTGGAATGACGTGCATATAGTTGATTGCAAATGCAGCTACTTTTTTGGCAGGAAATCGATGAATCTACCCGACTCCGTCACGCTCGAGCGAGAACCGGCTGGCGCGGAACCGGCACAGAGACTTGCGCCAGAGGAATACCGTACTGAAGAGAGCGTCGCGTTCAAGATGAATCTGGTTCGTCTTCTGCTTGGCGCGGAAATCGACGCAAAGCTCGCTGCGAGCGAGCTTTCAGCAATACAGTGGGGAATCCTGAAAGCACTCTTCGACGGACGTGCTCGCACACCTACCGCCTTGTGCCGAGTGCTTCTCGCTGACAGTAGCGTCATGACCCGCAAGCTCGATTCGCTTGAAAAAAGAGGATTGATCGAACGAATTCGCAGCACTTCCGACCGACGCTGTGTCGAGCTCACACTGACTGCAAACGGCTGCCAGTTGTTGCGCGGAACCCTGCCGCACATCGTCGATGCAAGCAATCGGCAGCTTCGCGGCTTCACGGTCGAAGAAGTCCAAACCGTCAAACATTTACTCGATCGGATGATCGTCAATCTGAGCTGACTAGCGACAGCAACCTCGGAATGGACCAGCGTCCGCGTCCCAAGTCAACGCGTATCGATATTTGAAAAGGAGCTTTTATGGAGCATCCCGAAACAAAAGAAAGGCAACGCGAGAACCCGGCGCAGGAGCCGAACCTCGCGCCGCTACCGGTTTCCCACGTGTACCGCGGTCGCACTGTCACCGGAAGCGCCATCAACCATGTGTCGCGTGATCTTGGGCAAGGTTTCTGCACCCCCAGGATCGAACTTGACGACCTAGTGTGGCCGCGAGCTCAATCCGGTCCCGCTTTCGATACTCCGATCGCGAAGATCATCGACTTTCTTGTCGAGCTGGGGCCGCGTTTGCATCTCGACGTCAATCCGCTCATGCAGACGGCGCTCGAATCGATGATCAAGGTGAGTCCGCTGGGGCGACGGATTCTCGAAAACTGCTATCGCGACATTCCCAATCTTTTCGCACGCGGGGTGATCGAGGATGAGTTGCGCGTGAGTCTTGGCGACGCGCGCCTCGTCGACGGTTGGGTGGCACGCACTCTGCGCGGGCGCCCGAGTCGTCTACGCGCGTTTGCGCCGCGTCTCGTCCATGTCCTCGCAGGCAACTCGCCGATGGTGGCCGCCATGACAGTCATGCGCGCGGCGCTGACCAAAGGCGTCCACCTGCTCAAGCTGCCTTCGAACGATCTTTTCACGGCCACTGCAATTCTGCGCACCATGGCCGACATCGACCCGGATCATCCCGTTACCCAGTCGTTTTCGGCCGCGTACTGGCGCGGCGGAGACGAAAACGTCGAGTCGATTCTTTATCGTCCGCAGTACTTCGACAAGATCGTTGTATGGGGCGGCGACAGCGCGGTCCGGCATGTGATGCGCTACGCTGGCCCCGGGCTCGAGCTGGTCGCGTTCGATCCGAAAGTGTCTATCTCGCTGATCGGCCGTGAAGCGTTTGCATCCGACGAGGTACTGCGCGACGTCGCGCGTGCCGGCGCAGCCGATGTGCTGTCATTCAACCAGGACGCGTGCAATGCGAGCCGGTATCAGTTCATCGAAGGCGACGAAGACGACGCCGACCGCTATGCCGAACAACTGGCGCTCGCGCTCGGCCAGGACTTTCGCTATGGCGACGGTCAGGGCCCGCAGGTGCCCAGCGATATTCGCGAGGCGGTCGATGTGCTGCGCGAGATGGAGCCGCTCTACCGGGTATTCGGCGGATACGACGGCACCGGGCTCGTCATTCGCTCGGAAGAAATGGTCGATTTTCATCCCATTTGCAAGACCGTCAACGTCGTTCCGGTGACAAGCCTGCGCGACGGTGCGCGCTATGCAACCGTCGCCACGCAAACGGTTGGCATCTATCCACCGCACCGGGTCACAGAGGTGCGCGACGCACTCGCGTGCGCTGGCGTGCAACGTATGGTGGCACTGGGCGAGTCTATTTCAGACGGGGTTGGCGGCTATCCGCATGACGGCATGTTCCCGATCCATCGATTCATGAAATGGGTCTCGGAGGAATCGGGCCCGAATCCGGAGGAGACGCAATAATGCAAGCCCTTTCCGCGCTGCTTCAACTCACCGATCTTCATGACCCTTTCCGCAACGCGCCGGAGAATCTCCATGCCGCGCAACTGCAAGCCGTGCGCGAACGCTTCGCGCAGCGCCGGCAGCAGATTCGCATTCTCGACAAGCGGGCCAGCGAAGCCGGCGTGACGGAAGTGAAGAGCATGAGCGACGCCGTGCCATTGCTCTTTGCTGACGCCGTCTACAAGAGCTATCCCGATTCGTTCATCGAGCAGGGAAAATGGCGCCACCTCACCGCGTGGCTTCAAACGCTCACAACCCGCAAGATCGACGGACTCGACTACGGCACGATTGCCGATCTCGACGACTGGATCAATGCGCTGCGCGCTAACGGCCACTACGTGATGAGCTCGAGCGGAACCTCGGGCAAGCAGTCCTTTATCTATCAGAGCGAAGCCGACCGCGAACTCGGCTGGCGTCTCCTGTCCCAAGGCATTCGCTGGGCGGCGAGCGGCATGCGCGATCCGTCGCGTCGGTATCCGGTGTTTCTTCTGACGCCCTCCTCCGGCTCTTACACCGGAACTGAGCGCATGGCGAAATTCGCCGAAGCGATTGCGATGCCGGGCGATATTCATTACATGTCGGATGTGCCGCAAAGCGCCGCGCACACCACGCGCATGGCGCGCATGCGGCGGGCCATCGCGGACGGCACCGCGCGCCCCAGTGAAATAGAAGCCCTCCAGAACGAAAGTCGAGAACGCAGCGAACGCGTACAAGCCGATTTCCGGCAGTTCATCGACCAACTGCTGGAACGGCGTCACGAGCCCATGTTCATCATGGGCATGATGGGCATGCTCTATCAGATCGTCGCCACGGCGCGCCAGCGTGGCATTCCCGACGCCGACTTTCATCCTGACACGATCATTAGTATCGGCGGCGGCAAGAAAGGTGCGAACCTGCCAGAAGACTTCCAGCAGCAGTGCGAGCGCTTCTTCAACTTCAACGCGACCAACTTCAACGACGGCTACGGCATGGGTGAAGTATCGGGCTTTTGCCCGTGGTTTCACGAAGCGAAGGCGTGGACGGTCCCGCCCTGGCTCGTCCCGCTGGTGCTCGACTCGACCGGCGAACAACTGCTTAATCCTGCGGACGGGAAAGGCATTGTCGAAGGACGGCTCGCCATGATCGACCTGCTCGCGGACGGGCGCTGGGGCGGCGTAATCAGCGGCGACAAGGTCACCATGGAGTTCGGTCACGGCATCGACGGCGTGCGCACGCCGATCATTCGCGACGTGGTGCGCTACAAGGACTTGCCCGGCGGCGACGATAAGCTGTCCTGCGCGGGAACGATCGACGCCTACGTCCGCGGAGAGATCGCCGACATGACCGAGGCCCGGGCCGCCGGCTAAATCGATGCTCCCTACTCATCCGAAAGCCAATTCGACAATGACTGAAAAACAGACCAACCCAGCCGTGTGGTTCATTACCGGCGTCTCGTCCGGCTTCGGCCGCTCACTTGCGGAAGCGGTGCTCGCACGCGGCGACAAAGTGGTCGGCACCGTTCGAAATGACGCACAGATCGCGCCGTTCGAAAATCTCGCACCCGAACGCGCCCACGGCGTGCTGCTCGACGTGACCGACGCGGCGGCGGTGCCTCGCGCCATCAGCCAGGCCATCGAACGCGCGGGACCGATCGACGTACTCGTCAACAATGCGGGCTACGGTCTGTTCGGCGCATTTGAAGAGGTCTCCGACGCGGAAGCCCGTCAGCTGTTCGATACCAACGTGTTTGGAACGGTCAACGTGATACGTACGGTACTGCCTCATTTTCGCGAGCGCGGCCGCGGTCATATCGTGAACTTCTCGTCGGTTGCCGGAGTGATCGGCATCACGGGCTGCAGTTTCTATTGCGCTTCGAAGCACGCGATCGAAGGGCTGTCGGAATCGCTCGCTCGGGAGCTGCGTCCGTTCGGGATTCGTGTGACGGTGGTCGAGCCGGGTGGTTTTCGCACCAATTTCGCAGGCGGATCGCTGAAGTGGAGCGAGGTCGAATCACCCATCTATACGGAGACCGTGGGCAAGATGCGCCGGCACATGAGCAGCTACCACGGCACGCAAGCAGGCGATCCGGCAAAGGCTGCCGACGCCATCGTGCGCGCGGTTTGCGCAGACGCCCCGCCGCTGCGCCTGGCACTAGGTCCGGACGCCGTCGACGTCGTTCGGAAGAAACTTTCGTCGGTGCAAAACGATCTCGAAGCCTGGCTCGACGTGTCGAGTTCCACCAACTTCGACCACTGACGCCCGGCAACTCATAGCCTTGGAGACGACATGTCCGCTTTGGACCCGTTCTACGCAATGCTGCGCGGTGAAAGCGACCCGTTTCGCCATCACCCCGAGCACCTTCGCGAGCTTCAGCTCGCTGCCATGAAAGAGCGCTTCGCCGAACGCCGCGAACAAATCAGGCTACTGCGCCGCAGAGCGGACGATGTCGGCGTCGCCGAGGTGGCCCGCCATGAAGATATGGTGCCCCTGCTGTTCGCCCATCAGATCTACAAGAGCTACCCCGAGTCGTTCATCGACAATGGCCGCTGGAAGCATCTTTCGGCGTGGCTGCAAACACTATCGAGCAAACGGGTGGCCGAAGTCGATCTGGACGGCGTGGACAATGTCGACGCATGGATGGACCGTCTGCGCGTAGCGGGACACCATGTTTTCAGCTCGAGCGGCACATCCGGCAAGTGCAGCTTCATCAGTCAGACGCAAGCCGATCAGGACCATGTCACCGAGTCTTGCGTGAAGCTGGGCGTGTACGGCAACGCAATGATCCGAAGAGATGTCGGCGAGCGCCCGGTTTTCCTGATGATGCCGCCAGGCGGCGCGCATCGGCATATCGAACCGGTACTGAGCGCAGCGCAACGGCTCGGCGCGCAAACCACGCTGATGTTCGACGAACCGGTGCTCGCATCCGCAACGATTTCGATGGGCCGCATGCGCCGCGCAATCGCCGACGGCTCCGCGAAACCGAGCGAAGTCGCGGCGTTTCAGGAGCAGGCGGTAGCGCGCCAGCGTCATACCGGCAAGATGATCGACCGGTTTCTCGACAAGCTAACCGCGCAGCGCGAAGTTCCCGTGCTCGTCCAAGGCAACTGGTCGTTGCACTGGACGCTCGTGGAGCGCGCCCGCCAGCGCGGCATTGCCGATGGAATCTGCCATCCGGATACGGTCATCACGACCGGTGGCGGATTGAAGGGCACTTCAGCCCCCGCCGACTATCGGGAGCAGATCGTCCGCTTCTATGGTATTCGTCCCGAGAATGTACAGAACAGTTATGGCATGTCCGAGATGATCGGGACCGGCCCCTGGTCGGAAGTTGCGCAAGGCTACGCGATCTGCCCATGGATCGTTCCGTTTGTCCTCGACAAGGCTGGGGAGCAACTACTGAATCCTTCGGATGGCGTAGGCGTTGTCGAGGGGCGCTTCGCGTTTTTCGACCTGCTGGCCGAAGGATACTGGGGCGGTTTCATCACCGGCGACAAGGTCGTGGTCGACTTTTCACCGGCGGGCGACACCGATGGCCTGCAAGGGCCGCTGATCCGGCAAGTCGGTCGCTACGCCGATCTGGAAGAGGGTGAAGACAAGCTCTCGTGCGCAGGCACGATGGAGTCGTATGTACGTGGAATGATCAACGTTTGAGCGCTGCTGCGCGCGGTGCGGGCCTAGGGGTGCCATGACTGGCGCCCCCTGGGGCTGATGAGTATACTGATGCCCTGATTCGGTCATCAAACATTCCCCGATGTTCAAACCTATGTCAGTTCAGGCTCGCGACGCAGGCTCACGGCTCGCCGCGGCGGACAAACCTCGAACGGCTGGCCGGCCCACCCACGACGATGCGGTTCAGTTGCGTGAGCGACTGCTCGACGCCGCCAAGTCCGTGTTCATCAGAGAAGGTTTCGGCGCCGCCAGGGTCGAGGAAATCGCATCGCTGGCTGGCGTCAGCAAGACGACCGTTTATCGCCAGTTCGGCACGAAAGAAGAGCTTTTTCGCTCCATCGTCTGGCGCGGGATGGCCGACCTGCGCGGCAAGATCTCGGAGCACCTGCAACCGGGCCGCGATTTTTCGACGAACCTGGCATCGCTTATCGATGCGCTCGTCGAACACATGGCAATACCGGACAGCATGCACACGTCACGCATGGTCATTAGCGAGGCGATTCGCTTTCCCGATGTCGCCAAGCAGTTTCTGCAGTTCGTCGTGACGATGCTGGAGCCGCTAACCGGTGTTCTCGAAGCCGCCGCGGTCAGCGGTGTGATCGCCATCGACGATCCGTCGAACGCGGCGCGCGATCTTCTCACACTGGTCACTGGCGCGCCCGAAGTGCACCTTGCGGTTCAGACCACTCGTTCCGAACGCAAACGCCGGGCTGAGCGGATTCATCGGCTCCTGTTGACCGCGTGGAGGTACCGTGCGGCACTTGATAAGGTTCGAGCCCGGTCGATGCCGTAACGTTCGCGCGGCCATTCGGGCCGCGTCGGCGTACTAGCTGTCAATTTCACCCATCACCTGGAATTGCCCCGAGGCGTGGGCGATGCATTTTGCATTCGCCCAGATCCGGCAGTCCGAGAAAATCACCCGCTTTCCCGAACGCAGCACGTCGACGTGGGCTTCCACCCAGTCGCCCGGCTCTGCGTTTGCGATGAAATTGACCGTCAAGCCCGTCGTCAACACCCTCACTGCTGGTTGACGCGAATACTTGCTCGCCCACGTAATGGCGGTGTCCGCCAGCATGCAAACGGCGCCGCCGTGCATCATCTGGCCGAGATTGCGATGCGCTTCCCGAACGTACATGCCGACCACGTGTCCCCGCTCGCTCTTGCGAAAGTACGTAGGTCCGAACATCTGATGGAAGGGACCAAACGCCGGCATCAATGCAAAGCCTTCTGGGATGAGCCCTGCGCCGCCCTCTCCAAGCGCGTCTAGCGCCAGTGAGTATGCTTGCTCCAATGCAATCCTCCTCTTCAACGCCGCGTGCGAGACGGCACCAATAGTGCTTTTTCATCGGCAGAACATAGCGTATCATTATTCGCACGTGAGTCAAATATATGAATGCCCATGGATATCGCTTCGCTCTTTTCGCCCCTCGCCGTGCGCGGGGTCACGCTGCGCAACCGTATCGTCATGTCACCCATGACGCGCGGCTTTTCGCCCAACGGATTGCCAGGCAGTGACGTCGCCGCCTACTACAAGCGGCGTGCGCAGGGCGAGACAGGCCTGATCATCACAGAAGGCGTCGGTGTCGATCATCCGGCGGCGCTCGGCGAAGCCGGGCTCGGAGAAAATTCGATTCCCGTGCTCGCCGGCGAGGAATCAGTTGCCGCGTGGCGGCGCGTGACCGACGAAGTTCATGCTAGCGGTGGAATCATCTTTCCTCAGTTGTGGCATATGGGACCCATGAAAGAGGCGAATACAGGTCCCTTCCCGGCCGCTTCGCCACTGCGCCCATCGGGACTGTGGGGACCGGAAGGGCGAACGACATCGCTCGACGCAGGTTACATGGAGCGGGTCCTGCCGCCGACTCGCCCGATGACCGATGCGCAGATCGCGGACGTCATTGCAGCCTATAGTCGAAGCGCGCGCTATGCGAAGGCCGCCGGCTTCGATGGCATCGCGATTCACGGCGCTCATGGCTATCTGATCGACGCTTTTCTGTGGGCCGAAACCAATCGACGCACGGATCAATGGGGTAAGGATCTCGCAGCGCGCAGCCGCTTTGCCGCCGAAGTTGTCCGCGCGATCCGCGAAGCGATCGGCGCGACGATGCCGATCACGTTCCGCTTCTCCCAGTGGAAACAGCAGGATTTCCGCGCGCGGCTCGCCAACGACCCGCACGAGCTCGAGCGCATTCTCGCGCCGCTCGCGGACGCTGGCGTCGACATCTTCGAGGCGAGCACCCGCTATTTCAACCGGGCGGAATTCCCGGGCTCAGAGATGAATCTCGCCGGCTGGGTGAAGGAGGTCACTGGCAAACTTTCGATGACTGTTGGCGGAATCGGCATTAACAAGGGCTACTACGATTCTATGTCGGGGGCCCAGACATCGGTGCAGCCCGACCTCACTCCCCTGCTGGATCGTTTCGCACGCAGCGAGTTCGATCTCGTTGGCGTAGGACGCTCGCTTCTGCATGATCCAAACTGGGCGCGCCGCGCACGGCTTGGCGAGCCGTTCCTCGGGTTCAGCAACGACTCGCTCGCACACCTTACCTGAAACGCGTTTTTGCAGTTGACGCCCTCGACCCGGGCGTCGACTGCAATTTCCGGCGTGGGATCTTACGTACGCCCGGTGACAGGAATCAACGCGCCGGTTACGCCCGACGCGGCGCCAGACGCGAGAAATAGAATCACGTCGGCGATTTCTTCGGGCCGCACCCAGCGGGAAAAGTCGGCGTCGGGCATATCCTTGCGGTTCTGCGGCGTATCGATGATGCCCGGCAAAATAGCGTTGACAGTAACGGAACGGCCCTTGAGTTCTTCGGCCAGCGCCTCGGTCAAACGCATCACCCCCGACTTCGAGGCCGCATACGCTCCCATGCCCGCGCCCGCCTTCAGCGCAGCGCCAGCTCCAATATTGATGATGCGTCCTCCCTCCGCGCTGTCGGCAATATAGTCGAGTGCCGCTTTCGACGCAGTCGCCGCGGTGCGCACATTCGTCCGGTACATCAGATCCCACGTGTCGAGACTGCCATCCGCCAATGTTTCCCAGCGAAAGCCCCCCGCTACATTGACGAGCGCATCGAGCTTGCCAAGCTGCTCGACGACCGCCGAGAGCGCCGAGCGCGCCGCATCGAGATCAGTTAGCTCGACGCCTCCTCGCCACCACGACGCGTGCAGCTGCTCCGCACTCTCGTTTTCCGGCTCGCGCGCCTTGTCGATCAGCGCGACCTTCCAGCCGTTGTCCGCAAACACGCGCGCAACCGTGCGCCCAAGCGCGCCGAATCCACCCGTTATCGCCACTACCCGTTGCATGTGCAATCACTCCCTCGCTGCGCCCGGCGCCGCCTGTATCGCCTGCGCCGGACGCTGTAAAAGCTCAACGTCCGTTGAACACCGGCTCACGTTTCTCGCGAAACGCGTTGACCGCCTCTTGATGATCTTCCGTTAGGTTCGACAACGCCTCGTAGGCAATCGACGCGTCGAGAATGGAATGTGCAAGTTGCTTCAGGCCGATGTTGATCGACGCCTTGGTCCACTGGATCGCGCGCGAAGCGCCGTGTGCGAGACGCTTCGCCATCGCGTCGACAACGGCATCCAGCTCGTCGGCCGGCACGGCATGATTGATGAGACCCAGTCGTGCCGCCTCTTCTGCGGTGACGAGATCCCCCGTCAACAGGTATTCCTTGGCCTTCGCATAGCCCACGAGCTGCGGCCAGATCACCGCGCCGCCATCGCCCGCGACGAAGCCGACTTTCACGTGCGGATCGCCAATCTTTGCGTGATTGGCCGCATAGCTTAGATCCGAGAATAGTGCGATCGTCGCGCCCAGACCAATTGCATGACCGTTGATCTTCGCGATGACCGGCTTCGGACAGTCGAGCATCGAGAAAACAATTCTCTTTGCACGCTGCATGCCTTCGAGAAACAGCGCGGGGTTGTCGATGACATGCTGCATATGCTCGATATCGCCGCCCGCGCTAAAAGCCCGCCCTGCGCCCGTCAACACCACGACACGGGTCTCGGCATCCTCGGCGACATCGAGAAATAGCCGGGACATCTCAATGTCCATTTGCTCATCGAACGCGTTCAACGTTTCAGGGCGATTGAGCGTAACGGTCAAGACGCCGCCATCGCGTTCGAGCAATAAGGCCTTATAGTCCGAAATATTCATGACTAACCTGTTCAAATGAAGAAATCGCGCGCAACGGAAGGACCGTCTGCCAGCGTCGACGCGTGCCGCATTCGCGCCGCCGCGCGAATGCATGGCGCCGTTCAGGGCGCACCCGGCATCCAGCGCAAGGCCGATTACACGTGCAGCGGAATGAACCGGCGGCCGTTGTCGTACATGATCTTGCGCGTGTCTTCTTCAGAGAGCCGGTTGCACGCTTCCGACGCGAAGTCCTTCGGTTCAGGCACGCCTTCCGCGTGCGGATAGTCGGAGCCCATCAACAGGAAGTCCGACGATCCCGTCTGAGCGATGATCTGAGCGATGTCGTCCTCCGGATATGCAACCACGAAGACATTTTCCTTGAAGATCTGGCTCGGTCGTTTCTTCAGCTGACCGCAAGGCCAGTAGCCATTCTTCGCCATTCCCCGGCACTTGTCCATTTTGACGAGCAGCGAAGGCACCCATTCCGCACCGTTTTCCGCGCTGCACAACTTAACCCGCGGAAACCGCTCGAAGAAATTGTAGAAGATGAACGACGACAGCGTTTCCATGACCGGCCGCTCGCCGTAGCCGTGCATCCAGACAAAGGCGGTCTGACGCTGGCGCGACTGCTGCACCGGCTCTCCCCACACCGCCATGTGATCCTTCATGTAGATCGCTTCCGACACATGGAACGTGACGCGTACGCCCGCTTCGTTGAGGATCGACCAGAACGGATCGAAGTACGGATCCGCCGGTGCACGCCCATTGAACGGCCCCATCGGCATCAGGATGACGCGCACACCGTTCGCGACCAGCCATTTGGCCTCGGCGACAGCCGCATCGAGATCGTCGAGCGTGACGACCGGCGTCGTGTAGATGCGGTCCTTGTAGCTGAAGCCCCAGTCGTCGAGCATCCACTGGTTATACGCATGCAACACCGCATTTGCCGCAACCGGCTCGTTCAGATAGGAAATACACGCGACCATTTCGCCGATGTACATCGTGCAGGCCTCGACACCGAATTCGTCCATCTTCTTCAGGCGCGCGTCACGGTTGAACATATCCGGCGTCGGCGCAACCCGCATATCGACGTTGTCCTTGCCATCCTTCATCGCGCGCAGCCATTCATGCAGCTTGCCCGGCGGCGGAACGTGCCCCTCGGCCGAGGTGTAGCCCTCGCTGATTTCCACCTTGCGGTCGCCCACATACATGCAGCGGTTGCCGTCTGCCGTGACACGGCTGGTAAAAGACCAGTCCTTCTTGAACTTCTCGGGCAAATGACGGTTGAATGCGTCCTCGACTTCATAGAAGTGCGTGTCGGCGTCGTAGATCTTCCCTTCATACGTTTGCATCATCTCTCTCCTGATTGTGGGGAGCGCTGCTGAACCTGCGCTCTCGAGAGAAGTATCGGGTCAAGCCAGCGACCAAAAAACTTTCATATCGAACTCGAAACCGTCGATATCGATTCGATATCGGATCGCCGCCTCGCCACCTTTTTACGGCCAGCATCGGCTTCTCATATAAACACCTATGCGAACGATGTTCTGATATAAGTATAATCGAAACGAACACGCGCAACCCGGAGACGTTTATGCAAGCCGAAGTGCTCTCGCAGCCCGCACATCGAGCGCAACCCGTAGCGGGTCCACCGCGCGGGTTCACGATGGCGATCCTGCTTGCCGCGGTAGCCGCCTCGTCTGGCATCACCGTCATCTACACCGTGCTGGTCACGCTCTACAAGGCCTTTCCTGCGTCGCACTCCGTGAGTTGGACCGTCACCGCATACTGGCTCGGCTCGGCCGTCTTTGCCGCGGTGAGCGGACGACTCGGCGACCTGTTGGGCTACCGCCGCATCCTGCTCGTGGTGATGTCGGTCGCTGCGGCGGGCGCAGTCGTGGCCGCATGCGCGACCGATGTCGGCATGCTCGTCGCCGGCTGTGCAATGCAATCCATGCGGCAGGCATCACGCCGCTCTCCATCGGACTGGTTCGTGAGAATCTGCCACCCGCCAAGCTGCCTGCCGCGGTAGGGTTGATCAGTGCGGCAGGAATGGTGTCGGCTGGGCTGATCTACATCGGCGCGGGCGTTGTCGTGGATCACTATTCGTGGCAGGGCGGCTTCTGGTTCAAAGTCGCGCTGTGCGTCGTGGCCGTCGCGGCGGTACGCGCGTGGGCGCCGCCGTCGCCACCGAATCCCGGCGTACGGATCGACTACATTCGAGGTCTCGCGTTCGCTCCAGCACTTTGCGCCATCCTCTTCGCCGTGCAGCAAATCCGCACGTGGGGACTCGGCGATCCACGGCTATGGGGCTTGATCGTGGGCGGGATGATCGTGCTCGGACTCTGGGCACGTCATCAAGGCGGGGCGCGGCATCCGCTCATCAACGTGCGTCTGCTGAAGACGCGCGAAGTCGTGTTGGCCAACGCATGCATGGCATTCCTCGCGGCAGGCGCGATGCAACTGGGACAGGTCTTCTCGCTGCTCGCCCAGCAACCTGCCGGCACGCACGCCGGATTCGGGCTGAGCGCCACGGCAGCGGGATTACTGATGTTCAGCATCAACATTGTCGCGCTGGTCGCGAGTCCATGGAGCGGTCGCGTTGCGGCCCGCTACAAGGCTCGTCCCGCCGCCTTGATCGGCATGCTCATACTGGCCGTGGCGTGGGCCTCGCTGATCGTGCTTCATCGCAGCCTGCTGCTGTTCGTTCCAGGTGCGGTGCTGTGCTCGTTCGGTCTCGCCTTCGCGAGCACGGCGCTGTACAACCAGATCGTGGAGACGACGCCCGCACATCAGACAGGCGAGGCGACAGGGATGCTCTACGTGTTCTTCTCGTGTTTCTTCGCGGTGGGCGCCCAGGCGGTATTTGCGCTGCTGCGCGGCGCGACGGCGGGACACGACGGTGCATCGTTTCCCGCCGATAGTGGCTATGTCTCGGTATTCGTCTACATCGCCTGCAGTTCGATCGCCGGACTGCTGATCGCTTCCATGCTGCCGAGGCGTGGTAAGCACTGATTGTCGTTGCGACCGATCCGTTGCGTGTGGCGGTATGTAACGCTTTTCAAGCCGCCCCATGACGGAGGGCGCAGTGAAGCACGCGCTGCACTGCGCCCTCGACCGACTCGCGAGTCACTCTTCTTCTGCTTGACCCAACGCAGACGCTCGCTGGGCGACTCTGATCATGTTCGCTTCGAGCCGGTGGCGTTCGCGGTCGAATCGTTCGAGTGGCGCACCAATCGCCATTGCCGCGATGACATTGCCATTCGGCCCGAAGATCGGCGACGACACGCCGGCGGAATCGGGCAGCAGTTCACCGCGACTCACCGACAGGCCGCTCTCGACGATGCGGTCGAGTTCGTCCCGCAACGCCTTCTTCGTTGCGATCGTTTGCGGGGTTCGGCGCTCGAACTTGACGGTCTTCATGTAGTCGGCAACGAAAGCGTCCGGTGCATGAGCCAGCAGAACGCGGCCCGCAGCCGTGCAATAGAGCGGGCGACGCAAACCAATGTGCATTGAATAGCGCACCGATTGCTCGCTTTCGATCACATCGACATAGGTGATCTCTTTGTGCTCGACGTCAAGGACGCCGACATACACAGTTTCCTTGGTGCTCTTCGAGAGATCCACGAGGAACGGGTGGAGGATCTTCGAGAAATTCCACGCAGCCATCACTCCTGCCGACAACCGGAAGATCGACGGCCCCAGGCGATAGCGGCCTGCGTCGTGCATCAAGTACCCTTCCGCCACCAGAGGTCTCAGCAGATTGAGCAGGCTGCTCTTTGGTGACTCGAGAGCGACATTCAGTTCTGCTAGCGACATCCCGTCCGGAGACTTCGCCAGCACATCGAAAATTCCGAGGAGTCGGGTCAGCGAGCGGGGCCCGCTGACGTCCCGGTCCGCCGGCGCTGAGATCTCTTTCAACATGATTTTCCCCATGAATTGACTGTTTCGATTATACGGGAACTATTCACATACTTTTACATCGATCGTGGTTTGGCACACTTTCGCGCCACCCGAATTCGGGAATACGCCAGGGCGCTCCGTCACACGGCTTGATATATATTCGAACATCGTTCAGGAAGTTGGAATGCAGAAGCATCAGCTTTCGGACCCTTTACGCAGTACGCTCGCGCGTCGAACAGCAAATCAACCTTCATTTCTGGATTCACTCATGTACACGAAAAAACTGGCAGAAAAGGTCGCCATCGTGACCGGAGGCGGGCAAGGCGTTGGACTCGGCATCGCCCTCGCGCTTGCCGCCGAGGGAGCGAGTCTGGTCCTGACCGGTCGCACGGAGGCCAAGCTCACACGGGCTGCCGAGGAATTGAGCGCCCTCGGTTCGCAAGTGCTGGTCGTGCCCGGTGATACGCGCAATCGTGCCGACGCGGTCCGGACAGTCGAGCTTGCGGTCGAGCGATTCGGACGTGTGGACGCACTCATCAACAACGCACAAAGCAGCAACCCCGGGGTGCCGCTCGAGTCTGTCACCGACGATGACTGGAGCAACACCCTCCAATCAGGCTTGTATGGCACGCTGTATTTCATGCAGGCCGCATTGCCGCGGATGAAGTCTCAGGGCCGCGGTGCCATCATCAACTTCGGCTCGCGCACTGGCATTGAAGGCCTCAAAGGATTCGGCGCGTACGCCGCTACCAAGGAGGGCATTCGTGGGCTCTCGCGGGTTGCCGCGCGCGAATGGGGCGTCTACGGCATTACCGTCAACGTCATTTGCCCAGCAGCGCTCACGCCTGCCGCCGAAGCCTACCTCGAAGCCAATCCCCAGGAACGCACTCGCTATCTCTCCGAAATTGCGCTTGGCCGCTTCGGCGATCCTCAGCGTGATATTGGACGAACAGTTGCATTTCTGTGTAGTGACGACGCTAATTTCATAACCGGGCAGACTATCAGTGTGGACGGCGGACAGTCAATGCTTTAGTGCGGCTTTTTGAACACAGTGCCGCATATGAAACGGCCAGTTGCATTTTCGAAAGGCCGCAAAAGAACTCGATTCAGCCAATAGTTGCATGATCGCGAGCCTCGATCCGCGCAGTGAGCTTCGCGCCAGGCACGTAACACGAAGTTGAAGAGTGATCAGGTGTTTCTCCTCTCACACACTTCGCGAGAGCGTGTGGAGTTTGGCCTTGGCTGCGGGACACCGAGCCGAGGCTTTTTTTCGCCGTTGTCAGGAATCCACGATGGATCGATGCATGTCGGACAACGCTGGACCGGCGGCCGGGCGCTACACGTGCCGGCAGATACGATCCGATCGCGGAGACGGCGATCTCGATCGCGCCCGTTAATAAATTGCTTAAAGCCATTCTGACGTGAAGAAGGGCAAGTGCACGTCCATCCAGTCGAATTCGCTGCGGCCGTTCGCCCACGCCCACTGAGGTGACTTTCCGCCGCGCACGGGCGTGTCCGAACCTTGATGCGAACGCGAGATATGCGGGGCGTCCCCACCCGAGTCGATATACCCGACTCGTGCCTGGTCTGTACCTACGATACGGCTGTTACTTCTCTCGGTCGTCATGACTCGCCCCTTAGCTGCAACTTTTCACCATCTCCTCGATCACCTTCTTCGCATCGCCGAACACCATCATCGTCTTGTCCATGTAGAACAGGTCGTTGTCGAGCCCGGCGTAGCCCGCCGCCATCGAGCGCTTGTTGACGATCACCGTGCGCGCCTTGTACGCCTCGATGATCGGCATGCCGGCGATCGGCGACTTCGGATCGTTCTTCGCGGCCGGATTCACCACGTCGTTCGCACCGAGCACCAGCACCACGTCGACCTGACCGAACTCGCCGTTGATGTCGTCCATTTCGAACACCATGTCGTACGGCACTTCGGCCTCGGCAAGCAGCACGTTCATGTGCCCCGGCATGCGCCCGGCCACCGGGTGAATCGCGTACTTCACCTCGATGCCCTTCTCGACCAGCTTGTCGGTCAGCTCCTTGAGCGCATGCTGCGCGCGCGCCACCGCCAGCCCGTAGCCCGGCACGATCACCACCGATTCGGCGTTGCCGAGCATGAACGACGCGTCGTCGGCCGAACCCGATTTCACCGGACGCTGCTCCGCCGCGCCACCTGCGGCCGCCGCGCCCGGCTCGTTGCCGAAGCCGCCGAGAAGCACGTTGAAGAACGAGCGGTTCATCGCGCGGCACATGATGTACGAAAGGATCGCACCGGATGAGCCGACCAGCGAGCCGGCGATGATCAGCATCGGATTGTTCAGCGAGAAGCCGATGCCCGCCGCCGCCCAGCCCGAGTACGAGTTCAGCATCGACACGACGACCGGCATGTCCGCGCCGCCGATCGGAATGATGATCAGCACGCCGAGCACGAACGCGATGATCGTCATGATGATGAACGGCAGCCATGACTGCGTGAGGAAGAACAGGATGCCGAAGCCGAACATCGCGAGCGCGAGCATCAGGTTGATCAGATGCTGGCCGCCGTAGACGACCGGCGCGCCCTGAAACAGGCGGAACCGGTACTTGCCCGACAGCTTGCCGAACGCGATCACCGAGCCCGAGAACGTGATCGCGCCGACGAACGTGCCGATGAACAGCTCGATGCGGTTGCCGTACGGCAGGAAGCCCTCGATCGGCACGTCGGGATCGACGAGGCCGAACGCGGCCGGCTCCGACACCACCGCATACGCGATGCACACCGCCGCGAGACCGATCAGCGAGTGCATGGCCGCGACCAGTTCGGGCATCTTCGTCATCTCGACGCGCGCAGCGACGAACGCGCCGATCGCGCCGCCGATCACGAGCCCGAACAGCAGCAGGCCGAGACCGAGGCCGAGATTGGAGCCGAGCACCTCGGCCTGGCGCGAGATCAGCGCGAGGGTGGTCAGAATCGCGATCGCCATGCCGACCATGCCGAAGGTATTGCCGACGCGCGCGGTCTTCGGATTCGACAGCCCCTTGAGCGCCTGGATGAAGCAGACCGACGCGACCAGATACAGCAGCGTGACGACGTTCAGGCTCATTTAGGTACCCTCCTTGCCGCCGGACGGAAGCTTCTTCGGTTCCTTCTTCCTGAACATCTCCAGCATGCGCCGGGTGACGAGAAAGCCGCCGAACACGTTGACCGCCGCGAGCGCGACCGCGACCGTGCCGAAGATCTTGCCCGCGCCGCCGACCGTCAGCCCCGCCGCGAGCATCGCCCCGACGATCACGATCGCCGAGATCGCGTTGGTCACGGCCATCAGCGGCGTATGCAGCGCGGGCGTGACGTTCCAGACCACGTGATAGCCGACGTAGATCGCCAGCACGAAGATGATCAGATTGATCACCGTGTGATTGATGACTTCCATCGCCGTTGCCTCCTAGGCGTTGCGCGTGAGCTGGCCGTCGCGGGCCAGCAGCGTGGCCGCGACGATGTCGTCCGCGAGATCGATATGCAGCGTGCCTTCCTTCGTGACGATCAGCTTCAGGAAGTCGAGCAGGTTGCGCGTGTACAGCGACGACGCGTCGGCCGGCACCATCGCGGCGAGGTTCGTATAGCCGACGATCTGCACGCCATGGCGCACCACCACCTGGTCCGCCTCGGTCAGCGGACAGTTGCCACCGCGCCGGCCATCGACCTCGGCGCCGCGGCCGGCCGCGAGGTCGACGATCACGGAGCCGGGTTTCATTGCCTGCACGGTGTCGACCGACAGCAGCGTCGGCGCCGCGCGGCCCGGAATCAGCGCGGTCGAGATCACCACGTCGGCCTGCTTCGCGCGCTCGTGCACCAGCGCCGACTGGCGCGCGAGCCATGACGGCGGCATCGGCCGCGCGTAGCCGCCGACGCCCTGCGCGGCCTCGCGCTCCTCGTCGGTTTCGTAGGGCACGTCGAGAAACTTCGCGCCGAGCGATTCGATCTGCTCCTTGACGGCCGGGCGCACGTCGGACGCCTCCAGCACCGCGCCCAGGCGCTTCGCGGTCGCGATCGCCTGCAGGCCGGCCACGCCCGCGCCCAGAATCAGCACGCGCGCGGCCTTCACGGTGCCGGCCGCGGTCATCAGCATCGGCATGAAGCGGGGATACAGCGTCGCCGCGAGCAGCACCGCCTTGTAGCCGGCGATATTCGCCTGCGACGACAGCACGTCGAGGCTCTGCGCGCGCGTCGTGCGCGGCGCGGCTTCGAGCGCGAACGCGGTGACGCCGGCCGCGGCGAGCTTGCCCGCATTGTCGGTGTCGAATGGATCGAGCATGCCGACGAGCGTCGCGCCGCGCCTGAGCAGCGGCAGTTCGGCATCGGTGGGGGATTGGACCTTGAGGACGAGCTCGGCGCCGAACGCGGTGGCGGCATCGCCGATGTCCGCGCCCACATCCGCGTAGGCGTGATCGGGAAAGCTCGCGCCGGCGCCCGCGCCGCTCTGCAGCGTGACCCGGTGGCCTTGCGCCACGTACTTCCTGACCGTTTCGGGCGTCGCGGCAACGCGGGTTTCATGCGCGCGCGTTTCCGCGGGTATGCCAATGTGCATAAAGAACCCCCGATTGCATAAGTGATACGAAGCTACCCACGAGGCCGCTGCGGGATGCGGCCATCATTCACACAGGCCGGTTCAACTGAAGGTCTAACGCTTCGCAGCTTTGACGCTTTCTATAGAACTTTCTTTTCGCGCAGGATATCGATGTCCGACTGCGACATACCCAGCAGATCACGCAGCACGTCGTCCGTATGTTGTCCGAGCGTCGGTGGCGCGCCATACGAATCGATCGGCGTGCCCGACATCTTGACCGGATTGGCGACCATCCGAACCGCCTTATCCGTGAGCGGATGCGCAGCTTCCACGCACATGGCGCGTGCCTGCACGTGCGGATCTGCGAACACCTGCTCCAGATTGTTGATCGGTCCGGCCGGCACCCCGGCGGCGTCGAGTGCCGCGAGCAGCTCATCGCTTTGCCATTCGGCAATCAGCGGCTCGAACACTTCGCCAAGCGCGCGACGATTTTTCACGCGCAGCGCAATCTCGCTAAATCGCGGATCGCTGGCGAGCTCGGGGTGCCCAAGAACGTTACACATCCGCGCGTATTGTTCGTTATTGCCCGCGACGATCATGACGTCCCGATCGGCGCAGCGGAACATGCGCGACGGCATACCACCGTTGCCCTCGGTACCGCGCCGGATGGGAATCTGGCCGGAAACGAGATACTGGCTTGCATAGTGCGAGGTGGCAGCAATCATCGCGTCCAGCAACGCCAGGTCGATGTACTGCCCCTGCCCCGTACCGCCTTGCGCCGCGTCGCGGTGATAAAGCGCTGCGATGATCGCCGACGCGGCGTACTGACCACAAAGAATATCGGCAAGACTCGGCCCGGTTTTCATTGGCCCGCCGCCCGGCATGTCGTCACCATTTCCGGTCACGCTCATCAAGCCACCCATCGCCTGAAAAATCGAGTCGTAACCGGGGCGCGGGCTATACGGTCCGGTCTGACCGAAGCCGGTTATCGAACAGTAGATCAGGCGCGGATTGACTAGCTTGAGGCCCTCGTAATCGAGCCCGTAACGCTTGAGATCGCCAACCTTATAGTTCTCGAGCAACACGTCGCAGTGCGCCGCCAACGAGCGGATCAGCGCCTGACCTTCGGACGTGGAAATATCGCACGTGATCGACTTCTTGCCTCGATTCGCGCTGATAAAGAACGTCGACTCGCGCGTGACCTTTCCCTCCCGATCCATCAGGAACGGGGGGCCGAATTGCCGCGAATCGTCGCCCTTGCCCGGACGCTCGACCTTGATGACCTCCGCGCCGAGATCCGCCAGCATCTGCGCTCCCCAAGGTCCCGCGAGAATACGGCTCAGGTCGAGTACGCGCACACCCGCCAATGCGCCTTTTGTCATAACAAACGGTCCCCTTGAATTCGCACCGGCTGCGCCGGAAGCCGTGCATCAGCGTCCGACGAACTTCGCCGCACGTTTTTCGATGAAGGACTGAACGCCTTCCTTCGCGTCTTCAGTGTTGTAGAGAAACTGCTGGGTCGACTGAATAGTCGTATAAGCATCCTGCCAGCCTTGTCCCAGTGACACACGCGCGTTTTGCATCGTGGCCTGCACGGCTAGCGGTGCCTGCGCCGCGATTCGTTCCGCGATCGCGAGCGCCCGCTCGAACTCCTGCCCCGCAGGGACGACGTCTTGTACGAAGTTCATGTGCCGCGCCTCGTCTGCGGTGAATTCGTCACCGGTAAGCAGTACCTTCATTGCGTTGCCCCAGCCGGCACGCTGGACCATGCGGAACGTCGCACCACAACCTGCCATGATTCCCCGCTTGACTTCAAGCTGGGAGAAACGGCAGTTGTCGGCCGCAACAGCCACTTCGGATGCGAGCATCAATTCGACCGCGACCGTGAAGCAGATTCCCTTCAGGGCAACGACGACCGGCTTGGTACGCAGCGGCGCGCGCAAGTTGAACGGATCGACCTCGCCTTCAGGAAGCAGCGGTTTGCCTTCGCGGCGCAACGGCGCGATCTTTGGCATGTCGAGCCCAGCCGTAAAGTGATCGCCTTCGGCGTAGACCAGCCCACAAAAAATATCGCTGCTCTTCTCGAGCCGCGTGTAAGCCATGGCAAGCTCGCTGAACATTTTCGGCGTGAAACCATTGCGCTTTTCCGGCCGGTCAATGCCCATCAACAGCAGGTTCCCGCGCTGCTCAACGCGTATCTGTCCGTCCTCGTGACGAGTCGTCATGCAGTGTCTCCTCGCGGTGTTTTCCGTTAGCGAATCCGACCTCGCGCTCAATTGACAAAGCGGGGGCGCACATTCAGAATCATAAACGTCGTTCAGGAAATTGGCAACGCACCGATACGCTGTGACATAGCGCAACGGCGCACCGCAGCCACGCAAATGGGCGAGCGGACCCCATCCGGGTTTAGGTGTTCACCCTCATTCCTTCAAGGAAGAACCATGGCCTACGAGACGATCATCGTCGAAACGCACGGGAAAACCGGCTTGATCAGGATGAACCGTCCGCAAGCCTACAACGCACTGAACAACCAGCTGATGGACGAGCTGACGGCGGCCCTCGACGACCTTGAAGCCGACCCTGCCGTCGGCGCCATCGTGATGACCGGTAGCGAAAAAGCGTTCGCCGCCGGAGCCGACATCAAGATGATGAACGAATGGACGTACATGGACGTCTACAAGAATCAGTTCATCACATCGAATTGGGAACGTACCTCGCGTTGCCGCAAGCCGGTCATCGCCGCGGTCGCGGGTCTTGCGTTAGGCGGAGGCTGCGAACTCGCCATGATGTGCGACTTCATTCTCGCCGCCGACAACGCCCGCTTCGCCCTGCCCGAAATCACGCTGGCGACCATTCCCGGCGCCGGCGGCACGCAGCGCCTGACGCGCGCGCTCGGCAAATCAAAGGCGATGGAAATGATCCTCACCGGCCGCAGGATGGACGCCATTGAAGCCGAACGGTGCGGCCTCGTGAGCCGCATCGTGCCCGTCGACACGCTCGTCGAGGAAGCGCTGAAAACGGGTGACGAGATCGCGCGATACTCGCAACCGGTCGTAGCGATGGCCAAAGAGTGTGTCAACCGCGCCTACGAATCGAGCCTCGCAGAAGGTATTTTGTTCGAGCGGCGTATGGCGTATTCGACCTTCGCCACCGAAGATCGAAAGGAAGGCATGGCAGCCTTCGTCGAAAAGCGCAAACCTCAGTTTCGCGATTGTTGAATGGCGAAAGAACGCCACGCTTGTCGTGGCGAATCGAGCCCGCCAGGCGACGCGCGTCACGCGCATTTCTCTGGCACCCCTACTACCTATCCAGGCTACAGGCGCGCGATGAAACCGTATGTCAATCGCATTACTGAATTACTCGGCATTCAATATCCCATCATTCAAGGCGGCATGCGTTGGGTGGCGCGCGCCGAACTGGCGGCGGCCGTGGGCAATGCGGGCGGTCTCGGTTTCATCTCCGCGCACACCCATGCAAGCGCCGACGCACTCGCACGCGAAATCGACAGGGTGCGTTCGCTCACGGACAAGCCCTTTGGAGTCAACCTGACCGTTCTCGGCGCCAATGTCGGTCTCGACTATGACGCGTATGTGCGCGCGATCGTGTCGCAAGGCGTCCAGGTCGTCGAGACGGCGGGCAGCAATCCGGCGAAATACATCGCCGAGTTCAAGGCCCGCGGCGTCAAGGTCGTGCACAAATGTGTCACGGTTCGCCACGCGGTGAAGGCCGAATCGCTCGGCGCGGACGCCGTCAGCATCGACGGGTTCGAATGCGCGGGGCATCCTGGCGAAGACGACGTCCCTGGACTGATCCTGATTCCCGCCGCCGCCGACAAGCTGAAGATCCCGATTCTCGCGTCCGGCGGCTTTGCCGATGGCCGCGGGCTGATGGCGGCTCTCGCGCTCGGCGCGGAGGGCATCAACATGGGAACCCGATTCATGCTCACGCACGAGTCCCCCGTCCACCCCGCGATCAAGCAACGGCTGCTGGAAGCGAGCGAGCGCGATACGCTGCTGGTTGGGCGCTCGATCGGCGATTCGAGCCGGGTGGTCAAGAACAGCGTGAGCCTCGCCGCGCTCGAACTCGAGCGCGCCGGCAACGTGACGCGCTCCGACCTCTACGCGCTGACCGGAGCTCAGCGCTGGATGGACGCATTCGCGACAGGAGAAGTGGAAGGCGGCGCCTTCCCCGCCGGTATCGTGACCGGCCTCATTCACGACCTGCCGACCTGTGCGGAATTGATCGGCCGCATCGTGAAGGAAGCCGCCGCGATCGCGCAACGCCAGCTCGGCTTCAGCGCTGCTCTGGCATGAAACTGACCGGCCTTCGTGTCGTGGACCTGTCGCAATTCATGCCGGGTCCATTCCTCGCCGCCAATCTCGCCGATCACGGCGCGCAGGTGATCAAGATCGAACCGCTCACCGGCGATCCCACCCGCGGCGCACCCGGCACCGACGGCGCGCTCTTCGCCGCTATCAACCGCGGCAAGCGCAGCATCGCGCTCGATCTGAAGCATCCGGACGGACGCGAGGTCGCGCTAAAGCTGATGAACGAGGCCGACGTCGTGATCGAATCGTCGAGGCCGGGCGTGGCCGCTCGCCGTGGCATCGACTACGACACGATAAGCCGGACGAACCCGGGAGTCGTTTATTGCGCAATGACCGCATTCGGCCAAACCGGCCCGCTCTCTCAATTGCCCGCGCATGATCCGGCAGTTCAATCGCTTGCCGGCACGCTGCCGCGCGATGGCCATGGCATCCCAATTGCCACCGGGCCGTCGCTCGCTGCGTTGGCCGGTTCACTGACGGCGCTGTCCGCCGTGTTGATGGCGCTGCTGCGCGCGCGGGAAACGGGGCGCGGCGACTACATCGACATCGCGCTTTTCGATGCGGCGCTCACATCGCAGCCGTATCTGAGCGGCCGCTTGCTCAACGCGCCGGACAGCCAATTGCGAGGGCAAACGGAAGGCGACGGCGGGCTCGCGTTGCTCGACACCTATGAGACCGCCGATTCGAAATGGCTCTGCCTTGGCGGCCGGGAACACAGCTTTGCAACCAACCTGCTTACACCGCTCGGCCGTCCTGAGCTGGTCGCCGACGCGATCGGACCGGCCGGTGAAGGCCAGATACGCGTCCGGGCGTTCCTGACGCAAACCTTCCTGACTCGCACGCTGGATGAGTGGCTCCGCTGGTTCGAAGGCCGGAACATCAGTGCGGCGCCGGTGCTCTCGCTCGCCGAAGCGCTCGACCATCCACATGCGCACGAGCGCGGAATGGTCCAGATGGATCCGTCCGGGCGCAAGCACGTTGCAAGCCCGATCCACTTCCGCCTGGAGCCTGGCTCGCCACCGCTCGATGTTCCACACCTTGGTGAGCACACAGAACTCGTGCTGCGGAGCATCGGTTACAGCGAAGCGCGGATTGCGGAACTCGTCGCGACAGGCGCAGTACGTGGGCAGCACGAGGAAGCCCTGGCCCTTGCGCAACCCGCCACTTGAGGCAAACAAACATCATGCCTTTACTGCTAGAGGCGGGCGCCGTCGATTTCGCGTCCATCATCCGTCCCGGCGATACCGTCGCATGGGGCCAATCGAACGCAGAGCCCGTTCCGCTCACGCGCAGTCTGCTTCAGCAGCGGCACGGCATCGGCGCGTTCCGGGTCTTTCTCGGCGCCGGCAACTACGACACGTGCCGGCCCGACCACGCGGACTGCATCGATTTCGTTTCCTACTGCGGGACCGGCTCCAACCGCGCACTGGCCAAGGCTGGCGCGCTCGATATCCTGCCCTGCCATTATTCGCAGTTGCCAGAGATGATGGAGTCGGGTCAGCTTTCGATCGACGTCCTGCTGCTGCAGCTGGCACCACCCGATGCGCACGGCCGCTACAGCTTGTCCGTCGCGCACGAGTATCTGATTCCTGCGCTCGAGCGCGCGCGCGTGGTCGTTGCGGAAGTCAACCAACAGGCTCCCTGGACTTACGGCGAGCGATATCTTCGCGACAACGACATCGACTTCATTGTCCCGACGTCACGCGCGCTGCCCGACAGTTCGCCCAGCGCCGCGAGCGCGACCGAGCTGGCGATTGCACGACACACGGCCGGTTTGATCGAAGACGGCGCCACCCTTCAAGTCGGCCTCGGCGCGATTCCCGAAGCGATCCTCGCCTGCCTCGGCGATCGCCGAGACCTTGGCATTCATTCCGGCACGATCGGAGACAAAGTCGCCGATCTGATGGAAAGCGGCGTGATCAACAATGCGCGCAAGACCATCGACGCGGGCCAAACCATTGCTGGCGTGATGATGGGCGGTCGCCGCATACACGAGTTCGCACATCGCAACGACGCCGTGCAGTTTCGTTCGACCCGCTACACGCACGATCCGAACGTGCTCGCCAGCATCGACCGCTTCGTCGCCATCAACTCGGCTGTCGAGGTCGATCTGAGTGGCCAGATCAACGCCGAGATTGCCGGTGGCGTGTATGTGGGCGCGGTGGGCGGCGCGCTGGATTTCCTGCGCGGCGCGCGGCGCTCCCGCGGCGGCCTTCCTGTCATCGCCTTGCCGTCCACCGCGGGCAAGGGCGCCACTCGCATCGTCGCGTCGTTGAACGGACCGGTCAGCACGCCACGCAGCGACGCCGCCATCGTGGTGACCGAATACGGCGTGGCCGATTTGCGCGGCCTGACGCTGCGGCAAAGGCGTGAGCGCATGCTGGCAATCGCCCATCCGGATCATCGGGGCGCTCTGGATCAGATGGCGGGCGTCCCGCCTTCCAATCGCTCGGCAAGCGCGACGCTCGTCGGCTGATGGCAACCGCACCGAATCAGAACTTTCAAACTTTGCAAGGAAACGTCCGATGAAACGCGCGGCAATTGTCTCCCCCGTACGAACGCCCGTCGGCACCTTTGGCGGTAGCCTGCGCGGCGTTTGCGTCGAAGAGCTCGGCGCACTCGTGGCGCAAGAAACGATCCGGCGTGCAGGACTCGATCCCGCTCGCATCGACGACGTCGTCTTCGCGCAATCGTATGCGAACAGCGAAACGCCTTGCGTGGGCCGCTGGATAGCGCTGCAGGCGGGCCTGCCGGTGGAGGTGCCGGGCATGCAGCTTGACCGGCGTTGCGGCGGCGGCCTGCAGGCGCTCGTCACCGCCGCGATGATGGTGCAAACCGGCGCCGCCGACGTGGTGTTGGCCGGCGGCGTCGAAAGCATGAGCAATATCGAGTACTACAGCACGGACATGCGCTGGGGCGCTCGTTCGGGCTCCGTCCAGTTTCACGACCGGCTCGCGCGAGGCCGCGAGCGCTCACAGCCGGAATCGCGCTTCGGCTTGATCTCCGGCATGATCGAGACCGCGGAAAATCTGGCCACCGACTATGGCATCAGCCGCGAGGCCGCCGACGAGTTCGCGCTGCGCAGCCATCAGCGCGCGGCCGCCGCATGGGAGTCTGGCCAGATGGCCGAAGAGGTCGTGGCGGTCAGCGTGCCTCAGAAGAAAGGCGCGCCGCTGCTGTTTTCCAAAGACGAAGGATTCCGCGCCGACGCCAGCATGGAAAGCCTCGGCAAGCTTCGCGCGTTGATGCCGGGCGGCACGGTCACCGCAGGCAACTCCAGCCAGCAAAACGATGCCGCGGCCGCTTGCCTCGTCGTCGCCGAAGACCGCCTCGAAGCGCTCGGACTCGAACCGATGGCCTGGCTGACCGGCTGGGCCGCAGCCGGATGCGAGCCATCGCGCATGGGCATCGGGCCCGTGCCCGCCGTGCAGAAGCTGATGAAGCGCATCGGTCTGACGCTCGAGCAGATGGATCTTGTCGAAGTGAACGAAGCGTTCGCGTGTCAGGTGCTGGCAGTCCTCAAAGGCTGGAACTGGCACGATACCGACCGGCTCAACGTGAACGGCTCCGGCATATCGCTCGGCCACCCGATCGGTGCAACGGGCGTGCGCATCATGACCACGCTGGTGCACGAGTTGACGCGCCGGAAAGGACGTTATGCGCTCGAGACCATGTGCATCGGCGGTGGCCAGGGTATTGCCGCGGTGTTCGAGCGCGCCTGACTCTGAGCGGTGAAGCGCACGGCGCAAGGCCGTGCGCTTCACCGTTCAGGCCGCCACTTCGACCATCACGAAGTCGGCCTTGGTCGCACCGCACTCGGGGCATGCCCAGTCGTCCGGGATGTCTTCCCAGCGAGTGCCCGGCGCGATGCCCTCCGCGGGGAGTCCCGTTGCTTCGTCGTAGTAAAAACCGCAAAAAATGCATTGCCACTTTTTCATAATCGTCGATGAGTCGTTGAGGGTGAGGATCTTTCAGCGCGCTACGTCCCAGACGAGCGGCAGATAAAGCATGCCGTTGACGGAGCCCGAACCGCAGCGCGGCTTGTCGTCCTCGCGAATGCGGAAATCGGGAATGCGCTTGAGCCATTCCTGCAGGAACACCTTGATCTCCGTGCGCGCGAGAAACGAACCGGGGCAGCGATGCGGTCCGTTGCCGAAAGCCGCATGAATCACCGGCTTGCGCGTCAGGTCAACGGCGAGCGGATCATTAAACTTGCGGTCGTCGAGGCCGAACAGGGAGTTCGGCAGCTGGATCTGGTCACCTTTCCTGAACTGGATGCCCTTGTATTCCATATCCTGCGTGACGAGCCGCGCGGTATTCGCCACGCCAAAGCGCCGGATCAGTTCGTCGACCGACGAAATCATCAGATCGGGATTCTCAATCAACTGCCTGCGGTGCGCCGGATTCTCGGCGAGAAAGCGCGCGATGAAACCCATCATCGATGCGACGGTATCGAGGCCGCCGAACAGCACGACGATAAACATCCCGAACATGCGCTCGGGGCTGATCGGCTTGCCTTCGATCTGCGCGTTGGCGACAAGGCTGACGAGATCGCCGCCCGCCTCTGCCTGACGCTTTTCCACCCAGGTGGAGATATAGCCGACGAGCCGGTGCTGCGATTCGTTGCGCTCTTCGACGTTGCCACGCACGGCCCATTCCGCCCATTCCAGCAATTGCTCGCGATCGCTCAACGGCAGATCTGCCAGCCGCAGGAAAATCACGATCGGCAGGATCTTCGAGAACTCGGAGACGAACTCGCATTCTCCTCGCGCAGCGAGCGTGTCGATCAGCTCGATCGCGAGGTTGCGCACGTCGTTCTCCAGCGAGGCAATCGCTTGCGGCAGGAAAGCGGGCGTGATCAGGTTACGGTACGCGGTATGTTCGGGCGGGTCGAGTTCGAGCGGCACGAGCCGCGTCTCGTTGAGCGGCGGGATGTTGACGCTGCGATGCGAAAAGCGGGTATGGTCCTTCTGCATCGCCTCGATGTCTTCTCCTCGCGTCGCGATCCAGTGTCCGCCATGGTACGGAGACCAGACGATATCGGGTCCGGTGTGCAGCGTCTTCCACGCGATATGAACATCGTCTTGCACGCCTGGCGGATTCATATAGTCGAAATCGACCACGAGTTCTCGCGGAACATGGTCCGGCACGGTCCAGTCTTTCGTAGGGCTCATCTCGCGTCTCCGTTAATCTAGTCGTCTTTCAATGGATGAATCGCCAGGCTCTGCATCAACGCGCTCGCGTTCATATTATGCAACGTCGTTCAGTTTTGATATTATACCGAAGCGAGAGCCTTTCTACATCAACGCCTATCGAACGGAGACAAGAGTGAGCGATTTCGTCAAAGACAAGGTGGTAGTGGTAACGGGTGCGGGTGCCGGCATCGGGCGCGATTTTGCGTTGCAATTCGCGGCGAACGGCGCAAAGGTCATCGTCAACGATCTGGGTCGCAACGCCGAAACCGGCCAGTTCGCCGCACAGCGTGTGGTCGAAGAAATCAAGGAGGCCGGCGGGCAAGCGCTTGCCTCGACGGATAGCGTCGCTGAATGGGATTCCGCACAGAAGATCGTGCAGGCCGCGCTGGACACGTTCGGCCGCATCGACTGTGTGGTCAACAACGCCGGCATCGTGCGTGACCGCATGTTCTTCAACATGAGCCTCGACGAGTGGAAGGCCGTAGTCGACGTGCATCTGAACGGGTCGTTTTTCGTGGCACGCGCGGCGGCTCCGCATTTCAAGGCACAAAACGGCGGCAGCTTCGTTCATATGACCTCCACCTCGGGTCTGATCGGCAACATCGGACAGGCCAACTACTCGGCCGCCAAAATGGGGGTCGTCGGTCTGTCGAAGTCGATTGCGCTCGACATGGCCAAATTCAATGTGCGCTCGAACTGCATCGCACCGTGGGCGTGGACCGCGATGACGGCCTCGATCCCCTCGGAGACGCCTGAGCAAAAAGCACGCGTCGAGATTCTCAAGCGCATGGAATCGCGCAAGATCGCGCCGCTCGCGGTCTACCTCGCGTCCGACCAGGCCGCCAAGGTCTCGGGTCAGATCTTCGGCGTGCGCGCCAACGAGATCTACTTCTTCAATCAGATCCGCATGATCCGCTCGCTGCATCGCGACGGCGGCTGGACGCCCGAAGCGATTGCCGAGCAGGTGATGCCGGCGTTCGAAGCGAGCTTCTTCCCGAACGTGCCATCCATGGCGCTCACGCCCTGGGATCCGGTGTAAGCGATACCGTGCCAGCCCGCGCCACGTGATGCGGTGACGGCGCGGGCGGCGCGGCGCTCACACCCGCCGCACCACTTACCCTACCCTTGCTCTGAACCGCGCACGCTTTCAGCCAAGCTAACGATGCGCCTTGCTTTCAGCAATACCGGCAAGTCCACCATCCGTCCGTCTACCGACACCGCACCGCCTTCTGCCCGCTCATACGCGTCGACGATTCGCCGCGCCTTGGCTATTTCATCCGCGCTCGGGCTGAACGCTGCATTGACCGCTGCAACCTGGCGCGGATGAATGCACAGTTTGCCGCCAAAGCCCAACGATCGCGCTTTCGACGAGTCCTCCGCGAGTTGCCGTTGGTCATCGATCGCCACCGTCACGCCGTCCACCGGGAACAGGATTCCCGCTACACGCGAGGCCAGCACGATACGCGAACGCGCGAGCAGCAACGCGTCCCATGAACCGTCACAATCCAGATCGAGTTCGAAGTCGACCGAGCCGAATAGGAGTCGCTCGACGCCGGGCATGCGCGCCACATCCAGTGCGTTCCAGACGCCCTTGGCCGATTCGATGAGCGGCAATATGGGCTTCGCCGTTGCCGCCGCGACAGCGGTCAAAGCAGCCGGATTCTCCGCCTTGGGCAACACGACGCCATCGATACCATCGAACGCGGCGAGTGAGAGGTCCTCCTCGAACCACGGTGTACCCGCGCCATTGATGCGCAACAGTACGCGAACCGGCGATGCCGAAAATGTTCGTATCGCGTCGGCAACGTGTGCACGCGCCGACGCTTTGTCCGCCTCTGCAACAGCGTCCTCGAGGTCCACGATCACCGCATCGGCGCCTGCCGCGAGCGCCTTGGCGAATCGTTCCGGCTTGCTGCCCGGCACAAAAAGAAACGACCGCATAAGTCTCCCATTCAGCGTCCGGTCCGGCTACGGCGACCCCGCCTGTGGACCGGCTCGACGATCAGACCACAACAGCCGTGGCTTCCATGCGCAACGATCCGTCGCTGCCGGCGATCCACAAGCTCACCTTGTTTGGGTCTGATTCGTCTCGCTTTCCGCAAACATAGAAAGGCGAGGTGTCCACCACCGGTTTGATCGCGCGGAACGAAAACGCTCCGACGCGCGCGCCCGGCAGCTCCGATCCGAGCGAGTCCATCAGAAGCGTGGCAAGCAGCGGACCATGCACGACGAGTCCCGCGTATCCCTCTTCGCCGATCGCGTAAGGCCGATCGTAGTGAATGCGATGACCGTTCAACGTCAGCGCTGAGTAGCGAAACAGCAGCACCGGATCGGGATTGATCTCGCGTGCCCATTGAGCGCCGATCGGCGCGGCCTGTAATGCTGCCGGCTTTTCGCTGGCAGCCGGGTGATCGCGATACACGATATCCTGGCGCTCGACGATCGCAAGGCCATTAGCGTCGCTGATCTCGTGCTTGACCTTCACGAACACGAGATCGCCGGTCCGCCCCTGCTTGTGCGCCACGCTCTCGATGCATGAAAGACGCGTGATCGCGCTACCCGCTTTCAGGGGCCGTAGAAACTCGAGCTGACCGCCCGCCCACATGCGGCGAGGTAAATCGACCGGCGGCAGGAAGCCGCCGCGCTTCGGATGACCGTCCGTCCCTACGATCGACTGGCGATGAACCGGCAGGAAATAAAGCCAGTGCCACAACGGCGGCAAGTCATCGCCACGTGCTGAAAGCGCGTCATCGTGGTCAAGCATGGCGCTAAGAGCCGCCATCGGCGTGGCGGTGACCTGGTCCTGCACTTGCTCGGTGCGTCCGGTCCATTGCTGCAAATACTCGATATCCATCGGCATCGTGCCAATCACTCCAGATCCAGTGCGTCGCGAATCGCCGCGGCGATCGGAAGCAGCGGGTCTTCTTCCGGCGTGGTCGGGTTGAACAGCTTGTTATGGCAGATCGCGACGGCGAGCCCGCTATCCAGATCGGCCCAACCGATCGAATTGCCCTGCCCCGGATGGCACAGAGCGCGCGGCGAACGCGCCGCGGTCACCGGCGGATGATTGCCGCCGAACCAGAAGCCACCGATCGTGATCGGAATCGGAAAGCCGAACATCACCGGGTCGGGCTCTTCGCTATTGGCGCGTGGTGTATTCAGCGTAGCAACGAGCTCCTTCGAAAGGATCCTCACGCCGTCCAGCTCGCCGCCGCATGCAAGCATTGCCCAGAAGCGCGCCTCACTGCGCGCGTTGAAGATCCCGCCAACGCCGGCGACTTCCGCGCGCCGCACGTCCGGCCGCTCGAACACGTGTGGCACCAATGCGACCTGTTGCGGCATCGAGCGCAGGAACAGCGGCGGCAGGTACTCCGCGGGAACCGGCACCATCGCATCGGTGAGACGTGCGATGCGCGGTTCGACTGCGTCGGGAATGCCGATCCACAGATCGTCGATGCCGAGCGGCATCGCAATCTCCTCCCGGACAAAACGGCCCAGCGAGCGCTTCTTCGGATCGGCGCGCCGCACCAGCTCGCCGACGATCCAGCCGAACGTCATCGACAGGTACAGCGTCTTCGTCCCCGGCTCCGCAAGCGGCTCGAGGTTGGCGATGGCGCCGGTCATCCACTGCCAGTCACACATCAGCTCCGGCGTGACGCCTTCGGGCATGTGCGGCACACACGCGCGATGAGTCAGCACATCGCGCACCGTCGTTTTCTGCTTGCCGTGCGCACCGTACTCGGGCCAGTAGCGCACCACCGGCGCGTCGTATTCGATCAGCCCGCGGTCGGCCAGGATATGCAACGCGGTTGCAGCAACGGCCTTCGTCACCGAATACACATTGAACAGCGTTTCGCCGTCGACCAGACGGCCGGTGGACGGATCGGCCACGCCGCTCCATGCGTCGATCATCAGCTTGCCGTTCAGATAGGCCGCCACCTGCACGCCGATCTCACCGCCTTCCCGTGTGGCGCGGTCGAGCGCCTGCTGAACGATCGCGTTGCGCTCCGTCGATGCTTGCACTAGCAAGGTCATATCGTCTCTCCCATTCGTGAACATTCGCGTTGACGGGCTAGGTCGTGCCGGACTGCGCGGCAATCCCGGCCAGCCCTTCGAGCGCGAGCCCGTAGCCCAGTTCGTCGAGCATGCGGCGCTTGAACGGCTGCGTGAAGACGGCGCGCGTGTATCGCAGCGTGTCGATCGGCTTCGCCGCGACTTCGTGCGCCATTTGCCATGCACGTTCGAGCAACGCGGGGTGCGCGACGACTTCGCCGACGACGCCAAGCTCCCACGCGCGCTGCGCCGTAATGCGCTCGCCGCTGAGAAGAAAATAGCGCGCGCGGTTGTGGCCAAGCAGCATGGGCCAGATGATCTGCACGCCGTCTGCCGGCACGACGCCGTGAACGAAGTGCGCCTGGTCCGAGATTTCGGCGCGACTGGAGGCCAGCACGATATCCGACAGCACCAGCAACTCGGCATGGATATGTGCCGGGCCGTTGATCGCGCCGATGACCGGAACCGGGATGTCCAGCAGTTGCATGAGCAAGTCCTGACCCTCGCGCTGCAAGCGCGGCCAGCCTTGCGCAAGCGGCTCCGTGGGCAACTCGGCGTAATTCATCGCGTCGCAGAACGAATCGCCGGTGCCGGTCAGGATAACGACGCGATTGTCCAGGTCGCGTGCGATCTGGTAGAACGCCTCGCCGAGCTGACTGTGAATGCTGCGATCGAGCGCGCCCCACTTCAGTGGACCGCCATCCGTATGCAGGCGTACTTGCAAAATGCCGTCGCGTCGCTCGAAGTCGATATTCGTAAAACGCCCGCGGTAGTCTTCAAGGCGGCTCATCGCGCGTCCTCCAGGATCAGGCCCGCGGCGCGCCATGCCATCGCCATCATGGGGCCGTTGGTGTTGCCGGAGATCATCGTGGGTGTTATGGAGAGATCCATCACGCGCAGGCCTTCGACACCGCGCACGCGCAGCCGCGAATCGAGCACCGCAAGCGCGTCCGATCCCATCTTGCAGGTGCCGCAAGCGTGATAGCCGGATTGGCCTTCGCGCCGGTAGAGGTCGAGAATCTCGTCATCGGCCTGGACTGCGGGGCCCGGGCGGGTCTCGCCTGCCAGCAGGCTGGCAAGCGGCTGCGCGGCCAGCACCCTGCGCATCAGCCTGAATGCGTTGACGGCCATCTGCCGGTCGTACGGATTGGCGAGGTAGTTCGCGACGACTTCGGGCGGCACGCGGGGATCCGCGGACTGGATCCTGACGTGCCCCTCGCTGCGTGGACGCAGCGGATAGCTGAAGAGCTGCATGCCTGGGAACGACTCGAAGGCGTAACCGGCCGCGCCGAAATCCATCGAGTACGGTGCCATCATCAGTTGAACGTCGGGGCGCACCGCATCCGCCGCGGTCTTGACGAAGCCGCCCACCTGGTACGAGCCGAGCGACATCACACCACGGCGGAACAGCAGATACTGCATCGCGTTGCGCCATAAGCGCATGCCGCTGAACTGGCGGTTCTGCGAATCGCGCCAATGCCGCAGGCGGGCCTGCAGCATGTATAGATAGTGCTCGCGCATATTCCGTCCGACCCCTGGACGCGCCGCCACCACAGGAATGCCAAGCGACTGCAGATGGCCCGGATCGCCAACGCCCGACAGCTGCAAAAGCCGCGGCGACTCGATCGCGCCCGCCGAGAGCACGACCTCGCGACGCGCACGGTAGGCGATCTGCTGCCCCGAGCTTTCGCATTGCACGCCGACGGCGCGCGTGCCGTCGAACACGATTCGCGTGGCTTGCGTGCCGGTCACGACCGTGAGGTTCTTGCGCGTCCTCGCAGGCTTCAGGAAGGCTTCGGCCGAGCTTTGCCGACGACCGTTGCGTATCGTATAGATCAGGTAGGCCACGCCCTCATGATCGAGCCTGTTGATATCTTCCACGCGCCGCACGCCGAGCGACCGGCACGCCTCGAGTACGGCGTCGCCGATACGATTGCGCTGCGCGTACGGTGACACTTTCAGCGGGCCGCCCTCGCCACGCAGCTCGTCGGCGCCGAGCGCGTGATCTTCGATCCGCCTGAAGCAAGGCGCCAGGTTCTGCCAGCTCCAGCCCTCGACACCCAGTTCGGCCCACCCGTCGTAGTCCTCGGGATGACCTCGCATATACACCATGCCGTTGATGCTGCTGGAACCGCCGAGCATCTTGCCGCGCAGCCAGATTTCGTTGCGCTGTCCGTTGCCGTGATCGGGCTGCACCGGAATGAACCAGGCATGAGCCGGATCGCCCAGCAGCTTTCCAAAGCCCTTAGGCATACGGATCAACGGATTGCGATCTTCCGGACCTGCCTCGATGAGTAGCACGGTATGGTGCCCGCTCTCCGAAAGACGATTGGCTAGCACGCAACCCGCCGCACCCGCGCCAATCACGATAAAGTCAAACTCGGTCATCTATGCGTTCTCCACCGTGCGTGCAGACCAGCGCCACCTTGTTAGCCGAAGATGACGGGAATCGAATGCGGAACGCGCATCATGATCCCGTTGATCTGTGGAGCCGGCGCCGCCGGATCGAGGCGAAGATTGGGCAGGCGGTCGAGAATCGCGTTGAGCGCGCGCGTCATTTCTACCCGCGCCAGGTGCTGGCCGATGCACACGTGCGGGCCATAGGCGAATGCGAAGTGCCGGTGAACAGCCTTGCGATGGATGTCGAACTTGTCCGGATCGGCGAAGCGGCTCGGGTCGCGATTGGCGCTGCCCGCCACCACGTCGAGAAATGCGCCCGCGGGAATCTCGACACCGCCGAGCGTGACATCACGCGTCGCCATGCGCGACTGCATCAACACGGGCCCGTCCCAGCGCAGAGCCTCCTCGATCGCCGGCGCGACCAGCGTACGATCCTGACGCACCGCCTCGAGCTGCACCGGATTGCGCAGCAACGCGAGCAACAGCACGCTGGTTGCGCGATAAGTGGTGTCGCCGCCCGCATTCACCAGCTGGCGAAGAAACGAAATGACGACTTCTTCCGGTAGCCGCTCACCGTCCACCTCGGCCGTGGCGAGCGAGCTCACCAGATCGTCGCCAGGATGACTGCGGCGCTCGTCGACAAGCCGCGCGAAATAGGCGCCCAGCTTTGTCGATGCCTCGACGCCATGCTCGACATCGATCGAAACGAGCGTCTGCGCGATGGCGAGCTTGTGAAAGATCTTCACGTCTTCCGGCGGCAACGCGAGCTGCCGATAGATGATGTTGAACGGGTAGTGAAGCGTGAACTCGCTGACGAGATCCGCATGTCCGCGATCCATGAATGTCGACATCAGCTCGCTCACCACCGGGTCGACCAGCGTATCGCCCCATGCCGCGACGGTGTTCGGCAAAAAGGCCTTCTGGAAGATGCGGCGGTAGCGCGGGTGCTCGGGCGCATCCATGGTCGAGATGCTGCGCCCGAAGCTGATGCCGAGATTGCGCTCGTAGGACTTGTTGGAGAAGGTGGCCGGGTCGCCAAGTATCTTCGAGACCTCGTCGTATCCGAACACGGAATAATGCGCGACGTCGGACATCGTCAGGTCCGCCGCTCCGCCCATCAGCACGCGGTAGTCACCCTCCTGAACCGCGGCCTTTTCGCGCAGTTCGGCAATGCGCGGATAAGGGTCCGCATCGGCGCCGTAAGCGAGTGAATCCTCGAAGAAGGGGTTGAACTTCGGATCGTCGAAGTCCTCGAGTCGCAGCACGCCGGCCATGGTTCTTGTCTCCATTAATCGTTTGTTTGCAGGCACCTCTATGTTTCCGCGAGGTACCAATACGTGAACTATGTTCTATTTTGCACAAGTGTGCAAGATCGATCTATCATTCGCGGACAGGGATCTCGCGCGCCTTCCGGCGCGCGCCCCGCGATGAAAGGGAAACCATGCCGTCCAGGACCACGCATGCCGCCAGCAGCCCGGCGACTGCCATCAACGAGCCGCGCGCCACGGCGCGCAGCACGACGCCGGAGCGCATTCTCGATACGGCCGAGCGGCTGTTCGCGATGCACGGCTACTTCGGCACGTCGATTCGCGACATCATGCAGAGCTGTGGCATGGAATTGAGCCTCGCGCGGTACCACTTCGGCAGCAAAGACGCGCTGTTTCAGCAGGCGATCGGCCGCCGCGCAGCGGTGATCAGCCGGCAGGTCATCGAATCGCTCGAGGCCGAACTGGCAGCGCTGCAAGACAAGCGTCCGGACGTGGAGGCAATCGTGACCGCACTTTCCGCCCCGGCGTTCGCGCATCTGAAAAGCGGCGATCCGGGGTGGCGAAACTATCTGCGCCTGCTCACCCAGATTGGCTGCCTTCTGGAGCGCCCCGACCTCACAGCGCCGTTTTATGACCAATACGCGCCTGCGGCCGCGCGCTACCGGGACGCCTTCGCCAACGCACTGCCCCGCGTCACGCGGGAAACCGTCGACCTGGTGCAGCACTTCGTCGAGTCCGTGTTTCATCTCGTGCTCAACGAGCTTTACGCGCAGGAAGCGCGATCCGGAGCGAGGGCACTCACGACAGCACATATCGAGCGCATGCGCACCTATCTGATTCGTTTCGCGGTGGGCGGCATCGAGGCGATGGTCAGCTCCGCCTCGGCACAACGGGGTTCATGAGCATTGACAGTCCCGGCGACCGTCGTTCACACTTTAGAACATTATTCAGACCTGCTCTGGCCGCAGCACGCCTGCGGCCGTACGAGATGGAGTTAGCCTCATGACAGCTGGAGATGCAGAGAACACCGCGCTGATCGTCGGCGCGGGTCACGCAGCGGGAGAATGCGCGACCGCGATCCGCGAACAGGGCTGGACGGGACGCATCGTGATGGTCGGAGAAGAACCGCATTTGCCCTACCAACGGCCGCCGCTCTCGAAAGCATTCCTGTCGGGCGAATCGACCGCCGAGCAGCTCTACCTGAAACCACTGTCGACGTACGACAAAGCGCGGGTCGAGTTCATCCCGAACACGCGCGCGCAGCGCATCGACCGTGACGCGAAACGGGTCGCGCTGTCCAACGGCAGCGAAATCGGCTATACGAAACTCGTTCTGGCCACCGGCGGCCGCGCGCGGCGCCTCGCGTTGCCGGGTATCGAAGCGATCGAGAAGCTGCAGAATTTTCACTACCTGCGCACGCTCGACCACGTCGCGCGCATTCGAAACCAGTTTCATGCCGGCTCGCGCCTCGTGATCATCGGCGGTGGATATATCGGGCTGGAGGTGGCTGCGGTAGCCGTGAAGCGCGGCTTGCACGTCACCGTGCTCGAAGCGTTGCCGCGCGTTCTCGCGCGCGTCACCGCTCCCGAGCTGTCCACGTTCTACGAGGAAGTTCACCGCGAAGCCGGAGTCGACATCCGTACCAACGCGATCGTGAGTGGCTTCGAACTGGACGCATCCGGCGACGCCATTGCCGCCGTGTGCTGCGCGGACGGCACGCGCGTCGCGGCGGATCTCGTCATCGTCGGCGTGGGACTGGAGCCCGCCACCGAACTCGCGCAAGCGGCCGGCCTTGCCGTCGACAACGGCATCATGGTCGACGAGCACACGCGTACATCGGACCCGGACATTTTCGCGGTCGGGGACTGCACCAATCACCCCAACCCTTCCCTCGGCCGCCGCCTGCGTCTCGAGTCGGTCCCTAACGCGCTGGAGCAGGCCCGCACCGCCGCTGCGTCGCTGTGCGGCAAGGAGCGGGTCTACAACAGCGTGCCATGGTTCTGGTCCGACCAATACGATCTGAAGCTCAAGATGGTCGGCTTGTCCCTCGGCTACGACGAGTTCGTCCTGCGCGGCGATCCCGATACCCGCTCTTTCTCGGCGTTTTATCTCAAGGGCGGCGTCATGCTTGCAGCCGATACGGTCAGCCGTGTACCCGACTTCGTGCTGGCCAAGCGGTTCGTTGCCGAAAAAATACCGGTCCGGGCTGCCGATCTCGCCAACGAATCAATTCCGTTGAAAAGTCTGCTTCCGCAGTCCAATTAATTTTTCAGAGGTTCACAAGCCATGCCGCTCATTCGATTCATCCAGCCGGACGGCAGCGAGGCCGCCGTCAGCGCCAACGTTGGTGATTCAGTCATGCAAACGGCGGTGAACAATCAGATCCCGGGCATTCTCGGCGATTGCGGCGGCAGCTGCAGCTGCGCAACCTGTCACGCGTACGTCGACGACACCTGGCGCAGCCACATGCCGGCAGCCGAATCCTATGAAGTCGACATGCTCAGCTGCGCGATGGACGTGCGCGAAAACAGCCGTCTGACATGCCAGATCTTCATGACGCCGGAACTGGACGGGCTGGTGGTGCGTCTGCCCGGTTCGGCGGAGTAAGCGCAATGGGCACGCAGGCCTCCCGCACGACGCTGATCACCGGCGCTGCCTCAGGCATGGGCGCGGCGCTGGCGCGGCATCTGACAACGCTCGGCGAACGGGTGATCGGCGTCGATCTCCACGACGCGGAAATTTGCGCGGACCTCACTGTCCCGGCGGAGCGCGCGGCGCTCGTCGAGCGCGTGCGGCGCCTCGCGCCGTCGATCGATGCAGTGGTCGCGTGCGCCGGCGTGTCGCCCCCTGTGCCCGGCGACACGCTGGTGGCGGTGAATTACTTCGGCGTTACCGATCTGCTGCCGCGCCTGTTGCCGCTCCTGCAGCGCGCGAGCGAGCCACGGGTCGTGGTGATCTCATCGCTCGCCTCGCTTCATCCGGTCGATGCGCGCCTCGTCGCGTTGTGCCTCGAGAGCGACGAAGCCGCCGCACGCGACCATGCGGCAAAGATCGGCGCGCAAAGCTATGCGTCGTCCAAGCGCGCGCTGACGCAATGGATACGGCGCACGGCTGTGCTGCCCGGCTGGGCCGACGCGGGCGTGTTGCTCAACGGCGTCGCGCCGGGCATCGTAAAGACGCCGATGGTCGCGCCGCTGCTGGAGACGGCCCAGGGGCGCGAGGCGCTTGCCGCCGGCGTACCCACGGCCGTGCATGACTATGCAACCGCTGAACAGATCGTGCCGCTCCTTGCGTTCCTCGCCAGTCCCGCCAATGGCTACATGGTGGGCCAGATCCCGTTCATCGATGGCGGTGCCGACGTGCTCTTGCGTGGGGAAGCGGCGCTGTAACACGCAAGAGCCGAACCCGAGACCGCGCTTACGGCACCTTCGTCAACGCGTCGATCGCGTGCTGTTCGCTCGTGCTCCAGAACGCCGCCCAGGTCGGAAATCCTTGCGGAAGGCGCGGCTGATACCGGTCGCCTTCATATTTGCCGGGCCAGTGCTGGAAGCGCGGCGCACCGGGGCGAGCGAGCCAGTCCGTCGAATACCAATGCTGTTCGTCGCGACGCTCGAAGCACCACTGCCCGTCGCGCCGCACGTAGTGATCGAAGTAGCAGATCGCCATCACCACCCACGCTCCGTTGTCCTCGTGCTCCGCGCGGCAATACACGCTTCCGGTCGCACTATCGGCATCGACGAAATCGACGACGTGGCCGCAGATCTGGTGGATGCTGCGATAAAAGCCGCGCAGAACATGCCCGGATCCGAAGAACGTCTTCAACGCCGCGCGCCCGACGCCCCATCGGCCGCAATCGACGTCTTCGGAAAACAGTTGCACGAGGCCGTCCAGATCCCGCGAATCGACCGCGAGCGCGTATCGGACCGGCAGCTGTTGGATGGCGAGCTGCGCCTCGATGCGTTCGATACGCGCGAGCAGCGCTGAATCCGTCGTCATGGCTGTCCCTTCGAAGCATTGGCCACGGCGGCCGGGCGCGCGCGGATCTCGTCGGCATAGTAGGGCTGATGTGAAAGAAGTCCCCCATCGACATTGAACACCTGGCCTGTGACGAACGCCGCCTCATCCGAAGCGAGATACACGACCGTGTGTGCAATGTCTTCGGGCTGCCCGAGCCGAGGCGTGAGATGGTGGCTCAGCATCATCTCCCCGATCTCCCCCGCGTAGTACGCTCGGGTCACCGGCGTGACGATCAGGCCCGGCGCAATCGCATTGCAGCGTATCCCCTCCTTGCCGTGCTGCGCGGCGACGTAGCGCGTCAGCGCCTCGATACCGGCCTTGCAGACACCGTACGCGCTGTACCCCAACGCGCCCGCCTGAGCGGCACCCGAAGAGGTATTGATAATCGAACCGCCGCCTCGTGCGCGCATGAGCGGCAGCGCATACCGCGAAGCCAGCATGGTGCCGCGAAGATTGATGCGCATCGTGTCGTCCCAGACGGCGACGTCGACTGTCTCGACCGCCGCATCGACCGTACTGGAAAGGGATGTGGCCGCGGCGTTGTTATGCAGGATATCGAGCCCACCCCAGGTCTTCAGCGTCAGATCGAACAATGCCCCGATCGAACTTTCGTCGCCGATATCGACGCGCGCCGCAACCGCCTCGCCGCCGGCATCCTTGATACGGCGAACCTGCTCCTGGGCGCCTTCGAAATTCAGGTCCGCCACGACGAGCAAGGCGCCCTCCTGCGCGAGCCTCGCGGCACAGGCAGCGCCGATCCCGGATGCGGCCCCGGTCACGATGGCGATCTTTTGCTTCACACGTTGCATGGTCTGCTCCCCGTCTCACGCCGTTATCGGTGTCTGGCCGCCTGCCGCAACGCGGTCGAGATGAAAGTCGATGTCGCCGAACATCTTCTCCATCATCGTCATCTTGCGGAAGTAGTGCCCTACTGGGTATTCCTCGGTGAGCCCCATGCCACCGTGCAACTGGATGCCCTGCGCGCAAACGAAGCGATTGGCGCGCGCCGCAACGGCTTTGGCCGCCGAGATGACGCGGCTGCGTTCGGCCGCCGGGCCGTTCAGGTGCGCGATCCCGCAGTACAGCATCGAGCGCGCCTCCTGCGTGGCGACGAACATCTCGGCCATGCGATGCTGCAACGCCTGGAACTTGCCGATAGGTTGGCCGAACTGCGAGCGTCCCTTGAGGTACGCCGAGGTCATCGCCATCACGGCTTCCATCATGCCGAGGCTCTCGGCCACGCTCGCGAGACTGGCGAGTTCCGTGGCTTGCGTGAGCACCTCCAGCGCGCGTTCCGGTCCGACGATCAATGCATCTTCACTGAGCTCGACGTTGTGCAGGTCGACATCCGCGGCACGCGATCCATCGAGTAAGCGGTACGACCGGCACGTCACGCCCGCGGCCCGGCGATCGACAAGAAAAACACCTACGCCTTGCGATGCACCTTCCACTCGCGCGGTCACGAGCAGCTGGTCTGCCGACGCGCCGGCGATCACCAACGTCTTCGCGCCGCCGATCAGATAACCCGAGGCTGTCTTGAGCGCGTGCGTTCGTGCGTGGCATCCCAGCTTGTATCGGCTGCCCGCTTCGCTGTCCGCGAGCGACAGCAGGAGCTTGCCGTCGATGACGGCGGGCAGCAGCGTCTCACGCTGGCGCGGCGCATCGCCTCGTTCGATGATCGTGGCGCACAGCAGCGCCGTCTGCACGACCGGCTCGAGCACCATACCGCGGCCGAGCGCCTCCATGACGATCGCCGTTTCAACGAACGAGCACCCGATTCCGCCGACGTCTTCCGGCATGGTCAGCCCGAGCCAGCCAAGTTCTGCGTATGCGCGCCAATGTTCGCGACTGAAGCCCTCTTGCCCCGCCGCGATGCGCGTGCGTGCCTCGAATCCATACTCCTGCTGAACGTAGCGTTCTGCACCGTCCTTCAGCATCAATTGCTCTTCTGAGAGGTTGAAGTCCATGGCTAGAGTCCGAATGCCAGCTTGGCGATGATGTTCTTCTGCACTTCGCGCGCGCCGCCATAGATCGTGGATGCGCGCGCGATCAGATAGCCCGACGTGCGGCCGCCGGTGTAGTCCGGCCAGTTTTCGTCGATCGACAGATCATCATGCGGCGCGCCGTGGTCGTCGAAGCGCAATACGCGGGGACCCAGTGCGTCCATTTGCAGTTGCGTCACACGCTGTTGCATCTCCGACCCGCTGATCTTCAGCGCGGAGACGACCGCATCGAGGTTGCGCTCGCTCTTCTCTTGCGCAAGGATGCGCAGCACCGACCATTCGAGCGCCAACAGGTCCGCTTCGACCTCGGCGACCTTGCGCGCGAACCCGGGTGTGTCGATGAGCGGCAGGCCGTCCACCCTCTCCTGCGCAGCAATGTCTTTCGCGCGTCGCAGCTCGCGTTTGTTGAAGTACAGGAACGCGCTCGCCGTGCGCTCCTTCTCGAGCAGGTACTTCGCATAGGTCCATCCCATGCCGGCCTCGCCCACGAGATGCGACTTCGGCACGCGCACGTTCTCGAGGAACACTTCATTCAGGCCCCGGCCGCCCTCGATCGAAACGATCGGACGCACCGTGATGCCCGGCGTGTCCATTTTGACCAGCAGGAAGGAGATGCCGCGTTGCGGCTTGACGGTCGCATCGGTCTTGACGAGGAAGAATCCCCAATCGGCAATCGTTGCGTCGCTGGTCCAGATCTTCTGGCCGTTGATCACGTACTCGTCACCGTCGAGCACGGCCGTGGTCTTCAGTCCAGCCAGATCCGAGCCCGCGTTCGGTTCCGAAAAGCCCTGGCACCAGAACTCGTCGCCACGCAGAATAGGTCCGAGAAAACGCTTCTTCTGCCAGTCCGAGCCGAACGCGATGATGACGGGCGCCACCATCTGCGTCGATTGCCACCCATAGTCCATCGCATCGGCGTTGTACAGCTCTTCCATGAAGATATGCTTGCGAAGCGCGCTCCAGCCGGTGCCGCCATGTTCGACCGGCCAATGGGGCGCACCCCAGCCGCGCTCGTACAGAATGCGCTGCCATCTGCGGATATCGTCGCGCGCCGGCGGATGCACGCCAACCCGCCAGCGGCGCGAAATGTCGGCCGGCGCCTGCTCATCGAAAAACTTTCTGACTGCCTGACGAAACGATTCGTCTTCCTCGCTATAGCCGAAATGCATGCCTGACTCCTGAAGCTCTTTCGCCCTCGTTGGTCTGCTCTGTCGCGCCGCTGCGCCACGCTTGCGCGAGTGCGCCGCCTAGCGGCCCCTGAAAGCGGGTGCGCGCTTTTCTCTCGCTGCGAGCCGGCCCTCCGCCGCGTCCTCCGAGTTCACCGCGAGCGCCACCGCGTTGAGTTCCTGCGCAAGGAACTCTTCCATGCTGGCGGTGTTCAACCTGAACAACTGCTTGGTCAACCCAAGCGAAAAAGTCGGGCCAGCGGCCAGTTCGCCAGCCAGCTTGCCGGCAGCCGTCTCCAGGTCGGCGTCTTCGACGAGATGACTGGCAAGACCCATACCGAGTGCTTCCTTGCCGCTCAGCCGGCGATTCAGATACATGATCTCCTTGGCGCGGAACTCGCCGCAATGACGCGCAAGCAGATGCACCATGCCGCCTTCAGGTAAGGTGGCGCGCATCAGGAAGGCGGGAATGAACTGGGCGGTGTCGGAAACGATGAGCTGATCCGCGCACAGCGCAAAGCTCCACGCAATGCCCACGGCAACGCCGCGTACCGCCGCGACCATTGGCTTGTTCAGGTTGTAGAACCGAAGCGCGATGTTCTGATACGCCGCCATCGATGCGCGCGCGTGCGCGACGCTCATCTGCGGTGGCGCGGCGCCGCTGCCCTTGATGTCGGCACCGGCGCAAAATGCGCGGCCTGCGCCGGTGAGTATCACCGCGCGAATCTCCGGATCCCTTTCGATGCGATCGAGGTGGCCGAGCATCAGATCAAGCATTTCCGGCGTCAGCGCGTTGAGCTTCTCGGGGCGGTTCAGACACAGCGTCGCAACCGCCCCGTTCAATGTGAGTTCAACATCCATGATGTTCGGCTCTTCGTTTGGAGTTGGGTCCGTCGGTTCGACGGTCTGGTCAGCTGCCGCGAGCGTGCAGGTGGATCATCCCGTCGCCGAACGGCTCGTCGCGGCGCTTGAGCGCTTCCTTCAGGCCAACCGCTTCCATGTCCGCCTTGAACTGCGCGCGGCGCGGCCCCTGACTTTGATGAGCCCGTGAGTCGTTTTCCACCGCGAGCCGCTGAAGCGTGCGCGAACCGGCCAGCTCCAGCCCGATGTTGACGATGCGCTTGTTGGCCGCCAGCAGATCCGCATCGACAAACGACAGACGGCGTGCCAACTCGGCCACCTCCGCTTCGAGCTGCTCTGCCGGCACCGCATCCATGACGAGCCCGATTTTCGCGGCGTCGCGGCCCGTCAGCGAGTCGCCGGACAGCAGCAGGCGCTTCGCCCACTGCGGGCCGACGTGATAGAACCACATATGCGCAGGCGGCGAGCCGTTCGCGCGCGTGGCGGGAAAACCGATCCGTGCATTGTCGGCGGCGATCACCATGTCGCACGCCAGCGCGAGATCCGTGCCGCCCGCAAGACAGTTGCCATGCACCTGCGCGATGATCGGCTTGTGGATATCGGCCATCAGATTGACCGTCTCCGACTGCCGCTCCATCGACCAGCAGTCGTCGTCGAAGCTGCCAATCGTTCCACGATAGTCACCCGGATCAGCGGCGTCCGCGGCCCGATCCGAATACGTCGTCACGAGATCGTAGCCCGCGCAGAAGTCGCGGCCAGCGCCCGACAGCACGATCACGTTCACCGATTTGAGGTCGTCGGCTTCGAGCAACGCCGCCTTGAGTTCCTGCAGAAGCGGATTGTTGATGGCGTTGCGCTTGTCCGGACGACTCAGCGTGATACGCGCCACGCGTTGCGCGACTTCAAACTTCACGCACTCCGAAGTCTTTAGCCATTTGGCCATGGTCGATTCTCTCTAATAGAGGCGATTGCCGTTCACTGGGCAAACTGCTTGCGCAGACTCACTTTGCTGATCTTGCCCGTTGGCAGCCTTGGCAGTTCGTCGACGAATGCAATGGCTTTCGGACATTTGTAGCTCGCGATCAGACCGCGGCAGAACTCGATCAACTCGGCTTCATTCGCTTGCTCGCCACGGCGCAAAACGACGATCGCCATCACGCACTCTCCCCACTTTTCGTGCGGCACGCCGATCACCGCCACGTCGATGACTGCCCGATGCTGGACCAGCGCATCTTCGACTTCACGGCTGTAAATGTTCTCGCCACCGGAAATGATCATGTCCTTCTTGCGGTCGACGAGGAAGATGTAGCCGTCCTTGTCCTGGTAGCCCATGTCGCCCGAGCGGTACCAGCCGTCGCGCAGTGCTTCCACCGTCGCCACGCTGTTGTTCCAGTAGCCACTCAACTGCGTCTGCGAGCGCAGCCATACCTCGCCGGTCTGACCTTGCGGCAGATCGTTGCCGTGGTCGTCGACGATGCGCAGGTCGATGCCGGGGCACGGGCGACCCACCGATGCGAGGCGCCGTACCTGTTCCGGCGACCCCTGGGGCTTGACCTCGTGCGCGGGTAGCCAGCAGGCGTTGCTCTCGGTCATGCCGTATTGGACCGAGAACACCGGGCCGAGCGCCTGAATGCCGCGCGAGAGCAGCGGCGGCGGCACCGGCGCCGCCGCAGTGACGATGTTTTCGATGCTCGACACGTCATAGCTCGACAGGTCGGGCACGTGGAGGACCGCCTGAAGCATCGCGGCAACCATGAACGTGAACGTGATGCGTTCTTCGGCGATAGTCTCGAGCATCTGCTTCGGCTCGAACGCGCGATGTACGACCGTCGTGCCGCCCATCCAGGCCACCGAATTAACGAATCCAATGCCGCCGACGTGGAACGCTGGCGTCGTCTGTAGCACACGGGTATTGCCCGAAAACTCCGTCACGAGCGCGCAGCTTTCGGCAGTGACGCACATCGCATGGTGCGTGCGCACGACACCCTTGGGACGCCCCGTGGTGCCGCTCGTGTACATCAGGTACGCGTAGTCTTCCGGTCTCGAACGGATCGGCGGCCCTTCCACTGGGCCGGCTTCCATCATCGCCTCGAATGAAACGGCCCATTCCGGCGCGTCGCCAATGCAGATGTACTGCTCGATTTCGGGCAGCTGCGAACGCAGTCCGTTCACGACATCGGCATACTGAGCCTCGAATACGAGCGCTTTAGGCGCCGCGTCCTTGAGGATATAAAGCGTCTCGGCGGGGGCCAGCCTGAAATTGACCGTTGCCAGAACGAAGCCGGCCCACTCGCATGCACGGTAACTCTCGTAGTACTCCGCGCAATTCATCGCGAGGATCGCAACCCGGTCCTGGCGCCGCAGGCCACGCTCATATAGCGCTCCCGAAAAGCGACGTGCACGCTCCGCCAACTGACTGTGCGTCAGACGCCGTTGCGCGTACACGAGCGCCGTATGGTCGGCATGCAAGCGAGCATTTCGCTCGATCATCTCGCCAAGGGTTCTCATCTCAATCCCGTCGTTGTTTTGTCAGATCGTCGGTTCGCCGGCGAGCGTTTGCGGATCGGCCAGCACGGTTCCAATGAATGCGGTGAAGCGCGCCGCATCGGCGCCGTTGATCACCCGATGGTCGTAGCTGAGCGACAGCGGCAGCATCTTGCGCCAACTGACGCCGCCGTCATCCGCCGGCGCGGCCGCCAGCCGGGTTTTGGTCACGCCGAGAATCGCCACCTCCGGCGCATTGACGATAGGAGTAAAACCGGTACCGCCAAAGCCGCCGAGCGAGCTGATCGAAAAGCAACCGCCCGACATCTCTGCCATCGATAGACCCTTTTCGCGCGCCTTCTGCGAAATAACTGCAAGTTCCACCGCGATTTCTTCGACGCTCTTCTTGTCACAATCACGCAGCACCGGGACGAGCAATCCGAAGCGCGTGTCCACGGCAACTCCGATGTGGAAGTACTTCTTCAGAACGATGTTTTTGCCGTCACCGTCGAGCGACGCGTTGAATTGCGGGAACGCCTGCAAAGCCCGCACCACGGCTTTGATCAGGAAAACCAGCGGCGTCAGCTTGATCGCCGAACTCGCGTCGTTGCGGGCCTTGCGATAGCTTTCGAGCGACGTGATATCAGCGTCGTCGTGGTGAGTCACATGCGGGATCGTCAGCCAGTTGCGCGACAGGAAGGCGCCGGTGAGCTTCTGGATGCGCGACACCGGCTTGACTTCGACCTCGCCGAATTCGGCGAAATCGACCTGCGGCCAAGACGGCAAATTCGCTCCGAAAGCGGGGACTGCGGCCTCGCCGGGTCCGCTATTCAGATTGGACTGCGCTCGCGTAGTAACGGATTCGACACTCATCGCGGATGCCTCTTGGAACGATGGTTGGATAGCGTGACGGTCTGTGCACAATCAGACGATTTCCGCGAGCACCGTGCCGACCGGATACACTTCGCCAACCTGGGCAACGATGCGCAGCGTGCCCGACGCGGGCGACTCGACTTCCTGAATCGATTTGTCGCTCTCGAGCGCGTAGAGAATCTGCCCTTCGCTCACGGTTGCGCCATCGTCCGCCAGCCATTCGGCTAGCGTGCCTTCGTTCATGGAAAAGCCCAGTTTGGGCAACAGAACTTGTGTGGTCATGATCTTGCTCGATTGATGATGGAATGCCGGGCGGTCGTGCTTGTCATTTCAGCGTCGCGCGAACCGCCGATTCGATTTCGGCCACGCCCGGTACGAACGCGTCTTCGAGCGGCTTGGAGAACGGCACGGGACAGAACTGCGCGCCCACGCGCTGCACTGGCGCCTTGAGTTCCCGAAAGAGGGCTTCGTAGATACGGGATGCGATTTCCGCACCCACGCCGAACGGCTTGACGGCTTCGTGCACGACAACGGCGCGCCCTGTTTTTGCAACCGAAGTCAGGATAGTGTCGGTATCCAAAGGAGAGACGGTGCGCAAATCGATCACTTCGCAGGCGACACCCTCTTTCGCCAGCACTTCGGCAGCAGCCATGGCTTCCTGCACGCGGCGGCTGTAGCTGATCACCGTCACGTCGGTACCCGCGCGAATCACGTTGGCTTTGCCAAGCGGAATCGCCACGCCGCGCTCCGGCGCACTCCCCGGGTTCCAGTAGGTCGGCATGTTCTCGATGAACAGGCAGGGGTCGTCATCGCGGATACAGGACAGCATCAGGCCATATGCATCGGCAGGATTCGACGGTGTGACGACCTTGATGCCGGCAACGTGCGCAAACCAGGCCTCGAGGTAGTCGGCGTGCTGACCGCCCGTGCCGAAGCCCGCGCCCGTCATGGTGCGGATGACGATCGGCACATGGGTCTGTCCGCCCGACATGAAGCGCAGCTTGGCGGCGTGATTCACGATCATGTCCATCGCGACGGTCGTGAAGTTCATCAGCATGATTTCCGCCACAGGACGCATCCCGACCATCGACGCGCCGATTGCCGCACCGATGATGGCCTGCTCCGAGATCGGCGTCGAACGCACCCGCGATGTGCCGTACTTCGACGACAGTCCCTTCGTTACGCCGACAATGCCGCCCTCCTGGCCGTCGGCCACGTCTTCACCCAGCACGATGACGTTGGCGTCGCCGGCCATCGCGTCGTCAAGCGCGAAGTTGACCGCCTGGATCGTGTTGATGTTGGTTGGCTGCTGGCTCATGCGAGCACCTCGTCCTTGAAGATGTCGCGCCGAAGCTCCGCAACATCCGGATATTCGCTCGACAGCGTGAATGCGACCGCAGCGTCGATCTGCGCCTCGTGTTCGGCCTCCATCGCAACCAGTTGCTCCTCGGTCGCATGCTTCGCATCGATGAGCCACTGACGGAACAGCGGCACCGGATCCTTCGCGAGCCAGGCGGCCTTTTCATGCTTGTCCATATAGGCGTCCGGGTCGCCGAACACGTGCCCCTGAAAGCGGAACGTGTTCGCTTCGATCAGCGTCGGACCGGCGCCGTTGCGCGCGCGCTCGACCGCTTCGTGCGCCGCCTTGTGCATCTGAATCGGATCGTTGCCGTCCACCGTGATGCCCGGCATCTGGTATGCGACGGCGCGCTGCGCGATGTTCGGCACGGACGTGCCGTAAGCGTATTTGGTGTGCTCGGCGTAACCGTTGTTCTGGCAGACGAAAATCACCGGCAACTTCCACACGGACGCCATGTTCAGCGATTCGTGGAAAGCACCAATGTTTGACGCACCGTCACCGAAGTAAGCCACGGCCACGCGTGACTCACCACGAATCTGCGCGGCGAGCGCCAGCCCATTCGCGATCGGCATCGAACTGCCGACGATGCCGGTCGTCACCATGACGCCGGAAGCCGGATGCGTGACGTGCATCGGGCCGCCCTTGCCTTTGCACGTGCCCGTTACTCGCCCTCCAAGTTCAGCCCAGAGTTCCTTGAGCGGCACACCTTTGGCGATCATGTCGTGCACGCCGCGGTAGATCGTGCAGATGTAGTCGTCGTCGGTGAGACACACCGACATCGCCGACGGAATCACTTCCTGGCCGCGCGGCGAGTAGTACGGCATCACCAGCTTGCCGGCCTTGATGACGGCACGAAAGCGCTCATCGTTTTGCTTGATGAGCGCCATGCGCCGGTAGATGTCGACCAGGACTTCGCTGCTGGGTGGCTGATAGGCATTCATTCGTCACTCTCCTGTGTCACCAGATCTTTTGCGCGCCGCTCGCATGCAGCGCCGCGATGTAACCGAACACGAACGATGCGCCGATGCTGCTGCCGGCGCCCGGATAGCAGCGGCCAACCACGGATGCCGTGCAGTTGCCGGTGGCGTACAGCCCAGGAATTCGCGAACCATCGTCCTTCAGCACACGTCCGAACTCGTCAGTCACGAGCCCGCCTGCGGTGCCCACATCCCCTGGATACATGCGCACGGCGTAGAACGGCCCTTCGTCGATCGGTCCGAGATTGGGGTTCGGTTTGATGGTCGGGTCCCCATGACAGCGATCGAATGCGCGCGATCCGCGCCCGTAATCTTCGTCGACGCCCGTTTCGCAAAAGCCGTTGAAGCGCTTGACGGTCTCGAGCAGCCCGGCACGGTCGATGCTGCATTTCGCGGCCAGTTCTTCGAGCGTGTCTGCCTTGATCATGTAGCCACTGTCGAGCCACTTTTGCGGAATCTGGCCCGGCATCGCCGTGCCCCACGGGTAATACTTGCGCTGCCGGCTGTCCATCACGACCCATGCGGGAACGGCCTTACCCGTCTGCCTGTGACGCTGGTACATGCGTTGACCGATTTCCATGTACGCTCCCGCTTCGTCGCAAAAGCGCTCGCCGTCCTGATCGACCATGATCGAAAACGGCAGCGAGAGGTCGAGGTGATGCATGAACGGCAGCGGCGAACCATCCGGCGCGCGCGCACCTTCGGGCAGTTCCTCGTTGGGACCGAGCGAGGTCACGACCCACCACGCTTCCTCCATGCAGTCCACTGCGCCGCCGAGCGCAATCGCGGCTTGCAGGATTTCACCGGTATCGCCCGGATTCGCATTGGTCCAGTCCGCGGACGACGGCTGCGGCTGGTACCTGCGGCGCATTTCCGCGTTGTGTGAAAAGCCGCCGGTATTGAGCAGGACGCCTTCGCGAGCACGCACGCGCAACTCGCGGCCGCTGCGCACCGCGACGATGCCGACCACGCGCCCTTCTTCAACGATCAACTCCCGCACCGGCGTGTCCGTCCAGATCGGCACGTTCGCGCGTAGCGCCATCTGCAGCATGCGCCCCTGAATCGCCGCGCCGTTGGCCACGAGTTCCTTGCCGGTGATCTTCTGGTAGAGCATGCGGCCACCCAGTTGCATCGCCTTGCGCTTGCCGCCCCATGTCCGCTTCATCAGAAACAGTGTCGGGTACTCGTCCGAGTTGGCAGGCATCGACGGGCCCTTGTAGCGCGACAAACGCGGCGCCCACTCGCCCAGTTCCTTCACGTCGAAAAGCTTTGCCAGCAGCGAACGACCACGCGGCTCGCCGCCGGGCAGCGTGTCGTAGTAGTCGGACCAGCCGTCCGCGTACACGAACTGCATCCCCTGCTGCTCGAGAAACTCAGCCATCTTCGGCCCGGTGCGCAAGTAAGCCTCGCGTCGCGCATTCGAGGTACCTGGGCCTTGATACGTTACCGCGGCGTCGAAGTACTGGCGTGCGCGCTCATACGAATCGCTGACGCCGTGGCGCTTCATCACGTGATTGTTCGGGAGCCACCAGACGCCGCCCGAATATCCGGTCGAGCCACCGACCTTCGCCTGCTTCTCGATGATGAGCGCTTCCTTGCCCACCGATCTGCAAGCAAGCGCCGCACACATCGAACCACCGCCGCTGCCGACCACCACGAAGTCGTAGGTTGCGTCCCAGCTCGTCGACATCACTCCTCCCGCGCGATGAAATCGCGCAGCGCGCGATGGAAGTTCGATACCGACGTTTCCTGCAGCGGATTCGTGCGCGAGCCCTTGAAGCCGCGCGACTTCATGCCCTGCTGCACGTTGGTCATGTTCTGGAAGTCCTGCCACAGGATCAGGCCGAAGTTCTCGTGCGCGTTCTCCTTCCAGTCATCCACGCCGTAATAGAATTCGCGCTTTAGCGGCGGCTCCGCGCCCGGCGCGAAGCGCTGCAAGGACCAGATGTCATAGATGCAGGAATCGGGGTTATCGCCGTCCGGCCGTGCGCGGTAAAACAGCGCGCCATCTGGATACGGCAGAAATATGAGGTTGGGGAAGACGTGCCAGTCCGCTCCCGCGCGACCCAGTTGCTCGAAAGAGATCTCGGGCCACCCTGCGCCCTCGGCGATGGCCGCTTCACGCTGAAAATCCATCGCCTTTGCAAGGACTTCGAACTGGTTACCCGACGGGGACATCTCGGTCATCAGCCGTTTCGCCGCTTCGTAGTCGCGCGCGGTATTGATCGCCTTCAGCGTTTCTTCCATCACACGGAAAAAATTGACGAGACCCTGGCGTACGTCCTCTGGCATCGGCTTGCCGGTTCTCGGCGAAGGCGCGCCGATCATCCGGGTGGCCGTCGCATAGCCGAACATGCCGTGGCGACCGTAGGCGAAGCTTCGCGTGACGTCGTCGCCTGCGACGTCCAGCAGCTGAGGATGGGTTGCCGCTACGTGATAACCCTCGTTGAACGCCTCGAGCGCGACCTTCCAGTTGCACGGCAGACGAATCGACTTGTACCAGCGGTAGCGCATCTTTTCGAACTCGAAGCAGTTCGTGATTTCCGGCACCGGATCGAGAAATTTAGCAAGCGGCTCGGCGTTCGGATCCATGTTGATGAAAACGAAACCGCCCCACGTGTCCACCAGAACATCGGTCAGACGAAGATCACCGTCGGTCATTTCCGGGCAGCCGGCCCAGTCGTCGCGATCGAGCACGCGCGCCAAGCTGCCATCCAGATTCCACTGCCAGCCGTGATAGGCGCAGTGAAATTTCGCGGCCTTGCCGCAGCCGTTGGTCAAGCGACGGCCACGATGCTGGCAGACATTGAAAAAAGCGTTGATCTGATCGGCCGCCGTTCGCACCACGATGATCGACTCGCCAGCCACGTCGAAGGTAACGTAGTCGCCGACGTTGGGAATCTCTTCGAGCCGGCAGGCAACCTGCCACACGTGCGGCCAAAGGCGCGCGTTCTCCCGCTCGAGAAATTGCTTCGACAGGTAACTGTCCTTCGGGACAAAATCGAGGCGGACAGTGTGTTCACCCGAATCGGGACCTCTGTTACCCATTGATATCTCCTTCGTGATGTGGCCGGCGTAGGCGCCGGTTCCGGCTTTTTATCTGGCGACCGCACGGCTCGCGGTCGATATGCAACTTATGGTTCAATTTACATGAACGGCGTTCAGATGCTAGGCCGACGCCCGGATTGCTGTCAATCGGGGCGAACGTCAATCGAGCGCAGCGGTCAACGCCGGGACCGCTTCGAAGAGATCGGCGGTGAGACCGTAGTCGGCGACCTGAAAGATCGGCGCCTCGGCGTCCTTGTTGATCGCGACGATGACTTTCGAGTCCTTCATGCCGGCGAGATGCTGAATGGCGCCCGATATGCCCACGGCGATATACAACTGAGGCGCGACGATCTTGCCGGTCTGACCGACCTGATAGTCGTTCGGCACAAAGCCCGCGTCGACCGCCGCGCGCGACGCTCCGACCGCCGCGCCCAGCTTGTCCGCAAGCGCATCGAGCAGCCTGAAGTTGTCGCCGTTCTGCATGCCGCGGCCGCCCGACACCACGATGTTCGCCGCGGCAAGCTCTGGCCGGCTCGACTTCGTGAGTTCCTGCCCGACAAAACGGGTCTTATCGAAAGCCGGTGCCGACGCAACAGCGCGTGATGGCGCGGTGGCCGAGCCGGCAGGTGCCGCATCGAACGCGGTCGGACGAATCGTGACGACCTTGATCGGGTCGCAGGATTGCACCGTTGCGAGTGCATTGCCGGCGTAAATCGGGCGCACGAAAACATCGGGTGTCTTGAAGGCAACCACATCGGAAATCTGCGCGCTGTCGAGCAGCGCGGCCACACGGGGCATGAAGTTTTTACCCACGGCCGTGGACGCTGCGATCACATGTGTGTAAGCGGGGGCCAGCGACACGACTAGTGCCGCGAGATTTTCCGGCAAACCGTGCTCGTATTCGGGTGCATCCGCGACGAGTACCTCGGCGACCCCGGCGACGCGCGCCGCTTGCTCCGCGACGGCCGACGCGCCGTGGCCTGCCACCAGCACATGAACCTCGCCACCCGCTGCGCCCGCCGCGGTGACGGCGTTGAGCGTGGCGCGCTTGAGGCTTGCGTTGTCGTGTTCGGCGATAACGAGAATAGTCATGATCAGATCACCTTCGCTTCGTTTCGAAGCTTTTCAATCAGCGCTGCCACATCCGGAACCATCACGCCGCCCTTGCGCGCCGGCGGCTCGGTCACTTCGAGAACTTTCAGTCGAGGCGCGACGTCAACGCCCAGCGCCTCGGGGCTTAGCGTCTCCAGAGGTTTCTTCTTGGCTTTCATGATGTTGGGCAGCGTCACATAGCGCGGACTGTTCAGACGCAAATCCGTCGTGACCACCGCCGGCAGATCAAGCGCGATGCGTTCGAGCCCGCCATCGATCTCACGGGTGACGAGTAGTTGTTGTCCGTCCACTTCCGTCTTGAACGCGAATGTCGCTTGCGGCCATCCGAGCAATGCGGCGAGCTTCTGCCCGGTCTGGCCAGCGTCGTTGTCGATGGCCTGCTTGCCGAGCAACACCAGTTGCGGGGTTTCCCGCGCGGCCACGGCGGCCAGCAGCTTGGCGACTGCGAGCGGCTGCAGATCCACATCGCTCTCCACTAGCACGGCGCGATCCGCCCCCATGGCGAGCGCGGTACGCAGCACCTCCTGGGATTGCGCGGTCCCCGCCGATACCACGACGACTTCGCTCGCCACGCCCGCTTCCTTCAGGCGCACCGCCTCCTCCACCGCGATCTCGTCGAACGGGTTCATGGCCATTTTCACGTTGGCCAGATCGACGCCCGAGCCGTCTGACTTCACCCGAGGTTTCACGTTGTAGTCGATCACGCGCTTCACCGCGACCAATATCTTCAATTTGACGCTCCGGACACTTTGTTGAACAATGTTCCATATTCTGAACTCATCTTTTTGCGGCTGTCAACGAGAAGAATGAGAAAAGCGTCGCTCGGCAATCCATTCGACGCTCTCGTTCCACACCATGAGGCGACAAATGAAGCTCTATCGATGCGAGCGTTTCGAAGGCATTGCGGGCCTGGCGTTATGCGAGGAACCCGATCCGGCGCCGCCCGGCGTTCATCAGGTACTGGTGCAGGTCAATGCCAGTTCGCTGAATTTCCGGGAGTTGCTGCTGATGAAGGGTGCGTTTCGCGACTGGATGGCACCCAACTTCATTCCGGCCTCGGACGGCGCGGGCGTCGTGCTTGCCGTCGGTCCAGGCGTACGGCGCTTCAGGCCCGGCGACCGGGTGATGGCCAATTTCGCGGAGGACTGGCACGGCGGCGCGCGTCCGCAACACGCGGATACCCTGGGCCGCGGCGCGATTGTCGAAGGTATGCTCCGCGACAAAATCGTACTGAGCGAGCAGGAGCTGGTTGCAGTTCCGCCTCATCTTTCCGACGAGGAAGCCGCAACGCTGCCTTGCGCCGCCGTCACCGCATGGAATGCACTGTGTCAGCATGCGGCCTTGCTGCCGGGTCAAACCGTCCTCGTGCAAGGCTCCGGCGGCGTATCGATCTTCGCTCTACAGCTGGCACGCCTTTTCGGCGCGCGCGTGATCGCCACGTCGTCGAGCGAAACCAAGCTCAAACGCCTGACCGAGCTCGGTGCCGACGCCACGATCAACTACCGCGACACGCCGAATTGGGATGACGCCGTGCTGAGCCTCACCGATGGCCGTGGAGTCGATCTGGTCGTCGAGGTGGGCGGCGCGCAAACATTCAGCAAGTCGGTTGCCGCCACGCGGGACGGCGGACGCATCAGCGTCGTGGGGCTGCTGACCGGCGCCCCTTCTGCCGGCGAAGGGTTCTTCATGCGCGGACTATCGATCGCGCCGATCCGCGTCGGCTCCCGTCAGGATTTCGAAGCGATGAACCGTGCGATCGCATTGCACAAACTCAGGCCCGTCATCGACTCCGTTCATGACTTTGCGTATGTAGCGGACGCGCTTCGGCACCTCGAAAGCCAGCAGCATTTCGGCAAGATCGTCGTTCGCCACCAGTCATCAGCCTTCGCATGATCCACCGGAGTCAGGCTATGAAACTATTTTCACTGGACAGACAGATTGCGCTCGTCACCGGCGCGTCGCGCGGTCTCGGATTTGCGATGGCGTGCGCGTTGGCGTCAGCCGGTGCAACCGTCATCCTCTGCGCGCGTTCGCGCGCAAGCCTCGAAACCGCCGCGGCATCGATTCGCAAAACAGGCGGCGACGTCGATATCGAACCGTTCGACCTCACCGATCCGAACGCAATCCGAAACGGCGTTCGCAACGTGCTGGCGCGCCACGGACGCATCGACGTACTGCTCAACAACGCGGGCATGTGCGAGTGGAGCGATTTTCTCGAGTCGAACCTGGACATGTGGCAACGAACCATGAATACCAACGTCACGGCCGCCTACCTGCTCGCGCAGCAAGTGGCTCGTCCCATGGTCGAACGCGGACACGGACGCATCATCAATGTCGGGTCTTATGTGTCCGTGCTCGGCCGCGAGAAGCTTCAGGCGTATGTGGCCAGCAAGCACGCCGTTGCGGGACTCACGAAATCGCTCGGCGCGGAGCTGGGCCGCCACGGCATTCGTTGCAACGGCATCTGCCCCGGCTACTTTCTCACCGATATGGCCGAGCCCGTCACGTCGAATCCACAAATGAAGGAGATCGTGCGCTCGCATATTTCGGTTGGCCGCTGGGGAAACCCCGAAGAACTCGGTGGCGTCGCCGTGTTTCTCGCCTCGGAGGCTAGCTCCTACATGAACGGGCAAATGCTGATGGTCGACGGCGGGGTCTCGGAGATCCTGAGCTTCTCGATGTCCGTCGTGTAGGAAAGCGAGAGGCGCTCGCCCTAACGCGCCGATTGACTCGAAGAGAGAACGGCCCGCTACCCCGGCAGATAGCAGGCCAGTTCTTTCGTACCGCGGACGCTACCGCGCGCAAAGCGGCGCGCGTGACAGCATCACTACCGCAGCGTCACTTCGCCGTTACGGGCTTCGACGTTCGCGGGACCGGCCGCGGCGCTCTTCGCCACCGCCTTACGCGAGATGCCTTGCAACAGGAAATGCGACAGCGCCGGAATGAGGATCAGCGCGCCGATCATGTTCCACAGGAACATGAACGTGAGCAAGATGCCCATGTCGGCCTGGAACTTGATCGGAGAGAACGCCCATGTCACGACGCCGGCAGCCAGCGTTACGCCGACCAGCGCCACGACCTTGCCCGTGAACTGCACCGCATGACGATAAGCTACGCGCAGCGGTTGCCCGGCACGCTGATACGCGAGCTGCACGCTCAGCAGATAGAGCGCATAGTCGACGCCAATGCCCACACCCAATGCAATCACGGGCAGCGTCGCTACCTTCACGCCAATGCCGAGCTTGACCATCAGCGCCTCGCACAGCACCGAAGTGATCCCAAGCGGCACGACGGCCACCACGACCGCGCGCCAGCTGCGGAACGTGATGAAGCACAGCAAGATCACCGCCGCATACACCATGAACAGCATCGTGCGGTTCGCTTTCGCGACGACCACGTTCGTCACCGCATCGATGCCCGCCGAGCCGGCAACCATCAGAAACTGGTGATCGGCGTCGCTGTGGGCTTTCACGAATGCTTCCGCAGCGTCCATCACACGCGAGAGCGTCGCGGCTTTGTGATCGGTCAGATACGCAATGACGGGCGCCGTGCCGCAAGTTTGGCTCAGCAGATCAGGATGATCGAGCAGGATCTGCCACACCGTCTTGTTGACGATCGAAGGCACGCGGTCGATCGTGTACCACTTCGGGTAGCCCTCGTAAAAGCCCGCCGTTACCCAGCGCGCGAGGCCGCCGACCGAGGTCGTCGTCTGCACGCCCGGCACGCCACGCAGTGCGGTTTCTAGCCGGTCGGCTTCGAGCACGAGTGGGAAGTTGTTCGCATCGCACGTGCCGTGCGACGATTTGCCGACCACGACGAACAGGTCGCTCGACAGACCGAAATGCGCATTGGTGTAAGCGTTGTCGAGGTTGTAGCGCGAGTCCGGCCTGAGTTCCGGCGCGCCCGAATCGAGGTCGCCAATCTGCAGATGCTGGCTGATCGACCATCCGAGCACCGTGAGTGCCCCCGCGCAAACGATCGCACCCACGGCCCAGCGGCGTTCAGTGAAGCGGTCGAGCAGATTCCACAGCGCGCCCGCCGACGAGGTGCCGCGCGCGTCGTTCTGCTCGCCGCGTACGCTACGCCGTGCAGCCGAGGGACTCACGCCGACATACGAGAGCAGTACCGGCAGCAGCAGCAGATTCGTGAAGACCAGCACGCCAACGCCGACGCTCGCCGTAAAGGCCAGATCCTTGATCACCGGAATGTCGATGACCATCAGCACGGCGAAACCAACCACGTCCGCAAGCAGCGCCGTGAGACCGGCGAGAAAGAGCCGCCGGAACGTATAGCGTGCCGCTACATAGCGATGCGTGCCGCGCCCGATGTCCTGCGTGATCCCATTCATCTTCTGTGCGCCATGCGAGACGCCGATGGCGAAAACGAGGAACGGCACCAGCACCGAATACGGGTCGAGCACGTAGCCGAGCGTGCGAATGATGCCAAGCTGCCAGACCACCGCAATCAGCGAACAAGCCACTACCAGCAGCGTGCTGCGATAGCAGCGCGTGTAGAGGAAGATCACGACGAGGGCGATCGCCGCGGCCACGCCGAAGTACATCGCCACCAGCTTGAGACCGTCGATCAGATCGCCGATCAGCTTCGCGAAGCCCACCACGTGCACGTGCACCTCGCCGTGCCCCTCGTTCTTGATGACCTCGTCGATCTGGTGTGAAAGCTTTGCGTAGTCGAGCGGTTTGCCGGTATCGGCATAATGATCGAGCAGCGGCAACTGGATCATGCTCGAATGCAGATCATTCGATACGATGCTGCCCACGATGTTTGCGCGCGCGATGTTCGTGCGCAGCTGTGCGATCGCCTGCGCGGACGCGTCGAAGCCGTCCGGCATCACCGGGCCGCCCGCAAAGCCGCGCTCGGTGACCACATTCCAGCGGACAATCGGCATCCAGATCGACTTCACGCCAGGGCGATCGACGCCCGGAATCAGGAACAACGCATCGTTGATGCGCCGCAGTGCGGCGAGATACTTTGGATCGTAGATATCGCCCGAGGGATTCTCGACGACGATCCGCAGCGAATTGCCGAGCCCTTTGAGGTCCGCCTTGTTGGCCAGATAGTTCTTGATGTACGGATGCGAGAGCGGAATCATCTTCTCGAAGCTCGCATTCACATCGAGTCGCAGCGCCTGGAATCCCAGCACCGCCGTGATGATCGCGCATATGACGATGAGCCAGGGACGGCGGTTGAAGATCAACCGTTCTAGCGCGTTGCCTGAACCTGAATCGAACTGGGCAAGATCTGCCACCACGGGCATCTTGTCGAATTGGGCATTGTTGCCGCCGGTCATATCTGCTCTCCCTTAGTGCGACTTCGACAATGCGATCCGTGACAGGCCGGCCGCGCCGGCCAGCACCGCTGTGTCGCCACGCAGCGCCATGGCGAAGATGCCGCCCGGCTGGCTCGCGCCGAGTGCATGAAACGTTGCCCCCTGGTCGACGCTCTCGAGCAGCTCGCCCGCCTGGGTCGCGAGAATCAGGTGACCGTCGGGCAGTTCAGCCGAAGCCAGAATGCTCGCGCCGGTCGGCAGCGTGATTTTGTCCCACGTCGCGCCGCTGTCAGTGGAGCGATACGCGTTGCCGAGCAGCCCGTAGACGATCATCGCGTTGCGTGTGGAAGCGAGACCGAACAAGCTGCCCTTCGACGGCGTAGGCACCGCGACGAAACGCTGCTTGCCGGGATCGAGCTTGAGCAGCAGCCCCTGTTCGCCCGCGATATAAAGCGTGCCGTTGATACGCCGCATCGCATGCAGGTTCAACGCATTGGGATTGTCCACGCGATCGAACCAGGGCACCCAGCTCTTGCCACCGTCGTCGGTGTGAAAAATGATGTTGAACGAACCGATGACCCAGCCGGAACGCTCGTCGTCGAACCAGACGTCGAGAAACGGACGGCCGCCGTGGTCTGCTTCGAAGCGCTCGGCCTCTTCGCGCGATGCCTTGAGGTCCGGCGAGTCGCCCGGTTGCTTCGCGTAGTACTCGCTCATCAGTTTGGCCGCCTGCTGGCCGTCGAGCTGTCGCGTCCAGGTATTGCCGCCGTCGGTGGTATGGAGTACCTCGCCGTCGTGTCCGACCGCCCACCCCAGCGCGGCCGACTTGAACGTAACGGCCACCAGATCGGAACTCACCGGCACCGGGACCTGGCGCCAGTGCATGGCGCCGTCGTCCGAAACGAGAATTGCACCGCGCGGACCTACCGCGACCAGGCGCTGTCCGGCCTGCGCCAGCGCCATGAGCGGTTCATGCGCGGCATGCGGGTTGATGACCGCGGGCGCGTGCATCGGGTCGGCGAATTCGGCATAGGCCGGCGCGCTCGCGGCGCATGCCGCCGCGACGAGTGCCAGCCAACCAAACAGGGTATTGCGCATTGCGTCTCCTTCACAGTAACTGGCGATCGATCACGCGAACAGTTCTGAGCTTTTTATGAAACTTGTCTATGCGCCATGCCACAGCCGGCAT